>NZ_WQDQ01000004.1:0-368059 GCF_013033235.1 Ruegeria sp. HKCCA0235A | reverse complement strand
GTCTTGCCGTGGTCAACGTGGCCAATCGTGCCGATGTTGACGTGCGGTTTTGTACGCTCAAACTTTTCCTTTGCCATTCCTCAGGCGCCCTTTTGCGATTTGGGGGACCCTTGGTCCCGTGGTTACATCTGCGCGCGCGAGATATTTGGTTCAAAGGGGAAAATCAAGCACATCCTGAGGGAAATGCGCCGATCACGTTGGATTTTGCGTGACCTCGACAGATTCCAGAGGCTGGATCAGGTCCGGTCGCCGGTCGAACCAGCCATTTTCCTTGTGCTCTTCAGCCAGCCATTCCTCGACCCGGTCGGCAATTTTGAGGGCCAGACCGCTCATCTGTTCTTCTTTTGTGCGCTCATGCCCCGATCCTTTGAGGGCACTTCCGCCGGTGGTGTCTTCCAGCACTTGGAATTGCTTACCCTTGGCCAGAAACTCTTTTTTCTTCACGTCATATACGTTGACCAACACAATCGCAGTGCTTTTGGGGTTGTAGATCACAGGGATCCCCGGCGGGGCCAGCATGTAACCCTCAAGGCTGATGCCAAGGTCATATTCCTGTGTGCCTTCGTAACGCCCTAAACGAATATCAACCGCGTTCTGGATCGCCTTCGTCCATTCGTCAGGTGTGGCGTCCCGCGATACAGGTCCCTGAACGGCCTTGTCCGCAAAGGCATAATTCACACGAAGCTTGAATTCTCCTAGGGATTCAGGCGGCTCATACACCTGTGTCTGTGTGCAAGCGGCCATCAGGGCCAGTCCGGTGATCAGCGTCAGAATGCGCAACATGTCTCGTCTCGATAGGCCTGTTTTTTGTTGATCTAGCGCACCGATACGGGTTGTGCAAAGCCGTATCGGCGGAAATTCACCCGCTAAGCAGCGCGATCACGAAAACTTATAGTCGCGCGGGAAGCCATAGGGCGGTTTTTTCCCGACACTGGCTCGTTTTGCCAGCCATTGCGTCATATCCGCCTCATGTCGGGTCTTGTCGCCGCCCATGGACCATTTCAGGCCCTCTTCCCAGTTGAAAGTCGTCACATCCGACAATCCGCCATCCAGCTCGAGCGTTCCCTGCCGGCCGCGTGCCATATTGTACTTTTGCAAACGCACGCCTTTTCCGCGCGTCATCTCAGGCAGCTCTTGGGTTGGGAAAACCAGGAACTTGCCGTTTTGTGACACCACGGCGACGTGGTCTCCGTCAACCGGCTTGCAGATCATCGCGGTCTCGTCACCCTTGACGTTCAGCACCTGTTTGCCGTTGCGCGTCTGCGCCAGCACGTCATCCTCGGGCACCATAAAGCCGTTGCCCGCATCCGAGGCCACCAGCAGCTTGCGCCCCGGCTTGTGGATCAGAATGTCGATGATCTGCGCCTCGTTCGGCAGATCCACCATCAGGCGCAAAGGCTCGCCCATGCCGCGCCCGCCGGGCAGGTTGGCTGCGCTGACGGTATAGAATCGGCCATTCGAGGCAAAGACCAGCAACCGGTCGGTCGTTTCCGCGTGGAAGATGAAACGCGGGCCGTCGCCGTCCTTGAACTTCAACTCGCGCTTCAGGTCGATATGGCCGGTCATGGCGCGAATCCAGCCCATCTGCGAGCAGACGACCGTAATCGGTTCCTTGTCGATCATCGCCTCAAGCGGCACTTCCTCGACCTGCCCCGCCTCGGCAAATCTGGTGCGGCGTGCACCGCCTTCGTAGTCTTTGCCAAAGGTCTTCTTGGTTTCTTTCAATTGCTCGGCAATCTTGGCCCATTGCAGGGCGGGATCGGCCAGCAGATCTTCGAGATTGGCGCGCTCTTCCATCAGCGCGTCACGTTCGCGAACCAGCTCCATCTCTTCCAGACGACGCAAGGAGCGCAGGCGCATATTGAGGATGGCGTCGACCTGAACTTCTGACAGCTCGCCCTCGCCCGGCTTGGGTGTGACGTAGTCAGATTCATCGGTGGCGCGAACGTGGTCGATGCCCCAGTCCTCGCGCATCAGCGCGGCCTTGGGGTCGTCGTCATAACGGATGATGTCGATTACACGGTCGAGGTTCAGGAAGGCGACGATAAAGCCTTCGAGCACTTCCAACCGGTGGTCGATCTTGGCCATGCGGTGACGCGAGCGGCGCAGCAGCACCTCTTGCCGGTGATCGAGGAAGGCGCGCAACACTTCCTTCATCGAACAGACCTTGGGTGTCACCCCATCGATCAATACGTTCATGTTCAGGCTGAACCGCACCTCGAGGTCCGAGTTGCGGTATAACATGCCCATCAGCACCTCGGGGTCCACGTTCTTGGAGCGTGGCTCGAGGATCAGACGGATATCGTCGGCGGATTCATCGCGCACATCTGCGAGGATCGGGATTTTCTTGGTCTGGATCAGTTCCGCGATCTTTTCGATCAGTTTGGATTTCTGAACCTGATAGGGAATCTCGGTGACCACGATCTGCCACTGGCCGCGCCCCAGATCCTCGACCTCGAACTTGCAACGCAGTCGGAACGAGCCGCGCCCGGTGCGATAGGCTTGCGCGATGTTCTCGGGCGGTTCGACGATCACGCCACCGGTCGGAAAATCCGGGCCGGGGACATATTTCAGCAACGTGTCGTCCCGCGCGTCCGGTGTTTTGATCAGGTGCAGGCAGGCGTCACAAAGCTCCGAGATGTTGTGCGGCGGGATGTTCGTGGCCATGCCGACGGCGATACCGCTGGCGCCGTTGGCCAAAAGATTCGGAAACTGCGCAGGCAGCACCACCGGTTCAGTCAGCGTGCCATCATAGTTGTCGCGGAAATCGACGGCGTCTTCGTTCAGACCTTCCAGCAGCGCCTCGGCCACGATGGTCATCCGCGCCTCGGTATATCGCGAGGCCGCCGGATTGTCGCCGTCGATATTCCCGAAATTCCCCTGCCCGTCGACCAGCGGGTAACGCACGTTGAAGTCCTGCGCCAGGCGCGCCATTGCGTCGTAAATCGCGGCGTCGCCATGCGGGTGGTAATTGCCCATCACGTCGCCGGAAATCTTGGCGGACTTGCGAAAACCTCCGGTTGCACTGAGTCGCAGCTCTCTCATCGCATAGAGGATTCGCCGGTGCACCGGCTTCAATCCGTCCCGCGCGTCCGGCAGGGCGCGGTGCATGATGGTGGACAGCGCATAGGTCAGGTAACGCTCGCCTATCGCGCGGCGCAGCGGTTCTGCAACCTCACCCCCGTGGTTGGGGGCCTCCATGTTGGGGTCGTCGATCGTATCGTTCATATATGATGTGATACGACGCAAGAACGCCTTGGTAAAGCAAGCAACGCGTATTTTACTGGGGACAAGTCGGGCTTTTTGCAACAGGGGGAGGCAAGTCGGTGTTTTCCCCGAATTTTCGACTCTGCCCTTCTATTATGCTACCATTCCAACAATTGAATGATTGCTGCCTATTTTGTTGTTACGATTGAATTGGGGGATGCGCCATGACGCGCCTTGTACTTGTTACTTTCGCCGCACTCGGCTGGACTTTTTACGTGATGAGCGGAGGTCCTGACTTTGAGCCGCGAGGTGTCCGCACAGCGGAGCCCGAGCGTGTTGCCATTGCCCCGAAACCTTCAAGGCCGGCTATCGAATCCGCGCCCGCCGAAACTCTGGTCGCGCGTGCTGCGGTAAAGCCTCCGGCGCCAGTCGCTCCGGTCACTGAACCCGTCGCCGAACTGGACGAAGCAGAAACCAAGGCGCTGTTGTCGCAAGTCGCAGCTGGCCTGAAAGCAAACCCCTCACTGTTCGCTGACGAAAACGTCACTCTGACCCTTGCGTCGCTGGAACAGGGTCTGGCCTCTCTCGAACAGGTCACCACCGACGCCGAGCTGCCAACGGTTGAACTGCCCGCCCCTGTCGAGGCCGCCAAGGATATCCGTGAAATTTCGGGAACCCGCGTGAACCTGCGTGATGGGCCGGGGACGATCTATCCGATCATCGGCAAAGCCAGGATCGGCCAGCAGGTTGAGGTATTCGGGGATTCAGGTACCGGCTGGTTGCGCCTGCGCGTGTTGCCGGGGCAACAGGTTGGGTGGATTTCGGCATCACTCGTCCGGAAAACAACGAACTGACATCGAAGTGTCATTGCCCTGCCGCAAACCCCGCCATAGCTATGGGCGGGGATCAGGCTCGGAAGGCATATGCAGAAATCGATTCTTATCACGGGATGCTCGTCAGGCATCGGTCTGGACGCGGCACACGGTATGCGTGCAAGAGGCTGGCGCGTTTTTGCATCCTGCCGCCAGCAACGCGACTGTGATCGCCTACGCGCACAAGGCTTTGAAAGCCCCAGAATCGACTACACTGATGCAGACAGCATTACATCGGGTTTGTCCCACGTTCTCGAGGCTACAGGCGGCTCGCTGGATGCCCTTTTCAACAATGGCGCACATGGCTTGCCCGGCGCGGTTGAGGATGTTCCGACGGATGGCCTGCGCCATATATTTGAGACCAATGTCTTTGGTTGGCACGAGCTGACCCGACAGGTCATTCCCGTCATGCGGGAACAGGGTCATGGCCGGATTGTGCAGTGTTCCTCGGTTCTGGGGCTTGTCGCCTTCCCGTGGCGCGGCGCGTATGTCGCCACAAAATACGCGATCGAAGGGCTGACCGACACGCTGCGGCTGGAACTTCGGGATACCGACATCCACGTCGTCCTGATCGAGCCCGGCCCCATCACCTCTAAACTCCGGGAAAAGGCGATCCCATTGTTCGAGAAATATATCGACTGGGAAAACTCGGCCATTCGGGAGAAGTACGAAGACTCGTTGCTGAAGCGCCTTTATGAAAGCAGTGGGCCAGACCGATTTGAACTGCCCGCCTCTGCCGTCACGGACAAGCTGGCCCATGCGGTCGAGGCCCGACGCCCCAAACCACGTTACTATGTGACCACTCCGACATATATCGCCGGGATACTGCGCCGCATTCTGCCTACAAACGCCTCTGATCGAATCCTTTCGGATATCTGAGACGATATTTCCCGTTCGCTTTTCGACGCCCTGACGCTAGATGGGTGGTAATCGAAAAAAACCGGACGGTGACTTCAAATGGACCTTGTGATGGTCATTCTGCTTCTGGCTATGGCGGCAGTTGTCGTAGTGCTGGCCTTAGGCATCGCGAATTTTGGCAAAGGCGGCATGGAAGCGGCCAAGAAAAGCAACAAGATGATGCGCCTGCGCATTCTATTTCAGTTCATCGCCGTGTTGCTGATCGTGCTTTTCGTGTATCTGCGCGGACAGGGAGTTCAATAAATGGTCGTACTCAACAAAATCTACACACGCACTGGCGATGACGGGAAAACCGCCCTAGGCAACGGAGAGCGCGTGGCAAAATATTCGGGCCGCGTCGCAGCCTATGGCACCGTGGACGAACTGAACGCTTTTGTCGGCGTGGCACGGACCGAGGCCGAAGGTGATGTCGAAACCGCGCTGTCGCGCATTCAAAATGACCTGTTCGATCTGGGTGCCGACTTCTGTCGCCCCGACATGGAAAAAGACGCCGAGGCCGATTATCCCCCCCTACGCATCGTGCCTGCCCAGATCGACCGGCTGGAAGCCGAGATCGACGCAATGAACGAGACGCTGGAACCGCTGCGCAGCTTCATCCTGCCCGGTGGCTCGCGCCTTGCAGCACATCTGCACGTCTGCCGGACCGTCTCGCGTCGGGCGGAACGGCTTGCGGTCGAGCTGACGAATATGGAGCCCGTCAACGACGTGGCGGTCAAATACCTCAACCGTCTCAGCGATTGGTTCTTTGTTGCAGCACGCTGCGCAAACGCAAACGGCAAAGACGACGTGTTGTGGGTTCCGGGCGCGAACCGCTGATCGCGAAATACAGAGTCGCGGGTAATATTCTTTCGCCTCTTGGCAAAAAAATTGCAAAACGCGACGTCCCGACGCCATGACGTGACGATTTTGCTCTGTTGTGCCACTGCGGCAGGCGCTATCTAGTCGGTCGAGAGCATTGGTGGAGTCGCCTGCGCGGCTTACCGTTTTTTTGAGGAGAAAGCGCTACAATGAAGGTACTGGTGCCTGTCAAACGCGTGATTGACTACAATGTGAAGGTCCGCGTGAAAGCGGACGGTAGCGGTGTTGATCTCGCCAATGTCAAAATGTCGATGAACCCGTTCGACGAAATTGCAGTAGAGGAAGCGATCCGCCTGAAAGAAGCCGGCAAGGCCGACGAAGTCGTTGCTGTTTCGATCGGCGTAAAGCAGGCGCAGGAAACCTTGCGCACCGCGCTGGCCATGGGTGCCGACCGCGCAATCCTGGTTGTGGCGGCTGACGATGTACACACCGATATCGAGCCTCTGGCCGTTGCCAAGATCCTGGCCAAAGTGGTCGAGGAAGAGCAGCCTGGCATTGTTCTGGCAGGTAAGCAGGCGATCGACAACGACATGAACGCCACCGGCCAGATGCTGTCGGCCCTACTGGGTTGGTCCCAGGGCACCTTTGCGTCCGAGCTGGACATCGAAGGTGACACCGCCAAGGTCACCCGCGAGGTCGATGGCGGGTTGCAGACCATCAGCGTCAAGATGCCGGCCATCATTACCGTGGACCTGCGCCTGAACGAGCCGCGCTATGCCTCGCTGCCCAACATCATGAAGGCGAAGAAAAAGCCGCTGGATGAAAAATCCGCCGCCGATTATGGCGTCGACGTCACCCCGCGTCTGGAAATCGTCAAGACCGAAGAGCCGCCGGCACGCGCGGCAGGCATCATCGTGGGCTCGGTTGACGAGCTGGTCGAGAAACTCAAAGAAGCGGGGGCTGTGTAATGGCTGTACTTCTGCTTGCCGAAGTGAACAACGGCGAACTTGCGATGGATGCGACCGCAAAGGCCGTGACCGCCGCGAAAGTGCTGGGTGACGTAACCGTTCTGGCCGCAGGCGGGTCTGCCGCTGCTGCCGGTGAGGCCGCAGCCAAGATCAACGGTGTCTCCAAGGTGCTGGTCGCCGAAGACCCGTCGCTGGGCCACCGCCTGGCGGAATCGACCGCAGCCCTGATCGTGGGCCTGGCCGATGGCTACGAGCACATCGTGGCACCGGCCACCACCGACGCCAAGAACGTGATGCCCCGCGTTGCAGCCCTGCTGGACGTGATGGTGATCTCGGATGCTTCCGGCGTTGTTGACGGCTCGACCTTCGAGCGTCCTATCTATGCGGGCAACGCGATCCAGACCGTCAAGTCGAACGACGCCAAGAAGGTCGTCACCATCCGGACCGCCAGCTTTGACGCCGCCGGCGAAGGCGGCTCGGCCGCGGTTGAGACCGTGTCGGTCGGCGAAAACCCCGGCCTGTCCGAATGGGTCGAGGACAAGGTGGCGGAAAGCGACCGTCCAGAGCTGACCTCGGCTGGCGTCGTTGTTTCGGGCGGCCGTGGTGTCGGCTCAGAAGAGGACTTCAAACTGATCGAAACGCTGGCCGACAAGCTGGGTGCCGCGGTTGGTGCGTCGCGTGCGGCCGTTGACTCGGGCTATGCACCGAACGACTGGCAGGTGGGTCAGACCGGCAAGGTTGTTGCCCCGGATCTGTATGTCGCCGTCGGTATTTCGGGCGCGATCCAGCACCTGGCCGGCATGAAGGACTCGAAGGTCATCGTGGCGATAAACAAAGACGAAGAGGCGCCGATCTTTCAGGTCGCCGATTTCGGCCTGGTCGCAGACCTGTTCCAGGCCGTGCCGGAACTGACCGACAAGCTCGGCTGAACCGGATATCCGGATTGATCCGCATAGGCCCGCCAACAGGCGGGCCTTTTTCAGTTCAGGTTCCGCAAGGCGATCAGCAGGTGTTCGGCAATTTCTCGATGCGCGGACGGGCCGATCATATGTTCCGCAATCGGCTGCTGAAGCGTTCCGAACATAACATCTTCGAGAGAATCTGATCGAGCGGATACAGGCACCGAAACCTCGACGACATCATCGCATAGCGGGCGCAGTTGTTCGATCAAGTCGGCATCGGGCACGATATGGTCGACATGCGATCCGGTTTGCCGCTGCACATGCAGCCAAAGCAGTACCACGCCGGGTTCGATCCGTTCTATCAAGTCCCTGGTGGAGCGTATCCAGACCTCTCGCAGTTCCTGCGCTACGACTTCGAAACGGGCGTCTTCTGTTGCGCTCAGCTGCTCCAACAAATGGCGCACAAAATGGATTTCCGTGAAGTCAACATCCGGGTACAGCCCCAGCAAGTCCGCGGTGGGTTCAAGGAACCGATCGTTGCGGCGCGGGTGTACGCGGTAAAACCGGTTCGATTGGCGCAGAAGATCGGGCACCTGCAACACGCATAGGTCTGACTGATTGACCAGATTCAGCACCCCCGGATCAGTGGACAACGCTTCGACTCCGCAAAACAGGCTGCCGAAGTTGACGCATGGCTTTCCCAATCGCTTCTCAAGCACGGCAGGAAACGGGTTATCGACGAATCTGCCGAAAGTTTCCTCTCCTCCCAGACAGGCCACATAGGGCTGATCCAACGTGCCGGGTGGACCCCGGAACCAAAGTTTCGAATTGGCATATTGGCAGGCGGACTCCCTACCGCTGTTTGTCTGATGAAAGCTCATATCAAGCCCCCCGTTTTCTCACCCGGTGCCATCTTGTGGTCATAGATATTGAGATTTTCCTAATGCGCGCATTTGAAGCGAAATTGACCGCCTTGATCCTCTTGCCGCCTGCCCCGGTCTGCCGATACTGTCGCGGTATCCTACAGGGCAAAGGCAGCTGAACATGGAAGTTAAATCGGTCGGGGTGATTGGCGCGGGGCAAATGGGCAACGGCATTGCCCATGTTATGGCGTTGGCGGGATACGACGTCTTGCTGAACGATGTCAGCCAGGATGCTCTGGAAAACGCCATTGCCACGATCGAAGGTAACCTGGCGCGGCAGGCGTCGCGTGGCAAAATCACCGACGAGGCGATGAAGGCTGCGCTGAAACGGATTACGACCACTCTTGATCTGCCGAAACTGGGTCAAACCGATCTGGTTATCGAGGCAGCAACCGAGCGGGAAACGATCAAGCAGGCGATTTTCGAGGACCTGCAACCGCACCTGCTGCCGCATACGATTCTGACGTCAAATACATCCTCGATTTCCATCACCCGCCTGGCAAGCCGCACGGATCGGCCCGAACGGTTCATGGGTTTTCATTTCATGAACCCCGTCCCTGTTATGCAATTGGTGGAATTGATCCGCGGCATCGCCACGGATGAAGAAACTTTCAACGCCTGCAAAGCGGTGGTGGATCGGTTGGGCAAAACGGCGGCCAGCGCCGAGGACTTCCCGGCCTTTATCGTGAACCGGATCCTGATGCCCATGATCAACGAGGCGGTCTACACACTCTATGAAGGTGTGGGGAATGTTCAATCCATCGACCAGTCCATGAAACTTGGGGCGAATCATCCCATGGGCCCGCTGGAGCTGGCGGACTTCATCGGGTTGGATACCTGTCTGGCGATCATGAACGTGCTGCATGACGGGTTGGCCGATACCAAATATCGTCCCTGCCCTCTCCTGACGAAATATGTCGAGGCCGGGTGGCTGGGGCGCAAGACCGAGCGCGGTTTTTATGATTATCGTGGGGAAGTTCCGGTACCGACACGCTGAAGGGGGCCAGCCCCCCTCGCCCGGAATATTTTTGGCCAGATGAAGACGCGGATCAGGTCTGTTCCGACCTACCCAGAGACATGGTGTGATTTCTGAGCCAGGCCATGAAACCGCGCGGATCGCGCTCCAGCAACTCCATATCGTGGTCCGAAATCGGTTCGCCGATCACCGGCGACTGGGGTTTGTTGCAGGATCGGACGATCTCATGCAGCAACAATCCCTGCCGTAGAATTGCAGAGACACGGTTGGCGATCTGATACCAGCGTGAATTGCAGCCCGGAAAGAAAATCGGCACCACGCGCGCGCCCGAACGGCGGATCATCTTGGCGGTGAACACGTTCCATTCCCGCTCGATCGCAGGTCCGAACCAATCATCCGAGGACATCACAACACCGGATGGGAACAGCGCCACAACGCCGCCGTTTTTGAGATGCTCCATGGCTTTGCCGCGCATTTCCAGCATCTTGGCCTGCGCCTCGGGGTCATGTGGGAACGGAACCGGGATCATGAATGACGTGGCCGCTTCGTCCAGCCCTGTCAGGACCGAACGGGTCAGGATGCGGTAATCGCTGCGTACCCGGCCGATCAGTTCCGCCAGAATCATGCCATCGACCATACCGTGCGGGTGGTTGGCGACGACGACAACCGGGCCGGTCTTGGGAATGCGGTCAATCTGCTCCTGCGGTGTGGTCAGGTCGATTCCCATAGTCTTGAGGGCACCGCCCCAGAACCGCTGGCCGCGATAGTATTCGTTCTTTTTTTCGAACTTGTTGACCATGCGCAAAATGGTCAGCTTGCCTGTGCACCACTCGATGGCCCGAATGGCGGTCGCTGTCCAGGCATCGTCGAATGAATTCGCATAGGTCAGCGTTCTACGGTCGTAGATCTCACCCTGATCTGTGGTCCCATCCACCACCGGGTTTGTCTTGGTCTCGTGCGTCGTTTCCGCCAATTCCTGGTCTTCCCGTTCTTCCTGTCCCGGCGGGGTGGCTTAGAACCCCTCTCCGAACTTGTCGTTCACAAGCGTTTCCAGAGCTTCTGCCAATGCCTCAGCATCCGGCCCGGACGTCTCGACGTCAATAGTTGTTCCGCGCGATGCTGCCAACATCAAAAGGCCCATGATGCTGTCGCCTGATGCAGAAAGTCCGTCTTTTGACACCTCAGCATGTGCATCGAACCCCTCTACAACCTCAACCAGCTTTGCCGAGGCGCGTGCATGCAGGCCCTTTTCATTGATAATTTTCAGGCTTCGGCTCGTCATATTCAATAATCCGTTTTTAATCCAATGTCACATTCTGAGCATTGATGTACTTCCGTCCAGCCTCCATTGCCTGACGGACGGCATCACCAATGGGCAAGTGGCGACTTTTGGCCAATTTGATCAGCATCGGCAGGTTTGCCCCATACAGAATACGCCGGTCCTGAGGCGCGCAGGCACGCAGGCTGAGATTCGAGGGGCTTCCGCCAAAGAGGTCGGTGACAACAACGACACCATCGCCGGTGTCCACTTCGTCAGCGGCACGGCAGATTTCGGCCTGTTTTTCGTCCCGGTCATGGTCAGCCTCAATCGCGACCGCCACGAGGCTGGCCTGTGGTCCGACCACGTGTTGTGTGGCGGCCAGGTATTCCTGAGCCAACCCACCATGTGCAACGATCACAATTCCGATCAATCCGACCTCACATTCAACGACCGACGTTCCATCTCGCGATGCCTAATTGCCACCTGCTGCCCATCTTCCGCAAGGGCCTTTGCAACGGCCTCTGCCAGGGCAACTGATCTGTGCTGGCCCCCTGTGCACCCAAACGCCACGGAAAGATGCGCTTTGCCCTCGGCCCGAAAGGCCGGCAGCAACAGGGTCAGCAAGTCCAGCACACGTTCAAAAAACGGTAAGTAGTTAGCGTCTGATTGCACATAGTGCGCAACGTCAGGGTTTCGACCATCCGCTGCGCGAAATTCCGGGCGCCAGTATGGATTCGCTAGAAATCTGCAATCGAACACCATGTCCAATCCGCGCGGCAGACCGCGTTTGTAAGAAAAGGATTCGATGGAAACCGCCAGATGCCGCCCGCCTTGCGGGGCGAACCAGTGCTCGACCTCTTCCCGCAGCTGATGCACGTTCAGAAGGCTGGTGTCGATCAGCGTATCCGCAATCTCACGTATCGGCGCCAGCAGCTCTTTTTCGCGCTGAACGCCGGTTTCCGGGCTGGCATTCTTGGCGACGGGATGCCGCCTTCGGGTTTCTGAAAACCTGCGCACCAGAACATCATCACTGCAATCCAGATACAGAACCGTCAGATCGACCTGCGCCAAGCGGCCCAGCTTTTCAGCCAATTCTATGAAACCGATCGTCGAGAAATCCCGGTTGCGGGCATCTATACCCAATGCCATCGGACGGTCGCTGTCAGCGCTGTCGAGCAAGCGCGACAAAAGACCCATCGGCAGATTGTCGATGGCTTCAAAGCCTAGATCTTCCAGCACATGAATGGCCGTGGATCTTCCTGCCCCGGAGGGCCCCGTGACAAGTACGATCCGCCTTGGCGATGTCATGTAATCGGCCATTCCGGGTTTACGCGCTCATTTCCTAGAAGCTGCATCATCGCTACAGCCAAGTTGGGCACGCCCGCGCCCCGAAGCAAGGGAACAGTTTGCCTCAGCACGGAAACCGTCAAAGGGTCGGGCAGACGCTCGGGCTCTGGCTGATCCAGATCCACAACGTAACCCAGCGGAACCGGACCACTGGGTTCGGCTTTGACCAGGCCAATTTGGCGCGCCTCGATCAAGCCGCGTATCTGCGATACGGCCGAGGCGATCACCCGATTCTGCCGCATCTCTAGATTGACGCGGTCATCAGCGACCAATTTCGCGCCGAACGCCATCATTTGCAACGCCAGCCCGGACTTCCCTGTGCCGGACGCACCGATGATCAAAAGCCCGCGTCCGGCAACCGAAACGCAGGAGGCATGAACACAGGCGCTGTCCTGATCTTTCGCGAGTGACAACGAATCAATATGCATGGATTTAGACGGGCAACCCCACGACAAAGCGGGCACCCAGCGGATCCGATGTGATATCGGCCTCTGTCGGGCGGATGTTCTCAGCCCAGATCACCCCGCCATGGGCTTCGACAATCTGCTTGGAGATCGCCAAGCCGAGGCCAGAATTATTGCCGAAATGTTCCGCCGGACGCTGCGAGTAGAAACGCTTGAACACTTTGGTAAGCGCCTGTTCGGGAATCCCCGGGCCGGTGTCTTCGACAACAACCAGCACGCGGTTGTCCCGCTGCCGGACCCAGACGCGAATTGCGTCATTTTCCTCGCAGAACGAAATGGCGTTGGTGATCAGATTGACAAAGACCTGCGCAAGACGCGCTTCCAGCCCGTTGATCACAATTGGCTCAGAGGGCAGATCCGTAATGTAATCGATGCCCTTGGAGCGTGCATCTTCACCCAGATACTGGCCGAGATTGCCCAGCAGCTTGAGCAGGTCAAAGGGCTGCTCTTCTTCCTTGACCAGTTCCGCATCCAGACGCGACGCATTTGATATGTCGCTGACCAGCCGGTCCAGACGCCGTACGTCATGCTCGATCACGTCCAGCAGCTTGTCGCGCTGATCCTCGCGCTTGACCATCCGC
Organism: Ruegeria sp. HKCCA0235A; assembly: GCF_013033235.1. Lineage (NCBI taxonomy): Bacteria > Pseudomonadati > Pseudomonadota > Alphaproteobacteria > Rhodobacterales > Roseobacteraceae > Ruegeria > Ruegeria sp. HKCCA0235A. Next base: position 354,842 of record NZ_WQDQ01000004.1, on the reverse strand, counting down.
AGCGTTCCCACGGCGGATTGCAGGCTGGCCAGCGGGTTTTTGATTTCATGGGCGACATCGGCGGCAAACTGTTCGTTTGCGTCGATCCGGTTGTAGAGCGCGGTCACCATACCCCGCAAAGCGCGGCTGAGGCGTCCGATTTCATCAGGACGGGCGCTGAGGTCGGGAATGCGAATGCGCCCGGGATTGACACCCGTGCCCCGGTCTTTGCCCATCTCTGCCGCGGATGCCAGATCGGCCAGCGGGTTGGCAATGGTCGAGGCCAGGACAAGGCTGAGGCCCACGGAAACCAGCAGCGCCACGACAAACATCTGAAGAATGCGCTCCTGCTCGCGGCGGGCAAGCGCGTCGATTTCACCAGCCGGGCCGGTAATCGCCACCGCGCCGGCGGGTACATCCTGATAAAGAATTGGTGCGGCAGCCACGATGACCGTCTCACCCGCGCCATCCTGTACCGCCTGCACCTGACTTTGACCGGCAATCGCTTGTGGAATAATGGTCTGAACACGCTGCGCCAACGTCGGTGCCTCGGTTTCAGTCGACCAGTTGAGCAGGTTTGACAAACCCGTCCAGACGGCATTCAGCGTGTCGCTGATCACCGTACTGCCGGTCTGCATCTCGGCCTCGGATTGCAGAAGAACCGGCATGTCAGAGGCTTGCGGGGCACCACGTGTCCAGCCGATCAGCGTGCCACTGGCGTCATAAACAAAAACCTCGCCCCCTTCGGGCAAGGTGAGGCCAGACAAGGTATCCTTGACGTCCAGGTTCCCGGCATTCTGCCCGGTTTGCTGTACGCCCTGACGCAACTGGGTTTCAAAAACGTTGCTGACAAGTTGCGCATCGCCCAGCAGATTGCGGGCGGTCTGCTGAACCTTCTCTTTTCGCGAGTCGTCCAGATACAGCAACCCAGTGACCAGAATCACCAGAGCGATCAAGTTGAACGTGATGATTTTGCGCGCCAGAGGTGAACCACGCAGAGAAAACAGGTTCCTCCGGGATCGCTTTTCCCTCAGCTCCGCTGACTCGGGGTCTTGGGGAATGACCCAGTCATCCCCAAGAACGACGTCACCGTCGCGCAATTCGCTGGCTTGTTCGGTGTCGCGCACGAGACCCCATTACCTCTTGCAGGCGGCCGCGCCTATTCTTCGTTGTACCGGTAACCGATACCATACAAGGTCTCAATCGCCGAGAACTCGGGATCAGCCGCGCGCATCTTTTTCCGCAGACGCTTTATGTGGCTGTCGATCGTCCGGTCATCCACATAGACCTGATCATCATAGGCGACATCCATCAACTGGTCGCGGCTTTTGACGAATCCCGGACGTTGGGCCAGGGCCTGAAGCAGCAGGAACTCGGTCACGGTCAGGGACACATCATTGCCTTTCCAGCTGACCGCATGGCGCAGCGGATCCATTCTCAGGTCGCCGCGTTCCATGACTTTGGTGTCATTGCTGTTGGATGCGACCGCATCGCCGCTTGTCGCCTCTTGGCGGCGCAGCAAGGCCCGAATGCGCTCGACCAGCAAACGCTGCGAAAAAGGCTTCTTTACATAGTCATCCGCGCCCATGCGCAGGCCCAGTACCTCGTCGATCTCATCGTCTTTCGAGGTCAGGAAGATCACCGGCATCTGCGTCTTCTGACGCAGCCGTTGCAACAGATCCATGCCGTCCATCCGCGGCATCTTAATATCCAGAACAGCCATGTCCGGCAGTTTCTTGTTGAACGCATCCAACGCGGCCTGGCCATCATTATATGTTTCAACCTCGAAACCTTCGGCTTCGAGGGTCATGGATACAGACGTAAGAATGTTTCTATCGTCATCCACAAGTGCAATCTTTGACATCGGGCTCACCCCTATTCCTGCTCACTCGCGCAATAATTCGCTTATTTGTAAGGCATTGTTGGCGGTTTTAAGACGCCGAATCAATCCGTAACTGCGAATCATGCCTTTGTTGCGGCAGGTCTGCGGCAAATTTGCCTTGATGCCCGCAAAAATCTGCCCGCTTTTCTGACATTGAATTTCTGATGGCGCTAAACCCGAACTTGGTTGCGCTAACTGTGTCAAACCCGCCTGTTCATGCCATGAACGACCGTGATAAGACGCGCTCAGCCGCCGGTTTTCCCGGCTCACTGCCCCAAAGGCGCAACGGCCAACGACCTTCGCGCCGCCACAGGAGAAGACACACATGACATCTGGACGGGTTAACCCGCAATTCCGCCTCGAAGATCAGGGCATCGAGGGTCTGGGCAATGTCTATTACAACTTCATGGAACCGGCGCTGATCGAAGAGGCGCTGAAGCGCGGCGAAGGCACACTTGGCAATGGTGGAGCGTTCCTGGTTACCACAGGAAAGTTCACCGGCCGGTCGCCCAAGGACAAACACGTGGTCAAGACCGACAGCGTTGCCGACACCATTTGGTGGGAAAACAATGCCGAAATGAGCCCCGAGGGCTTTGACGCACTGTACGAAGACATGCTGGCCCACATGAAGGGCCGCGATTATTTTGTGCAGGACCTCGTCGGTGGCGCGGACCCGGCTTACGCAATCAATGTACGAATGATTACCGAACTGGCATGGCACAACTTGTTCATCCGCCACCTGCTTCGTCGCCCGGACCGCGAAGACCTGGATGAGTTCACGGCCGATTTCACCGTCATCAACTGCCCCAGCTTTCAGGCCGACCCGGCAAAGCATGGCTGCCGCAGCGAGACTGTGATTGCAATGAATTTCGACCGCAAACTGATTCTGATCGGCGGCACTGAATATGCCGGTGAAAACAAAAAGTCCGTTTTCACCCTGCTGAACTACATGCTTCCTGAAAAAGGCGTGATGCCGATGCACTGTTCGGCAAACCATGCTGTTGGCAACCCGGTCGATACGGCCGTGTTCTTTGGCCTGTCCGGCACCGGAAAGACCACCTTGTCCGCAGATCCTTCGCGCATACTGATCGGGGATGACGAGCACGGCTGGTCCGATCGCGGTACCTTCAACTTCGAAGGCGGTTGCTATGCCAAGACCATTAACCTGAATGCCGAGGCAGAGCCGGAAATCTATGCCACCACTTCGAAGTTCGGAACCGTGATCGAAAACATGGTCTTTGATCCCGAAACCAAGGAACTGGATTTCGACGATGACTCGCTGACCGCCAACATGCGCTGCGCCTATCCGCTCGAGTATATCTCGAACGCATCCAAAAGCGCATTGGGTGGTCACCCGAAGAATATCATCATGCTGACCTGCGATGCATTTGGCGTTCTGCCACCGATCGCGCGGCTGACGCCGGCCCAGGCCATGTATCACTTCCTGTCGGGTTTCACGTCAAAAGTGGCCGGGACCGAACGCGGCATCACCGAGCCGCAGCCGACATTCTCGACCTGTTTCGGCGCGCCGTTCATGCCCCGTCGCCCTGAGGAATACGGCAACCTGTTGCGGGACAAGATCGCCCAGCACGGCGCGACCTGCTGGCTTGTGAACACCGGCTGGACCGGCGGCGCCTATGGCGTGGGCAGCCGGATGCCGATCCGTGCGACACGCGCCTTGCTGACCGCCGCTCTGGAAGGGTCTCTGCGCGACGCCGAGTTCCGCAAGGATGCCAATTTCGGCTTTGACGTTCCAGTCTCTGTCCCGGGGGTTGCCGAAGTTCTGCTGGACCCGCGCCGTACCTGGGACGATCAGGCAGCCTTCGACAAACAGGCCGAAAAACTGGTGCAGATGTTTGCCGAGAACTTTGAACAATATCTGCCCTTCATCGACGACGACATCAAAGCCGTCGCAATCGGATAAGACAGGAAGAGGGGCCACAGCGCCCCTTTTTTATTTCACCCACTGTACTTCTTGCTAAGGTTGTTTGTCGCAAAAAGCACATACAATTGCGTTGTTTCAAAATGCAATTTGCGCTAGCCCTGATAATCGCTAAGACGAAAAAAACCCGGCACTTTTGCGCCGGGTACTGACTGAAATTAGATTGGGAGTCGCTCATGTGCGCACACTCACAACGCTGGATTGAGCAATCCTAATCAGTCACCTAGTCTAAGCGAGAGGGGATGAGTGTCAATACGAGACTTGCTGACTTGCGCGTCATTCTGCATGGCTCAAACAGTCGCAATTAGGCGGCAAATGACACGGCAAACGATAGGTAACATTATGACTGAGATCTCGAAACTCACCGAACTGCGCAAGCTGATGCAAAGCATGGAGCGTACATTAGGCTTGGAGAAACTATCTCCGGTTGAACGCGACATCTACTATGCCGCCGAAGAGCTTTCCAAGTCCGATCAGGAAGTGCGCACATTCGGTTTGATCGAGCACACGTTGGTTCAAAGTGTTTCGCGCCCAACATTCTTTCGCGCGCTGAAATCGCTGGTCGAAAAAGGCTATCTTTCTCAAAGCGGCAGCGCCAACCGGGGACGGTACGTCGTTCATGCACCCAAATGATGCGATCCACCCGCGCAAGAGGCCGTGATTACTTTGCGCGGGTGGGCTACTGAAACGCTTTTGGCCTCTTTGGCCTATGTGCTGGCGTCGTTCCTTACATTCGCCGTCCTGATGCCGTTGCAGAACGTGTTTTTCCCGGAATACCCAAGCCGCGCGAGCCTGTTGTTTCTGCCGCATGGCGTGCGGGTTCTGACAGCCTGGCTGTTGGGGTGGCGCGCCGTTTTCGCATTATTGCCCGGCGTGTTCATCGTTTTTGCCTATTTGGGTGGAACGGATGTGTTCGAGCCCAGCCGCCTGATGGCCATGGCGATTGCGGTTCTGACGGTCCCGACCGTGTTTTTTCTTCTGAAGGCAATCGGGTGGGATCTGTTTCCCCGTCCGGATCGCAAACCCTGTTGGATATGTGTGATGGGCGTCGGAATCGTAACGTCCTTCCTTGTCTCCGGGTTGACCAACCTGGCTTTTGGCAGCGCGACGGTGGAATATATCGCATTCCTGATCGGCGATATCTCGGGTTTGTTCTTCCTGATGCTAGGCCTGTATTTTGCTTTTCGGCTCGCCGACAAGCGGCCGAGTTGACGCGTTACCCCACCAAACCGCGTCGAAGCAGGTTCAGGCCCGCAATCAGCAAAACGAACAAGGTCGCTTTGCGAAAACTTGCCTGATCAATACGGTCCTGCAGCTTCATGCCTATCCACATCCCGGCCAGGGCCGGAACGATCAGGGCTGCCGAAAACCCAAGTGTTTCTGCGTACAGAATGCCTGATCCAAGATGTGCGACCAGCAACAAAACCGCCCCCAAACCGTAGATTACGCCCTGAATTCGAATCTGTTCGGTCTTGGGGGTGTTCAGCGCCGTCAGATAGGCAACTGTCGGAGGCCCCCAAACTCCTGACATGCCGCCGACAAACCCCGCCACGCCACCTACCACAGCCTCGACTGCGGTCGAGGGTTGGTTCAGCGCCATTCTGAACCCCAGAACCTGTAACAGCGCAAAAACTGTCACAAAGCCGCCCATCAGAACCAGAAAGACAGACCCCGGGATCAATGCGACCAACTGCGCGCTGAGCAGCAGAAGAAGACAGCCAACAACAAGGAAAACCCGAAAGCGCCGAATCGAGGCGATCGCGGCGACACGGCCACCGCGTAGGGCCTGCAGCCCATTGGTCACCAGCGTCGGCAGAATAAGTCCCGCCAGGGTCAGATCCGGCGGCAGAAATGAATTCAACCCCGACACCAAAATCATGGGCATCGCGAAACCAACCATGCCTTTGACCCATCCAGAGGCAAACGCGATTGCCATAGCCAACAGCAGTTCCTGCGGGGAAAGAATGGAAAACAGGGTCATGTCCCCTAGATATCATCTGGATTTTCTTCTGCATTGCAAAAATGTTGGGGTAATATTTGAACTTTTTCGTAGCGTAATAAGTATTTTTGTTGCGCTGCACGTGCAGCATGATATGACCAGACGACCGAGGAAAGGACGCGATTTATGGCCCACGACGGACAGGATATGACCGAGATGACAACTGCTGCAGTTTTGCCCGATCTTCTGAACTTGACCCGGGCTGCCGTACCCGCGGTAGCAGCCGTTTTTGAAAAAGCCCGCGAATCCGTGCGCGGCATGGTCTCGGCGGATGGCCGTATCTCTGGTGCTTTGATCGAGGCAAACCAGACCGCCGCGCATGGACTGGCATGGCTGGCCACGTACAACCAGTCGCTGCAACAGATGCAGCGCTGGGCCGAAGCACTTCAGGCCGAAGGCAAGTTCGGCGAACTCGAGCAGTTGCTTCACCAGATAGCCTTTGGCGAGTACCTGCATCAGGTCGCTGGTGGCATCCCGATGAACCAGGGCGAAGTCGTGCGCCTTCAGGATATGGGCCTCGGCTGGGATGCACTGTCGGGCTTTCAGTCGTCCGAAGTACAGACCTTGATGGCGCAGGCGAATTCACAAGCCGCGCGCAGCCGTTTGGTCGAGCTGATGCAGGATCGGGCCGGCGCCACAATGTTCGGCGCGTCGGGCCTGGACGAAGAACTTGAAATGATCCGCGACCAGTTCCGCCGCTATGCGCAGGAAAAGGTCGAACCGTACGCCCATGAATGGCACCTCAAGGATGAGCTGATCCCGCTGGAAATCATCGAAGAACTGGCGGAAATGGGCGTTTTCGGGCTGACCATCCCGGAAGAGTTTGGCGGTTTCGGACTGTCCAAAGCATCCATGTGCGTCGTTTCCGAAGAACTGTCGCGTGGCTATATCGGCGTGGGCTCGCTGGGCACCCGTTCGGAAATCGCGGCCGAGTTGATCATCGCCGGCGGCACGGACGAGCAAAAGGCCAACTGGCTGCCAAAACTGGCCAGCGCCGAAATTCTGCCGACGGCTGTCTTCACTGAACCCAACACCGGCTCGGATCTTGGTAGCCTGCGGACCCGTGCCGTGAAGGACGAGAACGGTGATTACCGGATCACCGGCAACAAGACCTGGATCACCCACGCCGCGCGGACCCATGTCATGACTTTGCTGGCGCGGACCGATCCCGACAGCACCGATCACCGCGGCCTGTCCATGTTCCTGGCGGAAAAGACGCCCGGCACGGACGACAATCCCTTCCCCACCCCCGGCATGACCGGGGGTGAGATCGAGGTTCTGGGCTATCGCGGCATGAAGGAATACGAGCTGGGCTTTGACGGCTTCCACGTCAAGGGTGAAAACCTGCTGGGCGGTGAAGAAGGCAAGGGTTTCAAACAGCTGATGGAAACCTTTGAAAGTGCCCGCATCCAGACCGCCGCGCGCGCCATCGGCGTGGCGCAAAGCGCGCTGGATATCGCCATGCAATATGCCATCGACCGCAAGCAATTCGGCAAATCGCTGATCAACTTCCCGCGTGTCTCGGGCAAGCTGGCAATGATGGCGGTCGAGATCATGATCGCGCGCCAGCTGACCTATTTCAGCGCGTGGGAAAAAGACCACGGCCAACGCTGTGATCTTGAGGCGGGCATGGCCAAACTGCTGGGCGCCCGTGTGGCCTGGGCAGCCGCCGATAACGGGCTGCAAATCCACGGCGGGAACGGCTTTGCACTGGAATACAAGATCAGCCGCGTTCTGTGCGACGCGCGCATTCTCAACATTTTCGAAGGTGCGGCCGAGATTCAGGCACAGGTCATCGCACGACGTCTGCTCGGGTGACCGGAACCGGCGCCCGTTTCCCCAACTGACCCGGCCATTGCGCCGGGTCTTTTTCTTGGTTTTTGAGGTTTTGTACGCCTCCTACCCACGGACCTTCCGTTTTGTACGGAGCATTTTTGCATCTCTGACCGGCAGGGCAACGGCGAACCGTGTCCGCAGCAATCCAAACTTCCCCTTTGATCCCGGCCCATTCGCCGTTAGAGCGTCAGATTGACCCGACCGAAACCCGATCAGCACCTGGTACATCGCATGACCCGATCCTTCTTTGCACTTTGCGCCACTCTGGCGGTGCTCGTTCTTGCGGGCTGCACCACCCCTGCGCCAACGGCCGATCAGAGCGATGTCGAAGCGCTTGCCCAGTCGATCCGAATGCTCGGGCCGGATGTCGATCCGGCCGAGGCTCAGAGAGCGGCCACCATCGCCTATTCCTACTCGCAGCAGTTGGCGCGGGATTGGAATGTCACCGACCCCGCCATCATCCACAACGCCAAGGTCATCAACGGGTTCCGCGAAAAGGGGCTGTGCAACGATTGGGCAGAAGCCATGACCAAGCGGCTGCGGCAGGAAAACTTCCGAACATTGGATCTGCACTGGGCCACGTCGCCACCGACGTCTTTTCGCATCATCCACCATTCGGCATTGATCAGTGCCAAGGGGGATTCGATGTATGACGGCATCATCCTTGACCCCTGGCGCAACAGTGGCGCGTTGTTCTGGGCGCCGGTGCGTGAAGATACGCGCTATAACTGGAAACCCCGGCAGGAAGTGCGTGCACTACTGCTGAACGGGTCTCTTCCCTACTGATCCGGTTCCAACGACATCCCCTATGCGCTAAGACCCAGCCATGACACGCCTGATCCTGAGCCTGCCCTTGATGGCACTGTTCCAATGCGACAAGGACGAAACCGTCGCCGCCTATGGTGCGGCGGACCAGACCTGGGTTCTGAGGGAGATCGATGGTCAGCCCTATGAGGCGAGCGCTCTGCTGCGGTTTCCGGAAGAAGGCGGGATTGCCGGAAACGCTCCGTGTAACAGCTATGACGGAACACTCAACGCGCCCTACCCGTGGTTTGAGGTTCAGAACCTCAACGCGACGCGCGCCGCCTGCGCGGGGCTCGAAGCTGAAGGGTTCTACTTTGCCGCCCTCATGGCCATGACCCAATCCGAGGTGTCAGGCAATGTGCTGATCCTGCGCAATGAGGACGGGCACGAGATGGTGTTCACAGCCGCCGAGTGACCTGATCCACGAACCGGGCCCGCGCTTCGGGCAGCGGATTATGCCCCAAAGACGGAGCAACGCGGTGCTCCAGAAAATATCCGGTCGTGCGCAGGGCCTCTGCGACCTCGACATCGGGCGCAGCGCCTTCACCTCGCAGACAAGGCGGCAGGGGCAACAGCTTGTCCGCCCATTCCCCGGCGCCATTGGCGCTGACGGAACGGCCTGTTTTGGGGGATACATAGATCAATCCTTCGGTCACACCGGTCACGGCGCAGGCTGTCAGATCAAGGCCAAAGCCAAGTTCGTCAAGCAACGCGAGCTCCCATCGCAGATAGGCCAGAGGCCAGACTTCATCCTGCCCCAACAGATCCATCAACTGTTCCGTCCGGGAATAAAGCGCGGGGTGTGGTTCCCGTTCGGGAAGACAAAAGGACAACAGCGAAACGACCGCGTTCAGCCCGGACAGTGCCAGCCGCCCTGAAAACGCGGCTGCCGCGCGGGACCGCAGGGGTTCGACCTGAAAGGTGCCGATATGTTCTTCCAGCCGCGCGCGCCACAGCACGTCCAGTTGCGCCCCAGGTTGCAGGATCGGCGCGATCTTGCGGCTGGTCCCGCCACGCACCACACCGGCGTGGCGCCCGTGGCCTTCGGTAAAGACCTCGATGATCGCCGCTGTTTCACCATGGCGGCGTAATGTCAGGAGTATTCCGTGATCGCGCCAGTCCAAAACCTGACCCTGTTGCTGGTTTGGTTGGTTCGCAGAAAATCCCAAGCGACGTTGGCGCGCAAGAGCGGAAGTGCTTCAACCCCTTTTCAGCGCGTGTTCTTTTCCGAAGCCGCCATAGTTTTGTGACTTCGCGCCACCCGGCTTGTACGCGTTTTTACGACCCCCAACTGCGCTTCAACAGAAGGGGCCGCACCATGATCGATGACGAACCGAAACCCGCCACATACTACGACGAACGCGAAATCTGGACACCGGACCCAACGGCGGCCGACATGCAGGTCTATGAGACATTTGCGTCGACCGTCGTCGAACTTGTGCAGGTGCTGGATGACAACAAGCCGATGTTGTCGAGGGATGTCTACGCACGCTTTTCTGCGTCTCTGCTGCACCTGTCCAGGGTGTTGGGCGAGTACGAAGACGGGTGGAACGGCGGACATGGCGCGTGATCCCAAGACATGCAAAGACTGAAGGGCAGAGCATCGGCTTTTCATTGCAACGGTCCGGCACGATATAGCGACCAGACCTGACCACGGTGGATTCCGTTGTGCCTCAACATGAACCCGCCGCCATTCTTCAGATCACCAATGTGCCCCGCCAGAACGCGCCTGCTGCCCCTTGGCCGATGGAAACCCCGTCTGTCGTCCGGGGTATCGCCAACTGCGGGCAAAAGAATGCGTTGCTTTAATCCCGTTCAGGCCATAATGTTCTTCTTATGTTCTAAAGTGGGATTCCCAAAATGTCTCTTAATTACGTCATGATCGGTTCCAACGACGTTGCCAAGGCACGCAGCTATTACGACGCGGTTATGCCCCGGATCGGCGGAAAGGTCGTCGCCGAGTATATGCCGCATGCTGTATGCTATGAGCTGCGCGGTGGCGGATGCATATGGGTCGCGACACCGTTCGACAAAAAAGACGCGACAATCGGCAACGGAAACATGGTTGGCCTGTTGTGCCAAAGCACAGAGGAAGTGCGTGATGCGCACGCGGCCGCGCTTGCAAATGGCGGAACAAACGAAGGTGATCCGGGGGACCGCCCCCAATATGGCCCAAACTTTTTTGGTGCCTACGCACGCGACCCTGACGGGAACAAGATGAGCTTTGTCTATTTTGGCGACGCGGATTGATGGACCCGAGCATCGTCTGCGACCGCGAACAAGAAAGACCCAAGCCAGCGTGAAGTTCAGAACGTCACACCCGCATGAACCAGAATTCCTATGACCATCAGCAGGTTCAGCACCATCGAGATACCGTTGCCCACATAGATGGGCAACTTGCCCACCACCAGACCATACGCAAACCACAGGAAGGACAGCCCGGCATAAAGCGACCAGGACAGAAGCGACTGACCAGTAGCGTGTTCTGAATGGGTAAAGTAGAGCTTGACCAGTTGCGGAAGCGTGGCAAAAGGACCAACAACCCCGACAAAGACCATGAAGCTTTCGAACCGCTGCATCCAGTGGCCGAGTTCCGATTTTTCCAGTTTCTCAGCAAGCGTTTCAGCCACGAAAGCACCTCTTGGTTGCGCCTGTCCACAGGGCAAGCCAGCCCTGCCAGTGTAATTGCCGGGGTAAAATAGTCATTTTGGTCTCTGCGTCAAAGACCCTTCAGTACTGGTCACTCAAGCCCTTCTTCGCCCAGCAGGTGCCGCCCCTGACGGTCTTCTACCTCAATCACCCAGAGGTCGGGGTCAAAGCTGCGTTGGCGCTGGATGGCCTGGTCCACGTCACCTTCAAGGCCGGACGAGAGTTCGACCCATTTCCGTTCGCCACTCATCAGATCAAAGCTGCGTTGGAAGGCAACGGCCTGCCCGTCCAGTGTGTTCAGCTTGACCAGAACTGCGCCTGCGGTGTCATCGCCATGGGCCACCACATAGGCCGGGATATCCTGAAATCGCAGCCGCGCCAGATAGGCGTGAACCCAGAATTCCGCCGTCAGCCGCGTCATGCGTTTCCGTCTTTGAAATCCAGCCCCATTTCCGAATACCGCTCGGATTCTTCCAGCCAATTGGGCCGGACCTTCACTTGCAGGAACAGGTGGATCCTGCGGTCGAGGAACTCTTCCAGCTCGGCGCGCGCGGCCTGGCTGACGGCTTTGATCGTCTCACCCTTTTTGCCCAGAACGATGCCTTTGTGGCCGTCGCGCATGACATAGATGACCTGATCAATCTTGGCAGAGCCGTCTTTGCGCTCTTCCCAGTTTTCGGTCTCAACGGTCAGTTGATAGGGCAGTTCCTGATGCAGGCGCAGGGTCAGCTTCTCGCGCGTCATTTCGGCGGCGATCATGCGCAGGGGCAGATCGGCGATCTGGTCTTCGGGATACAACCACGGGCCTTCAGGCAGTTCAGAGGCCAGCCACTTGCGCAGGTCCTCGACGCCGTGTCCCTTTTCAGCAGAGATCATGAAGGTTTCGGCAAACGGATAGCGTGCGTTCAGGTCACTGGTCAGCGCCAGCAGCTTCTCGGACGGCACCTTGTCGATCTTGTTGATGGCCAACGCGATGGTGCGGCCCTGTCCGATTTCTTCCAGACCTTCGAGGATGCGCTCGACCCCTTCGGTGATACCGCGATGCGCCTCGACCATAAGCACAACGACGTCCGCATCTGCGGCCCCGCCCCATGCAGCAGCGACCATGGCGCGATCCAGGCGGCGGCGGGGTTTGAACAGCCCCGGCGTGTCGACGAAAACCAGCTGCGCGTCGCCTTCCATCGCCACGCCGCGGATACGCGCGCGGGTGGTCTGCACCTTATGCGTCACGATGGAAACCTTGGCCCCGACCATGCGGTTCAGCAGGGTTGACTTGCCCGCATTGGGCTCTCCGATCAGGGCGATAAATCCGGCGCGTGTGGTCATGAGTCTGGCGATCCTGTTTGCAAGTGCGCACCCCTATAGCAGAAAGCTTCGACGGGCCAGAGGGATTTGTCGCATTGCGGCCATGCGTTTGAGGTGTCAGATGGACGCGGACGCCCAGCCAATCCCAGCCCGGCATCAGATCCGTACAGTGAGGTTTTCATGAAACGTCGCGAGTTTCTTCTTGGAAGCAGCGCCGCTGCCGGTGCTCTGGGTTTGGGAGGGTTGTCTCTGGCGGCCAGCGATCCCGTGCCCGAACTGGTGGTGCAACCTGCCAGCTATCGGTTGCGCGGTCAGCGGACCACGGGGATGGTCAGCCTGTCACCGGATGCGCCGCCGCCGGTTCTTTACGGGCGCCAGGGCGAAACACTGCGTCTGACGGTGCGCAATACCTTGCCCGATTATACTGCGATGCATTGGCACGGGCTGCGTATCCGCAACGAAATGGACGGTGTGCCCTATCTGACCCAGATGCCCATCGGCGAGAACGAGAGCTTTACCTATGAACTCACGCCGCCGGATGCGGGCACGTATTGGTATCATCCCCATTGCATGACGATGGACCAGATGGCCCGTGGGCTGACCGGTGTGATGGTGATTGCCGAACCGGAAGACCCGGGATTCGACAGCGAACAGGTGATCAATCTGCGGGATTTCCGGCTGGACGAAGACGACGCGTTTCTGCCGGCCTATACCGCCCGCGGCGCGGCGCGGGCCGGCACGTTCGGCAACGTGCAGACCGCCAATTGGCAGAGCGAGGCAGTATATGACCACGCCGCGGGCAGCCTGGTGCGCGTACGGGTGGTCAACACGGACACGACCCGTATCTACAACTTGCATCCCGAAGGGGCCCAGACCCGTATCATCGCATGGGACGGACATCCGGTAGAAACAGACGTGACACGGCCCACAGCAGCCCAGCCGCTCTTGCTGGCCCCGGGTCAACGGGTGGATTTGGCCGTTCGGATGCCGGACGACGAAGGGCAATCAGCCCTGCTGATGGCAAAGTTTCCCGGGCAGAAACACCGCGCCATGGTCCGGTTGCGGGCCACGGGACACTCCATTGCGCGTGATCTGCGAGAGCTGCGCCCATTGCAGGCAAACCCTGTCGCGCGCCCTGATCTTGATCAGGCCGAGTTGCATGAGTTCGTGTTCGGCTGGACCCCGGAAGGCGGCGCCCCGAATGACGGGTTCTGCGGGTCTTTGGGCTATAGTTTCTGGTCGATCAACCGCACGCCCTGGCCGGGCGATGCGGCGCAGGGAACCGGGCCGCTGGCTGTACTGCAACGGGGCAAGAGCTATGTTCTGCGACTGCGCAATGAATCGCCCAATCTGCACCCGATCCACCTGCACGGGCTGGCCTTCGTTCCGCTGACGTCGAACCTGCGCAAACTGCCACCGTTGCTGTCCGATACCATGCTTTTGCTGAAAGACGAGACCGTCGACATCGCGCTGGTCGCGGACAATCCCGGCGACTGGGCGTTTCATTGCCACGTGATCGAACACCAGAAAACCGGGCTGACCGGGTTCATCCGGGTGATTTGACGCTAGCCCTGAGGTGGCAGGTTCAACGCGAGAACGTGGTTCGGATAGGCTTGGTTCGCGATACGGAAATCCGTGACGCCGACCTGACGGAAACCTTTGGACAGGTAGAAATCGATGGCCGGAGCGTTTTCGGAATTGGTCGTCAGCCAAATTTCGGTGCGGCCTTTGTTGCGGCAATGGTCGATGGCCACCCGCAACAAAGCTGACCCGATGCCCTTTCCGTGGTGATGCGGCTGCACGTAAAAGGTCACGATCTCAAGATCGGACAGCCCGTCTATCGGGGCGGGACGGCCCTCTGCCAACCGAATGTACCCATCTATGCCATCGCGGTTTTCCGAAACAATCAGAAGGTCCTTGCCTTCTTCAAGCAGCGCTTCGAACAGTGCAGTGGTGAACTCGGACAGTGCAAACTCGGCCAAGAAGGCGCTCACGCCATGGCGCAGGTAGGTGCTGATCCAGACTTCGATCGACAGCGCCGCCAGGCTGGCGGCGTCCGATTTCCGGGCTGGTCTGAGCCGCATGTACCTAGGAAGACCCGGTCGGGCTGAGCTGTTCCAGCAGAGCTTTCGCCGCCGCCTGTTCGGCCTGACGTTTGGATCCTGCGGTGGCCTGCGCCTCGGTGCCGTCCTGAAGACGGGCCGCGATGGTGAAGATCGGGGCGTGGTCTGGGCCACTGCGTTTAACTTCGACGTATGAGGGCGGCTTTTGCCCACGCGCCTGCGCCCATTCCTGCAAAGAGGTCTTGGCGTCACGCGCATCTGCCTCGACCTGGTGGATGCGGTCCCCCCAAAGCGCCAGGATGACATCGCGGGCAGCCTCGAACCCGGCATCCCGATAGATGGCGGCGATCACGGCCTCCATCGCGTCGCCCAGCAGCGCTTGCTTGCGACGGCCACCGGACAGCATCTCGGACCGGCCGAGTTTCAACACCGCGCCCAGATCAATCTGACGGGCCACATCTGCGCAGGCCTCTTTGCGGACCAGTGCATTGAACCGTGGGGCCAACTGACCCTCGGACGCCTTTTTGTCGGCCTCAAGCAGCGCAGTGGCCATGACCAGGCCCAGAACGCGGTCTCCCAGAAACTCCAGCCGCTGATTGTCGGGTCGGGTGGACGAAGACACCGAGCCATGGGTCAGCGCGCGCACCAGCAGTTCGGGTTTTTTGAACTCATACCCCAATCGCCGCTGGAACGCCTTTATTTCAGCCGAGAGCTTCAATTGACCGCCTTGAAGAACCGATCACTGCGCCATGTCCAGAAGAACAGCATCGAACGGCCCGCGGACGAGAACATGATCCGGTCGGCACGACCGATCAGGTTTTCGTAAGGCACGTATCCGACACCACCGGCAGATTGCGGCAGACGGCTGTCGCTGGAATTGTCACGGTTGTCACCCATGAAGAAATAATGGCCCTCGGGCACGGTATAGATGCCGGTATTGTCCGATGCCTGGTTGCCGATGTTGAGCACGTCATAGGACACACCGTTGGGCAGGGTTTCGATCAGGCGCGACTTTTCACAGGTGCCGCCTATTCCAACAGGGCCGTTTTCACAGCGGGGGCGCAGGCGCTGCGGGCCTTGCGGTTCGGCAATTTCGGTAAACACGCCGTCGGGCTGCTGAGGAACCGGAGTGCCATTGAGGATGATCTGGCCATTGCGGACTTGGATCCGGTCGCCCGGCAACCCAATCAAGCGCTTGATATAATCACGTCCGGTGACCGGATGGCGAAAGACGATGACATCGCCACGTTCGGGATCACCGCCCCAGATACGGGTATTGTCTTCGCCCTGCATCCAGCCACAGATATCTTCGGCATCCACGTTCAGGCCGACGCTTGGGATGATCAGGCTGGGGCAGGATGCGTAGGAATAGCCATAGGCCATCTTGTTGACGAAGAGGAAATCACCGATCAGCAGCGTCTGCTTCATCGAGCCCGAGGGGATCCAGAACGGTTGAAAGAAGAGGGTGCGGAACACGCCGGCAATCAGCAGCGCGTAGACGATGGTCTTGATCGTCTCCCAGACGGGATTTCCGGTTTTGGCGTCCTCGGCCATTCTGCTCGCTCCAGTTCTTTGCTTGGCTTCGCTGCTACATGCGGGGGGGATGGGGGCAAGTCAAGGCTGCGCGGCCTGATCTTGAACCGGACGCGCCTCGATCACCACAAAAGCCTGCGCCCAGGGGTGATCATCGGTCAGGGTGACGTGGATGATCGCCTCGTGCCCTTCGGGGGTCATTTCATTCAGGCGTTCGGCGGCCCAGCCTGTCACATGCATCACGGGCTGGCCGGTACGCAGATTGGTGACGGCCATGTCCTTCCACCCGATGCCCATGCGCAGACCGGTGCCCAGCGCCTTGGAACACGCCTCTTTCGCGGCCCAGCGCTTGGCATAGGTTCCGGCCGTATCGGCACGGCGTTCGGCCTTGCGCTGTTCGGTGTCGGTGAAGACACGATTGCGGAAGCGGTCGCCGAACCGGTCGAGCGTACCCTGGATGCGGTCGATGTTTGCGAGGTCTGTGCCGATGCCGAGGATCATGACAACCGCACCGTCAAAATCTTGTAACTCGCCACGCCAAAGAACCCGGCAAAGGCGAAATCGAACCAGCGGCGGGCGCGGCGGTAGGTTCGGACCATGCGCTCGGATGAAAACAGAAACGCATAGCCGATAAAGATCATCAACGATCCGGCATAGAGCATGGCGAAATAACCCAGCAGCGTCGACAGGCTGGCATCGCTGGGGGCGACGATGGCATAGATCGAGCCCCAGCTGAGGATCGCCTTGGGGTTTGTCAGGTGGATGGCGGCACCTTTGGCGAAGATCGTCGGCAGCGAACCTGTGGCCGGTTTGCCCAAAGCGACCTCATCCGCTGTCATCGCGCGGCGCAGGGCCTTGAGGGACAGCCAACCCAGATAGGCCACGCCGATATAGCGGATCACCTCGAAGACCCAGACATTGGCCAGCATGATCGCCGACAAGCCAAGCGCTGCGGCAATGCCCCAGGCGGCGGACCCGGCACAGATGCCCAGCGCAAAGACCAGACCGGCGCGGCGGCCTTCGTTCATGGCGGTTCCTGCAATGCCCATCGTGGCAGGCCCCGGAGAGCCGCCAGCCATCAGCCAGGCCAGCCAGATGGCGACAAAGCCGGGCGTGATCACGCGCGCGCCTCGTCGATCAGGCGACGCATTTCCTGAATGGCCGGCGTCAGGCCCAAAAAAATCGCCTCGCCAATCAGGAAATGACCGATATTCAGCTCTTTGACTTCTGGGAAGGCGGCAACCGGTTTTACGGTGTCATAGGTCAGGCCATGGCCCGCATGAACCTCGAGCCCAAGCGAATGGGCGAAGGCGGACATCTGGCGCAGCGATTCAAGCTCGCGTTCGGCATCTTCCATGCGACCTTCGGCATGGGCGTCGCAATAGGCGCCGGTGTGCAGCTCGATCACTTCGGCACCGATGCGGTGGGCGGCTTCGATCTGACGCTGATCGGCAGCAATGAAGATCGACACGCGGCAGCCGGCCTCACGCAGAGGCGCGATGAAATGCGCCAGCTTGTTTTCCTCGCGCGCGACTTCAAGCCCGCCTTCGGTGGTGCGCTCTTCGCGCTTTTCGGGCACGATGCAGACCGCGTGAGGCTTGTGGCGCAGGGCGATCTTCTGCATCTCGGGCGTTGCGGCCATCTCAAAATTCAGCGGCACCGAAAGAACCTCCATCAGCCCGTCGATATCGACGTCCGATATATGGCGCCGATCTTCGCGCAGGTGCGCGGTGATGCCATCCGCCCCCGCTTCTTCCGCCAGTTTGGCAGCGCGCAGCGGATCTGGATAATCCCCACCCCGCGCATTGCGCACGGTGGCCACGTGATCGATGTTCACACCCAGACGCAGATGGTTCTCAGACATCACTCGATTCCTTTTGCATGTTCTTGCCCGAGCCTAGAGGCTCTGCCGAAGAAACGGCAGCCGAATCTTCGGCCAAACGCTTGATTTCCTCGAACTTCGCCTTGATCTTGGCGCGGCGGCGCTGCTGATACGTCAAGATCAGCGGCAGGCTGAGGTAATAGCAGATCACCCCCGCAACGACGCCCGGAATGATCCCACCGATCATGTAGGGATAGAAGACGTCATCGTAGAACTGCGACAGCCCGTGCCAGTCGGCCACGCGATCCGTAAACAACGCCAGAAAATTGTTCTTGAGATCCCCTATGGCGCTGGCGAATTTGCCCATCAGCCCTTGTGTGTCGCCTTCTTCGTATTCGGTGCCCAGCAGGAAATGCCCGGTCTGAAGGCAGATCACCCCGATCGGAACATAAGTGAGCGGGTTGCCGAAAAACGTGCCGCTGAGCGCGGCCAGAATGTTTCCCTTGATCAGCCGGGCACCGATGGCGGCGACAAGAAAATGCAACCCGTAAAACGGCGTAAAGGCGGCAAACACCCCTGCCCCGATGCCGCGCGCGATCCGGTCAGGGGTATCCGGCAAGCGCCGGACGCGGTGTTTCACGTAATGGAAGGCGCGGGTCCATCCGCCACGCGGATAGACGAAATCCGATGCGATCTGGACTGGAGAGCGTCGGTCTCGGCGCTTGAATACCACCCGTGATCACCCCTTCTCAGCCAGCCGCAACCGAAGTTTTGACCTGATCCCGATACCGTTCGACCGCAGCAACATCGCTTTCCGCCTCCAGCATCAGCATGAGTGAATGAAGCTGTTCAAGGTCGCGCAGTTCGACATTGATCAGAAGGCGGTAAAAATCCGGTTTGCGGTCAACAAACTCGAGGTTCGAGATATTGGCCTTTTTCTCGCCGATCAATGTGCAAATACGCCCCAGAACCCCGGCATCGTTGCCAATGGTCAGATCCAGCGTCGCGCCATAGACGGCCGGGTGCGTGCCTGAATGCCAGTGCAGATCGACCCACCGGTCAGGTTCGCCTTCGAACTCGCTGAGCCGATCGCAATCGATGGCATGCACGACCACGCCCTTGCCCCGATAGGTGATACCGACGATACGTTCCCCCGGCAGCGGCTGACAGCAGGGGGCCCGGTCGAACTTCTGCCCCGGCTCCAGGCCAATCACCGCACGGCGCAGCGGAATGGCGTCGCCGTCGTCCTTGGCAAGTTCGGGATAGACGGCCTGAACCACCTCATGCGCAGTCAGTTCGGCACTGCCAAGGCGGGCCAGCAGCTCGTGCCGATCTTTCAGGCGTAGGTGTTTTGCCGCGGTATCCAGCGCCTTGTCGGTCGCCTTGCGGCCCACATGCTCGAACCCGGAACGGGCCAGTTCCTTGCCCAGCTTGATGAATCGTTCCCGATCCACTTCGCGCAGGGCGCGGCGAATGGCGGTACGGGCCTTGCCGGTGACTGCAATCTCCAGCCACGTGACCTGTGGCGTCTGACCATCGGCGGTGATGATGTCCACGGACTGGCCATTTTTGAGCCGCGTCCAGAGCGGAACGCGGATACCATCAACCTTGGCCCCGACACAGGCATGACCGATCCGGGTGTGAATGGCATAGGCAAAATCGATCGGCGTCGCGCCACGCGGCAGCTTCACCACGTCGCCCTTGGGGGTGAAACAGAACACCTGGTCCGAATACATCTCGAGCTTGACGGCCTCGAGGAAGTCTTCGTGATCTTCCTCGTTGTCGAACTGCTCGGTCAGATTGGAAATCCATTTGGCCGGGTCGACGGCGAACGGGTTCTCGGTGCGCACACCGTCGCGATAGGACCAATGCGCCGCAACCCCGGTTTCGGCCACGTCGTGCATCTGGCGGGTGCGGATCTGGACCTCGACCCGTTTACCGTCCCGGCCCGACACCGTGGTGTGGATCGAGCGGTAACCGTTCGATTTGGGCTGGCTGATATAGTCCTTGAAGCGCCCCGGCACCGCGCGCCAGCGCTGGTGGATGGCCCCCAGGGTTCGATAGCAGTCTTCTTCGGTCTGCGTGATGATGCGGAACCCATAGATGTCTGACAGGCGCGAGAAGCCCTGATCCTTTTCCTGCATCTTGCGCCAGATCGAATAGGGTTTCTTGGCGCGGCCGAACACCTCGGCCTCGATCCCGGCCTTTTCCAACTCGTGCCGCATGTCGCCGGTGATGCGATGGATCACGTCGCCGGTTTCGCGTTGCAGGGTGATAAAGCGACGGATGATCGACTGGCGGCCTTCAGGGTTGAGGACACGGAAAGCCAGGTCTTCAAGTTCCTCACGCATCCACTGCATACCCATCCGGCCCGCAAGCGGTGCGTAGATATCCATCGTCTCGCGGGCCTTGACGATCTGTTTTTCGGGACGCATCGCCTTGATCGTGCGCATGTTGTGCAAACGGTCGGCCAGCTTGACCAGAATCACGCGCAGGTCCTTGGACATGGCCATGAACAGCTTGCGGAAGTTCTCGGCCTGCTTGGTCTCGCGGCTGGACAGTTGCAGATTGGTCAGCTTGGTGACGCCGTCGACCAGTTTGGCGACTTCATCCCCAAAAAGTTCAGCCACCTTGCCATAGTTGGCCTTGGTGTCTTCGATCGTGTCGTGAAGCAGCGCCGTGATGATGGTCGCATCATCCAGACGCTGTTCGGTCAGGATGGCGGCAACGGCAACGGGATGGGTGAAATAGGGCTCGCCGGAATGGCGGAACTGCCCCTCGTGCATCTGCTGGCCAAATTCATAGGCCAGCGCAATGCGGTCAGCATTCGTCTTGGGATTGTAGTTGCGGACCAGCGCAATCAGATCGTCAGCAGAAATCATCCGGTCCGCACCTTCGTCTTCAGGGCTTACCCCTGCCCTTGAGCCTCCATCAGAGCGCGCAGGAGCTTCTCTTCCGACATGTCGTCCATGGCGGGTTTGTCCGTTTCGGCACCCATCAGCAGCGCCATCTGATCTTCTTCGGGCTCGTCAACTTCGATCTGGGTTTGGTTGGCCTCGATCAGGCGCTCGCGCAGTTCGTCCGCGCTTTGGGTTTCGTCGGCGATCTCACGCAGAGACACGACAGGGTTCTTGTCGTTGTCGCGGTCAACGGTAATCGCTGCACCGGCGGAAATCTCACGCGCCCGATGGGCGGCGAGCATCACCAGCTCGAACCGGTTTGGAACCTTGTCTACGCAATCTTCAACCGTCACGCGGGCCATTGGGCGCTCTCCGTTTCTGAATCCATGTCAGGAAGGGGTTTATCTAAGCGCGAATCCGCGCCTTGACAAGCAGGAAATGCTGCATTTGCACGGATCACAACGCCGTGACCGCCGCAACCTCTGCCGCGGGAAGGGTCTGGATCATCTCGCAGACCGTGCGACCCAGAACCGGATGGCGCCAGTCGGGCACGATATCGGCCATCGGCACGAGGACAAAGGCGCGATCCTGAAGGCGCGGATGCGGCAAGATCAACTGATCCGGTGCCTCTTGCCTTTGCGCGTCGGTCGGCAGGGTCAGCCAGCGATCAAACGTGGCGCGATCCGGCAGGACCTGATCTTCGAAACAGACCAGATCCAGATCCAGCGTCCGCATCCCCCAGCGCTGCACCCGTTCGCGCCCGAATTCCTGCTCCACCTCGTGCAGCACCTGCAACAGCTGCGAAGGAGACCTCTCGGTTGCAATCAGCGCCGCGGCATTCACATAGTCCGGGCCGGCCCCGGCGGGAAAGCACGGCGTTGCAAAAAAACGACTGACGGAGCGAATCACCACATCGTGACGCGATAACGCGTCAAGCGCGTTCTGAAGTGTTACAGCGGGACCATTTCCTCTCAAATCGAGATTTGCGCCCAGCGCAACAACGGCATTTGGCATTGATTTGCTCATGTGATACCCTACATTCGACCCATTGCATACTTGCGATAATCGACAGAAGTTCTAATTATGGCGTACCAGAGCGCGTCATTTTATCACTCACTCACTCACGTAACGCGGCACGCACTGGATTATACCGGAAGGGAACATTTATGTTTTATAAAGACGAACGGCTAGCGCTGTTCATCGACGGCTCGAATCTTTATGCCGCGGCAAAAGCACTCGGTTTCGACATTGACTACAAACTTCTGCGGCAGGAATTCATGCGCCGCGGCAAGCTTCTTCGGGCCTTCTACTATACAGCGCTGCTGGAAAACGACGAGTATTCGCCGATCCGTCCATTGGTTGACTGGCTGCATTACAACGGCTTCACCATGGTCACGAAACCGGCCAAGGAATACACCGACAGCATGGGGCGTCGGAAAGTCAAAGGAAATATGGATATCGAACTTACCGTCGATGCCATGGAACTGGCGCCGCGCGTCGATCATATCGTGCTGTTCTCGGGTGATGGGGATTTCCGCCCGTTGATCGCCAGCCTGCAACGGCAGGGCGTGCGCGTATCGGTGGTGTCGACCATTCGCAGCCAACCGCCGATGATCTCGGACGAACTGCGCCGCCAGGCCGACAATTTCATCGAGCTGGAGGATTTGCGCGATGTCATCGGTCGCCCGCCGCGTGAAATGCCGACGGAGCATCGCAGCGTCGCTGTTGCCAGCAACAGCTGACAAGACGATAGGCCTGTCATGATGGGGAAAAATCGCGCGGTCAGGACATCGGTCCTGGCCGCGCTTCTTTAACAAGGTACAGGTGCTTAAACATCACCCGATTAGCAACGATTCGTGTCAGATGAATGACGATGTCCTGTCTGGACCAAGGCCGGGAAAAGACTTACCTGTGCCACAAGGAGACAGCCTGATGAAAAAGCCGCCACTGACACTTTACCTTGCCGCCCCACGCGGGTTCTGCGCCGGTGTGGACCGTGCCATCAAAATCGTTGAGATGGCTTTGCAGAAATGGGGCCCACCGGTCTATGTGCGCCACGAGATCGTGCACAACAAATTCGTGGTCGACGGCCTTCGCGCCAAAGGGGCCGTTTTCGTCGAGGAATTGCAGGAATGCCCCGATGACCGCCCGGTGATCTTTTCCGCCCACGGGGTGCCAAAATCCGTTCCCGCCGAGGCTGCCCAGCGCGAGATGATCTATGTTGACGCCACCTGTCCTCTGGTTTCCAAGGTGCATGTCGAGGCGCAGCGCCACGCGGACGCGGGGTTGCAGATGATCATGATCGGCCACAAAGGCCATCCCGAAACCGTGGGCACCATGGGGCAGCTGCCCGAGGGCGATGTGCTGCTGGTCGAGACCGTGGACGACGTGGCCACGGTGCAGGTGCGTGACCCGGAAAAGCTGGCCTTTGTCACCCAAACCACCCTTTCGGTCGATGACACCAAGGATATCATCGCCGCCCTTCAGGCCCGATTCCCGGCCATTGTCGGACCGCACAAGGAAGATATCTGTTATGCCACCACTAACCGGCAGGAAGCGGTGAAAGCCGTGGCCCCCAAGGCGGATGCCTTGCTGGTTGTGGGCGCGCCGAACTCATCGAACTCGCGCCGCCTTGTCGAGGTTGCCTCGCGCGCGGGGTGTCAGTACGCGCAGCTGGTCCAGCGCGCCACCGAGATTGACTGGCGCGCGTTCGAGGGTATCTCGACCGTGGCTGTCACCGCAGGCGCGTCGGCCCCGGAGGTTCTGGTAAACGAGGTGATCGAAGCGTTCAGCGCGCATTATGATGTCACCGTCGAGCCGGTCGAAACCGCCGTTGAAAACGTCGAGTTCAAAGTCCCCCGCGTGTTGAGGCAACCGGCGTGAACGGAGTGCCGAAAGCGCCTCTCTATCTGGGGCTGGCGGGACTGATCCCGTTTGTCTGGGGCGCCCTGACCTATCTGAACAGCGACCTGAATGCCTGGGGCGCGCAAACCTTTGGCCCACGTTTCGTGGGGCCTTATGTGCAACTGTTCTATGGATCGGTCATCCTCAGCTTCATGTCCGGTGTTCTCTGGGGTTTTGCCACCAAGACATCGGGCAGCAAAGCGGCCCTGTGTTATCTGTTGTCGGTTCTGCCCGCGCTTTGGGCCTTTGCCATGACAGGCGGCGGGCCGGTCAATGCGGGCACCAATCTGATGTATGGGTTCGCTGGTTTGTTGTTGCTGGATGCCCTGTTTTCCTACTGGCGCCTGACACCGGTCTGGTGGATGCGGTTGCGCATCCTGCTGACCGCGGTCGTATTGGCCAGTCTTGCAGTCGGAGTGTACCTGTGACCGATGAACGCACGATCAACGCCTATACAAACAAGGTGGCCGAATATCTGAAAATCCCCCTGCCGCCCGAGCAGCTTGAGGCCCGTCAGGCTTTTGCCGATGCGGTCGGCGCAGGCGGCTATGTACTGGATTTGGGGTCCGGGCCGGGGTCAGACAGCGGGTTCCTGATGCGTCAAGGGCTGAAGGTTCGCGCGCTGGATGCCACGCCAGCCTTTGTCGAACATGCGCGGGAAAACGGTGTGGATGCTTATCTGGGTACGTTCGATGACGTCACCGAGACGGCCGAATATGACGGTGTTTACGCCAGCTTTTCCCTGCTGCACGCGCCGCGCGCTGATTTCCAGCGGCATCTGAATACGATCCACAGGGCTCTGAAACCCGGTGGACAGCTGTTTCTGGGGATGAAGCTAGGCACTGGTGAACACCGGGATGATCTGGATCGTTTTTATTCCTATTACACAGAGGCCGAGATCGAGAACGCCTTGAACAAGGCAGGGTTCACGATTGACCGCGCAGTCCATGGCATGGGCAAAGGCCTGGCCGGATCGTATGACGGATATATTCTGGTGTTCGCCCATGCCTGAATTGTTTGCCTATACGGATGGTGCCTGTTCCGGAAACCCCGGCCCCGGAGGCTGGGGTGTGCTGTTGCGCGCGATGGACGGGGACAGCGTTCTGAAAGAGCGTGAGCTGAATGGGGGCGAAGCCGAGACGACCAACAACCGGATGGAGTTGCTGGCCGCCATCAGCGCCCTTGAAGCGCTGGAGCGACCGTCGAAGATAACCGTCGTCACCGACAGCGCCTATGTGAAGAACGGCGTCACCGGCTGGATTTTCGGTTGGAAACGCAACGGATGGAAAACCTCGAACAAGAAACCGGTCAAAAATGTCGATCTTTGGCAGCGTCTGGATGAGGCGCAGGAACGGCATGATGTGACATGGGAATGGGTCAAGGGCCACGCAGGCCACCCCGAGAATGAAAAAGCTGATGAGCTGGCCCGGGCCGGAATGGCGCCGTTCAAACCGAAGAAGGCACAGGCGTGACCGCGCTGACGCTGCTGGACTATGCCTCGGTTCTGATCTTCGCGTTGACAGGGGCACTGGTGGCCAGCCGTGCCCAGCTGGATCTGGTGGGATTTGCTTTCATGGCCTGCCTGACGGCCGTAGGTGGCGGCACTGTACGAGACCTTTTGCTGGACCGTCACCCGATCTTTTGGGTCGGGCAGCCGGATTACATCCTGATCGCAGTCGCGGCATCGGTCCTGGTGTTCTTTACCGCACATCTGGTGGAAAGCCGCTATAACTGGCTGGTCTGGCTGGACAGTTTTGCACTGTCAGTGGCTGTCGCGGCCGGAACCGGCGCGGCGTTGTCGCTGGATCAATCCGGGGTCATTGTCGTTTTGATGGGTGTGACGACCGGATGCCTGGGCGGGTTGATGCGCGATGTGGTCTGCAACGAAGTGCCGCTGGTGCTGAAACAAGGCGAGCTTTATGTGTCCTGCGCCTTTACAGGTGCCCTAACGGCAGTTCTGGCTGCCAGATTGGGGGCAGAGCCTGCGTTTTCTCTGGCTCTCTGCGCCTTGGTGTGCTGGGCATTGCGCGCCG
The DNA here is from genome assembly GCF_013033235.1 of Ruegeria sp. HKCCA0235A. Taxonomy (NCBI): domain Bacteria; kingdom Pseudomonadati; phylum Pseudomonadota; class Alphaproteobacteria; order Rhodobacterales; family Roseobacteraceae; genus Ruegeria; species Ruegeria sp. HKCCA0235A. Next base: position 329,191 of record NZ_WQDQ01000004.1, on the reverse strand, counting down.
GGTCGTTGATGCTTGGCTGGCAATTGCCGGTCTACAAAAGCCGTCCGCCGCGCAACTGAGCCTGACAGTGGACGCCAAAGCGGCATGCTGTTACCCCTTTTGAAAGCACAGCCCGGAGGCCAACGTGACATTCAGACTTGCATCCATCACAGCCTGCCTGGCCCTGCTCGCCTCATGCGGCGCGTATTATACCCCTGTCAGTTTTGTTGCGCAGGGCGACCAGATCATCGCCTCGGGCACGATTGACGAGACAACGCTGTCTGCCTTTGAGGAAGTGACAGCCCAAAACCCCGAAGCCCGCACTCTGGTTCTGCAATACATTGAAGGATCGGTTGATGATGACGCCAATGTCATCTTCGCCCGCGAAGTGCACAGGGCCGGGTTCGATACCGTTGTTCCATCGAACGGGCTGGTGGCCAGCGGTGGCACCGACTTGTTCCTGGCCGGAAACCGCCGCGTGCTGCAACCGGGGGCCTGTGTCGGTGTCCACAGCTGGGCCGGGTCGGGTCTGGTGGCGACCGACTTGCCCGAGGACGATCCAGAACATGACCGATACCTGGACTATTTCAAGGATATAGGCGTGGACGAGGAGTTTTACTGGTACACCCTGTTCGCAGCCCCGGCCGACAGTATGCACTGGATGACCACTGCCGAGGCGAACCGGTTCGATTTGTCCACCAGGGGTGCTCCGGCACTTGGGTCTGCGACGGTGTGCGACGAACGGTAAGTCAGCCGTTCAGCAAGCGCGCGCCGATTTCCTTGACGAATTTCGCGGCCACCATCGCCGTCATGCCATAGGGGTCGCGATGCGGGTTGAGCTCGACGATATCCGCCCCAACCAGCTGACCTTTGAACCGGTGGATCAGGTCGATAACCTCGCGCGTGCTCAGCCCACCGGGTTCATGGTGCGAGACGCCCGGCGCAAAGGCCGGGTCCAGCGCATCCAGATCAAGGGACAGGTAGACCGGGCCATCGAATGAAATCTGCAAGTCGGGGCGCCAGTTGCGCATGTCGATCACCTCGACCCCGAACTTATCGGCCTGTTCGCGCTGATGGGCGTTCATGGTGCGGATGCCGACCTGCACCAGACGCTTGACCGGGCAGGTCTCCATCACCCGGGCAAAGGGGCAGCCATGGCCGAGCGGTCCGATATCCTGCGTGTCGTACAGATCAGGGTGGCTGTCGATATGCAGGATGTTCAGCCCTTCGTACCGATCCGCATGGGCCTTGATCAGCGGATAGGCCACCGAATGGTCGCCGCCCAGAGACAACAGGCGCGCGCCGGTTGCGATCCGTTTCGCCGCTTCGGCCTCGATCCGGTCAATCGGTTCCTGCCCGCGCATTTCGAACACATCCAGATCGCCGGTATCCCTGAATTTGGCGCTTGCACCCAGATCGGTGCCATCCTCGGCCGTCAGGTTGGCGGCACCGGAATGCAGCGCCTCGCGGATGCGTCCGGGGGCGAAGGCCGGCCCTTGCAGGAACGAGGAATGCAGATCCAAAGGAACGCCCATCAGAGCGACATCACCCGGCTTCAAATCATGCGGCATCATCATTCCCCTTTTTCGTTGAAGGCGATCTGGACGGAGGAAAGACGCCGGGTCAAGGGGTTAACGGCGCAGGTAGGTCTGCCAGATCCAAATCACCAGCAACGCACCCAGAACCGCCCCGACAAAACCAGACAGCCACCCCATAACGGTTACAAGAAACCGCAACAGCATCCCTCCGATCAGGGCGCCTGCGATACCGATCAGCATGGTCGTCGGGATATCCGCCTCGATCCGCATCAGGCGGGTGGCCAGAAACCCTGCCGCTGCACCGATGATGATCAGGGCGACGATTGGCATGTCACTTCCTCCAGTGGGTCGGCACGATGATCAAGGCACCAACAGAGGAAATCACCGCATCCAGCCCCGGAGGACCAAAGCTGATACCGAACATGATACGGACGAAATAGAACAGGAACGCCCCGCCCACACAGATGATGATGGATTGCAAATAGCCGTTATGGGTGAAACCGGTCTGTTCGGACAGATACCCGACGATCCCGGCAATCACGACAGTGCCCATCATCACCATGAACATATGGCTTTACTCCGAAGACATCCGGGTGCCGATCGGGATTGGCCAGCCCCGCAGGAACGTTTCCTTATCCTGCGCGCCTTTGCCCGCCCTTTGCAAGCGCAGCAGTTCTATGGCGCCCTGCCCGCAAGCCACATACAGATCGTCATTCAGAACTTCGCCCGGCGCGCCCTGCCCTTCGGCCAGACGCGAAGCGAGGAGTTTTACCCGGTTGCCGTCGATCTCGGTCCAGGCCCCGGGAAAGGGCGACAGGCCGCGGATCTGCCGATCGACCTCGACCGCGGGGCCCGACCAGTCCACGCGGGCCTCGGACTTGTCGATCTTGGCGGCATAGGTGACACCAATCTCGGGCTGCGGATCAGGGGTCAGGCCGGGCAGCTTTGCCAACGCCTCGACAATCAAAGCCGCGCCCATCGCCGAGAGCCGGTCATGCAGTTCCGCAGTGGTTTCCTCGGGCCCGATATCGGTGGCCTGTCGCAACAGAACGGGGCCGGTATCAAGGCCCGCCTCCATTTGCATGATACAGACGCCGGTTTGCGCATCGCCCGCCATGATCGCGCGGTGGATCGGAGCCGCCCCGCGCCAGCACGGCAAGAGGCTGGCATGAATGTTCAGGCAGCCATGAGCCGGCGCATCGAGGATGGGCTGGGGCAGGATCAGCCCATAAGCCACAACCACCGCCACATCCGCGTTCAGTGCCGCAAAACTGTCCTGCTCCTCGGCCGGTTTCAGCGAGGTTGGGTGACGCACGTCCAGACCCAGCGCCTGGGCACGCGCGTGAACCGGTGTCGGGCGATCCTTCTTGCCCCGCCCCGCCGGGCGCGGGGGCTGGCAATAGACGGCGGCAATCTCATGCCCGGCCTCGACCAGCGCATCCAGAACCGGCACCGAGAAGTCTGGGGTTCCCATGAAAACAACGCGCATCTTTACCCCTGTTTCTTGGCTTTGCGCAGCAGCATGTCGCGTTTGACCTTGCTGAGCCGGTCAAAATACATCCGGCCATTCAGATGGTCGATCTGGTGCTGGACACTGGTGGCCTCGATGCCGACAAAATCGCGACGGTCCACCACGCCCTGCTCGTTCAGGAATTTGACAGTCACCGCGCGTGGGCGTTTTACCTTGGCCGACACGCCCGGCAGGTTCGGACTGGCCTCTTCATGTTCACGCAGTTCGATCGAGCTGTGCAGGATTTCCGGGTTCGCCAGACGCACGGCCTTGCCCCGCTCGGCCGACCCATCGACCACGGCCAGACGCAACATCACTCCGATCTGCGGCGCGGCCAGACCGACACCGGGCATGGCCTCCATCGTGTCGATCATGTCCTGCCAAATCCGGCGAATGTCATCGGTGATTTCAGTCACCTCATCCGCCTTTGTGCGCAAGCGTTTGTCAGGCCAGGGCAGACAGGTGCGGACGGTCATGCGCGCGCCCGTTCACGTTTGAGCTTTTGCATCTTGCGGGTAATCATCTGCCGTTTCAGCGGTTTTAGGTAATCAATGAACAGCTTGCCGTTCAGATGGTCGATTTCATGCTGCACGCAAGTGGCCCAAAGCCCGTCGAAAGTGTCTTGTCGCAGGTTTCCCTTCTCGTCCATCCAGGTGACATCGACCACCTTGGGACGGGTCACTTCGGCATATTGATCCGGGATCGACAGGCATCCTTCCTCGTATACATTGGTTTCCTCGGAAGAGGCGATGACCTGAGGGTTGAACATGATCAGCGGGCGCGGGGTCTCGCCTTCTTCCTTGATGCAATCCAGCACGATCAACCGTTCCAGCACACCGATCTGCGGCGCGGCAAGGCCAATCCCGGGCGCGTCATACATGGTTTCCAGCATGTCGTCAGCCAGCGTGCGCAGCTCGTCCGTCAGGTCGGATACGGGCGCGCAGACCTTTTTCAGGCGGGGATCGGGATGGATCAGGATATTGCGTTTCATGAGGCTGATTTAGGCCATCCCGCCCCGCGCCGCAACGCCCCCCTTGCACCTGCCCGATTTGCGGTTAGCTTTCGGTCGAGAAAATGGAGCAGACATGACTTTCAACGACCTGATCGACCGCCGGGGCACCAACAGTTCAAAATGGGACAAGATGGAGATGCTGTATGGCGTCTCGCCCGAGGACGGTCTGGCCATGTGGACGGCCGATTCCGATTACCAGACGGCACCCTGCGTGATCGAGGCCGTGCGCAAAGCCGCAGATCACGGCGTGTTCGGCTATTCATGGATGCACCCGGACTATCTGGCCTCGGTTCAATGGTGGATGAAAACCCGCCATGATTGGGAAATCGACACGGATTGGATTCTGACGACCCAGGGCTTGGGCAATGCAATCGCCCTGTCGCTGGATGTCTGGACCGATCCCGGTGATGGCATCGTGATCTTCACCCCCGTTTACCATGAGTTTGCCCACAAGGTGAACAAATCGGGCCGCCGGGTCGTGGAATGCCCTTTGGTGCGGGACGGGGAAAGTTACGGCCTGGATCTGGACGACGCCCAGTCCCGGTTGGACGGGTCCGAGAAGATGCTGCTGTGGTGTTCGCCGCAAAACCCGTCGGGTCGTGTCTGGACGCCCGACGAGTTGCAGGCCGTTGCTGCGTTTGCCGAACGGAACGGTTTAATACTGGTGTCGGACGAGATTCACCACGATCTGGTCTATCCCGGCGCCAAATTTGTGCCGATGGACGTGGCAGCCCCGGATGCACGTCCGTGGACCGTGACGCTGACTGCGGCGTCGAAGACCTTCAACATCGCCGGGCAGCGGACCGGCAACATGATCATACCCGATCCCAAACTTCGCGCGGCCATGAAGCAACGGCTGCAAACATTAGACTACGATCCCGGCGCGTTGGGCGTGGCGATGATCACCGCCGCGTACAGCCCCGAAGGGGCCGAATGGGTAGATGCCCAGATCGCGCATCTGGAGGGAAACAGGCGTCTGTTCGATCAGACCATCACCGAGATTCCGGGGCTCTGGTCGATGCCCTTGCAGGCGACCTATTTGGCCTGGGTCGATTTCTCGGGCACCGGCATGGATCACGCTGAATTTGTCCGCCGGTTGCGCGAGGACGCGCGGATCGCGACATCGTCAGGTCCGGGTTTCGGCACTGGAGGAGAAACGTTTGAACGGTTCAACCTCGCCACGCAACGGGCGCGGGTCGAGGATGCTTGCCTGCGGCTGAAACGTGCTTTCGGGGATCTGCAATAAGTACGTGCCGGCCGGGGCTTGCAAACCCTGCCCTGTTTTCACAGGTGCCGGTTGCCTTGGTTGAGGCCGCTTAGGGCCGCGCGTGCCTGCCATTAGGCTGGCACCGCTGGCCTTTGGCATCGACCAAACCCTGACCGAAACCGGAACTCCGGTTGAAATTCGCCCTCAGTCGTCATGCCCCAGCAGGGCGATCGGCGCATCGGGCGCGCGGTAAAAGTCAAGCGGCGCGCTGTCATGGGCCGCCGTGCTGCGTTTGAATTCATACCGCATCTCACCGCCCTCATCCTCATCCGCGACGATGAGACACTGATAGAGGTGGTTGGCCCCGTCAAAGATATCGACAAGCCCGCGCAGGCGCGGCGTGGTTTCCGCCTCAACCGTAAAACCGTCTTTCCACAATTTGAGTATTTTGTAGGTATTGTCGCCCATCTCCACCCGTAAACGGCTGGCTTTTTTCAATGTCGCGATTCGGGCCGCGTCCAACTCGGCGCGTATTTCCTTTGAAACATAGGTACTCATAAATCCGTTCCCCCGTGAATGACTTCTATTGTGCGGGAAAAGTTGTAAAAATCCAGTGAACCACGTCACAGACTGCGATCTGGCGGAGCTTTGTTGCACAGAAATCCCGGCCTCGACTGTGCGCGAATGCAGGGCATTTGCGCGGGCACTCGCATAGGAAGACGCCGGGTCCGGGCCTATCTTTGGCGAAACGCGCATGCGGAGGAAAAGATATGGGCCTGCTGGTCGAAGGAAAATGGCACGACACCTGGTATGACACCAAATCCACGGGCGGTGCATTCAAGCGCAGCGCCGCGCAGTTTCGCAACTGGTTGACAGCTGACGGCGACGCGGGGCCATCAGGCAAAGGCGGGTTCAAGGCGGAACCCGGGCGCTATCACCTTTATGTCAGCTATGCCTGCCCCTGGGCGCATCGCACGCTGATTTTTCGCGAGTTGAAAGGGCTGAGCGATCTGATCTCAGTCTCGGTCGTGCATCCGGACATGCTGGACCAGGGTTGGACCTTTGAGACAGACGGCCATGGCGCGACGGGCGACGATCTCTATGGGCTGAGCTTTGCGCACCAGATCTATACGAAAGCCGATCCAGCCTATTCAGGCCGCGTGACCGTGCCGATCCTGTGGGACAAGCGGCAGGAAACCATCGTGTCGAACGAAAGCTCGGAAATCATCCGCATGTTCAATTCGGCCTTCGACGGGATCACCGGCAATACCGATGATTACTGGCCCGAAACGATGCGCGATGAAATCGAAGAGGTCAACGCGCGCATCTATTCAGATGTCAACAACGGCGTGTACAAGTCCGGCTTTGCCACCTCGCAAGCGGCCTACGACGCCGCCGTGGGCCCGTTGTTCGACACGCTGGACTGGCTGGAAGATCGTCTGACCCGGAACCGTTACCTGATGGGGGGTCGGATCACCGAGGCTGACTGGCGGCTGTTTACGACGCTGATCCGCTTTGATCCGGTCTATCACCTGCACTTCAAATGCAACAAGCGGCGACTGATCGATTACCCGAACCTATGGTCCTATACGCGTGAACTGTACCAGTGGCCCGGCGTGGCCCCCACCGTGAACATGACACATATCGTGCGCCACTATCACTACAGCCATGACAGCATCAATCCATACCGGATCATTCCGGTGAACCCGGTGCTGGATTATGCAGAACCGCACCGCCGCGATCAGCGCCCCGCTGCGTAATGCTCGACCATCGCCGCCAGATCCTCTGGCGGCGTTTCGCTTTGCACATAAGCACAGGCATTCGGACTGTGGGCAAATATCGATCCATCCGAAAAGAAGGTGGTGTTGGTGACAAAGATCACCCGCGCCTGGGGGCGGCGATAGCTGGCAAAATCGGCCACGGCCAGAGCACTTCCGGTTTCCAGAACCAGATCCAGCACGATGATTTCGAAATCCGTGCCGTACAGCGCCAGAATGGCGGCTTCCTGCGTCTCGACCAGCGTGACGTCGGCGCCCTGCCGTTCCAGATGCCTTTTCCATACCCGACCAAGGTCGGGATTACTCTCAACAATCAGAACTTTCATTTGCAACAACCTCGGCACTTGATATGGTGAGTGGTGCCGACCCCCGTGGTCCGTGATCTCGTTATTTCCTTAACAAAGTGTTAACAGCGGCCCTACAGGTCCGTGAACAGGCGGATTTGCTTGTATTAGAGGCGAAAATCCGCTTGAAGCAGGCCAAAAGCGGTATTTTCTCGCAGAGAGAGCAGATGAACACACCGGATCAAGACTTGGATCCACGCACGGTTCGCGACCACGGCGGTGGGCTGGACAGGGCGATTGCACAATATGGTGGACAACGCACCGACTGGATCGATCTGTCCACCGGCATCAATCCTCATGCCTACCCCGTGTCCGGGCTGACTGCGGGGGATTGGGCTGAATTGCCGGATCACGGGGCGTTTGAACGGCTCAGCGGTGCCGCGCGCGGGTTCTGGAACGTGCCGCAGCGTGCAGCGATCCTGCCCGCGCCCGGAGCGTCGGCGATCATCGCGCGCCTTCCCGCGCTAACCGCGGCGGGTACGGTACAGATCACGCCGCCCACCTATAACGAACACGCCGCCGCCTTTTCGGCGCAGGGATGGAAGGTACGGCAAGACGGTCCGTGTGACGCCCGCGTGATCGTCCATCCGAACAACCCGGACGGGCGTATCTGGCAGGAAGGCGACGTATCGGCACCACTTACCGTGATTGACGAAAGCTTTTGCGACGTCATGCCGGACAAGTCCTTGATCCACCTGGCAGACCGCCCCGGCGTGATCGTGCTGAAGAGTTTTGGCAAATTCTGGGGGCTGGCCGGGGTAAGACTGGGGTTCGCCATCGGACGACCGGATATGATCAGCCGGTTGAACGATCTGACCGGCCCTTGGTCTGTATCAGGCCCTGCCTTGCGGATCGGCACACGGGCCCTTGCAGATACGGATTGGGCAAGCGCCACGCGTAAGCGACTGGCAGACGAGGCCGCTCGGCTGGATGTTCTGTTGACGGCCAGGGGGGCCAAGGTCGCTGGCGGCACAAGCCTGTTCCGATTGTACAAGGTCGATGATGCCTCCCGCTGGCAGGAACAGCTGGCACAGAACCATATCTGGAGCCGCATCTTCCCCTATTCCGACACCTATCTGCGCCTTGGGTTGTCACCTGCGAACGAGTGGGACCGGCTGGAGGCCGCGCTGTGAGCCTTGGCCTGATGCTGGTCTGTGCCATGTGCCTGGACGCAGCGCTGGGAGAACCCGACTGGCTCTGGTCGCGTATCAAGCATCCGGCGGTAGTGATCGGAAACCTGATTGGCTGGCTGGATAAACGTCTGAATCACGGGGCCGCACGTCGGGCAAAAGGGGTGGGTGTGCTTGTCCTGCTGGTTTGCGGCGCATGGGGGCTTGGATGGGCTTTGTCCCTGCTGGGGCCAGTTGTCGAAATCCTGATCTGCGCGATCCTGCTGGCGCAAAAATCGCTGGTCGCGCATGTTCGCGCGGTGGGTGAAGGGCTGATGGCCTCGCTGGCAGAGGGACGGGCGCAAGTGGCCATGATCGTCTCGCGCGATACACGGGACATGACCGAGGCGCAGGTGGCACGCTCGGCCATCGAAAGCGCCGCAGAAAACCTCAGCGACGGTGTCATCGCGCCTGCGTTCTGGTTTCTGGTCGCGGGGTTGCCGGGGCTGCTGGCCTATAAGGCGGTAAATACCGCCGACAGCATGATCGGGTATCGCAATGAAAAGTACCGCGCGTTTGGCTGGGCCTCGGCCCGGTTCGACGACCTGCTGAACCTGATCCCGGCCCGCCTGACCTGCGTGATGATCGTGGCGCTGTCGGGCCAGCGGTCGCGCTGGCGCGAAATCTTGGCAGATGCGCACCGTCACATCTCGCCCAATGCGGGCTGGCCCGAGGCCGCCATGGCCCGCGCGCTGAACGTCGCCCTAGCCGGGCCGCGCAGCTATGACGGCAAGGTGCGGGATCTGGCATGGGTCAATGGCAACGCTCAGCGCGAGATCGGAGCTTTGGACATTTTCCGCGCATGTCGCATGTTGTGGCGTGTTTGGGGGCTTGCGCTTGGGCTCGTGTCGGTGTCGGTTGGGATCGACCTGATTTACTGACGGACATTTGTCATGCGTTTTCTTTCCGGCCTGATCGCCGCCACCTTGTTTGCCCAACCTGCCCTGGCCCAATGTGGTGGTGGCTTCAATTCCTTTGTCAAAGGGCTAAAGGCCGAGGCCGTGCAGCAAGGCTTTGACAAATCCACCGTGAACGCATTTTTCAAAGGCGTGCAGCAGGACAGCGCCGTGCTGAAGGCCGATCGGGCGCAGGGGGTGTTTCAGAAACCCTTTATCGAGTTTTCCCGGCGGCTGATCTCGGCCAATCGGATCGAACGCGGGCAGGCGATGTCGCGCAAATATGACGCGGTGTTTGACCGGATCGAAAAGCAATACGGCATCTCACGCGGGGTGTTGCTGGCCTTCTGGGCGTTCGAGACCGACTACGGATCCTTTCAGGGCGACTTCAACACCCGCAATGCACTGGTGACTTTGGCCCATGACTGCCGTCGCCCCGACCTGTTCCGCCCTCAAATCTTCGCGGCCATCGAACTTTATCAGAATGGTGATTTCGACCCGGCCCGCACAACGGGCGCGTGGGCCGGGGAAATCGGTATGGTCCAGATGCTGCCGCGGGACATTCTGGAAAACGGTGTCGATGGTGACGGCGACGGGCATGTCCGCCTGAAAACCTCGGCCCCCGATGCGCTGATGTCCGGGGCCAAGATGCTGTCGCATCTGGGCTGGCGCGCAGGCGAACCGTGGCTGCAAGAGGTCGCGGTGCCCGCGCAGATGGACTGGTCTCTGTCCGGCCCCGGCAAGCCCCGGTCGGTGGCCGATTGGCAGGCCATGGGCGTTCAGGCACGCAGCGGGTCGCTGGCAAACCTGCCTGCCTCGCTGATCCTGCCCCAGGGGCACAAGGGCCCGGCCTTTCTGGCCTATCCGAATTTCGACGTCTATTTCGAATGGAACCAGAGCTTTGTCTATGTATTGACTGCCGCCTATTTCGGGACACGTCTGGAAGGGGCACAAATTTATGATGCTGGCAACCCCACGCCGGGCCTGAGCGGCGCGCATATGAAGCAATTGCAAACCAAGCTGCAAGCCAAAGGATATGATGTGGGCAAGATCGACGGGATTCTGGGTGCCGGTACCCGCGCCGCAGTGCGGGCCGAACAGGTGAGATTGGGATTGCCTGCGGATGCATGGCCGACGGTGGAGTTGCTAGGACAATTATAGTGTCTTACTAAGTCTTGCATTTAGCAGAAGTCTTCAACTTGCGGTCATGATGCCAAAGCTCTCCAGCAATCGCTCAAAATTTCGACGCGCTACCGTGATTTCAATTGTATTGCTTCTTATTGTCCCTTTCATCTTGCCATTGCGCAAGATCGACAAACCAGAACAAGGCAACTCTGACAGGCCCTCAACTGAGACAGTTTGTGGAGAAGGCTATTTACCATTGATTTCAAGAGAGACAGCTGTGTGCTTTGTGGTCTCCCCCGCTTGGTCAGACGATAAGATTGCCTGGCTATCCGAGGATGCAACCTCAGTCTATTGGCGACACCAAGATCTAGAAGCACTAGAAATTCATGTGCCCGAAGGGACGCTTGGCATATCATTGCGAGCCATATTGAATCCAAACTACTCCCCACTCAAAAACCCGCAAACCGTGTCTCGTCTTTATTCACAAGTAGATTTTATCGGCCAAGAAGACGACGATAAAGCTTTGCTATGTCGTGAATCGCTGAACCCGCTGGCCGCTGAGTTAGGTGGAAAAGGCTGCGACTTACTTCTATACGTTTCTGACGATATATTCGCAGAGATCAGACTTGTAACCATCAATCATCATGGCTCAGTCTATGATTGGCCTGACGTTGATCCTAAGAATATTAAAGCTTGGCGGCGGAACATACTTATCGTTCAAAGTGCCGTTTCCGAACTTGTCCGTCCTCTCGCGGCGAAGAAAGAACACTAATCATGGTACGCACTACTCCGGCCGCACCGGATAGCGGTCGCCCTTCTCGTCTATCAGGATCAGTCGCCCCCCGCTACGCACGTACAGATCACAGCGGCTGAACCCATTGCGGTACGCGATGCACACGCTGCCATCATCGGCAATCGCGTAAGTTCCAAAGGCAGAATCTCCGCTTGCGTATGTGTAGGAATAGGCGCCCCCGGCCGAGAATTTGGCCTGTCCGTCGTCGTAAAAGGTCAGTGTCTGCCCCGCCAAAGCATCAAGCTCTGCGGCTGTAAGGGGCGTATCCCCGGTTTTGACGGGCCAGTCGGCTGCAAATACAGGGCCGGCGGCGATGAGGGCGGGGATCAGGAAGCGCGTCATGCGCTCACGTTAGCGCGATAGAGCCGCAACCGTCATAAACTTCCAGTGAGCGGTCAGGCGACCATCTGTTCGGCCTTCTTCAGATCGACCGAAACCAGTTGGCTGACTCCCTGTTCCTGCATTGTGACACCGAAAAGGCGATCCATGCGCGCCATCGTCACCGCATGGTGGGTGATGATCAGGAACCGCGTGTCAGTCTGGCGGCACATCTCGTCCAGCAGATCACAGAAACGCGTCACGTTTGCATCATCCAAAGGCGCATCAACCTCGTCCAGCACGCAGATCGGAGCTGGATTGGCAAGGAAGACGCCGAAAATCAGCGCGGTCGCCGTCAGGGTCTGTTCTCCGCCCGACAGCAGGCTGAGAGTCGACAGTTTCTTGCCAGGCGGCTGGCACATGATCTCAAGGCCCGCATCCAGCGGGTCGTCACTTTCGACCATCACAAGATTGGCCTCGCCGCCCCCAAAGAGATGCTTGAACAACATGGCAAAGTTCGAATTCACCTGTTCAAACGCGGTCAGCAACCGCTCGCGCCCTTCGCGGTTGAGGCTGGCGATCCCGCTGCGCAGCGCCTTGATTGCCTCTTCCAGATCGGCTTTTTCGCTGCTGAGCGTATCGAATTCTTCCTGAACTTCCTTGCTGTCTTCCTCGGCCCTCAGGTTCACGGCCCCCATCGCGTCGCGCTGACGTTTGTGACGGTTCACTTCGGATTCCAGAACGTCCGCAGCTGGCATCTGGTCGGGGTTCACGTCCAACTGGTTCAGCAATTGGTTCGGGGTCAGTTGCTGATCCTCGGCGATCCGTTCGGCCGCCGCGACAACACTTTCCTTGGCCGCGTCACAGCGCGCCTCGGCCGCGGCACGGCTTTCGCGCGCTTCTGATGCCAGACGCTCGGCCTCCCGTTCGGCCAGAACGATTTCACGGTGCATAGCCTCGGCTTCGGCCAATTTGTCGGCGGCTTCGGCGCGCCGTGCTTCGGCGGCTTCGATCTGTTCGTTCAGCTCCTCACGCGCCTCGGCGATTTCGCCGGGCACGGCCATGGCCTCCGTCAGCTCTTCTTCCGAGCTTTCCTTGCGCTCGGCAAGTTCGGAAATCCGCTTTTCAGCCGTTTCCAAACGGTGGCGCCACCCGCTGAGATCTTTCGCGACCTCCTGGGTACGACGCGTGCGAGCGTCCCCCTCACGGCGCAGCTCGTCATGAGTCGAACGGTGGGTCAGCATGGTGATCCGCGCCGCCTCGACCGTCTGCTTGATGTCTTCGACCTGTGCGCGGGCACTGTCGAGATCACCCAGACCGGCCAAAGCCGCTTCGGCGTCGCGCAGTTGCGCGCGGGCGGCCGTGGCGTCGTCCTTGTGGCGGTCAACGGCGAGGGTCAGAGTTTCCAGCTTGCCCTGGGCCAGATTGCGGTCGGCCTCGGCCCGCGACAGTGCGCGCGCGGTTTCGGCCATGCGCTGATCAGCAGCACGGCGGGCCTCACGCGCGCGCCGGTCTGCCTCGGTCACATCCGCCAATTGCTGAGACAGCGCCTCATGCGCGGCACGGGCACCGTCAGCCTGTGCTTCGGCACGGGCAAGGTCCTGTTTCAGTGCTTCCAGCTTGTTGAGCTGCTCCAACCGCAGAGCAGCAGCGCTTGGCGCGTCTTCGGCCCAGGCACGGAACCCGTCCCAGCGCCAAAGGTCGCCCGAGCGGGACACCAGACGCTGGCCGGGTTTCAGCGATGCCTGCAACCGTGCGCCCTGATCCGCATCCACCAACCCGATTTGCGCAATGCGTCGGCTGAGACGATCGGGGCCCGATACATGAAGCGCCAGAGGCTCGGCCCCTTCAGGCAATGGCTGGTCGCTGTCATATCCAGCCACCTGCACCCAGCCGGATGGCCCGTCACCCTCGACCAGCGGCGCGCGAAGATCGTCGGCCAGAGCAGCACCCAAAGCCTTTTCATAACCGGGTTCGACGCGCAGCAGGTCCAGCACCTGACCGCCTTCCGCCGTGTCGCGTTCCACCAGCTTGGCCAGCGCCGTGGTTTCGGCCCGGATCGCGCCCAGCTCGCCTTCTGCCTCGGACCGTCTCGCCCGAGCCTCGGCTTCGCGCGCTTGCGTTTCGTTGCGCAGTTCATCCGCCGCGGCAAGCGCCTCTTCGGCGGCTTCCACCGCTTCACGGGCTTCTTCTTCGCCCGATTGGGCGTCTTCAAACGCCTCGCTGGCGCGGATCAGGGCCGTCTTGGCCTCGTCCACGGCTTTCCGGGCTTCTTCCTCTTCACTTTCGGATCGGGCCAGTGTCTTGCGGCTGTCTTCGACCAGACGCTGGGCGGACTGGTGCCGGGCGACAAGACGGGCCATATCTTCGGTTTGCTGCGACAGGTAGTCTTCGCGTTCCTGTAGGATCGAGGCTGCCTCGCGGGCGATTTCCGCCGCTTCGGCCACTTTCTCATCGTGACCTTCTGCCGCTTTGGCCAGTTCGCGCGCTTCCCATTCCAGCCGCTCAATCATTTGTCCCGCATCGCGGTTCAATCCGGCTTCGCGTTCGATATCGTTGGCCAGCTGCTGGATTCGGTTGGTCAGCGTCTCGATCGCTTGACGGGCGCGGGTTTCCTGATCGGACAATTGATCGCGCTGCACCTGCTGGCGTTGCAGCACGGCGGCGGCAATGGCCTCCTCCTCGCGCAGCGGCGGCAGGGTTTCCTCGATCTCGGCACGTTTTGCGGCGGCAGCGCGGGCTTCAGCCTCGGCACGGGAGGCTTCGGTGATCCGCTCACGCAGTTTTTCTTCGGCCTGCTGGCGGGCCATGTCGGCCTCTTTCCAGCGTCGATACAGCAGCATCCCCTCGGCCTGACGCAGCTGTTCGCCAATTTCACGATAGCGGGCCGCCTGACGGGCCTGACGCGCAAGCTGGGCCAGTTGTCCGCCCAACTGCTCCAGCACGTCATCGACGCGGGTCAGGTTGGCTTCGGTGCCTTTCAGCTTGAGCTCGGCCTCATGGCGACGCTGATACAGGCCCGAGATCCCGGCGGCCTCTTCCAGAATGCGGCGCCGGGCGCGCGGCTTGGCGTTGATCAACTCGGCAATGCGGTTCTGTCCGACCAACGCGGGCGAATGCGCACCGGTCGAAGCATCGGCAAACAGCATCTGCACATCGCGCGCACGAACGTCTTTGCCATTGGTCTTGTAGGCACTGCCCACATCGCGGGTGATGCGGCGAACGATTTCCAGTTGATCGCTGTCGTTGAACCCCGACGGCGCCAGACGTTCCGAGTTGTCCATGGTCAGGACAACTTCGGCAAAGTTGCGCGCGGGTCGCGTGGCGGCCCCGGCAAAGATCACGTCTTCCATCGCGCCACCGCGCATGGATTTGGGGCGGTTTTCACCCATCACCCAACGCAAAGCTTCCAGAAGGTTGGATTTGCCGCAACCATTCGGGCCCACCACACCGGTCAACCCGTCCGCGATGATCAAATCGGTCGGATCAACAAAGCTTTTGAAGCCGGTCAGTTTGAGCTTGTTGAAACGCAATGGCTGCGTGTCCCATGATTCCTGTGCGTTGGAAGTTTGCGCAAGGGATGGGGTCTGAGTCAACGGAGTTGCGCAGGATATGGGATATCAGCCCGAGTTATCCACAACATCTTGCCGAAATACGCAAGAACGCGCGCATCTCAATACGGCGTGCATTCAAAGACCTGATACCCGTTTTCCCCACCGACGTTTTCATAAAGACCAAAGTCGATGCATTCGTAATTGGGGGTCGAGACGGCCGTCAGCAAAAGCCGCTCACCCGCATCGCGGTCACACCCCAAAACCCCAACGGTCACGGCTGCATCCCCAAGCACGTCCAGAATTGGACATCCCGAAACCTGTGCCATCGCTAAAGCGGCGCGATCCCGGACCGGGCCCAGCCGAGGGGCGTATTGCGCGTTGATCCGCACAGCCTCGGCCAGGTCGCCGCGCACACGCACATCAAAGACACTGCCATTCACAGCCACGCGCGTGGCTGGAACGTCGCGGAAATGCGGAGTGCCGGCGGCGCAGGCGGCCAGCAACAGAGGTGCGAGAAACCGGATCATGCCGCAGAGTTGCAGCATTTTGGTTAACAGAGCCTTACCGGACGTCAGGCCCGCAGCACCTCTCCCAGTCGGCGAATGCCTTCGCGTATTGTCGCCTCGTCAGAATTTGAAAAACTGAGACGAATGGTATTTGTCCCGCTGCCATCCGGGAAGAACGCCTGCCCCGGAACAAATGCTACTTTGACGGTGTCCAGCGCACGCGCCAGCAGGTCAGAGCCAACCATCCCCTCGGGCAACGTGACCCAGATGAACATTCCCCCCTCGGGACGTGTCCATTCCACCCCGTCAGGCATATGCTGGTCCATGGCGTTCAGCATCACATCACGACGGGCGCGATAGACATTTCGTACTTTCGGAATATGGGTGTCGAAACAGGCCTGCGCCACCTGATGCACAGCCATCTGGTTGATGGTCGCGGAATGAAGGTCAGCTGCCTGTTTCAACAGCACCATTTGGGAAATGACTGGCTTGGACGCAACGACCCATCCCATACGCAAACCCGGCGACAGCGTTTTCGAGAAACTGCCGCAATAGATCGTCCGACAGTCCTCGATTGACCCTTTGCGGGCCTGCTCCAATGACAGTATGGGGGGGATAGGATCCCCGTCATAGCGCAGAGCCTGATAGGCTCCGTCCTCTATCAACGCGCAATCCAGTTCCTCGGCCAGATCCAGCAGAGCCTCTCTGCCCTGCAAGTCCACGGTTTCTCCTGTCGGGTTCGCAAAATCCGCCGACAGATAGGCAAATTTCACTGCGCCTGCGCCCGCTGCGGCCTTGTATTCCTTGGCCCCCTGATTGCCATTGAGCCGGTCAAAGCGTGGCTCGTAGGCGTTGAATGCAGCCAGCGCGCCCAGATAAGTGGGCCACCCGACCAGGGCCGTGTCACCGGGGGACAGGAACAGCTTGCCCAGATAGTCCAGCGCCTGCTGTGACCCCGAGGTGATCAGGATGTTGTCGATGTCACAGGCCACCCCGATTTCGCGCATGTGCTGCGCCAGCCACTGCCGCAATGGGACATAGCCTTCGCTGACCGAATACTGCAGCGCCTGCGCTTGCAAATCCGGCCCCAGGGCCTGCTGAAACGCCTGTGCAAACGCATCGGCGGGAAACAGTGCGGGATCAGGAATCCCACCGGCAAAGGAAATGATGCCGGGTTGGTCAAGCAGCTTCAGCAATTCGCGAATCTCTGACGCTTTCATTCGCGAGGCCCGGGTGGCAAACAAAGGGTGTTGGGACATGAGGCTCCTCCGATCTCAATTCGGCGCAGCCTAAGCTCTCCACTATTAAAGTCAATATTACTGACCTAATTATTCAATGGATGCGACCGGGGATTCTTGAACAGCACCGACGTCCATGGTCAAATGAATTGACCAATTTCGGAAGAAGAGATGCCATTTCACAAAGTTCAGACGGAAAAGCTGTCGCTCGCAGTCGTTCGCCAGATCGAGCTTTTGATCCTGCGAGGCATCCTGCGCCCCGGCGAGCGCCTGCCATCCGAGCGGGAGTTGGCAGAGCGCATGGGCGTTTCGCGCCCGTCCCTGCGAGATGCGATTGCCGACCTTCAGGAACAGGGCCTTTTGACCGCGAAAGCCGGATCCGGGATCTATGTGGCCGAGGTTCTGGGCTCTGCCTTTTCACCGGCACTGATCCGCCTGTTTGGCAGCCATGAAGAAGCCGTATTCGATTACCTGTCCTTTCGCCGTGACATGGAAGGGCTGGCGGCGGAACGGGCGGCGCGCCTGGGGTCAGACAGCGACCTAAAGGTCGTTCAGGCGATCTTTGACAAGATGCAGGCGGCCCACAACCGAAACGCCGCGAATGACGAGGCGCAGCTGGACGCCGAGTTCCACATGGCCATCATCGAAGCCAGCCACAATGTGGTGATGCTGCACATGATGCGGTCGATGTATGACCTCCTGGTGCAGGGGGTGTTCTACAACCGTCAGACCATGTTCCGTCAGCGCGCCACCCGCGAGGCCATCCTGGATCAGCACCGCGCCATCAATGCGGCGCTGCAAGAGCGTGATCCTCTGGCCGCCCGAAATGCAATCGAACGCCATTTGGATTTTGTGGAACGCTGCATGGCGGACCAGCAAAAGGCCGATCGGAACGAAGCTATTGCGCAACAAAGGCTGCAACACGAAACCGGGCGGGGCTGAGCGCGGTCCGGATTTTGCAGACTTGGCAGGGCAAGGCCGGGACTAGGCAGCGCCTGACGCGGCTGGCAGCAGATGTCGGGGGAACGGCGCGCCGCTGCCTTCTCCCAGACGGTTCTCCGCGGCCAGTGTCGTCAGCGCCGGGTCGATGAACAGCCTTGCGCCGCGATCTCTCAGACGTTTGTGCAGCATTACATGTTCGCACACCTGTTGGCCTTTTTCGTCCCGGCAAGTATAGCGCAACCCTCGCAGCGCGCGGGATTTATACAACCCGGCACCGCCGAATGCGCTGTCGACCGGGATCAGGGGCGTATCGGCAGGAATGTGAAACTGGCGGTCAAAAACAGCGGACTTCATGACAGACCGGCGCCACTTGCGACGCCCGAACAGCGGCCGGCGCGTGCTTTGAATGCGTTGCCACACGTCTTCATCACACCAACCCGAACAACGCAAAGCGTAGATATCGTCATATGCTGGTTTTGGGTTGGCGAAAACACCCTCCCACAACGGGGCGACCCGCTGCGCTGCTGTCAGAACCGCCTGGGCATCCAGGCAGGTATTCGGACCATCCAGATCCAACACCAGCGTCAACTCCAGGTCCGTGTCCTGATCCTCGAGTTTTTTGAGAACTGCATTTCTGGCCGCCGTGATACGCTCGACCCGGTTTGGCAATTCTGACGCAAGACCATCCAGTCGCATGATATCGACATGCCTGCTTTGGTCCGCATAGTCGGACAACACTTGATCCGTGCCATCCGTGTTGTCGTTCGTGGCAATGGTGACGGTGAACCGATGCAACTGCGCAGACAGGTTTTCGATCCTGTTGATCGTGTCGATCAGCGCCGACCCGCCATTTCGGACGACACCGACAATATTCATCGAAACTGCGTTGCCTGACACCGCCTGTCTTTCCCTGTAAATGTCACGCCCCCATCAGGGCGCTCCTATCAACCTGATCCCCGGCAGGTCGTAGGATTCGGAGTGTTTGAAACAACAGAAACAGAAGCACGACAAAAACAAAAGACCCGACAGCCAAAAGCTCTCGGGTCGTCTGTATCACTTGTCTGTCGGGGTCACCCGTCAGTGCAGCTTGGCATCCACGTCTGCAATCGATGCATCGATCAGCTTGTTGGCCTGCGCTGCGGTCATTTGCTTTGCCAGAACCGAGCTGGCCGCCGAAACCGCAACCGAAACGGCCTGATCACGCACTTCCTTCAGTGCAGACGCTTCGGCCGAAGCGATCTGGTCCTGAGCTGCGGCAAGACGACGCTCGATCGACTTTTCCAAGTCAGCTTTCGCCTGTTCTGCCGCTAGGGCTGCGTCTTCCTTCGCTGCCGCGACAATCGCATCGGCCTGCCCCTGAACTTCACGCTGCTTGCGCTCGTACGAGGCCAGCAAACTGCGTGCTTCTTCATGCAGAGCACGGGCTTCGTCCAGTTCGGATTTGATGCCTTCGGCACGGTTGTCCAGCGCACCGCCGATCATACCGGGGACCTTGAAGTAGAACAGGACCGCGATGAAGACGATGAAGCCCAGCAGGACGACAAAGTCGGTATTGCCAAGCGAAAAGAACGGGCCGCTTGCCGCCAGCGCGGGGCTGGCTGCACCAACGGTCAGGATAAGGGCAAGAGTGTTCCGCATGTCACTTATCCTTTCGTCTGTGCGTCTACGGCACTGTTGATGGCTTTGGCATCTGCCTCGCCGCCCAGTGCGGTGACCAGTTCAGCCGCCGTATCCTTGGCAACCACTTGAATGCTTTCCAGCGCACCGGCACGGATTTCGGCGATTGCCTTTTCCGATTCAGCCGCCTTGGCAGCGATTTCCGCGTCCGCCTTGGCAATCGCGTCATCCAGTCCAGCCTGAATTTCAGCGCGTGCTTCGGCAGCGATCCGCTGCGCTTCGGCACGGGCATCGGCCAGCGCCTTGTTATAGGCCTCTTCGGCCTCGACCGCCTTGGCCTTCAGATCTTCGGCCGCAGCCAGGTCATTTGTAATGGTCCCCTGACGCTCAGCCAGGATTGCCGCGATGCGCGGCAGGGCCACGCGGGACAGGACCAGAAAGATGACGACCAGCGTAATGACCAGCCAGAAAATCTGGTTGGGGAACCAATCGAAGCAGAGCTGCGGCATCCCGATGGCAGAGCCATGCGAGTCGACGCACGAGCCAACCACTTCTTCGCTAATGGGTTCAGTCGCCATGATGTCCTCCGTCGGAACGTTGTCTTTACAACAGGTGGGCCGCTATGGCTTGGGCCCACCTGCGCGTAAGGATCAGGTTCCGTAGATCAGACGGCGAACATCAGCAGCAGCGAGACCAGGAATGCGAAGATGCCCAGCGCTTCTGCGAATGCGATACCGATGAACAGGGTCGCGGTCTGCGAAGCAGCCGCCGAAGGGTTGCGCAGGGCGCCGGCCAGGAAGTTGCCTGCTACGTTGCCCACCCCGATTGCGGCTGCGCCGGAACCGATTGCTGCCAGGCCTGCGCCGATGTGTGCGAGATCGCCTTCCATGATGTATCTCCTTACGAATTGGAAGTTTCGATGTTGGGGTATCGGACCTTAGTGCGAAGGATGCAGCGCATCTTTCAGATAAACACAGGTCAGAATGGTGAATACGTAGGCCTGAATGAAGGCCACCAGGACCTCAAGGCCGTACATTGCGGTGATCGCCAGAACCGACACGGGCGAGATCACGGCAATCGCGGCGAAGCCTGCGAAAACCTTGATAACCGCGTGGCCTGCCATGACGTTGCCGGCAAGACGAATGGAGTGGCTGACCGGCCGCACGAAGTACGAGATCAGCTCGATGATCGCCAGAATCGGACGCAGCGCCAGCGGCGCGCTGGACACCCAGAACAGACCCAGGAACGCGGCGCCGTTCTTGACGAAACCCAGAATGGTCACGGTCAGGAACACGGCCAGTGCCAGGGGGATGGTCACGGCGAAATGCGATGTGGTGGTGAACGAGGTCGGGATCAGACCCAGGAAGTTCGCCACGACAATGAACATGAACAGGGTCATGACATAAGGGAAGTACTTGACGCCTTCCTTGCCGCAGATGTCTTCCAGCATCTTGTAGATGAAGCCATAGGCCAGCTCGGCCACCGACTGCATACGCGTCGGCACAATGGCACGTTTGGATGTGGGCAGAACCAGCAGAGCTGTTACGGCCAGCACCGCAAAGAACAACCACAGAGTCACGTTGGTGACCGTGAACATGCCTACCGCACCGTCGCCGAACAGCGGCTTGACGATGAACTGATCCATCGGGTGGAATACCAGGCTGCTGCCTTCTGCTGCGGTGGTCTCAGTTGCCACGTTCAGTCCCTCTCGTCCTTCTCGGCAGCCGATGCCGCCGTTTGTTTATCTTGAGCCTCTTTCGCGCTGCGGAGCATAACCTTCACGCCCGCGACAAGGCCCAGCAGTGTGAACAGCACCAGAAAGATCGGGATCGTCCCGAGCAGGCTGTCCAGCCCGTATCCGATGCCAAATCCGATCCCAAGACCGGAAACCATTTCGATGACCATCCGCCAGGCAAGCTCGCCCCCGGACACGTCAGCGTCCGCACGAGGTTTTGGCGCCTTGGCCTTTTTCGCCGCCTCGATCTTGGCCTCCAGCTGCGCCATACGCTGCTTTTGGTCATCATCGGTCACGGGCGTTTCCCTCGTACAGTCTTGGGCATGGTGCTAAGGCGCGGCGCGCGCAGAGTCAACGACCTTGAATGCCCTCGTTGACGCAGTCTAAAATATTGAATTTGTTATGATTTTCACAAGACCCAAGACGCGCCATTCGTTTCGATGACCGCCGTTGCACCGCCAAAGCCCTGAATCCGCATATTCAACCAAATGGTTGACCAATCCCGACGGCTATGGTTGAGCGGTCACATGTCCAACGATCTCGACACAGTCTTTGCGGCCCTCGCCGACCCCACCCGCCGCGCCATTCTGGCGATGCTGCTGGAGGATGACATGGCGGTGACGGATGTGGCCGAACCGTTCGAGATGTCGCTGGCCGCGATCTCCAAACACCTGGTCATCCTGACCAAGGCCGGTCTGATCAGTCAGGAAAAACGCGGGCGGGTAAAATGGTGCAAGCTGGAACCTGACGCCTTGCGCGCCGCCTCGGTCTGGATGCAGGGGTTCGGACAATTCGAGCCCGTCAATCTGGACGCGTTCGAGCGGTTTCTGGAAGCTGAACTGCCAAAGTCGGGCGAGGCCTAGCGCACCACAAAAACCGACATGCTGGCGTGTTTCGCCAAATACCCGGCGTGGCTGGAAAAAATGTAGTCGGTGATCCGGGGTGCGTGGGTACCGACAATGACCAGATCTGCGCCAATCTCCTCGGCAGCGCGGGTCAGATCACTGTCCACTTCCGCAGCAACGTCGACCGAATGGATTTTGCGCATGGAAACGTCGGATCCACTTTCTGCGGCCAACTGTTCGGTGAACTCTGCCAGTTCCTTGTCAATCTCGGCTTCGGTTTCCGAGGATTCACCCATATGGGCCCCGGTGACGCTGACCAGAGTGATTTTGGCCCCCTGCCATTTTGCAACTTGCGCAGCGACATCGGCCGCTTTGCGAACCTCGGGCGGTAGATGCCGGTCAACCGGCAACATGATGTGTTTGAACATGATCTCCTCCTTTAGCCTGCTGACGAAGCTAATGGAGGTGCCGCAGGGGCGCCTTGATCTGGCTCAACAAATTCCACCTCTGGAATGCATCTTGGATCTGCCATGTATTTCCAGCGCAGATGTGGCTTATTCCATGGCGCGACGAACTGGAACTGAGGGCGGGACTTCCTCTTTCAACAACATCAGCAGG
The DNA here is from genome assembly GCF_013033235.1 of Ruegeria sp. HKCCA0235A. NCBI lineage: Bacteria > Pseudomonadati > Pseudomonadota > Alphaproteobacteria > Rhodobacterales > Roseobacteraceae > Ruegeria > Ruegeria sp. HKCCA0235A. The sequence goes on along the minus strand of NZ_WQDQ01000004.1, from coordinate 306,467 downwards.
GCGATGATTGTCAGCGCCACACCACCCAGGATCAAACCGGTTGGCACGCCTTTGCCCAGCGCAATCTCCCACAGAATGACCCAGCTGGGTACCAGATAGGTATAGGCCATGACCTTGGCCGACGGCAGCCGGAGTGAGGAAAACTGCACCAGCACAAAACTGGCTGCCGTTGCAAAGAACGAAATATAGAACAGGCCGATCCAGACAATAGCCGGAAGCGCAGCCCAATCGGTGGCCATCAGGTCGGACCAGCCGAACACGACCAACAACAGGCACCCGGCGACCAGCGTTCCGAAGGTGAACACCACGGCGGGCTCTCCTCGGTTCAGTTTGCGGATCATGGGCGTGTAGATCGCATGGGCGACGCAGCCCCAGAAATAGATGATTTCTCCGCCACCGATTTCAAAGGCACGGAACATCTGCCAGTCGGCCCGAAAGATCACCCATAGCGCGCCCACAGCGCCAATGCTCAGGGCCAGCGCCATGCGCGGCGTGGTGATCTGACGCAACAAGACCCACCCCGCCATGGCAGAGACAACTGGTGTCAGGGTGAACACCGCCGCCGCACTGACAGGTGGGGCGGTTTGCAACCCATAGAACATCAGGACGAAATAGGTGGCGAACAAAGCCCCGAGCACCAGATAGCGCCAAGGGGCCTGCGCGGCGCTGCGCGGCAGGCCGGTTGTCGCCAGTGCGGCCAAACCAATCACGGCAGCCGCAATCGCAAAGCGAACCGCATTCAGGGCGGCTGGCGCGATTTCGTTGGCGATCATGGACCCCAACGAAAAGCTGCCTGCCACAAGGGCTGAAAAGGCAAGCATGGCCAGATGGCCACGCATCTGCGGGCTCATGGCTGCCAGCCTTTGGCTTCTTCTTTCAGAAAGCTCAGAAAGGCCTGTACCTTGGTGGTGCGGTGCAAGTCCACGTGGGTCACCAGCCACAGATTGCCGAACCATTCCGGCAGCGGATCAATCACCTCGACCAGATTGTCGTGGCGGGCAGCCTCCCAACGGGCCATGAAGCCAATGCCGGCACCGGCCAGAACGGCCTCGCGCATGCAGAAGTTGTTGGTACAGCGGAAGGTGATGCGATCGGCGGGTACCGTCGCGCGCAACCAGCGTGTGAACGGCGCGCGGCTGGTCTCATCATCGGAACTGACGAAGTGATGGCGTGCAAAATCTTCGATTCCGGATGGCTTGCCGAACCGTTCGATGTACGAGGCGCTGGCATAAAGACCAACTTCCTCTTGCCGGAAAGGCTGGACGACATTGTCGGGTTGATCAGGGGCCGATCCGGCGCGGATCGCCACATGCGCCTCACCGTATTCCAGCCGGAACAGCCGGTCGCCCGTCAGGTATCGCACGATCAGGTCCGGATGCATCTTTTGAAACGCGGTGAGCGTCGGCACCACCAACGGGGCAAGAGACCCCAGGGAAGTCACGACCAATTCACCCGAGACATCGTCTCCGCGTCCCTTCATCCGGCCGACAAGCTGGTTGAACTGATCTTCGGTCGCCTGGGCCACACGCAACAGATCGTCGCCTGCTTCGGTCGGCGTATACCCACGGGCATGGCGCTGGAACAGTTTGACACCCAATCGCGCCTCGATCGCATCAATGTGACGGATCACGGTGGCGTGGTGAACGCCCAGAACCTCTGCCGCGCCGCTGACCGTCCCCATGCGTGCCACCTGATAGGCGGTTCTCACCTCATCCCAATTATCCATGGCAATGTCGTCACTGTGCAATTTCCAACAATAACTGTTGATGTATCCGAGTTTTGTTCATCAACGCAACAATCATATTGGGCGCAGGACAAGATTCCCCTGACCAAAAGGACTAAGACAATGACCAAAACGATCCTTCACATCGACTCATCCGCCCGCCGCGTGAACTCGACCACGCGCGATCTGTCTGACCGTGTGGTCAAGCAACTGGGCGCAGACCGCATCATCCGCCGCGATCTGGCCACCCCCCTGCCCCTGCTGACAGAAGACTGGATCGCCGCCAATTTCACCCCCGCCGAGCAGCGCGACGATCTACAGCGCGACCGGCTGGCCCTGTCGGACGAACTGGTTACCGAACTGCAAGAGGCCGACACCATCGTCATCGGCCTGCCGATCTACAACTTTTCGGTGCCTGCCGCATTCAAGGCCTGGGTCGACCTCGTGGCGCGCGCGGGCCTGACCTTTTCCTACACGGAAAACGGACCCAAAGGCCTGCTGGAAGGGAAACGTGCCATTCTGGCCATCGCATCGGGCGGTGTTCCTGTCGGATCCGAAGCTGATTTCGCCACCAATTACGCGCGCCACGTTCTGGGCTTCATCGGCATTCATGACGTCGACGTCATCGCCGCGGATCAGATGGCCGTGAACCCGGATGCGGCGCTGGAAAGTGCCCACAAGGCGGTTGCGGAGCTTGCAGCCTGATCGCCTCTGGCCAACGAGCGTGGAAACGTCCAGTCTGCATGCGAGCAAACAGGCAGACTGGATGGGCCACATGAAGAAAATCGGCATTCTGGGCGGTGTGGGCTGGGCCTCGACCGTCGATTACTACCGGGCGATTGCCGAAGGGGCCGGGCGTTATCACGCGGAACGCGGCCATGGTTCGCCTTTGCCGATCCCACCGATGACCATCGAATCCGTTACGCAGGCCAGAACGCGCGCCCTGCGCGGAGTCGCCGGTGATGAGGCAAGCTGGGCGGATTTTGACGCGGTGTTCCGCGATGCCCTGCTGACTCTCGAACGCGCCGGGTGCGATTTTGGCATTATCGCGTCCAACACCCCCCATGCGCGGCTTCACGCGATACGGCAGGGTGTCTCGATGCCGATCCTCAGCATCTTTGACGCAACCGCCGAGGCGACGGCAGGTACCGGCGCATCACGGGCTCTGGTCCTGGGAACAACCGTGACGATGCAGGCCACCAACTATTCGGATCGACTGGCCGCCGAAGGCATTGCCGCGAATGAACGGTTGCCCGAACCCGAGATTTCCCAGATGCAGGCCATGATCGACAGTGATTTCTATGGTGGTGCGTCTGACATGGCCCGCGCCCGACTGCTGGCGTTTTGCGACAAGCACGCCAGCCCCGGAACCGCCATCCTGCTGGCCTGTACCGAGCTTCCACTGGCTTTTCCCAACCACCTGGACGATCCGGTGTTCGAAGCTGACGGGCATCTGTTCGTCAACCCGTCAGCCGCGCATGTTGCCGCCGCATTGAAAGAGGCGCTGATGTAATCAGGGCAACCACGTAACCGCGCAGCCGATGCGCTCGAAAAAGGCCAGCATGTCGGCCCGCGTCAGGACCACAGTACGGTCGTTGACAAGGGGGTGCATGTAAATCACCTCGGCCTGCTGCGCCGCCGCATCCATGAAGAACCTGACATCATTCTGAACACCGTTGATCATCGCCAGCGGACTGACCGCGCCGGGGCGTATGCCGAGATTCTGAAACAGCCGGTCCGCCGAGCCGAAGGACAGGTTGCCTACGCCCAACTCGGCCCCCAAAGCTTTGAGATCAATCTCGCGACTTTGTTCCAAGGTCACCAGATAGTTGCGCTTTTTCTTGTCGCGCAGATACAGGTTCTTGACCCTCAGCGCGTTCTCTCCGGGTGTCATGAACTGGTCTTCCACCGCCTTTGCATCCTCGACCGTACGCAATGGCACATGGGTATGCAGGCGATAGGTCAGCCCCCAATCTTCCATCTGCGCAAGCAATGCGTCCGAACTCAGCGGCAAAGTGTCCTGATAGGTGGATGAAGCGTCCATGAAGCCCTCGCTTTTTTGGGGATTGCTCATCGCGCAACAAAGCTTGGAATTCAAGCGCGAGAGATACAATTGCGTGGGTGATACCCGCCCGAATGAAAATCGCGCGCATCACAGGCGCAGTCAGCGTCTGGCTTGCCGAACCTCGCCTTGACCCCGCCAACCGCACTGCCTGAGATCAAGGACGGTGCTGCCCTGGCCCTGCGCGTTTCAGCCTGATTTCACGCAAGACGGTGATGAAACAAACTGGAACAGCGTGTTGGAACGGTGCTAGCGTACCGCCATGAAAGTGACCCGAGACACCCCGAACCAACTGATCATCGCCAATACGCCCTGGTTCATCGGTATCACGTTGGTCATTTTCATTCTGGCCTTTGTCGGACCCGGTATTTTTCTGATGAGCACGGGCGGCGAAGGCATCTGGTTCGGCCTGATCTTTGCCCTTGGCGGAGGCGGTCTTGGGTTTGGTGCGTTTTGCGCTTTCGTAAGACGGGTTCAGATCATTCTGGATCGGCACAAAGACAGTATCCTGATTCGCCGCCAATCGGTTTTTGGTTATGAAGCGGTTGAACACAAACTGTCCAACCTGTCCCACGCAGAAATCGAAAGCACGACATCCCGAGGCAAAAACGGCACCTCGACGCTGTATCGCCCGGTCCTTGTTCTTGAGAAAGGCATGAGCGCGGGTCGCCATCCAATTGTCGAAGCGTTTTCCGGCGGCTCCGGCTCTCACCGGTTGGCCGAGGCGGTGAATGACTGGCTTCCATCTAAGCCCGGCCAAGACCGTCGCGCAGTCGGGACGAATTAAGAGGCCAGGCCGCGTTCCAGCCACAAGCGTTCTTCGGCTGAGACCAGCCGGGAAATGCAGGCGTCATATTGCGCCATGTCCTGCTCGGTCAGTTTGCCTTCCCACTTGTTGCTTGTGCCCGAAAAGAAGAACTGCGCAAAGTCGTGAAACCCGCTGGTGAATCCGGGGGTTTGCTCCAGACGTATGGCATTGTTTTTCATCGATCCGAAACTGCCGGCCTCGGCTATGTGCTTGACCAGATCCGAGTTAATTTCGATGTCCATGATCCGTGCAAGCCGCGCGACCTGTCCCGGAAGATCCCGGCTGAGCTCGGCATAGTGCAGAAAATGAATGTTGGGCAGGTCGCGATACATCCAAAAGGAATGGAAGTGATGAATGATCGATCTGAGGGTCAGGTTATCTGTGCCCTTGGATGACGCGGGCCGGTTCAAAAACATGTCGAAAGCTTCCGACAGATCGTCGGGGAACAGGTAATCAAGCCAGTCATGTTTCATATTCTCGACATGGCGGCGCATTGAAAAATGAACGTCAACCGGATGGCGGTGAACAACCAGATATTGCGCATTTGGCGAGAACACGATGCCATCAAGCGGGGTATGTGTCTTGATACAGCGCCGATGTCTTTGCGCGCTCAGTTCATCCGCCTGCGCGACCCGATCGCGAAAACCGCAATCAAGCCACGGTGAGACCCTGTTGTCGTACACGCTGGGGTCGGCCGTTTCGGTGATGAGCATGCGCACCAGTGTTTGCGTCCAAGTGGTGCCGCATTTGGGCGGTGTGCACACAAAGACGTCGCTGGGCCGAATCTCGAATCCGGACCATATATCGGTGTTGGTAACTTCGCCGACATAGTCGGTCGTCTTTCGCGGCAGACCATTCTTCATCGCCCCCTCCCTCAGCTTCAATCACGCAGAATAGCCCGCAATGTGACACTCACATAGCTTATCTTGACTCGCACGGCCCAGAGGCGTAGATGACGCCCCAACATCCGGAAGCCTTTCGATCTTCCGGTCCCTTGAGTCATTCAGGGATCGCCCCCCACCAGCGAGTTTCGCCCGTGGGGGCGTTTGTGCATTGACCCGTCTGCCCTTATCTATGGGGCGCCAAATCAGAACCGGCTAAGGAGGCCGCAGGCATGTTTGAAAATCTATCCGAACGCCTCTCTGGCGTCTTCGACCGGTTGACCAAACAGGGCGCCCTGTCCGAAGAAGACGTCAAAACCGCCCTGCGCGAGGTCCGCGTTGCCTTGCTTGAGGCCGACGTCTCGCTGCCGGTTGCAAGGGAATTCGTCAAGAAAGTTCAAAGCCAGGCCACCGGTCAGGCAGTCACCAAGTCGATCACCCCCGGCCAGCAGGTCGTCAAGATCGTGCATGACGCTTTGGTTGACACCCTGCGTGGCGAGGAAGACCCCGGTGCGCTGAAGATCGACAACCCGCCCGCGCCGATCCTGATGGTCGGCTTGCAGGGTTCGGGTAAGACGACGACCACCGGCAAGCTGGCGAAACGTCTGAAAGAGAAAGAGGGCAAGAAGGTCCTGATGGCCTCGCTGGACGTCTATCGTCCGGCAGCGATGGATCAGCTGGCGGTGCTGGGCACTCAGGTCGGCGTCGATACGCTGCCGATCGTTCCCGGCCAGAAACCCGTCGATATTGCCAAGCGCGCCAAGCAGCAGGCGACGCTGGGTGGTTACGACGTGTACATGCTCGACACTGCGGGTCGTCTGCACATCGACGAAGTCCTGATGGATGAGGTCGAACAGGTGCGCAACGTGGTTGACCCGCGCGAGACGCTGCTGGTCGTCGACGGGCTGACCGGGCAGGTTGCCGTTGAGGTCGCTGAAGAGTTCGACGCCAAGGTCGGTATCTCGGGCGTGGTCCTGACACGGATGGACGGCGACGGGCGCGGCGGTGCTGCCCTGTCGATGCGCGCCGTGACCGGCAAGCCGATCCGCTTTGTCGGTCTGGGCGAGAAGATGGACGCGCTCGAAACATTCGAGCCGGACCGGATCGCCGGTCGAATTCTGGGCATGGGTGACATCGTTGCCCTGGTCGAAAAGGCCCAGGAAACGATGGAGATGGAACAGACCGAGCGCATGATGAAGCGCATGGTCAAGGGTCAGTTCAACATGAACGACCTGAAGATGCAGCTGGAACAGATGATCCAGATGGGCGGCATGCAGGGCATGATGGGCATGATGCCGGGCATGGGCAAGATGGCCAAGCAGATGGATCAGGCCGGTCTGGACGACAGGATCCTGCGCCAGCAGATCGCCATGATCCAGTCGATGACCAAGCGCGAACGCGCCAACCCGCAGATCCTTCAGGCCAGCCGCAAGAAACGCATCGCGGCGGGGTCCGGGATGGAGGTCAGCGACCTCAACAAGCTGCTCAAGATGCACCGGCAGATGTCGGACATGATGAAGAAGATGGGCAAGATGGGCAAAGGCAAGATGCTAAAACAGGCCATGAAAGGCATGTTCGGCAAAGGCGGCCCCAGCCCCGAGGAGATGGCCGCAGGCATGGATCCCAAGGCGCTGGAACAGGCGGCCAAGGCCATGGGCGGCAAGATGCCCGGTCTGGGCGGCGGCATGGGTCTGCCACCAGGCCTGAGCGGGTTCGGAAAGAAAAAGTGACCCCCGCACGCTGTACCCAGCCCCCGTCCGGAAAGGCGGCGATGGCAGCAGCGCAATATCGCGCAGCCCTGCCGGTCATTCAGACCCGGCGGCTGGTACTGCGCGTGCCCACACTGGAAGACCTGCCGGTGTGGACGTCGATCTGCAAGGACAGCTTTGGCGACGCCCCGCAAGCCGCGTGGACTGAGTTTTCCTATTATACCGCGGGCTGGCTTCTGCATGGTCACGGCCTGTTCACGGTCACGCTCAAGGGTGATGATCGGGCAATTGGCTTCGTCATTCTGGGCTTGGAATGGGACGATCACGAACCGGAACTTGGCTATATGTTCGGCGCTGAACACCGGATGCAGGGCTATGCCACCGAAGCTTGCGCCGCCGTGCGTGATTTCGGATTTGACCTGCTGGGATCGGGGCAGTTCGTAAGCTATGTTTCGCAATCCAACACCCGTTCGAACGCGCTTGCCCAACGACTGGGCGCAGCGCGCGATGCCGATGCAGAAAGCGCCTTTGGGCCAACCCAGCATGTCTGGCGCTACCGCGAGGTGCAGGCATGACATTCGCGATGCCGATCCCGACGCTGGAAACCGAACGCCTGATCCTGCGCGCACCGTCCGAGGCCGACGTCGATGCGGACACCGCCTTCTTTGCAAGCGATGCGGCCGAGTTCGTCGGCGGCCCTCTGCGCAGGGATGAGGTTTGGCGGGTGCTCGCCTCGCTGCTGGGGCACTGGGCCTTGCGCGGCTATGGGTATTGGAGCGTCGATGAAAAAGACACCGGCACCTATATCGGGCGGATCGGGCTTTGGTTTCCCGAAGGCTGGCCGGAACCCGAAGTTGGCTGGACCCTGTTGAACCACGCCACCGGCAAGGGCTATGCGACCGAGGCCGCGCTGACCGCACGTGCCTACGCCTATGATGTATTGGGCTGGGAAACCGCGATCTCACTGATCGACATGGACAATCACGCCAGCAAGGCCGTGGCCAAGCGTCTGGGCGCGCAGTTCGAGTATCACTATGACCACCCCAAGTTCGGAAAATCCGAAATCTGGCGGCACCCGGCGCCCTCGGATCTGGTGAATGGCGGAATGGAGGCATACGCATGACCTCTTTCACCATTCCCACAATTGAAACCGAACGCCTGAACCTGCGCGCGCCGCATCTGGATGACCTGCCCGCGATGACCGCATTCTTCGCGACCGAGCGCAGCCATATGGTGGGCGGTCCCAGGGATGCGCGCGAATGCTGGAGCTCATTGTCGAACCGGCTGGGTCATTGGGCGCTGCGGGGTTATGGCCTGTGGCACCTGACCGAAAAGGCCCGCGGCACATTCGTTGGCTGGGCCGGAATGATCTACGTGCCGGGCTGGGCCGAACCGGAACTGGGTTGGACCCTGATGGAAGAAGCCGAAGGCAAGGGGCTGGCCTTTGAAGCCGCATCGGCTGCGCGTGATCATGCCGCCCGGCATCAGGGCCTGAACGGCGTGATTTCGTACATCGCCCATGCAAATGATCGTTCGCGCGCTTTGGCTGAACGGCTTGGTGCAACGCTGGAGCTTGAGAATGCCGAACTTCTGGGCAAGCACGCTCAGATCTGGCGCCATCCGCAGATTGACTTGACCACCGAAAGGACCGGCCAATGACCAACCCCGTGACACAGGCTGCCACGCTGTTGAAAGAGCATCGCGAAAGCATCGACAGGCTGGACGCGATCCTCGTCTATACGCTTGGCGAGCGGTTCAAGCACACGCAGGCCGTTGGCAAGCTCAAGGCCGAACACGACCTTCCCCCGTCCGATCCCTCGCGCGAAGCTGCGCAGATCGCACGGTTAGAAGACCTGGCGAATGAGGCCGACCTGGACCCCGATTTCGCCAAGGCTTTCCTGAATTTCATTATTCAGGAAGTCATCCGACACCACCGGAAGCATCAAGAGTGAACCTCCGGTTCAACAAACACCAGAACTAACCGGCACCCACGCCGGACACGCCATTCAAAGGAGATACCACCATGGCAATGAAAATTCGTCTCGCCCGCGGCGGCTCGAAAAAACGTCCTTTCTATCGCATCGTTGCGGCTGACAGCCGTATGCCGCGCGATGGCCGTTTCATCGAGAAACTGGGCACCTACAACCCGCTGTTGCCGAAAGACAGCGAAGAGCGCGTGAAAATGAACATGGAGCGCATCCAGTACTGGCTGGATCAGGGCGCACAGCCCACCGACCGTATCGCACGTATGCTGGAAGCGGCCGGTGCCCGTGACAAGGCCGAGCGCAACAACCCCAACAAGGGAACTCCGGGCAAGAAAGCCCAGGAGCGCGCCGAAGAGAAAGCCGCCAAGGCCGCTGAAGCAGCCGAAGCCGCTGCTGCTCCGGCAGAAGAAGCCGCAGCAGAAGAATAAGCAGGCGCACGCGTGCGGGATCACCCCTTTACAGACGATTTTCGCACGCAGTTCGACCTGTTGTTGCGGCTCCGGCGGGATGTGCGCCGGTTCCGCACCGATGCGATTGACGAGGCAGTGCTGGCGCGCTGCCTCGACGCATTTCGACTGGCCCCTTCAGTGGGGCTCAGCGAACCCTGGCGCGTGATCCGCGTCGAAAGCGAAGCGGCAAGGGCCGCAGCGCTGAAGAATTTTCGCACCGCCAATGACCACGCTTTGACGGGCTACTCGGGGGACAAGGCGCAGCTATACAGCAGGCTGAAGCTTTCCGGGATGCAGGAAGCGCCTGTGCAACTGGCCGTCTTCTGCGACGACAGCACCGAAAAAGGGCTGGGGCTGGGCGCCGGCACGATGCCCGAGATGCGGCGCTACTCTGTCGTGTCCGCGATCACTTTGTTCTGGCTTGCACTTCGGGTGGAAGGGCTGGGGCTGGGCTGGGTTTCCATTCTGGACCCCGACCAGATGAAGCGCGATCTGAATGTTCCTGAAACCTGGCGCCTGATCGGCTATTTCTGTGTCGGCCGGCCGGAACAGATGTCGGATACACCTGAACTGGAACAGGTCGGCTGGGAAACCCGGGCGCAGGGCCTGACGATCGAAACACGGTAAGGCCTTATGTTCGGATTGATACGACTTCCCATTCTGCTGTTGATCGCCTTTATTGTGGGCGTGTTCTTCGAGCGCAACAACCAGCGCGAAGCCTGCAACGGGCTTGGCGAATGGAGAAACGGGATATGTTTGACGACTGGGGCAGCCAATGAGTGATCTGATCTGCGTCGGCAGCATCGCGGGGGCTTACGGTGTGCGAGGCGAGGTTAGGCTGAAAAGCTTTTGCGCCGTTCCCGAAGATATCGAGACCTATTCGCCGCTGACCGATGAAGCGGGCAAAGAGCGTTATCCGGTGGTATTGACGCGCACCATCAAGAACGGATTCGCGGCCCGCCTTGGTGGCGTTGAAACCAAGGAACAGGCGGATGCCCTGAATGGTTTGCGCCTTTATGCAAGGCGCGATCAGCTGCCTTCGCTGCCCGATGATGAGTTCTACCACAACGATCTGATCGGGCTGGATGTCTATGACACCGGAGGCACCCTGCTGGGCAAGGTCAAATCGGTGCAGAACCACGGGGCCGCGGACTTGTTGGAATTGCACGGGCCGGGCCTGAAGACCACGGTTTTTCTGCCTTTCACGATGCAAGTTGTACCCACGGTGGATCTGGAACAAGGCCGTATCGTGGCCGACCCGCCCGAAGGCCTGATCTGATGCGTCGGGTCCTGCTGCATCTGGGCCTGCACAAGACAGGCATGACCGCAGCACAGTCCTTCCTCCACGAAAACCGGAAACTGATCTGGCCACGCTTCGCATTGGTTCTGCCCTACAAGACGCGCAACAGCGGCTTGAGCGAGGCGGCCACGCGTCACTCGCTTTACCGGCTGGATTCCACATTGGCGGGTTTTGGAAGCCACCTGCACGCGTTTCTGGACGATCTGGATTTCGGCGCACGCCGGGGGTTGATCCTGAGCGAAGAGAATTTCGCAGGCTTGCGCCCCAGCAGAAACAAGCGTGAAGGTTACGGCGCCGCACCGGAACTGGCGGAAACTCTGGTCAGCGTCGTGCGGCGGCGGTTCCTGGGCAATCAGACCGATATCACGATCTACATATCCTTGCGCGCCCGCGATCAATGGCTGCGGAGCCTGTGGGCCCATGACTTACAGAAATCACGCATGGTGCAGGATTTGGACACCTTTTCTTCCGACCTTGCCCATCTGCCATCCCTTCAGGAAACCGCTGACGCCGTCCGAAACCGGCTGCCATCCGTTACCGTCAGAACGGAATGGATGGAGGCGTTGCAGAATCACCGCCTTGGTGCGGGTGCGCCGTTGGCCGAATTTCTGAACCTGCCGCCCGAGCTTTCGTCACAGCTTGTCGGGCCCGCTCAGGGCACGCATGCATTTTCAGACGATGTGCTACAGGAAATCCTGGCGCTGAACCGATCCTCGCTGGACGACGCCGCCATGATCGCCCAGAAGAAAGCACTGATTCACTCCGCACAGAACGAACTGGCCCGCCAGATATGACAGAGAAACCCAGCAGATCCCATGGCCGCAAGGCGATCCGTCCTGCCCTGAAACCACGCGAGCTGATGACGCCGAGCCCTGACCTGCACGGGGTCTGGAAAGCCAAGATCATCACTCTGTTCCCGTCCGCCTTTCCCGGTGTTCTTGGCGAAAGCCTGACAGGCAAGGCCTTGCAGGAAGGGCTCTGGCAACTGGAAACAGTGGATTTGCGACAGTTCGGTATAGGCAAACACCGCAACGTTGATGACACCCCGGCCGGGGGTGGCGCCGGCATGGTTCTGCGGGCCGATGTTCTGGGTGACGCGATCGAGCATGCGATGGCAGGCGTTCAAGGGAACTGGCCGCTGATCTACCTCAGCCCGCGCGGGCGCCGCATGGATCAGCGCATGATGCAGAATCTTGCCCGTTGTGACGGCATGACCCTTCTGTGCGGTCGTTTTGAAGGCGTGGACGAGCGCGTTTTGGAACATTATGGCGTGCAAGAGGTGTCGTTGGGTGATTTCGTCATGACCGGCGGCGAAATCGCGGCACAAGCCCTGATCGATGCCACAGTACGGCTAATTCCCGGAGTGCTTGGAAATCAGGCTTCGACCGAAGAGGAAAGCTTTGCCTCGGGTCTGCTGGAGCACCCCCAGTATACCCGCCCCGCAGATTGGAAAGGGCGTCCGATCCCCGAGGTTCTGATGTCGGGCCATCATGGCCGGATCGCGGAATGGCGGCATAAAACGGCACAAGACATCACGCGCGAACGGCGTCCTGATATCTGGGCGGAATATGTCAAAGCCACATCGGAAACCCAGGACTAGACCCACTTGTTGTGGCCGGGATGCCTCAGTTTCGATGTTTGTCAGAATGCCATTTGAAGTTGAACGTACCTGAACTTATTCACCTCCAGGTCCCATAGGTTTTTTGGGCAACAAGAAGTGAAACAGAAGGCATTATGAAAAAGCTATTTCTTGGCATGTTACTGGTTGCCTCCGCCTGCACCACCAAACCGCTCGGGATGTCCGTTCCGACGCAAGCCGGTCACAATCTGCACTCTGCGAAGGTTGCCGTTGATTCCTGTTCTCAGGAAGCTGACGAGGGCGGCAACAGCGCCGTAATCGGTGGATATGCAACCAATATCCTGCTTTGGGGCATCGTCATCGGGCCTGCGGTCACCGCACCGTTTCAGGACGAGTTGCGCGCGCAGGGTGAAATCGATCAGGTTGACCGCTGCCTGCGTGCACGCGGTTTCGAACGACGCGAACTGAGCGCGGGTGAGTCGTTCTGGGTGCGCAATGCTTTCGGTGACGAACGCGAACGGCGGCTGGACCACCTGGTCGGGGGCGGCACTATCAAAACCTACGGAACAGCCAAAAACTAGCGGCGCGCTTTCCAGCTGGCCCAAGTTTCTGGGGTGCCGTTGAACGTGTTGATATCCACCCTGCCTTGAACCCCCGGCACCAGCCCGGTGCCGGTGTATTGCCAAAACCGCCAGACCGTTCTGGGATAGACCTGACGCGGATGGCCTGCGACGGATCGCAACCAGAACTCGGTTTTGGGCAAACGCCCGATATCCGTATCCGCAAAGAAATCCACTGTCGTATAGACGATGGGACGCCGGCCATAATGCCGTTCGAGAATGTCCAGAAAGCGCTGCGCTTCGGCGCGGACGGTTCTGCCATCGGGCCGCAACGTGCAGGTCTTGGAATGCGGCGTCCACTCCATGTCAAGAACATGCGGCAGATCTGCCCCTTTCGGGACGTTCTGAATGAACCAACGCGCCTGTTCCCGGGCCGATCGGCAGAAATAATAGTAATGATAAGCCCCCCACGGCACGCCCGCCGCCTGAGCACCGCGCCTGTGGTCGTCGAATAATGGATCCGCCACATCGCCGCCTTCGGTTGCTTTCAGAAACGCAAAGCTTACGCCCGAAGCTTTGGCTGTGCGCCAGTCTATCGGTCCCTGCCAGCGCGAGACGTCAAGCCCGTGGATCGGATACAAGCCGGGGTGACGGCCCTCCCAGTCATGCGGATCGGCATCACCAAAATCAGGATAGATTACGGACGGTGCTGTCCTGTCCACACCCGGCGTGGGTTCCACGACCTGCGGTTTCGGGCCGCCGCGTCCGCACGACACAAGCAAAGCGGCTGCAATCGTCAGCATAAGTGCAATTCGCATCATGGGGTCCTGTCTGAAATTTCTGCTCTTTCAATTTCCTTCAGAATGCCTGATCTGACCGCTGTGGCAACGGTGGGATTTTCGAAAGGCGGATTCCTACTGCTTCGCCATACGATTTGTTCTTGATCCCGGCACTCAATACCCTTAAACGACCGCAATCCGGTGCCGCATTCTGCGACTCCGGTGTTTTGGTTTGATTATCGGCTTCAAGCCCGGCTTTCTTCGGCGGGGATGTGTCAGATCAAACCAGACCAAAGGAACATTCGATCTGACCTCTGGCGGGCTGCATGCAGGACCCGGTGAAGACCAAGAGCTCTCAGGCCGTGCCCAAACTTCGTGGGCCAACCACGAGCATATAGGAGTACCTGCGATGGATCTTATCGCACAGCTTGAGGCGGAACAGATTGCCGCCCTGGGGAAAGACATCCCCGACTTCAAGGCCGGTGACACCATTCGTGTCGGCTATAAGGTGACCGAAGGGTCGCGCACCCGTGTGCAGAACTACGAAGGCGTCTGCATCGCGCGCAACAACGGCAATGGCATTGCCGGTTCGTTCACCGTTCGCAAGATTTCGTTCGGCGAAGGCGTGGAGCGTGTGTTCCCGCTGTATTCGACCAACATCGACAGCATCACCGTTGTCCGCCGTGGCCGCGTTCGTCGCGCCAAACTGTACTATCTGCGCACCCGCCGCGGTAAATCCGCGCGTATCGCAGAGGTCACGAACTACAAGCCCAAGGCTGGCGCCGAAGCGTAAGGAACGGAAAGATGAAAAAAGACATCCATCCCGATTATCACGTCATCGACGTCAAAATGACCGATGGCACCGTGGTTCAGATGAAATCCACCTGGGGCGCCGAAGGCGACCAGCTGGCTCTGGAAATCGACCCCTCCGTGCACCCTGCATGGACTGGTGGTTCGTCGCGCCTGATGGACGCCGGCGGCCGCGTGTCGAAGTTCAAAAAGAAATACGAAGGTCTGGGCTTCTAAGTCTGACTTGTTTCGATTTCGAAAGGCCGTCCCTTGCGGGCGGCCTTTTTTCTGGAAGCTTCCATGTGTCTTATGGACGCGAAACCGGACAAGATGCGTTTTTGCAAAGACCCAGTGATGTTACACTCCGTGTGAACAACCCTCAGCTTCCACGGAGACCCGGACATGCCCCAGTACAACGACATGATCGAGCTTTCAGTCGATGATATGGATCTGATTGAAACGGCGTTGCGCGACTCGATCGCTTCGTTGTCACATGCTGCTTCGGATGAACCAGAGGACAGCAGGACCGACCGGGAAGACACGTTGCGGCGTATTCACGAACTTCTGGGCAAGCTACACGATCAGAAGGTCTTTTTTCGCCCTCAGAAAGGGGTCTACCTCGGCGGTTAGGAGCTTGGTTGTCGCGGATTGCGGGTCAATTCCGCCGCACTGTGTACAGGGGGAACCGGCCCGCGCAACAACAACAGCGCCAGCGTCATTCCGGCCAGCGCCGCAATCGCGGCAACCAACATGGCATTGTCAAAAGCGTTGTCCTGCACATCCCGCAGGGCCTTCGCCAATGCATCTCCCGCGGTCGGATCCATCCTCGAGATCAATTGCTGTATCTGGTTCGGCGTTCCATGTGCCAGCGCATGGGCCAGATCCTCGCGCTGGGTTGACCCGGCAGGCAACGCGTCGATCACCTCGGACAGACCTCGGCGTCTGGTGATCGCTTCAGCCAGACCGCCCACCACGGCACCAAGGGTTGCTCCGAAATAGAGACAGGCGTTGATGACCCCCGAACCCTGCCCCACATGCTGCTCGGGCAGCAGGCGCAGGCCCAGACGTGGCAACAGCGAAAAGCAGATGCCCAATCCGACACCGACGATCAGCAGCTTCCACCAGATTTCGGAAAACTGCGTTGTGTTCGTTGTTGTCATCAGCAGCAGGAACCCGCAGGCCATCGCCCCTAGGCCAATGGCGATCGGCCATTGAAAGCTGTAGGGGGCAAGAAAGCGGGGTGCAGTGACCGAGATCACAAACATGCTGAGGCTGAGCGGCATGATCGCCAGACCCGCATCGATGGACGAATACCCAAAGGCATCAGGCGATTGGACGAATGTATTGAAATAGACGAAGAAGCAGAACAGCGTGAAGCCAGTAAAGAACATCCCCGCCGCGGCCATCAGATAACGCGGATGGCGAAAGTACCGAAGCTCGATCAAAGGGTCGTCGCTGCGGCGGGATACGATGACAAGGGCAATTGTCGACACGGCCGCCACGACCAGCGGCACCAGTGTCAAAGGCGAAGTCCACCCGCCGCTTTCCCCGTTGCTGAGCGCAAAGGACAATGGCCCGAGGAAAAACAGAATGGCAACGGCCCCCGCATAATCGAACTTTGCCCCGGCAAGACGGGTATCGGGAACGTATTTCCGTTTGCTGACATGCAGCCCGATGGCAAAGGCCACAGCCAACAGAACCAGGTCGGCTGCAAAGACGGCGCGCCAGCTGACATAATGGCCGAAAGCGCCACCGACGATGGGCCCGACACCGATCGCCAGACCGACAATCGCCCCCCAGATGCCGGTAACGCTGGCGCGCTGCTCTTCGGGCGTGGCCGCCGTCAACAGTGACAGGGACGTGCCGAACAAAGCAGCCGCGCCCGCGCCTTGCGCGCCGCGCCCGATAAGCAGCATCGCCCCGTCCTGCGCCAACAGCGCAAAGGAAGACCCGATTGCAAAGACGATCATGCCGAAAAAGAACACGCCCATCTTGCCGGTAATGTCACCCAGCCGGCTGACGATGCAGACAAGCGTGGCGCTGGTCACGGAATACGTGGCCATCACCCATTGCAAACCTGACGGGGTCAAATCGAACTCGGCCCTGAGATTGGGCAATATGGTGGTCACAGCAGTTGTGTTGAACCCCACGACCATCATGCAGATGGCCGTCATGGCCAGCACCACACGGGCGCGGGACTGCGGAGATACACTGACCGAGCTCTCATCGCCCATAAAACACCCACTGACCAAGAAGTTTGAATACAAACATCATCAGTTTAACGATTTCTGGCCCTGCGCATAGGGTTGCATCAGATCCAGTATGACAGCGCAACGGGCAGCACCAGCAAAGTGCTGAGCGTCGAGACAAGAATGAACCCCGCCACATCCGGCCCGTATTCCGGAACATGCTGGTCGATAAACAGATAAGTCGCCACGGATGAAGGCATCAGGCAACACAGGATCAGCGCACCCCGCTCGGTTCCCGTGAAACCAAACAACCAGATCAGAACACTGACAATTGCAACCGCCATCGCCAGATGCAGGGCCGTCAGCAGAACCGCGCGACCCAGGCTTTTCACACGCAGCGTCGCGAGCGTATGCCCCAGGGTCAGCAGCATGAGCGGGATCGACAATCCACCCAAGATGTCAAAGGACTTTGCGACCGGTTGCGGCAGGCTTTGCCCCGTTGCCATCAGGATCAGGGCGAGGCCCACGGCATAGATAATCGGGGACGTCGCCAGTTTCCTTGGCGAGAATTCTCCGGCCGGGATCCACATGCCGACGGTAAAGATGCTGATCAGCACAACCACCACAAACGCCATGGTATAGGCCATACCTGCGTCGCCCAGCGCCAGCAAAGTGATTGGCAGGCCGATGTTGCCGACATTGCCGTGCATCAACGGCGTCAGAAATGCCCTCACCGGCAAGCGAAGAACCTTTAGCACGACATACCCCAACACCCCGAAACCGGCCACCGCAAGGGCAGCGGCCGTCATCATGTCAAGAAACGTGCCCACGGCCAGTTTGGTGTTCGACAGATGAGAAATGATCAATGTCGGATAGCCTACTTTTGAAACGATCCCACCAATGACCTTGTTGTCGAAAGGCGCCTGAATCACGGCAAGAACATATCCAATTCCAGCGCAGATCAGGACGGGCAGAACCACGTTCAAAACGTTCAGGAACAGGTGCTCCAAGCAAAAATCTCCTTGCCGAAACCGTTTGTCGACAGTGAATCAGTGCCATTGCAATGGCAAGCGCTCTGTGTAACCCGTGCGCGGCGTTGGGTTTTCCCGATTGGAGTCTGATATTGCCCGAAAGCGCCGCTTGAGGTTCTTTCCTTCGCCGCCGACACAACATATAGTGGCTGACAACAACGTGTAGTGAAGCACGGCGGGACTTGGGAATACAAGCATGGCACATATCATTGTGGTCGGGAACGAAAAGGGTGGCGCAGGCAAATCGACCGTGTCGATGCATGTGGCGACCGCGCTGGCCCGATTGGGACACAAGGTCAGCACGTTGGATCTGGACCTGCGTCAGCGCAGTCTGGGACGATACTTCGAGAACCGCAACAATTTCCTCAAAAGCTCGGACCTGACTCTGCCCAGCCCGCGCCATCACGACCTGCCCGAGATCGATGCCGCAACGTTGAAACCGGGCGAGAACATCTATGACCATCGCCTGTCTGCTGCCGTATCCCAGCTGGAAAGCGACAGCGACTTTATTCTGATCGACTGCCCGGGGTCTCACACCCGTCTGAGTCAGGTGGCGCATTCGCTGGCCGACACGCTGATCACCCCGTTGAACGACAGTTTCATTGACTTCGACCTTTTGGCGCGGATCGACTCGAAGGGAGAGAAGATCCTTGGCCCGTCCGTCTATTCCGAAATGGTCTGGAACGCTCGTCAACTGCGGGCACAGGCGGGGCTGAAGCCGATCGACTGGGTCGTTGTCCGCAACCGGGTCGGTACGCAGCGCATGGTCAACAAGGAAAAGATGCAGCGCGCGATCGAAATGCTGTCCCAGCGCATCGGCTTCCGCGTCGCCTCGGGCTTTTCCGAGCGGGTTATCTTCCGCGAGCTGTTCCCGCGTGGCCTGACACTGTTGGACCTCAAGGATATCGGGGTCAAACAGCTGAACATCTCGAACATCGCAGCCCGGCAGGAACTGCGCGACATGATGAAGGAATTGAACCTGCCAGGTGTGGAGATTGATTTCTGATCAGCTGTCCCGGCGTCCGCTGTGCTGACTTTTTTAGGCAGTATGAATGTTTTTTGGTTCTGGACTTGCATTCAGAAACAGCTGCAAAGACGTCCCGTATGGAAGCTTGAGATCAAAGAAAGAAGAGCCTGCAACGTTTCGGATCGTTTTGGCCGTGCCGCCCGTTTCAAGCACCGAGACCACCTGTAGTCGGATGTCCCGGTCGATGCAGCCATTGGACATATAGCCGACCATCCTCCCGCTTGAAGAGACAACGGCGAGCGAACCTACTTCGCGCGCCGTTCAGCCCTTGATACTGATCGATGTGATCAGAACAAACAGCTTACCAACGTTTAGCTGGTCAACTGCATGACCAAGGACATCAACCCGGTGTTCAGGACGTGTGGATCAAGAAACGGGTTCTTCCGACATGACGTCTGCAAAGGACTTGAAGAATTTGGCGGCGAGTTTCTTTGCTGTGCTCTGGATAAGACGGCTCCCAAGTTGCGCCAGCTTGCCGCCGATCACGGCCTTGGCTTCGTAGCGCAGAATGGTCTGAGACCCATTTTCGGTCAGTGTGACGTCGGCTCCGCCTTTTGCATGTCCAGCCGCGCCGCCATTACCTTGGCCATCCAGCGAAAACGTCTCTGGCGCGCCATCGGTTTTGAGCACCACATCTCCGCTGAATTTCGCTTTCACGGGGCCAACTTTGAGTACAACTTTGGCTTCAAGTTCGGTGTCGGATCTCTTGATCAGTTCTTCGCACCCGGGAATACAGCGTTTAAGTATCTCGGGGTCGTTCAAAGCTGCGTAAACCACATCCCTAGGGGCATCGATGATAATTTCGTCGGCCAGTTCCATGGCGGTTCCTTTCTTTGTTCAGCAACAGGGGTATTTAATCGTGGCAAGCACCTCAGCCTGCTCTGTAGATGGCTTCAAACCACAAGTTAGGATTTTGAAAAGTTTACGCATTTTGGTTCCTTTCTACGGAATTCCTGCGCACGGTGATCAGTTCCGCCAGGATGGAAAGCGCGATTTCTTCAGGTGTGACAGCACCAATGTCCAAACCAGCTGGGGCTGAAACCATCGCGAGTGTGACCTCTGGCACACCAGCTTCGGAGAGCTTTTCAGACAGGGCAGCGAATTTCTTCTTACTGCCCACAAAGGCGACATAGTTTGCTTCACAAGCAAGCGCGTCGCGCAAAGCGTCCAGATCACCCTGCCCTTGCGTCGCCACGACGATCGCACTCATCTTTCCAAGTGCATTCTCCTCATCCACGGCACGTGAGATTGACCAGTGAAAATGCGGTGCGATTTGTGCCAAAGCCTCTGCGACCGGCGAGTTTCCGAGTATTGTCAACTCTGGCATCGGAAGACAGGGCTCAATAAAAATGTCGATGGTGCCACGAGAGGGACAACCGTTGCGCGCATAGAATACGCCCTCCACCATTGCTCCGGCACTGACGCCGATATCGTTCAAAAAGTCTTCCGGCGCGACCGACACAAGCTTGGGTGCGCCGGTTTCGAGGGCTTCCAAGGTGGCTCGCCTCACAGCGCCACGGGTGCAGCCGCCACCAAGAAACCCGTGCAATATGGTGCCGTCCGCACCAATGATTGCCTTTGCGCCGGGTTTTGCCGCGGTGGTTCCGGCAGTGCGCACGATTGTTGCAAAGGCAAAAGGTTGTTCCTTTGCGCGCAGTGATTGGGCTGTTTCTGCCAAGTCAGATGAAAACAACTCAGCGGGGGTCATAGCGATACCAACTCCTTCTCCAGCGCGGCGAGGTCCGCCAGCGTGTTGGCGGCGGAAAAGAGGTCCAAATGAGGCAAGGCTGCCGTCATGCCCGCTGCGACGGGCGCATAGTCGCGCCAGCCTTTGAGCGGGTTCAGCCAAAGAATGCGGCAGCCGCGTTTGCGCAGCTTGGTCAGCGCCGCGTCAATGTGGTCAGGAGAAGAGGTGTCATAGCCGTCCGAGAGGATCATCACGACTGAACGCCCATCGACGAAACGGCGCGCGTAGGTAGATGCAAATCGATCCAGGCTTTCCCCGATTTTGGAACCTCCGCCGAACCCATCCGCCATCAAGGACATCCGTCCGATGGCGCGCATCGTGTCCTTATCGCGTAAAGCCTCGGTTATCCGCACGAGGCGTGTGTGAAACAGGTATGCGTCGGCGGTTGGATCACCGCGCATCAGGCCGGCCAAAAAGGCCAGGAATACTTGCGCATAGACGGTCATAGAGCCGGAAACATCGCATAGCGCTACGATTTTTCGGCTACGATCAGGGCGTTTGCGCTTGATGAGTCGGATGGGTTCGCCCCCTGTCGCCAGGCTGCGCCGGATTGTTTTGCGGAAATGCAGTCGATCGCCCTTGCGGGCAGCGATGCGGCGGCGGGAGCGGCGGTCGCGCAGCGCTTGTCCGAGGCGGCGAGCAACTTCTTCGGCCTCGGCAATCTTTTCTGCCCGTACCAGATCACGTAGATCGCGCCGGGACAGGTTGCGCATTTCGGTGGCGATCAGCTTACCGTCGCCATCACTTTCGGCATCACCGTCACCTCCGTCTGGCGCTGTCGCATCGCCAGCGCCTCCAACGTCTTCTCCTTTGGCATCTCGTGACGAATGTACGCTGTCGTCGCCCTTGGGGTGGGTCGACATTTTCGGCGTGACCTTTGTTCGCACGCGACCGGCATCCATCCAGAAACTATCAAACAGCAAATCAAACCTCTGCGCGTCGTCCTTGCATCCCGTGCAGACGGCCTTGAGTGCGCAACGCGCCTCTTCAGGGTTGGCTGCCTCAATATAGGTCAACGCCGTCAGAGCTGCTTCGGTTTCCTGGACGCCAAGGCGCAGGCCATTCTCCCGCAAATGGGCCACGAACCCTGCCATGCGCGCCGTGGCGCCGGGATCGCGGCCAGCAAAGCGGGTCACGCGGGTCATGCGGCCTTCCCCGCGATGCGTTGTGCCACTTCGCGGGTTATATGTGCGCGATCGCTCTGCGTTTTTAGAAGTGTCGTGAGTGTGGCTTGGAGGGCTGCCGGGTTTTCCGTCAGATCAGCAATCCCTAACCCCATGAGCGCGGCGGCAAAATCCAGTGTCTCCGCGATTCCGGGCACCTTCTCAAGCTCTTCCTTGCGCAGCGTCTGGACGAACCCGATCACCTGATCGGCCAGCTGCGCTTCAATCCCAGCACACCGGGCTTTTAGGATCGCGAGTTCCGTTGTCCGGTCGGGATAATCGACATAACTGAAAAGGCAGCGACGCCTCAGCGCGTCCGACAAGTCGCGGGTGCCATTCGAGGTCAGTATAACTGTTGGCACGGCGGTGGCTTTGATGGTGCCAAGCTCCGGAACGGTGATTTGGTAATCAGCGAGGATCTCGAGCAGGAAAGCTTCGAACTCTTCGTCTGCGCGGTCGATTTCATCGATCAATAAAACCGGAGAAACGTCTTGCGTGATCGCCGACAGCAAGGGGCGCTCCAACAAATACTCACGCGAGAATATCCGATCCTCGACCGCCTTGCCGGCCTCGCCTGCTTCAGAAGACGCACGGATCGCCAGCAGTTGCCGTTGGTAATTCCACTCGTAGATCGCCTGAGAGGCGTCCAGACCTTCATAGCATTGCAGGCGGATCAACTGCGTGTTCTGGGCCGCAGCCAGTACTCGTGCAACCTCGGTTTTTCCTACGCCCGCTGCGCCTTCCAGCAGTAGAGGGCGGCGCAATGACAAAGCCAAATGCAGCGAAACCGCCAGATCGTCTGAGGCGACGTAGTTCTGTTCTACAAGTGCAGATTGGAGATCGGTCCAGGTCATCAGAGCCTCAAGTGGTTTATGAGGCGCGCGCCGCCATCCCTGCCGCGCGCGCCGGAAGCTTAGCCGTGAAGGCCCAGTTCGTTTGCTGTCTTCCAGATCCGCCAGTGATCGTGCGGCATATGGGTGTGACGCAGGCCAAACGCACGGAAGGCATCATTCACCGCGTTAGAGAAACAGGGCACGCCGCCCACATGGGGGCTTTCGCCGACTCCTTTGGCGCCAATTGGGTGGTGCGGGCTGGGGGTAACGGTGTGATCGGTCTCGTAATTCGGCACTTCCCATGCGGTCGGCAGGAAGAAATCCATCAATGTGCCGGTCTTGACGTTGCCCATCTCGTCATAGGCGATCTCTTGCCCCAGAGCGACGGCCAGCGCCTCGGTCAAACCACCGTGCACCTGGCCCTCGATGATCATCGGGTTTATGCGCGTGCCGCAATCATCCAGCGCATAGAAGCGGCGAATGTCGGTCACACCGGTGTCCACATCGATGTCCATCACGCAGACGTAGGCGCCAAAGGGATAGGTCATGTTCGGCGGGTCATAGTAGCTGACCGCCTCCAGACCCGGCTCGATGCCCGGAATGGCCTGATTGTAGGCGGCAAAGGCGATTTCCTTCATCGTCTTGAACTTTTCAGGCGCGCCCTTGACCACGAAACGATCCACGTCGAATTCGACATCATCGTCATGCACTTCCAGCAGGTAGGCCGCGATCATCTGTGCCTTGGCGCGGATCTTGCGCCCTGCCATCGCGGTCGCGGCACCCGCTACAGGCGTCGAGCGCGAGCCGTATGTTCCAAGACCGTAGGGCGCGGTATCCGTATCACCCTCTTCGATGGTAATACTATCCGCCGGCAGGCCGATCTCGGTTGCGAGGATCTGTGCAAAGGTCGTGGCATGGCCCTGGCCTTGCGAGATGGTGCCAAGGCGTGCGATCGCTGAGCCGGTCGGGTGAATGCGGATTTCACAGCTGTCGAACATGCCAAGACCAAGGATATCACAATTTTTGACGGGTCCAGCACCGACGATTTCGGTGAAATGCGTCAGGCCGATGCCCATCAGCTTTCGGGTTTTGCCCGCCTTGAAATCCTCGATCCGTTGAGCTTGTTCTGCACGCAGCCCTTCGTAATTGACGGCCTTTAGTGCCTTGTCCCACGCAGTGTGATAGTCGCCGGAATCATACTCCCACCCAAGCGCGGACTGATAGGGAAACTGCTCTTTCTTGATGAAGTTGATCCGGCGCAGCTCGGCCGCGTCCATGTTCAACTCTATCGCCAGAACCTCGATCATACGTTCGATGAAGTAAGCGGCTTCGGTTACACGGAAGGAGCAGCGATAACTGACCCCGCCCGGCGCTTTGTTGGTGTAAACGCCGTCCACTGCCAAATACGCAGTCGGAATATCGTAAGACCCGGTACAGATGTTCATAAACCCAGCCGGAAACTTGGTCGGGTCGGCACAGGCGTCAAAGCCACCATGGTCTGCGGTCGTGTGGCACCAGAGACCGGTGATTTTACCCTCTTTGGTGGCACTCATCTTACCTTTCATCCAGTAGTCACGGGCAAAAGCGGTGGTCATCAGGTTTTCCATACGGTCCTCGACCCATTTCACCGGAACGCCGGTGACAATCGAGGCCACGACCGAGCACACATAGCCGGGGTAAGCCCCAACCTTGTTGCCAAAGCCGCCACCGATGTCGGGCGAGATCACGCGGATATTGTGCTCTTCAATGCCCGAGATCAGGCTGACCACTGTGCGAATAGCGTGAGGCGCCTGGAACGTGCCGTGCAGCGTGAGCTTGCCGTTGACCTTGTCCATCGAAGCCACGCAGCCACAAGTTTCGAGCGGACATGGGTGCGTGCGATGGTAATACACCATCTCTTCAGCGACCACGTCAGCCTCCCCCATTACCTGCTCGGTCGCATCCTTCTCGCCAACCTCCCAGGTAAAGATGTGGTTAGGGTGTTTGCGTGGGCCGTGGGCCCCATCTGGAATCGCTCCACCTTCGCCCATCAGGTCTTCGCGAAGAACCACGTCGGATTCCAATGCTGCGTGGGGATCGGTCAAAACGGGGAGTTCTTCATACTCCACTTCGACCAGCTCGACTGCATCGGCTGCAATATAACGGTCCTTTGCCACCACAAATGCCACTTCCTGACCTTGGAAGAGCACCTTGCCGTCAGCCAAAACCATCTGCTTGTCGCCCGCCAGCGTCGGCATCCAGTGCAGACCAAGGGGGGCGAGGTCTTCGGCGGTCAGTACGGCAATCACACCGTCCAGCGCCAAAGCGGCCTCGGCATTGATCGACACGATCTTGGCGTGGGCATAGGGCGAACGCACGAAATCACCATGCAGCATGCCGGGCAGTTTGATGTCGTCAACGTAATTGCCTTTGCCTTGGGTAAACCTGGCATCTTCAACGCGCTTGCGTTTGCAACCCATTCCTCCCAGTGCGTCGGCGCGTTCTTCGCGGGTCAGTTCCTTGTTCATTGTGCCGCCTCCTTCGCAGAGTTCATCTCGGCCGCGGCGGCGAGGATAGATTTGACGATGTTCTGATACCCGGTACAGCGGCAGAGGTTACCCGCCATGCCAAAGCGCACCTCTTCTTCAGTTGGGTTCGGGTTTTCTTCCAAAAGCTTAGATGCGCGGGTGATCATACCCGGTGTGCAGAAGCCGCATTGAAGACCGTGGTGTTCTTTGAAAGCTTCCTGCAGCACGTGCAGGCTGTCCGGGTTACCAAGCCCTTCGATCGTGGTGATTTCGGCACCGTCAGCCTGTGCTACGAACACGGTACAGGACTTCACCGATTTGCCGTTCATGGTCACGGTGCAAGCGCCGCAATGCGAGGTCTCGCAACCAATGTGCGGACCGGTCTTGCGCAGTCGTTCGCGCAGGGTGTGGATCAGCAGTTCGCGCGGTTCAGCCAAGAACTCTTGCTCCTCGCCATTCACTGTTAGAGTGAAGTGTTTCTTCTTTGACATGATCTCTCTCCTCAGGCTCTGGCCCAGGCGTTTTCGATCGCACGGCGCAAGATAATCGCCGCTGCGTGACGTTTGAATTCAATGGGACCGCGGTTGTCCTGTGTGGGGTCAA
This sequence comes from Ruegeria sp. HKCCA0235A, assembly GCF_013033235.1. NCBI lineage: Bacteria > Pseudomonadati > Pseudomonadota > Alphaproteobacteria > Rhodobacterales > Roseobacteraceae > Ruegeria > Ruegeria sp. HKCCA0235A. Next base: position 280,743 of record NZ_WQDQ01000004.1, on the reverse strand, counting down.
TGTCGCCCAACATCGCGTCCACCGCCGCTTTGATTGCCGCATCATCCAGGGACGTGCCGACAAGCGCAGCGCCAGCTTTTTCAGAATGAACCGGTGTATCGCTCAGATTGGTCATCGCGATGGAAGCCGAGGTGCAAGTCCCATTTTCTTTAGTTAAGAGGACCGCAGCAGCCGCAGTGGCGTAGTCGCCGATTTTGCGCTTTTGCTTTTCGTAGGCGTACCCGCCCTTTGGCGCATTGAACTCCACCGCTGTCAGGATCTCTTCATCCTCTCGATCAGTCATATAAGCCGCTTCGTAGAAATCACGGGCCGCCACTTTGCGTTCGCCATCCGGCCCGACCAAAGTGAAAGTCGCGTCCAGACACTGCATCAAGCCCGGCATGTCATTACCCGGGTCGCCGTTTGCAACGTTGCCGCCAACCGTGCCCATGTAACGCACTTGCGGGTCTGCGATCTGCAAAGAAGCCTCGCGCATGATCGGAGCAGCCAACGCCAATTGAGCGTTGTCGATGATGTCATGTTGCGTCGTCATCGCGCCGATGCGGATGCTATCCCCCTCAATGGAGATGCCGCTCAATCCCTCCACATCCTGCAAGTCGATCAGATGTGGCACTTCGGCCATGCGGAGCTTCATCATGGGTATCAGACTGTGCCCCCCTGCGAGCACGCGCGCGTCATCTCCGTGCTCCACAAGTACGGAAAGTGCGTCCGCCAAATCCTTAGGTCTATAATATTCAAAGGCAGCTGGAATCATTGCCTCTCCTCCCTGCAGCAACTGTTCTGGCTGTTAGAGAAGCTCGCGCGATGCCGGGTTGTAGACCCGAGAAAACACTTTGTTTTCGCTAATTTTGCACGAAATGCGCTTCAGGACGCACGAGTTGCGCTGCCTGAATTACCACGCGTTACCCAAAGGCGGTCAGTGCTGCTTTCAGGTTTGATCGGCTGACCGGAACCGGGGGAAGATCGGCCTCACCAAAGGTGCATTGTCCCTTGTCTTTGGTCCGTTCAAACCGCGCGACTTTTTTGGGGTTCACGATATAGCTGCGATGCACGCGCAAAAAGCCAGTTGGCTCCAGCCGTTTGACCGCTTCAGTGATCGGCCAGACGCAAAAGTACTTTTCTGTGCGGGTGTAGACCTGCGTGTAGTGACCATCCGCCCTGACGAATGCAACGTCAGGCGCGGCAATAAAGACCTTGCCTCCGTCTCTTTCACAGGGGATGCGAATAGGTGGGGTCTGATCTGGTGAAGGCTCGTCTTGGGCCACGCCTGTCATCGGGATCTCTGTGGCTTGCATAGGCACAAGATAAGTTGTGCCGACCCACAAAAATGCGCCGAAGATAACAAAGCTCGACAGGATCACCCCAACGGCCATGACTTCGTTGCTGATGACGGGCCCAAACTCTCGGATATCTTTCAAGGCTACAAAATTGGTTCCTGCCATGGCCAGGAAATGCACTGAAAAGACAGCTACGCCAAAACACAGCGTGCCGATCGCGATGGTCCTGTTGGAACGCTCATTATAGGCAATGCCGATCGCGAGAATGCACAGGACAATAGCCAATACCGATGACCCGAGCACACCCTGCAAAGTATAAACGGGTTTGCAAAGCTGCATGCCTGCCATTCCGACATAGTGCATCGCCAAGATGCCCGCGCCTACGATTGCTCCGGCAGCAATGATGATCCCCCTGGAACGCTCAGTGAAATGCAAGAGCACAAGCGCTAAGGCGACCATAAGGATCGCAATAAGCGCAGATGCGAGCGTGATTGCGGCATCATAGTAAAACAGGATGGGCAGCCTTAGGCCAAGCATAGCCACGAAGTGCATTGACCAGATCCCACCACCCAAAGCAACGGCACCCAACGCGATGGCCAACCTGCGTTGTGACAGCGATTTTTCTGACAAATCTCTCGTCAAAGACAATCCCGTGGCCCCAGCAACTAGCGCCACAACGAACGATGTAACCACCAACCAAGGGTTATGTCCGAAGTCCAGAAATTCCATGGGCCGGACAATGCCGCAGCGGATTTCTTAATTCAATCTTTGCCTTTACCTAGCAGAGGTACATCCGGTAGAAACAATTCCTGCACAGCCATTGCAAGCAAGGACCAGAGTCTACCTCAGCGTTTATTGCTCGTTGGGCAGGACTGCTGTGAGATGAGTCATCGACGGCTTTGGGCTCTAACCAGCTTAATGTTCATATTCACACTATAGTCGAACATCCGGTCCAAACCGCCGCTCAAACCCGGCGAGTTAAAGGCGTTCCATCATGACTTTCAGTTTCGGAACCGCTGGAAGGAATAGCCGCAAATTCAATCGGATTCTGATGGCCCGCCGGGACTGTATACCGTAAACAACTCTTTCGGCTCATTCACGCCGCGCAGCATGTAGCGGCCGACCGAGACAAGCTCCTGCGCGCAGGGCTGTGCAGCGCGGGCGACATCGTCCGAGATCAGGATCCTCTGACCCAAAGACCGGTGCATTCCCGCGATGCGGGCGGCCTGGTTGACGGCCGGGCCGATCACAGTGAAGTCCAGCCGGGTCTCGGACCCGATATTGCCATAGAGAATCTCGCCCGAATGTAGGGCCAGCGTATAGTTGGCCACCGGCAGATCTTGCGCGCGGCGCCTTGCGTTCAGTTCATCCATGCGGGACTGCAACAAAGGCACGGCATCAAGCGCGGCACGGGCGTCTTCGTCGATCTCTCCGACATCAAACATTGCCATCAGCCCGTCACCCATGAATTTCAGGATGTTACCGCCCTTGTCATGCACCACACCCACCGCGACGGCCAGATAGTCGTTCAGCATGTCGATGATCTCATGCCCTGGCAGGTCTTCGGACAGCGTGGTGAAGCCTTCGAGGTCGAAATTCCAGATCACAGCATCGATTTGCTGCAAAGACCCGCGCCGAATTTCACCCGACAGAACCCGGCGACCGGCATCCCGTCCCAGATAAACCCGCATCAAATCCTTGGCCAGATCCTGGTTCTTGGCGGATTTGAGCGCCAGCCCCAGATGCGGCAGTACAGATTGTATTTTGTTCAGATCGCTGTCTTCGAATCCGTTCGGTGCGTCGCTAGTCCAGGACATCAGAACACCATCGCTGACCTTCTTCGTGCCGTCGGGGCGCAGTTGACTGGCCCCTTCATATGACAGGCCGGTGGCATAATAGTCTGTCGCTCCGATTTCACGCAGATCATTCAACAAGGGAAAGCGGCTGGGTTCATTATGGTCGACCAGTTTGACCCGGATTTCATCCAGATCTTCATTCAGCAGCGCATAGAGTGGGCTTTGCTGCCAAACTTCGCTGGGCGTTTCCGTGTATTCAAACTTCTCGGATTCACCGCCCGCGCCGTTGTACCAGCTGTAACCGGTACCTCCGTAAACCGGATGCAAGGTCGACTGCGCCGCATGAAAGCGCATCAACGGAATACCCATTTCCACCAATCGGGCACAAAACCCTTCCAACAGCTCTTCTTGCCCGGCGCCCTCTAGCCCCTTGTTGACCAGCCATTCGATCAGGGAATGTGAGAAAACTGAAGCGGAATCTGGCAATGTCATTTTGTTGTCCGTATCAAGTATGATCCCCATTTGGGGGCAGGCCGCGTCAATTGCCATAGGTCAGTCCAAACCAGCCAACCTTTGCAGCATTTGTCGCAACAACGCGGCCTCTTCCGGTTTGAACAGGCCTGACAGTTTCGCATCGTAATTAGCAGCAACGCCGCGCAGGTCACGATACACAGCTTGCCCTGCTGGTGTTAGTGTCAACCATTCCGCCCGCCGATCCGCTTCGTCCCGTGTGCGTTTCAGGTATCGACGCTGTTCCAGCTTGGCGACCGCACGGCTGATTTTGGTTTTGTGCATTCTGGCGCGCTCACCGATTTCCTTGGCGGTCATCTCGCCAAACAAACCCAAATGGAACAATACCCGCCATTCGGTTCTGAGCATCCCATAACGGCCCTTGTAAACTGCCTGAAACTCTAGCGAAGCCCGTTCGGCCGCCTGATTCAGCAGGAAGGGCAGAAAATTTTGCAGATAAAAGTCATCATTTTTTTCGGATTCATCGTGTGTCATGCTTGTTAGTTACAAAATCAACTATTAACCGACAAGCAGCAAACGGAGGAAAACGCAATGAATCGTCCGACTGATCCGCATACGCTGACACAGGCTGCGACGCCTGTCGGAACTCATGCAGGCTATATGCCAGGCTTTGGGAACGACTTTGAAACCGAGGCCCTGCCCGAGGCCCTGCCGCAAGGGATGAACAGCCCGCAACGGTGCAACTATGGTCTTTACGGAGAGCAGCTGAGTGGCACGGCCTTTACCGCCAACCCACCCGAGCGCACCTGGTGCTATCGTATTCGCCCATCCGTAAAGCATTCACATCGTTATGAAAAAATTGACCTGCCCTACTGGAAATCGGCCCCCTGCATTGATCCGGATGTGATCAGCCTTGGCCAGTACCGCTGGGATCCCATCCCGCATTCCGACGAAGGTCTGAACTGGATGACGGGTATGCGGACCATGACGACCGCAGGTGACGTGAACACGCAGGTCGGCATGGCAAGCCACATCTATCTCGTCACGGAATCCATGGTGGATGACTATTTCTTCTCGGCTGATTCCGAATTGCTGGTTGTGCCACAGGAAGGACGCCTGCGATTTGCGACAGAACTGGGAATCATCGACTTGGAACCCAAGGAAATCGCGATCATTCCACGCGGTTTGCTGTACCGGGTCGAGGTTCTGGAAGGCCCTGCGCGCGGCTTTGTCTGCGAGAATTACGGTCAGAAGTTTGAACTGCCGGGGCGCGGACCAATCGGTGCCAACTGCATGGCTAATCCGCGCGACTTCAAGGCACCGGTGGCCGCTTATGAGGATCGTGAAACCCCTTCTACCGTGACAATCAAATGGTGCGGGCAATTCCACACAACCAAGATCGGCCACAGCCCACTGGATGTCGTGGCATGGCACGGCAACTATGCGCCCTATAAATACGACCTGCGCAACTATTGCCCCGTCGGCGCGATCCTGTTTGACCACCCCGATCCGTCGATCTTTACCGTTCTAACGGCTCCGTCCGGCCAGCCCGGCACGGCCAATATCGACTTTGTCCTGTTCCGCGAACGCTGGATGGTGATGGAAGACACGTTCCGCCCGCCGTGGTACCACAAGAACATCATGTCCGAGCTGATGGGCAACATCTACGGCCAGTACGACGCGAAACCTCAGGGCTTTGTTCCCGGCGGCACAAGCCTGCACAACATGATGATCCCGCATGGCCCCGACAGGGAAGCCTTCGATAAGGCGTCATACTCCAACCTGGGGCCGGACAAGCTGGACCAGACAATGTCGTTCATGTTCGAAACCCGCTTCCCGCAGCACCTGACCCCGTTTGCCGCCACCGAAGCGCCGTTGCAGGATGATTACATCGACTGCTGGACATCGCTTGAGAAGAAGTTCGACGGAACGCCGGGCAAGAAATGAGCTTGGATATCTGGATCACCTATGTGGCAACGGTCCTGCTGCTGATGAGCACACCGGGACCCAGCCAGTTGCTGATGTTGTCAAACTCAGCAACTAACGGGCTTCGGCGCGGGCTGTTCACCGCTGCCGGAGATCTGACGGCGAACTTTCTGCAAATGCTGGCGGCGGGGCTGGGCCTAGCCGCCCTGATCGCCACATCTGCAACCGCACTGACGGTCATCAAGTGGTTTGGTGTCACCTATCTGGTTTATCTAGGGGTTAAACAGATCCTAAAGGCCCGTATGTCTGAAGCGCAAACCGCGCCCAAGGCCAGCCGCAAATCGCTTTGGATGCAGGGGTTCATTACTTCTGCCGCAAATCCTAAGGCCGTGGTCTTTTTTGCAGCACTGTTTCCGCTGTTCATTGACGCAGCCCTGCCCTTCTGGCCGCAATTCGCCATTCTGTCGTCTACCTATCTGGTCATGGACGGGATGTTCCTGACCGCATATGGCGGCAGCGCAAGCTGGCTGGCTCGCCGTTTGCAAGGCCCGGCAAAGCTGTGGCTTGACCGCATTGGCGGCAGCTTCATGATCCTCGCTGCTATCTTGTTGGGGCTGAAATCCCTTCGCCCTTCTGCTTAACCAACAAAACAGGGACATCGTATGCCTCTAATGACATCCTGGGTGGCGTCGGCCAATGACGCGACACATCCGTTCCCACTGAATAACCTGCCGTATGGTGTCTTCTCGACCGAAGGTGATGATCCCCGCTGCGGTGTGGCCATCGGCGACATGATCCTCGACGTCACGGCAGCCGAAGCCGAGGGGTTGATCACCCTGAGCGACGAGCCGCTTTTCGACATGCCGTTCTGGAACCCTCTGATGGAGGAAGGCCCAGCCGTCTGGACCGCGCTGCGCGCGCGGCTGATCAGCCTGCTGGCCGAGGGTTCAGATGAACAAGCCAAGGTCGAACCGCTGCTTGTCAAACAAGAAGATGCGGAAATGCGTCTGCCCTTTGCGGTCAGCGAATACACCGATTTCTACGCAGGCCGAAACCATGCCTTCAACGTGGGCACCATGTTCCGGGGGCCGGAAAACGCCCTGCCGCCGAACTGGCTGCACATTCCCATTGGTTACAACGGCCGCGCATCTTCGGTCGTGGTTTCAGGCACGGATATTCGCCGCCCCTGGGGTCAGTTGAAAGCCCCCGATCAGGACTTGCCCGCCTTCCTGCCCAGTCGCCGTTTTGACATCGAGCTTGAGATGGGCGCGATTGTCGGAACGCCCTCGGATGGTCCGATCACCGTGCAGGAAGCGGATGACAATATCTTCGGTTACGCGCTTCTGAATGACTGGTCTGCGCGCGACATTCAGGCATGGGAATATCAGCCGCTGGGCCCGTTTCAGGCAAAGGCCACGGCAACCTCGATCAGCCCGTGGATCGTGACCAAGGCGGCGCTGGAGCCATTCCGCTGTGATACGCCGCCCCGCGAGTTCGAGCTGCTGGATCACCTCAAGGATTGCGGCCCGATGCTCTATGACATCGATCTGGCGATCACCATGGCACCTGCCGGACAACCCGCCACGACGATTGCCCGGACCAATTACAACCAGATGTACTATTCCGCTGCGCAGCAATTGGCGCATCACACCACATCAGGATGCCCCATGAACACGGGCGACCTGCTGGGATCGGGAACCATTTCCGGGCCAACCAAACCTGAACGTGGCTCGTTGCTGGAGCTTAGCTGGGGCGGCAAGGAACCTCTGACATTGGACAGCGGTGAAACCCGCAGCTTCATCGAGGATGGCGACACGTTGACCCTTACCGGCGCAGCTCGTGGCGACGGCTACACGATCGGCTTCGGTGAATGTGTCGGCACCGTTTTGCCCGCTCTTGAAAACCCATATTCACGATAAGGAACCCACCATGGCCAAGGCATTCGCGTCCCAGGGGGACATGTCGGAAAAAAAGATCAGCTTTACTGAAGTCGGAGAAGGGCTTTATGCCTTTACTGCTGAAGGCGATCCGAATTCGGGTGTGATCATCGGTGACGACAGCGTGATGATCGTCGAGGCGCAGGCGACTCCGCGTCTGGCAAATAAGGTTATCGAATGCGTGCGTTCCGTCACCGACAAACCGATCACGCATGTGGCCCTGACCCACTACCACGCAGTGCGTGTTCTGGGCGCAAGCGCGTTCGGCGCGCAGCAGATCCTGATGTCGGACATGGCCCGCGCCATGGTTGTCGAGCGGGGTCAGGAAGACTGGGACAGCGAATTCCAGCGCTTCCCGCGCCTCTTTGAAGGGCATGAAAGCATCCCCGGCCTGACATGGCCCACCACCACCTTCAGCGATACGATGACGGTGTATCTGGGCAACCGCCGGATCGACCTGATGCATCTGGGCCGCGCGCATACGGCAGGCGATATCGTCATCCATGTGCCGGATCAGAACGTGATGTTCACCGGCGATATCGTCGAATATCACTCGGCCTGCTATTGCGGTGACGGTCATTTCAGCGATTGGGGTGACACGTTGGACGAGATCAAGTGGTTCGATGTCGACGCCATCGCACCGGGGCGCGGCGATGCGCTGGTTGGCAAGGACATGGTGAATGCGGCCATCGAGAACACCCGCGATTTTGTCGAAAGCACATACCGGCCGGCGGCGAAGGTCGCGGCGCGCGGCGGGTCCCTGAAAGAGGCCTGGGACGCAGTCCGCGCTGAATGTGATCCGAAGTTCGCCGACTACGCAATCTACGAGCACTGCCTGCCGTTCAACGTGGCCCGCGCCTATGACGAGGCGCGCGGCATTGACACGCCCCGCATCTGGACCGCCCAGCGCGACCTCGAGATGTGGGAAGCCCTGCAAGGCTGACGAAAAACGGTCGAGTTTGATCCAGATCGTTTTTTGCGGCGGGATTCGATGAAACCATAAACTAAGACCTCCGGCGCCCGTCGCCGGGGGACAGGACATGCAGCACATCGGTGCATCTGTTTCGGGGGGGAGCCCATGAACAAGATCTTTGAAACGCCGCTTTACGGATATAAACGCAGCCCGGATCAGGACAGCCCGACGCCCGTCAGGCACAAGGTCATCGTGATCGGTGCGGGGCCGGTTGGTCTGGCCGCCGCCATCGATCTGGCCCAGCAAGGGGTCGAAGTTGTGGTTCTGGACGAGAATGACAAAGTCAGCTTCGGCAGCCGCGCCATCTGTTTTTCTCAGCGTACGCTGGAAATCGCAGACCGGCTGGGTTGCGGCCAGCGATTGGTCGACAAAGGCGTGCTGTGGGACCGGGGCAAGGTCTTTTTCGACGACCGTCAGGTCTATGATTTCAACCTTCAGCCGGACGAAGGTTATGCCAACCCGGCCTTCATCAACTTGCAGCAATACCATTTTGAAAACTTCTTTGTGGAACGCGTGCGCGAGTTGCAGGCAAAAGGCGCACCGATTGAAATTCGCGGGCGCAACAAGGTTGACGCAATCGGTACGCACGAAGATCATGTTCGGCTGGAGGTCGAAACCCCCGAAGGCCCCTATACACTCGAGGCCGAATGGCTGATCGCCTGCGATGGTGCCGCGTCGCCCACCCGGCGCATGCTGGGCATCGATTTCGAAGGGCGTGTTTTCGAAGACAATTTCCTGATCGCGGACGTGATCATGGATGCCGATTTCCCCTCGGAACGCTGGTTCTGGTTTGACCCGCCGTTCAATCGCGGGCAATCCGCGCTTTTGCACAAACAACCCGACAATGTCTGGCGTATTGACCTGCAACTGGGTTGGGACATCGACAAGGAACGCGAAAAGCGCCCCGAGAATGTGATCCCGCGCCTCAAGGCGATGCTGGGCGATGACGTCGAGTTTCAGCTGGAGTGGGTCTCAATCTATACGTTCCAGTGCCGCCGCATGGAGAGCTTCCGCAAAGGGCGTGTCCTATTCGCCGGCGACAGCGCGCACCAAGTCAGCCCCTTTGGCGCGCGCGGTGCCAATTCCGGCCTGCAAGACACTGACAACCTGTGCTGGAAACTGAAACTGGTGCTGGATGGGAAAGCCCCAGAAAGCCTGCTGGACAGCTACAACGCGGAACGCGTGCACGGGGCTGATGAGAACATCCAGAAATCCAGCCGCTCCACCGATTTCATCACGCCGAAATCCGAAATGTCGCGGGTTCTGCGGGATGCGGTTCTGGACCTCAGCGAGAAGTACGAATTTGCCCGTCCGTTGGTGAATTCAGGACGCCTGAGTCAACCTTGCACCTATGACGGCTCGACCCTGAATTCTGCCGACGCGCTGGATGGCCCAGCCGAAACGCGCCCCGGCTCGGCCTGCCCGGATGCGCCGCTGGGTGATGCGTTCCTGTTGCCCAAACTGGCAGGCAAATTCACCCTTTTGACGATTGATACGGATGCCCCAGAAGTGCTGGAAGAAGACGGGGTCGAGGTCACGCGGTTGGCGCTGTCGGTCAAGGATGACCAGACCCTGGCGCTGAAACGTCGCTATCTGGGCGACGCAACCAGCGCGGTTTACCTGATCCGTCCTGATCAGCACGTGGCGGCGCGCCGGGACAGTTATGAAGAAAACAGTTTCCGCCATGCAATCCGCAGAGCCTGTGGCAAGGAGTGAGCGCGATGTCTGACCTGATCCTATCCCCGAATATCGACGATGCTGACGACTTCTATGCCGAGCTGCTGGCCGCGCATGAAGGGCTTGAAAAAGCCGGCAGTGACGCGCTGAACGCCCGACTGGTTCTGGTGCTGGCCAATCACATCGGCGACAAGGCGGTGTTGTCTGACGCTATTCGCGCCGCCACCCTGGTCGACAAGTGACGGATTCGAATGTGAGCAAAACCGTCCTTTATGACTATTGGCGGTCCTCGGCCAGCTATCGGGTGCGGATCGCTCTGAATCTGGCCGGGATCGACTATCGCGCGGTTGTCGTCGACCTGGTGGGCGGCGAACACAAGGGCGATGCACATATCGCGCGAAATCCACAAGGGTTGGTTCCGGTGCTGGATATTGACGGGCAGCGGCTGACACAGTCTCTGGCCATTCTCGACTATCTGGACAAGACACGTGAATTGAACCTTCTGCCCGACGATGCAGCAGGGCGCGCGCGCGTGCAGGCGCTGGCCTATGCGATTGCGGTGGACATTCACCCTGTTTGCAACCTTTCAGTTGCTCGCCATGCGACCACCCTCAGCAAAGACCCGACCGACATGCCCGGAGAGTGGATGCGGCACTTCATACGGCCGGGGTTGCAGGCCTTCGAGACCATGTTGGGTGAGTTTGAACAAACCCCCTATTGTGTCGGTTCACAGCCCGGCCTCGCCGACATCTGCCTGATCCCGCAGATCTACAATGCACGCCGGTGGAAGGTCGACCTGTCGGACATGCCGCGTCTGCTGGGTGTCGAAAAGGCCTGCGCCGATCACCCCGCATTTGTCGCGGCGCATCCTGACAGGCACGCACCCCAATAAGCTTGCACAGGTCCTGTGTGCCGGTGTGCCTAGGCGTCCGTCGCAATCGGACTTAGCTTTGTTTCATCAAAGCAAAAGAGGTTCTGATGCCCGAGATCACCGGATACCACGCCCATGTCTATTACGACGCCGACACGCAGCACACGGCGCAACAGGTCTGCGAAGAGGCCGCCCGTCTGTTCCCCGTCCGGATGGGACGCATGCATAGCCGCAATGTCGGCCCCCACCCGCGCTGGAGCTGCCAATTGAGTTTTGCGGCTGATGCCTTCGATCAGGTCACTCCGTGGTTGATGCTGAACCGCCGGGGCCTTACGGTTTTCACCCACCCGGAAACCGGAGACCATCTGGCCGATCACCGCGATCGCGCGATCTGGATGGGTGAAATGCTGGATCTGGACCTGTCGATCTTTGACACGCTTCAGCCCAGCGCCCGCGCCTGATCCCGCAGAACGAATTTCTGCACTTTGCCGGTTGAAGTCTTCGGCAGGGTGCCAAACACCACGGTCTTGGGCGCTTTGAAATGGGCCATGTTGTCCCGGCAAAAGGCAATCAGCTCTGCCTCGGTCGCGGTTGTACCGGGCTTCAGCTCGACAAAGGCACAGGGGGTTTCGCCCCATTTCTCGTCTGGCCGGGCCACAACCGCGGCTTCCATGACTGCCGGGTGTTTGTAGAGAATGCCCTCGACCTCGACGGAGGAGATATTCTCGCCGCCTGAAATGATGATGTCCTTGGACCGGTCTTTGAGCGCGATATAGCCATCCGGATGCATGACGCCCAAATCGCCGGATGCGAACCAGCCGCCCTTGAAGGCCCCATCGGTGGCATCAGGGTTCTTGAGATACCCTTTCATCACCACGTTGCCCTGCATAAAGATCTCGCCCATGGTTTCGCCATCCGCGGGCACGGGCTCCATCGTTTCGGGATCGGCCACCATCAGGCCAGACAACGCCGTATACCGCACGCCCTGCCTTACTTTCAGGGCAGCACGGTCTTCGGGTCCCTTGTCGTTCCATTCATCCTTCCACGCACAAACGACCGAGGGCCCATAGGTCTCGGTCAGGCCATAAACGTGCGTGACCTCGACCCCCATAGCTTCCATCGCTTCGATCACGGCGGCCGGCGGCGGAGCGCCCGCGGTCATAACCTTGATCTGATGGTCAAAGTCTTTCAGTTCATCCGGCGCGTGGGCCAGCATGTTCAAAACGATGGGAGCACCGCAGAAATGGGTGACCTTCTCATCACGGAATGCCACATAGATCGGCTCGGCACGCACGGCGCGCAGACAGACGGACACGCCCGCATTGGCGGCCATGGCCCAGGGGAAGCACCATCCGTTGCAGTGAAACATCGGCAAGGTCCACAGATAGATCGAATGCTTGGGCATATCCCAGTCCAGCAAATCCGATTGTGCATTCAGCGTGGCGCCGCGGTGGTGATAAACCACGCCCTTGGGATTGCCCGTTGTGCCGGACGTATAGTTCAGCGTGATCGCGTCCCATTCATCCTCGGGCAGTGACCAGTCAAATTCGGGGTCTCCCTCTGATATCAGGGCGTCATAGGTCAGGCTGCCAAGCCTTTCACCGCCTTCAAAGCTGGGATCCTCGATGTCGATTACCAGAATATCATGATCAACCTGCTCCAGCGCCTCTTTCACGACGCCGGAAAACTCGGGGTCAACCAACAAGGCCTTGGCTTCGGCGTGGTTCAGGATGAAAGCGACTATCGGAGCATCCAGACGCGTGTTGATGGCGTTCAAAACGGCACCCGCCATGGGCACACCAAAATGCGCTTCGTACATCTCGGGGATGTTTGCGGCGATAATTGAAACGGTATCACCCTTTCCGATACCCCGCGCATTCAGGGCCCCCGCCAGCCGGCGGCACCTGGCATAGGTTTCAGCCCAAGTATACCGCCGCTCACCATAGACGACCGACGGGTAATCGGGATAAACCTGCGCCGTGCGCTCAATGAAAGAGAGGGGCGACAAGGGTGTGTAATTCGCCCGGCATTTGTCCAAATGACGCTCATAGATATTCGTCGCTACCAACTGCTGATCCTCCCTGCACTCGGTTTGCGCGACTTGAGCACAAACTTGGTGCTCTGACAAATCCGTAGTATTACGATACCCTTATTGACTGGCAATACGGGATGGTGCGATCTGGCCCTACTTAGATCCGGCCATTCGCGGTGATCTGAAGCATCTTAAACATATGCCGGGGCACGCCATTTCCGCACCCCGTGCACCGCACCTCACTGAAAGGACTTGTCATGGACGGCACGTTCAACGAAAACGATCTTTCCCGCGTGGTCGAAGCCGACCGCGCCCATATCTGGCATCATCTGATCCAGCACAAACCCTTTGAAACCAATGACCCCCGCATCATTGTCGAAGGCAAGGGCATGCGCGTCTGGGACCAGAAAGGCAAAGAGCATCTGGATGCGGTTTCCGGCGGCGTCTGGACTGTCAACGTCGGCTATGGCCGCGAATCGATCTGCAAGGCCGTTTACGACCAGCTGATGAAGCTGTGCTATTTCGCCAATTCGGCCGGCTCTATCCCCGGCGCGATCTTTGCCGAGCAACTGATCGACAAGATGCCTGGCATGAGCCGCGTGTATTACACCAACTCGGGCTCTGAAGCGAACGAGAAGGCGTTCAAGATGGTGCGCCAGATCGCGCACAAGAAGTACGGCGGCAAGAAGACCAAGATCCTGTATCGTGACCGCGATTATCACGGCTCGACTCTGGCGACCATGTCGGCAGGCGGTCAGGACGAGCGCACCGCACAATACGGCCCCTTTGCGCCTGATTTCGTGCGCGTGCCCCACTGCATGGAATATCGCAAGCACGAACTGGACGGCGCCCCCGAAGAGAACTTTGGCGAATGGGCCGCAGATCAGATCGAACAAGTCATCCTGCGCGAAGGCCCCGACACCGTCGGCGCACTGTGCCTCGAGCCGGTGACCGCAGGTGGCGGCGTGATCGAAGCGCCCGAAGGATACTGGCAGCGCGTGCAGGAGATCTGCAAGAAATACGACGTGCTGCTGCATATCGACGAAGTTGTCTGCGGCGTGGGCCGCACCGGCACATGGTTCGGTTATCAGCAATACGGCATCAAGCCGGATTTCGTGACCATGGCCAAGGGCGTCGCCTCGGGCTATGCCGCGATTGCCTGCATGGTCACCACCGAGGAAGTCTTTGACATGTTCAAGGATGATGCTTCGGACCCGATGAGCTATTTCCGCGACATCTCGACCTTTGGTGGCTGCACTGCCGGTCCGGCGGCTGCGATCGAAAATATGCGCATCATCGAGGATGAAAACCTGCTGGGCAATTGCGCGGCCATGGGTGACCGCATGATGGGCAACCTTCAGGCGCTGATGGAAAAACACAAGGTCATTGGCGACGTGCGCGGCAAGGGCCTGTTCCTGGGTGCCGAGCTGGTCGCAGACCGTACCAGCAAAGAGCCTGTGGACGAGAAACTGGCACAGGCGGTTGTGGCCGACTGTATGAACCAGGGCGTGATCATCGGTGTCACAAACCGCTCGATCCCAAGCCGCAACAACACGCTGTGCTTCTCGCCCGCCCTGATCGCCACGGCTGATGACATCGACCAGATCACCGACGCGGTCGATGGCGCGCTGGGGCGTGTGTTCGGGTGAATTCCCTCAATGAATTTACGAAAACCGGCGCTGAATGCGCCGGTTTTTTTGCGTTCGCGTGGCATCTACGCGGGCTCTCCTGCCATTCGTCTAATTTCTCAGACTTCTGAGAATTCGTTGATAGAACGCGCCGTGTGCATCTTCAGCGGTAGGTTCGGTGATCAATTCCCAATCCAAATCCAGTGTTCCAGCCGGAACTAGTTGCCGCGCGATCTCGGCTGGTGTGGTTTCATCGCTGGTTCCGTTCTCCCAATCGTGAAAAGCCGATGAGTATCGAACGACCGCCCCGCTGGTGGGCAAATCGAGCGAACCTCCCTCGGCAAAAAACGTCAACCCGTCACCCATTTCTTCCCCTATGAGCTTGAGCCTAGGTCCCAATCGATGTTTGAGGATGGCGACAAAAACTATCGCAGCCGAAAACGTGAATTTATCGACAAGCACAACAACCTGCCTGCTTGCGTTTTCAGAGATGGCGTCGATCAAGGGCATCGTTTTGAGAAAGTCGCCACCGGTGTTTCCACGAATGTCAATCAAGAGCGTTTTTTCCGAGCAAACGCTTACTTGTTCTGCTGCACCTGAGATGGCTTTCGGCAGCGCACCTTCTCCTGAATCGAGAAAACTGGGCAACAGTATCGCAAGCCCAAGTCCCCGCCAGCCCTTAGTCTCCACAAGTCTCTCGGGTGTCCAAGCCGGATCGCTCCGGCCATGCTCGTTTCTCGGGTAGAGCGTTGATGCAGGAACCGTATGACCGTTTTCCACTTCGAATTCGGATATCTGACCGTTCTCGTCTTGCACGCGATACTCGGTCGTTTCGTCTTTTGAGGAAAAACCGAGACGAGCCAAAGCATAGGGCCACACGAGTATAATCGATCCGATTACCCGTTTCCTTTGGCGCGTTCCTGCCAGAAATGTTTCTGAGGCGGCTTCGATTTGGCTTAACGGTGTGCCGTTGACTGCAACCAGCTTTCCTCTGGGCGCAGTTGTTTCTGGTGCCGTACCAACTAACTGGATGGCAGTTCCGATGCTCACGAATCTCAGCGGGAGCACCGAGATGGCATCATTCGGAATCAGCCGCGTGTGCCCGTTGTCGGGAAGCGCCAGTAGGCGCATTGTTGAAAACAGAAAGGCCTCTTTTAGACCTTCTGAAGCGTATCTTCGGGCATCACTAATGCAACTGTCTATCGCCGTCTTTTCGATCCGCCGAAAGCTGGGATCGCGTGGCAAGGCAGTTTCCAAAACTTGCTCAAAGTCTTGTATCAGCGACATAGTTTAAGGTGCGCACGACTGCTGGACGATGTCCAGAGTGTGCTTAACACCGACGTCCAATCTATGGAAAACAAAAAAGCCGCCCCAAATGGGACGGCCTTTCTTTCACTGTCTCTCGAAAGAGGGTCAGGCGGTCAGAGCTGCCTGAGCTTTGGCGACGATCGCGCCGAACGCTTCCGGTTCGTGCACGGCCAGGTCGGCCAGAACTTTGCGGTCCACCTCGATACCGGCCAGGTTCAGGCCGTTGATGAAGCGGGAATATGTCAGTGCTTCGTCATGCGAACGGACAGCAGCGTTGATCCGCTGGATCCACAGGGCGCGGAAGTTGCGCTTGCGGTTCTTGCGGTCGCGGGTTGCATACTGGTTGGCCTTGTCTACGGCCTGACGGGCAACCTTGAAGGTGCTCTTGCGGCGGCCATAGTAACCTTTGGCGGCCTTGATGACCTTCTTGTGACGGGCGTGAGTTACGGTTCCACCTTTAACGCGGGACATCTCTTAATCTCCTCTTAGTGGTCGTAGGGCATGTAGCCCTTGACGATCTTGGCGTCGGGGGCGGACAGGGTGGTGTTGCCACGGGCGTCGCGAATGAACTTTTTGGTCCGCTTGATCATGCCGTGCCGTTTGCCGGCCTGGCCAGCAAGGACCTTACCGGTCGCAGTCACCTTAAAGCGCTTTTTGGCGCTCGACTTGGTCTTCATCTTAGGCATTTCCGTCTCCTTTTTCGGGTTCGGTTCCAGACGCGACTCGGCATGCCATCTCGGCCGGTCACGCGATCAGAAGCGCCGTTTACGCAAGTTCGGTCATACTGGCAAGGGGGTTTGGATCAGATTCTGCGCTTTTTGCCGGCTGATCGGGCACTGGGGCGACAAAGGCCGCCCCAGTGATTGGGTTTAGTGTTCGAATTTCCGGATTTCACCGGTTTTCAGGCGCTCGGAATACGAGGCCAGCTCCTGACGCACCACTTTCATCAGGAAGTAGAGCGCAAAGACGTTGACCACCGCCATCGCAAAGATCGCCGCATCCGAGAAGTCGATGACCGGGCCAAGGTTGGCTGCGGCACCGATGACGACGAAGATGCAGAAGATGATCTTGAACACCAGCTCTTTGGTGTGGCCCTCACCGAACAGGTAGGTCCAGGCCTTGAGGCCATAGTAGGACCAGCTGATCATGGTCGAGAAGGCAAACAGGATCACCGCAACCGCCAGGATATACGGGAAGAAACTGAACGCGCTGCCGAAGGCGGCAGAGGTCAGGCTGACACCCGAGTTGCCGTCAACAGTGGCAATCGCCGTGCCGGCCTCATTCAGCATGTAGTTTCCGGTTTCCGGATCGATGATCAATTGCTGGGTGATGATGATGACCAGAGCGGTCATTGTGCAGATCACCACGGTGTCGATGAACGGTTCCAGCAAGGAAACGAAGCCTTCCGTGATCGGTTCCTTGGTCCGAACAGCCGAGTGCGCAATCGCTGCCGAGCCAACACCCGCTTCGTTCGAAAACGCCGCACGTTTGAAGCCCTGGATCAGCGCCCCGACCATGCCGCCTGCAACACCCAGACCGGTGAAGGCGCCGGCGAAGATCTGACCAAAGGCCCAGCCGATCATATCCGCATTCATCAAGATGATGACCAGAGCGGTCAGAACATAGAGAATGCCCATGAACGGTACCACCTTCTCGGTCACCCGTGCGATAGACTTCAGGCCACCAACGATGACCATGAAAACAACCGCTGCGAAGACCAGCCCGGTAATCCAGCCCGGATAGTCACCCACGATTCCCGCGATCTGCTGATGCGCCTGATTGGCCTGGAACATGTTGCCCCCACCCAGCGCGCCAAGGATACAGAAGATAGAGAACAAAACCGCCAGGATCTTGCCACCCGGCAAGCCCAGTTCGTTGAACCCTTTGGACATATAGTACATCGGGCCACCCGAAACGGTGCCGTCTTCGTACTCGTTGCGGTACTTCACGCCCAGCGTACATTCGGTGAATTTCGACGCCATCCCCAGGAGACCCGCCAGGATCATCCAGAAGGTTGCACCCGGTCCGCCGATGCCGACGGCAACAGCAACACCCGCGATATTCCCCAGACCGACCGTACCGGAAAGCGCTGTGGCCAGAGCCTGAAAATGGCTGACCTCGCCCGCATCATTGGGGTCGGAATAGTCACCTTTGACAAGACTGATTGCGTGGCCAAAAAACCGCATCTGCACAAAAGCAAAATACAGCGTGAAAACCGTCGCAGCGATCACCAGCCACATCACGATCCATGGGAAACTGGTCCCGGGGAATGGCGCGAAGATGAAGCTGACGAATGGACCGGTCAGATTAGCGAAAGTCTGGTTGATTTTTTCATCAAGCCCCGGAGCTTCTTGCGCAAAGGCAGGGCTGGCGACAATAGCGGCTGCCATTGAGGCGCCGAGTTGTTTAAGCATTCTCATTTTGTCCCTCCCTTCAGTTCACAACCGTGACCGGAACATCGGCATGCATCACAAGGTTCTGGGTCGAGCTGCCGAAGATACGTTTCTTGATCCCGTCCGCCGAAGACCGGCCGACAACGATCTGCGAGCCGCCCATTTCCATTGTAATGGCGTTCAAGGTCTCGGCCACGTCGCCGTGGCGAACAACACCCTGCGCTTCAAAACCAGCCTCTCTGAGGGCCTCAACGGCAGGTGTCACGATCCGCGACGTTGCCAGATCAACCTCTTCTTCCCGTCGCTTGTGACGCTGCGCGTTTTCTTCCGGTGTCTGAAAGGTGTAAGGGGACCATTCAATCACATAAGCGACCACCAGTTCACACGACCCGATCAACTTTGCCAAATCTTTGGCAAAGGTAATCACGCGCTCACCGGTCTCTGTCCCGTCGAGTCCTATGACAATCTTTGTTGTCATGTCGTTCCTCCATTATTTTTCATTTGGCCGAGGCCCGTGCCCCCGGCAGGGCAGCCGGAACTTGGAACTTTCAATAAGACCGCCCTTTGGTAAGTATCAGGAATTTTCACTAGGAATTGGGGATTTTTTTGGTCTATATTCAGTGGAAATTGTCGTTTTACACTAAAATAACAGGAAGTTTTACTGATTAGTAGAGAATTGGACAATATCGATCAACGCATCCTGCACGAGCTTGAGGCCAATGGCCGGCTCTCAATAGTTGAGCTTGCGGCGCGCGTAAACCTTACAAACACGCCCTGTTCCGAACGTGTGAAACGGCTGGAAAAGAACGGCTATATCAAGGGCTACAGCGCCATCGTCGACAAAGAGAGAATGGGGCTGGCTCTTCTGACCGTCGTACAGGTTTCGTTGACCGCAACGGCCGAGCAATCCCTGGAAAAATTCAACGAGGCCGTACGCGATGTGCCGGAAATCGAAAGCTGCCTGATGGTGGCAGGGTCGTTCGATTATCTTCTGACTGTCCGCACCCGCGATATCGCGCATTTCCGGATGATACTGGGTGAGAAAATCAACAAGCTGCCCGGGATTCACCAAACCAGCTCATTCACGGTCATGGAGGCCGTGAAAGAGTCTGTTGGCCAAAGGGTGCCCGGGCTTTGATGCCCGTTCTGGTTATTCGGGATCCGTGCTGTAGATCAGTCGCTCGTCACAGGGCGCCACGCGCAGAATGTTGGTGGTACCCGGTACGTTGAACGGCACCCCGGCGGTGACAACGATCTGGTCGGTTTCAGTTGCAAAGCCCCCTGCCCTTGCGGCGCGCGCTGCGTTTACAACCGCGCTTTTGAACCGTTCAAGCTCGGGCGTCATGACGCAGTTGCAACCCCAGCTCAGGCAGAGTCTGCGCGCCGTTCCCATCAGCGACGTCATCGCGATAATCGGAACACCGGGACGTTCGCGCGCGGTCAATGCGGCTGTCGTGCCACTTTGCGTAAAGCAGCAGATCGCCTTGATATCGGTTTTCTCGGCTATTTCACGCGCGGCGGCAACAATCCCGTCCGCAACGGTGGTGCCCTTGGCGGTACGCGAGGCCGCGATGATCTGCGTATACGTCGGGTCGGCTTCAACTTCGATGGCAACCTTGTTCATCGTCTGCACCGCTTCGATCGGATACGCACCGGCTGCCGATTCCGCGCTGAGCATGATGGCATCGGTGCCTTCGTAGATCGCCGTCGCAACGTCCGACACTTCGGCACGGGTCGGCATCGGGCTTTCGATCATGCTTTCCAGCATCTGTGTGGCGACGATGACGGGCTTGGCTGCCCCGCGGCATTTACGGACCAGTCGTTTCTGGATCGGAGGCACGGCAGAAACAGGCAGTTCCACGCCCAGGTCGCCGCGTGCCACCATGATCCCGTCCGACGCATCAAGAATATCGTCAAACGCCTCAACTGCCGCAGGTTTTTCAATCTTGGACAGGATCGCTGCGCGGCCATCCGCAAGCGCGCGAGCCTCGAAAACGTCCTTGGCGCGCTGCACGAAGCTCAGCGCCAACCAGTCCACACCCAGTTGGCAGACAAACTCCAGATCCTCTCGGTCCTTGGCCGACAAAGCCGCCAGCGGCAGCACCACATCAGGAACGTTGACACCCTTGCGGTTCGAGATCGTGCCACCCACCTCGACCGTGCAATTTGCAAAATCCTGCCCGCAGTCCTGAACGATCAGTCGGATCTTGCCGTCATTCACCAGCAGGCGCGCGCCCGGCTCAAGCGCCGCGAAAATCTCGGGATGCGGCAGGCAGACCCGGTTGATGTCGCCCGCAGCAGGGTCGAGGTCGAGCCGGAAGGACGCGCCTTCTTCCAGCTCCTCGGCCTCGTTGGCAAAGACACCAACGCGCAGCTTGGGGCCCTGAAGGTCGGCCAGAATGGCAATCGGGCTGTCCAGATCCTTTTCCACCTGCCGAATGATCTTGTGCCGTTCGCGGATCTCATCATGGCTGCCATGGCTCATGTTCAGACGAAAGACATCCGCGCCAGCCTCGTGCAGGGCACGAATCGTGTCATAGTCATTTGACGCTGGCCCCAGCGTCGCCACGATTTTCACATTTCTCAGGCGTCGCATTGGCATAGACCTCCTTACGTCATCTCAAGTTTGCAGATCAGCTTCCGCGAAATGTTACCGCAAACATCATCTCGATGCTTATTGCGCAATTCCCTTTTCAAAGCAACTGCCCTACACCAGCGGCAAACAAGATGACAGGCTCATGACATACACTCCATTTTTCGTCCACGGTGCGGACCGCCCGTCTCGCTGGCTGATTACATGCGACCATGCAACCAACACTGTTCCCCCAGACGTAAATGGCGGCGACCTCGGTCTGCCGCGCGAGGATATGGAACGCCATATCGCCTATGACGTCGGTGCGTATGAGGTGTCGAAACACTTGGGCGAGATCCTGAACGCACCGGTGATTGCCGCCAACTTCTCGCGGTTGGTCATCGACCCGAACCGGGGTGAAGACGATCCCACGCTGTTGATGAAGCTCTATGACGGGTCAATCATACCCGGAAATCGCCATGCAGATGATGACGAGCGCGAACGTCGTCTGAATATGTGCTACCGCCCCTACCACGAGGCACTGGCACAAATGGCGGCCCTGCCCCATGCTGTGATCGTTTCGATGCATTCCTTCACCCGCCAGCTGCGCGGTCGTGAGCCGCGCCCATGGCACATTGGCGTGCTGCACACCTCGGACGAGCGGTTCTCTGGCCCGCTGATCGAAAGGCTTCAGGCCGAGGATGATCTGTGCGTTGGCGTCAACCAGCCGTATACCGGAGTTCTGCCGGGGGATGCGATTGACAAACATTGTACCGCGTTCGGACGCCCCAACGCACTGATCGAGCTGCGCAACGACTTGATCGCAGACCATACAGGTCAAAGGGAATGGGCCGAGCGATTGGCGGTGATCCTGCAAGATGCATTGGAAGCCAGCGACCTTTGACCGCAAGTCCTGCGCGTGCTTTTCCGCGCATCACGCTGTTGTGAGCACGGCCTTCATTTCCCATATCAACTGGGAAAGGGAGTCATCATGACACAAGAGTTTTTGACGACGTTTTTTTTGGTTGGATGGCCGTGCTCAATATCGCGGTGCTTCTGTTTACCACCCTGATGGTTTTGCTTTTGCAGGATTGGATTGCCGACATTCACGGCAGGATGTTTCGGATGGAACGCCCGGATGTGAAACGCGCCTATTTCAGGTATCTTGCGAACTACAAAATCCTGACGCTGGTTTTCTGCATCGTGCCGTGGCTGGCATTGAAACTGATGTGAAAAGGCGCTTCGGCACGTCCGTTTCTTGTAACGGGTCCACTGGATTGTTAGGTCAGAAGCAACTCAATCGCCATCCGGAGCCAGATCATGGACAAGCAAACCGAAATTGAACTTCAGGCTGCCGCATTTCGCCGGTTGCAAAAGCACCTGATGGAAGACCGCACGGACGTTCAGAACATCGACATGATGAACCTCGCCGGGTTTTGTCGCAACTGCCTGTCGCGCTGGTATCAGGAAGCGGCAAACGAAAAGGGAATCGAACTGGGCAAGGATGAAGCCCGCGAGATTTTCTACGGCATGACGATGGATGAATGGAAATCGAAATATCAAACCGAGGCCAGCCCCGAGAAACAGGCCGCCTTCAAGGTTGCGTTCGAAGAAAACGTCGGCACGAAAGACTGACAACGCAGAGCTCAAAAAGGCCCGCCGATCCGGCGGGCCTGTTGATTTGGATTTCCGTTTCAAGCTGTTGTGCCACGCCCGCCATACGCTTATTCGAGGCCCCTGGCCCAGACCGACAGATCAGAAGTCATGCGAAAAGCCCGTTTGCCTTGCCAAAATCAAGGTAGCACCTTTTGCTACGCAGGTTGTCGAGCACGTCTTCGCCGACGGAATTAGTATCTGAATGATACTCGGTAATTCCGGTGCCCTCTAACATACGATTCATCAAGTTGAACAAACCGCAAACTTGTATAGCGTCAAACAGCGCATTCTCGGACCAGCCGGCATCGTAGACTGCTTTTGCATCGGCTTCAGTCATGCGGGAGGGGCTGGTTGTTAATTTCCCGGAATAAGCCAAAATGGGTTTTAGACTGTCGTCGATATCCGCGCTTTCAAGATCATCCATCAAATCCTCGATGGTGCTGACATCAATGCCGAAAGCCTTGGCATGCGCGGTGTGCGCGCCATGACAAAAAGCGCAGGCGTTCAATCCGGAGACATAGGCTGCAATGATCTCTCGTTCCGCGATGCTGAGTTCACTGTCGCCCCGCATGACACGATTTTGGTACTCTGCCAGAGGTCCAAGTTTCTCCGGGAAAGCGCGATAGACGTGGCCCAGATTCGCGTCTTCGGGCAGGGACGGAAACAGGTTTTTCATTTCAACCTCTCGAAAATCAGTATCTTGCATCCTAGCTGGGCTCCGGGCTTTCGCAAACAAGCACCCTTTTGCATGTCGCAAGGCGGCATGGATTAGTTGGTGTTATCCCCGAGTATTGCAGTCAATTGCCGCGTTGCACGGTGTCAGAGTGCGCAAACTGTTGGCTAGCTTTAGGCATGCACGGATTTCCTGAACCTGTTTTGGAAGCTGTGGAAGCCTGTGACTGATGATCCAGCCATTGCCGCAAACACGGGGGTTCCGGGTGGTCACAAGACGTTGGACACCTAGCGTGATTTGGCCTTCAATCCACGCTCCTTGCCCAAAACAGACATCTTTAGCAGTCACATTACGATCCTTCACGAACTCTGGGTTCGGTCAGGTACCGAGCCGCTCGCCCACTATTGGAGCTGCAAAATATCCGGAACACAGAGTTTTCTTTTGGCCGGCATTTTATCCGCACCATCAGATCGTTTCAGCCTTTTCGGCCCATCCTTGACCTTGACGTTCGGCTTGGACAATGGACCCTTCAAAGTCACTGGCCAGGGGCTTTTCGAAAGGGGTTCGCCAATCTTTCGGGGTTGCAGATTCAAATCCAGAGATTTTCCCGCCACATTAACATCGCCAAAAACAACAACCTGGACATGATCTGTTTCCAGGGTGGTTTGTTTGGTCGAAAAATTTCCATTTGAAATATTGATCGGCGCGCGCAAGCATACGATTGGCGCAACCTTTTGTTTTTCTTTTGTAAATACCCAAGGCAAAACCCCAAGCCCCGCCAAATCCAGAAGCTGCGTTTCGATAGAGCCATCCCGCATTGAAACTGTGGCGCTGCCATTCATGGTGTTGGCAAAGTGTTTTGGTGAATCAGTTCCGCCGGTCACCGAAAAATCAGCATAGATCGTACCGCTGGCGCCCTTTTTGAAGTTCAGATTGTGGAGGATGTCATCCAGCTGCCAGCCGCCCGCCTTGCCGGTCAAAGTAAGCAGATGCGCGTCATTCGACAGATCCATTTGCCCGCTGACGTCGAAATGGGCGCCTCCGTATTCAAACTTCAACGGCCCGGCCTTAAGCTCTTCTTCGTTGAGGGTCAGATCACTCTGCAAACTGCTTATGCCTCTGGCGCCTTCGATATGCCGAAGATCAATATCAACATCCATATCCATACCGGACAAGAGAATTGAACGGCCGATAGGTTCAAGCGTCACATCTCTCAGCGGACCGGTGGCACTGTCTTCTTGATCGGCATCTTCCTCGTCCGCCTCTGAACCGCCTAACTTCCTCAACTGTGCGACGGCCTGAATGATGGTACGGATCTGATCTACCTTGATCAGCTCACTTTCAAGAGTACCCCGCAATACAGGGTCACTTGTTGCATCATCAAGATCGGCCACGATTTGCAGGGCAGAGTCGGCTACCTCGACAGCAGCATTTGCGTTCCAATCAGTGCCCTGGCTGACAAGCCCGATTTCAAACCGCGCAGGACCGGTTTCGACACGTTCAAGTGACAGCGCCTCCAACAGATCCGCCCCGGATGGAACATCGACATCAATTGCCAGATCCAGATCCTCGAATTTGAGCACGTTCTTGACCTTGCCATGCACCTCGAGATTCCAGACTTCCGTTTCGCTTGTCCGGCCATCCAGATTCGTTAAAGTCAGCTGATTTATGCCGCCGTTCAAATGAAAGTTGCCGGAAAACCTGCCAAGCTGGTCGTCCGGCCCCAACAACTCTGGAGAGATCAGACTGCTTGCCGGAATATCCATCAGACCTTCAGCTGATATGCCTTGCAACCTCAGCGCATCATCGACCGAGCCGTTCAAAATGACAAACGGATCAGCGG
The DNA here is from genome assembly GCF_013033235.1 of Ruegeria sp. HKCCA0235A. Lineage (NCBI taxonomy): Bacteria > Pseudomonadati > Pseudomonadota > Alphaproteobacteria > Rhodobacterales > Roseobacteraceae > Ruegeria > Ruegeria sp. HKCCA0235A. The sequence goes on along the minus strand of NZ_WQDQ01000004.1, from coordinate 255,710 downwards.
GGTTCCCAATTCTCAGGTTGATGCTTCCAACACGCAAGGCGCCTTCGGGTGTTCTGGATAGCTCGGAAAACTTGATTGGAGGCGGGCCTTCGCCCGAGGTGTCCAATGTGAACCCGTTGGTTTTGATAACCATTTGTCGCTGAGGAACCTGCCCAGGAACACTGTCCATTACCATATCAACCGCAACAAGTTTAAGATCATATCGTGATGCGGCGGGGGCTGGTTCAGCATTTTCCGGGTACAACCGAATACGTGTTGTCAGCGATACATCTTCGGGGTTTCCCAATTCCCCGATTTGCCCGTTCAGCGAGAGGCTTTGACCACCATCCAACTCCGCCAGCACGGCCAGATCATCGATGCGGGAAGTGCCATTCGCCGTATGGAACGTTGCGCCAATACGCCCAGAGCCTTCCAATACTCGATCAAGTTTCAGGATGTCGAGAAGCTGACCAAGTTCCACAATCTCTATAGTCGTCCTCACCTCAAGCCCGGCTTCCTGAGGGACTTCTTCGGCAAGAATAGAGACTTGTTCAAAAACCGCTGTTATCCGAAACGGGTCTTCCGCTGGAAACGTTCCGCTGAGCTCAAACCTCTCGCCGTTCAGCGAACCTTCCCCAGCCGCAGAGGCCGTGTTGGTTTGATCGTCACGCTTCAAAAGCAGTTCAGGAAGCTGCAGATTCAGTTCAATCCCATTCAATTCATTCTGATAAAAAATGGTGATGTCGGTCAGGTCAACTGTGCGGTCCGACAGAATTCCGGCGACCGGTAGCATAGGAGGTTTTGCGGTTTGCGAAGCTGCTGCATTCGGTTGAGAAACAGAGTGCCAATTTCCAACGCCATCCTTGTCAGTGATCAGGTTCAGGTGAAAACCCGAGATAGAAAGGTCACTTAGAGAAAGCTTATTGTTCCAGAGGTCACGCGCGGAAACCTCGAATTCAAGTTTGTCGATTGCCGCCAGCTTCGCATCTGCTTCCGGCGCCCCGGGTAGTACCAACCCCGCCGCTGATATCTGCAACTGCGGCCCCAGACCGAGACGCACTTCATCTTCTATTCTGACGTCCTGACCAAGTTTCTTACTGATCAGGCTCTCAACAAAAGTGGCCCTGACAGAAGAAAACAACGCGGAGGACAGGAATAGCCAGGCCGCAAAGACAAAAACAAGCGCAACAGCGCAACAAATGAAAACACCTTTGACAACGTATCTCACGCTTCTCTCCCACGGCTCCAAGTCAATCCTGAGCATCCTCATCAGACTGGTCCAAGTTGATTGTTAGTGCATCATCGGCCTGTAATCCATTGAGATGATGGATTTAGGGTCAGGATGCATTGATTTTCGCGGCGCTGCGTGATTCACGGCTCCAAAAACGGAGCGGTTACATGAACGACCTTTATTGGCTGACAGACGAGCAGATGGCCAAGCTTTCTCCTTTCTTCCCGAAGTCGCACGGCAGGCCACGCGTCGACGATAGAAGGGTGCTGAGCGGGATTATCTTTATCAATCGCAATGGGTTGCGTTGGCGAGATGCGCCCAAGGAATACGGACCTCACAAAACGCTATACAGCCGGTGGAAGCGTTGGAGCGAGAAAGGCATCTTCGCACGAATGATGGCTGGTCTGGCCGCTGAGCACGGTGAAAAGAAAACGGTCATGATAGACGCCACATATCTAAAGGCCCATCGTACGGCGTCCAGCTTGGGCGTAAAATAGGGGGGCGTGGCCGCCTGATTGGCAGAACCAAAGGCGGCATGAATACAAAGCTGCACGCTATCTGTGATAGCCAAGGTCGCCCGCTCAACCTGTTCGTTACCGCTGGGCAAGTCAGCGATTACATCGGTGCTCGGGCTCTGCTCAGCAGCATACCAAACGTGGATTGGCTGCTCGGAGACCGAGGCTATGACGCCGACTGGTTCCGAGATGCGTTGAAAGACAAAGGAATACGCGCCTGCATCCCCAGTAGAAAGCAACGCAAGACGCCAGTCAAATACAACAAACGCCGGTACAAACGGCGCAACCGGATTGAGATCATGTTCGGCAGGCTCAAGGACTGGAGGCGCGTCGCGACACGCTACGACCGTTGTCCCAAGGTCTTCCTATCGGCCATCGCACTCGCAGCAACCGTCATATACTGGTTATGAATCCTGACCCTAGGGCTGCGATATTTGAGGTCTTCGCCCTAGGAGGCAGTGCTCTGTTCCAATCCGTGGCCAGCGTTTTTCTTGGCTCCAAAAGACATCGCTGTTGGCAGCTGGTTGAAACGCTGTTCCCAATGAACCGGCCTTAGTTCATGCCCAAGGCTTCTTTGTACATCTCGATGACAGCCTCTTGCTCGGCAATATCATCCTTATCTCTTTTTCTGAGAGAAATGATGCTGCGAAGAGCCTTCACGTCGTAGCCGCGCGATTTACTCTCTGCGTACACTTCCTTTATTTGATCCGCGATGTCTTTCTTTTCCAATTCCAGGCGCTCGATACGCTCAACAAATTGGCGCAACTCCCCAGAGGTGACCTTGTAACTTGCTTCTGCTTCTTCCGACATGCTCATCCAATTCTTCCCAATTCTGGATCATCACCGCTAAGAGAATACAGTTCATACCACCTGTATTCGCCTCAAGCTTTGGTTGCTACACACAAAACAGTTCTCGAGAGGCAGAAGCAACGACGTGCCCGGGCCTCGGCCATGGCTTTTTTCCGTTGTTCCACCGGCTTGTATTCACCGCATCCAGCCCCTCAAACCGTTCGATGAACTGGCACGGCTCATCGGCAGTTACGCGATAGTTGGCGGCAGTCTGATCTTTGATGATGCCTTCCATACGCGTCCGTCCCAAGGGCTGAAATCTGATGCAGGAAGCCGGATACAATGCCGCCGCCCGGGTCGCAAGCACCCAATCCCACCCAATCCCCAAGCGCACTTGTACGGCGTGATCCGTTCCGGTAAGCGCGGGGGTAGTTCACGAAGAGATGTAGGGCACCATGTTCGAATTCATCACTTGGGGCGGCGCAGCCCTTTCTCTGACCGGCCTCGCCGGCCTGATCTGGTGTATTCTTCGCGTGATGAAAGCGCGCAAGGCGGGTCTGTCAGACGACGAACTGCGCGCGACCGTTCAGGGCGTTTTGCCCTGGAACTTGGCGTCTTTGTTCCTGTCCGTCCTTGGATTGATGCTGGTCATCCTCGGGATATCCTTTGGATGACCACTTGTTTCAAATCGGCAAGTTGTCGAACTGCGCTTCCATAGCGTCTTCACACAGGGCTGCATCCAGACGCCGCAGGCGGGACGGCACCTGCATCCCCTGCTGTCGCATACGGTCGACAACCTTGCTCACACTCGGCTGAAGCGCCAAACGCGTATCAAGGCACGCATTTCTGAGCTCTTGTTCAAGCCGTTCTGCTTCGGAATAAAGACTTGTCGATGTCATAATACCCTCCCAAGTGTCGCCAGTATCCCAGATATAGGTAACGGGAATAAGACCCGCTGATATTAACCTGAAATTGTGCGGGATATTGCCCAACACATTCGCGTTTTCGGCAATCCGGCGCGGATGGGCTAAAGTTTAAGCTGATTTAATCGTGAATGCCTTGACGCGCATCAAACACAGGTTCGATGTTGCATCACATTCCATTTTACATATATGATAACGACAACCGATACGGAGGAAATCATGACACCCGCAGTGAAAGCGTTTTTTGACGATCAAACCTTCACGGTGTCCTACGTTGTTCATGAACCGCAAGGGCGTGCCTGCGCCATCATCGACAGTGTTCTGGATTTCGATCATGCTTCGGGGCGCACAGAGACAAAATCGGCTGACGCAATCATCGGCTTTGTGCGCACGCACGATCTAAAGGTTGAGTGGATTTTGGAAAGCCACGTTCACGCCGATCACCTGTCTGCGGCCCCCTACCTGCAACAGGAACTGGGTGGCAAAATCGGAATTGGCGCTCAGATCGTCACCGTGCAGGACACGTTCGGCAAAGTCTTCAATGAAGGAACCGAGTTCCAGCGCGATGGTAGCCAGTTCGACGCCTTGTTCTCGGAGGGGGACAGTTTTCACATTGGGCAGATGCGCGGCGATGTACTTCATACCCCGGGCCATACCCCGGCCTGCTTGACCTATGTGATAGGCGACGCCGCCTTTGTGGGCGACACGCTGTTCATGCCGGATTTCGGCACGGCGCGCTGCGATTTTCCCGGAGGCTCCTCAGCCACATTGTTTGAATCGATCCAGAAAATCCTATCGCTGCCGGACGAAACGCGCATTTTTGTCGGGCACGACTACAAAGCGCCGGGCCGAGATGAATACGCCTGGGAGACGACGGTAGGTGAACAGAAAGCGCTGAACGTCCATATCGGACAAGGACGCAGCATCGAAGAATTCGTGGAAATGCGTGACGCAAGGGACGCCACCCTTGCCATGCCGCGCCTGATCCTGCCCTCTTTGCAGGTCAATATGCGGGCGGGGCAAATGCCGCCCGCCGATGAGCAAGGCGATGTATTCCTGAAGCTGCCGGTGAACAAAATCTGACGCAAGTCAAGTCACTCTAAAAAGGATTATCCCACATGAACATCGAGTGGATCTGGGGGCTGTGCGGTGGCCTGCTGATTGGCCTGGGCGCAGCCGTGTACCTGCTTGGAAATGGCAGGATCATGGGTGCAAGTGGCATTTTGGGTGGCCTTGTCGACGGTGAGGCCCGCGACAACAAAGCCGAACGCCTGGCCTTCATCGCCGGATTGATCGGAATGCCGCTTCTGCTGCGGCCACTGATCGCCCCCGAGGCCCAAACGCATCTCACCAGCAATCTGGGCCTTGTTGTTGTGGCCGGGCTTCTGGTCGGTGTGGGAACGCGTATCGCCAATGGCTGCACGTCGGGTCACGGGGTCTGTGGCATCTCGCGATTTTCTCTGCGCGGCATCGTGGCCACCGTATTCTATATCCTTGCCGGCGGAATGACCCTCGTCCTGCTGCGCCATGTTTGGGGGTTGATCTGATGCGCCTTTTGATTGCTTTGCTCGCAGGATCCCTGTTCGGTGCCGGATTGTTGGTTTCGGGCATGACGGACACGACCAAGGTTCAGGGCTGGCTGGATGTTTTCGGAAACTGGGACCCGACCCTGGCCTTTGTGATGGGCGGCGCCATCCTGCCGATGCTTGTGGCCTGGAGGCTGATCTCTGGGCGCAAGGCATTGACCAGAGGCGATTTTCCACCTCCTCCGAGGTCCGAGGTTGATCGCAGGCTCATCATTGGTTCCGTCCTGTTCGGAATGGGCTGGGGCTTGGCCGGCCTTTGCCCGGGACCGGCGATGGCCTCGCTGACATATGGTGGTTTGGGTGGCTTGGTCTTCCTGATCGCGATGGTTGCAGGCATGTTCATCGCGCCAACGCTGGGGGCGCAACTGGACAGAGCCGCAAACGCGGCCTAAGGATTTGGCATGGAGATTCGACCGATCACGCCCCGCTATGCTGTCTCGCCGCAGATCACTGTAGAAGACGTCCCGGCAATTGCCGAGGCAGGCTTCGTCAAGGTGATCTGCAACCGGCCCGATGTTGAGGTTCCCGCGATCATGCAATCCGACGCGATCGGTGAAGCCGTCCGTGCGGCAGGCATGGAATACGAGGTGTTGGAGCTGACCCACCAGACCATGACGCCCGAGATTGCAAAGCAGCAGCGTGACCTGGCAGAAAGCTGCGATGGCCCGGTTCTGGCTTATTGCGCCTCGGGCACTCGGTGTTCGGTGGTCTGGGCCCTTGGTCAATGCGACCGCATGAGCACGGACGACATTCTGGCTGCCACGACAAATGCCGGGTATCAACTGGAAAACCTGCGCCCTGCCCTGGAACACTTCCGCAGCAAGGCAGGCTAGACCCTATTCCGTGCTGGGATTCGTGTCGGTCGCGTCAAGGCCAGCCAATTGCGAAATCTCTGCGACCATGCGTTCGGAATCGTTCAGTGACAGATCGTTGTCCGTCAGGTCCAAACCCGCGTCCTCTTTTTCCGGAGGCATGACATCCACCGCGCCGGAAACCGGTTCGACCAGGCCATCGTGCGGCTGCATTCTCCCTCGGCTCTCGATGAACTCCTGCGCGTCGTCCCCCGACAAGGCGGGCAGGGTCGAATGTTCGTTCAACCGAACGGCGCGCAACCCACCACATTGACCAAGGCGGCCAATACCCGTTGGCTTTCGGTCGATGGTCAATATCTCAGTTCTGTCCAGACGCGCCCCGCGCAATGGCAAAACACATCCAGGTTGAATTTCTAACAGATCGGACAATGGCAGCGACATCCGGCACAAGACGGCGTTCAGTTCCGCCCGCACAACACCCGATGCCTGCTCGAGTCGGGGACCGGCCGGGTCCGAGACCTCCTCTGCCTTTTCCGGGGTGGCAGGATGCTCTGGAAGAAAGATCGAGATCTGTCCCTGCTGCGCCCCGCCGGCCAGATCAACCGTCAGATCGAAGACGCGGTATTCATCTTCAGTCATGGCCAACGACAAGCCGCGCGAATCTTTCGCACGTGCCGCGAACTCATATCCCGTCAGGCAGACCTCCTCGGCCGCAGCGTCTATGGAGCCGGCGGACAAGGTCAGAGCGGTTTCGATAAATGGCACCACCATGGCGGCATCCGTATCCGTGAAGGCCCTTGGGTCGGGATCACCGGGCAGTACGTGACCGATGGTCTGGGTTTGCACAACGGCGGACACCACGTGCGGGCTCAGGCAAATCCCAGCGCGCGCCTCCGGCCCGTCAAACACCAACATCAGCCAATCCTGAGCGACTGATTCCACCATGTCATCCTGCGTGCGGTTGGCCTGTTTTGCCCCGATGACGGCCAAGGGAAGGTTCAATCGCTCACTTGCTGCCCGCGCAAACCCCAAGCGCAGCGCCCGCAGAACCGAACGCGGGCGATCGCCCAGATCTTTTCGTCCAACAGACAGTTTACGCGCCAAAGCAGCGCTGACGGTTTGTGACATGGCGCCCGATCACCAGTTGCTTCAATAACTGGCTATTGGTTTACCCTGCCGAGCGTTACGAAGTTCTTTATGGCCGTGTCATTGCGCGGCCTGCTGGAATGCCAAAGGCAGGCTGACCCGGAATGCCGCGCCGCCCTGCCCGGGCAAGTATGTGATCTCACCGCCCAACCGTTGCATGATCTCGCGGCAAATGGCCAAGCCCAGACCTGCGCCCCCTGCCTTGTCGACCCCGACTCGGGCAAATTTCTCGAACACCATCGAACGCGCGCCGGGGGGAATGCCGCTGCCGTTGTCGATGAAATCGATGATGACCCTGCCGCCGACGTCGTGGGCTGAAATGACCAATACCGGATCTTCCGCGTCACAGTATTTCTGCGCGTTCGAGATCAGATTGATGAACACCTGCCCCAACCGGTCCAGATCCGTATGCAGGCGCATTCGCTCTGCCGTAAGAGTCCGCCGGACCATGATTTTCCGCTCTGCTCCGGCCAGTGCGCTGGACACCGCCCGGTCCAGAACCGAACGCAAACTGTCATCGCTGAGGTTCAGATTGACCTGCCCGTTTTCCAGCACGCTCAAGTCCAGCAGATCGTCGAGAAGCCGGGTCAGGCGCAAGGCCTCATCGTGAATGATTGCAGCATAGCGGGTCTGCTCCTCTCGGCTCAGGCCCTCTGTATCCCGCATGATCTCGGAAAACGCTCGGATCGAGGTCATCGGCGTGCGCAACTCGTGACTGACCTGGCTGAGGAAGCTGTCTTTTTGCTCGGAAATCTGCGTCAGTTTGGTGTTTGCTTCACGCAGTTGGCGCGCCGTGCGGGACAATTCGGACGACTTCTCTTCCAACCTCCCCGAATACTCCAGAAGCTGCGCCGATTCATCCGCCACCGCCAGCAGATCTTCTACGGAAACTGAAGACCCACCGACGATCTGAGCGATCATCGCATGCGCCGTGGCGGTTCCGACCGACCCGCTCAACTCTCTCTCCAGACGGTTGAGGAAACCCGGGGTCGGTTCCGGCATATGCGACCGGCCACCCTGTTTTTCAGCCTCAGCCTGAAAGAACTCCTGCGCCGGGGCGGTGCCCAGAATACGCTGTGTCATGATCATCAGGTCTTCACTTTGCGCCACCGAACCGGACCAGCCACCCGGTGAAACCGAGTGATCAAAAACGTTGACGAACTGCGCGCCCTGCAAACGCTCCAGAGGGCTGGGGAAGCTCAGCAGGGACGCCACGCAAAAGGCAATGGCATTGAGGGACAGAGACCACATCACGGTATGGACCATCGGGTCGATCCCTTCGATCCCGAACAGGGCATGAGGACGCAACCAGGCAAGGCCGAACAGCCCATTCTGCATGACGGCCTCCGGCATCCACGGCGCGCCCATACCCGGCAACAACAACGTATAAATCCACAATGAGAAACCGACGCTCAACCCGACAAGTGCCCCTGTGCGGGTTGCTCCGCGCCAGAACAATCCCCCGACCAAAGCAGGCAGGATCTGCGAGATGCCCGCAAAGGCGATCAATCCGATCGAGGCCAGTGCCGCACCCCCGCCGGACAACCGATAATAGAAGAAACCCAACGCCATGATCACGGCGATGGAAACACGGCGCGCTATCAAAACAATGCTGCGCACATCGCCCGAGACTGACCCTGTTCCTTCATGCGTGCTCAGCCAAATCGGCATGACCACATGGTTCGACACCATCGTCGACAAGGCCATTGCGCTGACGATGACCATCGACGTTGCGGACGAAAACCCGCCGATAAAGGACAGCATGGCCAACCAGTCATTGCCCTGCGACAGCGGTACCGTCAGCACGAACAGGTCGGGATTGGCCCCCTCTGGCAACAGGTCCAGACCAACGACGGCAATTGGCACGACAAAAAGGCTCATCAAAAGCAGATAGAGCGGAAACGCCCAGGCGGCGGTTCGCAGATGGCTTTCGTCATCGTTTTCGACCACCATCACCTGAAACATGCGCGGCAGGCAGATAAAGGCCGCGGCGGACAGGAATATGAAAGTTGTCCAGCGCCCGGCATCGACGTTCCACTGTCCGATTTCCGAGGCATCTATCCGCTCCATCATCGGGCCAACGCCACCGGCAATGCCCCACACCACAAAAACGCCCACGGCGATAAGAGCAAACAGTTTGACAACGGCTTCCACGGCAATGGCGGTGACCACACCGTGGTGACGCTCGTTTACGTCCAAATTACGCGTACCGAAGAGAATTGCGAACACGGCCAGCCCCGCGGCGACCCAGAAAACGCTGGCCCCTTCGCGATACAGACCTGATGGATCGGCTTCGGCGAATATCGAAAATGACAGGGTAATCGATTGCAACTGGAGCGCGATGTAGGGTGTCCCGCCAAGCACGGCAAGAACGGTCACACACACGGCAAGCGTGTTCGACTTGCCATAGCGCGATGACAACAGGTCCGCGATCGAGGTCACCCGCTGACTGCGCCCGACCCTAACCAGCTTGCGCAATCCCCACCACCAACTGACCATCACCAGGGTTGGGCCAAGGTAAATCGTTACAAACTCCAACCCGGACCGCGCGGCATTGCCCACCGCACCATAGAATGTCCATGCCGTGCAATAGATCGACAGCGACAACGTATAGATCAGGGGCGACCGCAGCCACTTGCCCCGCCCTGCCGCAGCCATCCGGTCAGCGGCGAAAGCCACGGCGAACAAGAAAACGACATAGCCAAGGCAGACCAGGATCAGCGTGTTAATGGTTGCCATCACTCAGCGTCCGCGTCCTGATCCTCGCGCACGCCCAAACGGCGGGCGGCAATTCCAAAAAACAACCCAACCACGATCAGCGCACCCCAGCAGACAAAGATGTAGTACATTGCTGAAGACAGGGGGACAGCCTCGCCCTTGCCGGGCTGATCGGGCCACAACAACGGAAGCGCCAGCAGCGCCGCCCCCAAGAACGGCAGCAGCCGCGCCGCATCCGCCAGCCTACGTCGGCGATAGCTTTGACGTTCGAGAAAAAGCGAGGGCCGTGCACCCTGTGGTGCGTCCTTTTTGCCCTCGCCAGACATCATATCCGTGTCGCCTGCGCGTGAAGATCGCGCACGGCCGTCAGAACTTCGGCATTGGAAAACGGTTTGGTCATGAAACGGCTGACGCCTGCGTTTTCCGCCATTTCCCTGTCGCGCGATTGACCGCGCGCCGTCAGCATCAAAACCGGCAAACCTGCCAGCTCTTCCATCTCTCGGATGTCCCGCAGGATATCCATGCCGCTCTTGCCCGGCAGCATGACGTCCAGAATGACCAGATCGGGCTGTGCCCTCTGAATCACCTGAACCGCATCCGTGCCATCGCCATGCGTGTCCACCTGCCATCCCTCGCGGGTCAGCAGAAACCGGATTGCCTCGGCAATGTTCGGCTCGTCCTCGATCAACAGAACCTTACGGCTCATATTTTCAGTTCCTCCCCAAGACCGTTCCTCCATCCTCAGATCGGTCCCCGCCAGATTAAGCCTTCTGTCGGGAAAGTGTCAAAAGCCTTCGCTCAAAATCGACGGTTCGCGGCGGGCCTTGCAAGCATTGCTGGGACAGACGCGGCAGTTCGGCCCGACTTGCGTGACCGGAGCGTCACCTGCCGCCTCGTTGCCCGAACGGACCAGCATAACCGAGCGATAAACGGGATCCTGATCATACCCCAATACCGCATAAGGCCAAGCATAGGCGAAGCATTCGAATTCAGCCGGGGTCCGCCCCATCTGGACAACCTGCTTGCGCACCGGAACAAGTGGGCGGCTCAAAGCCGTGAACAACGGCCACAGCGGGCAAACCTCACCATGCCGCGCCAAAGCAAAGCCCGGGATCGGCTTGATGAACAATACGCTGCCGGATGCATCGCACAGCACCATGCCAACCGGCTGCGGCAACACGTCATCGGGTATGAACGCCAATCGACGCAGAACGGTGGCGACGTCCACGGAAAAGCGATAAGCCAACGCGATGGGATCCGTGTCGCCTTTTTGCAGACTTGATCGAAGAGCATCCAGCGGCAAAGCGATTGCATCATCGCGATACATCTTCAGAACTTCACGCGCCACAGTTCGGGCAGCCGACGTGTTGAGACCGCTCAGATCAACGGCATCCACGTCCTCGCCCTGTTCCAATTCCGGAAAACTGTACCTGCGGGTTTCGAAGAACGCTTCGACCTCTTCAAGCGGAACACCGCGCGGATCAATTGACGAGTCGCTTTCGTCCAGAAAGGTTACAAGTGCCTTTGAACTGCCGGCCAGCCGCTCTGCATCCTGGTGCAGGTTTTTGTGAAATCGCTCTCGCCACTCTGCCTCGATGTCCTCTGTGTCTGCAAGAATTGCCGCTGTTGAACGAATCGCCGCCGCCGTTGACAGCACTTCGTGCATTGATGCCGCAAGATGCGGGTCATGAGTCAGCCGGTCCGACAATATCTCGACATTCCGCTCAAGCGAAACAACCCGGCGGTGCATCTGCGCAAGAACTCCGGCCCATCCGGGAAAGCGCCCGGCAAATTCCTCCAGCCCGTCCACTTCGGCCTGCTGCCCGACGGCGTCATCCGCCGCCTCCCGCAGGGCCGACACAAGGGTTGCCTCGATCCCCTGTGTCAGGACAGAGGGTTCGACGAAAAGCGCAGACGCAATATCCACCAGCAATTTGCCACCGATCCGGCGGCGGTTATGTTCGATCAGATTCAAGTAGGACGCGGATATCCCGGCAAGGCGGGCAAGTTCTGCCTGCCGAAGCCCGGCAATCTGCCGTCTTTCCCGAATACGGCTTCCCGTCAACATATCACGCATGATCGTATTCTCCTGACCAGGATTCAGCCTCTTTTTTCAGAACATATCATGTATTTCTTTGGTTTACCGAGGGATTTTCAAACCATATTTACAATCTTGACAAAAGTGGCAGCCGCCAATGCGCATCACTGGCCACAAGAAACCGCATCTCCCCTTCAATTCCGCGTGGTTTCCCGGCACGATAAGCGGATGAGTGACCCCGCCTTTGAATACGCACCGATCGGGCTTGTTGAGCTGGAAAACCGGATCATCAGACGCTGCAATCTGCAATTCGCCCGCACTTTCGGCGGGGAAGAGGCCGATTACCGCAACATGCCGCTGTTGCATCTCTATCCCTCGGTCGCGGATTGGGAGAGGATCGGGGAACGCAGCCTGCAAGTGATGCGAGACACCGGGTATTATACGGATGAGCGCGTCATGCGGCGGCGCAATGGCGATCTGTTCTGGTGCCGCGCACGTGGCCGCTCTTTGACGCCCGATGACCCGTTCCGCCATGGAATCTGGAGCTTTTCCGACATCTCGGAAGAACGTCCCCTTGTCGAATTGACCGTTCGAGAACGCGAAGTGGCGATCCTGTCCTGCCGTGGCCTGTCCGCCAAGGAAATCGGTGCCGAACTGGGCCTGAGTTACCGCACAATCGAAGCCTATCGCGCCCGACTGCTTGAGAAATTCGGCGCCCGCAAACTGTCTGAGCTTGTCGCCAAATTGTCAGGGATGCCTCTGTAACCTGTCCGCCCCTTTAAATTATACGGGATTCCCGCCTGTGATGGTGCGAGTCGGCGCTTTTCATGCACCGCCGCTTAGCCTATAACCCTGCGTAATTTGATCAGAGCCCGCAAGAAACAGACGGGCCAAAGGGGAACCGTCGAGGACACTCATGACAGACACCAAACACGAAGCGGATGTGGCATTCATCAAGGCTCTGGCCGAGTTGCTGCGTGACAATGACCTGACCGAATTGCAGGTCAAGCGCGAATATGGCGAGGAGGACAGCCTGAACGTGCGCGTAAGCCGCATGACACAGGCCGCAGCCGCACCAGTTCAGGTTGCCGTCCCTGCGGCAGCACCAGCTCCTGCCGCTGCTGCTGCGGCTGCGCCTGCCGTGGCCGAAGCCCCGGCTGCTCAGGAAGATCCGGCCAGCCACCCTGGCGCGGTGACCTCACCCATGGTTGGAACCGTCTACATGCAGCCCGAGCCCGGCGCGCCCGCGTTTATCTCGGTCGGCGCTTCCGTGTCCGAAGGCGACACGCTGCTGATCGTCGAAGCGATGAAGACCATGAACCACATCCACGCGCCCAAATCGGGCACGATCAAGCGTGTTCTGGTCGGCGATGGCGACGCTGTGGAATTCGGTACACCTCTGGTCATCATCGAGTAAGGCGGGCCCATGTTCGACAAGATCCTGATTGCCAACCGAGGCGAGATCGCCCTGCGCGTCATCCGCGCCGCCCGCGAGATGGGGATTAAGACGGTAGCCGTCCACTCCACCGCGGACAGCGACGCAATGCATGTGCGCATGGCGGACGAATCGGTCTGCATCGGCCCCCCGCCCAGCCCCCAAAGCTACCTGTCCGTGCCCGCGATCATTTCGGCCTGTGAAATCACCGGTGCGCAGGCGATCCACCCTGGCTATGGCTTCCTGTCCGAGAATGCCGAGTTCGTGCAGATTGTCGAAGATCACGGCATCACGTTCATCGGCCCCACCGCGGAACACATCCGCGTCATGGGCGACAAGATTACGGCCAAGGACACGATGAAGGCTCTGGGCGTGCCTTGCGTGCCGGGATCAGACGGCGGCGTGCCTGATCTTGCGACGGCCAAGAAGATCGGTGAGGAATTCGGCTATCCGGTCATCATCAAGGCTACCGCAGGCGGCGGTGGTCGCGGCATGAAAGTTGCGATGAACGCTGACGAAATGGAAAGCGCCTTCATGACTGCGCGGGCCGAGGGCAAGGCCGCTTTTGGCAATGACGAAGTCTATATCGAGAAATACCTGACCACGCCGCGCCATATCGAAATTCAGGTGTTTGGCGACGGTAAAGGCAAGGCTGTTCATCTGGGCGAACGGGATTGTTCGCTTCAGCGGCGCCACCAGAAGGTGTTCGAAGAGGCCCCCGGCCCCTGCATCACACCCGAAGAACGCGCCAGGATCGGTAAGATCTGCGCGGATGCGGTCGCGAAAATCAACTATATCGGTGCCGGCACCATCGAGTTCCTCTACGAAAATGGCGAGTTCTATTTCATCGAAATGAACACTCGACTTCAGGTGGAACACCCAGTCACCGAAGGTATCTTTGGCGTCGATCTGGTGCGCGAACAAATCCTTGTCGCAGCGGGTGAACCGATGTCGTTCGGTCAGGACGATCTGGAAATCAACGGCCACGCCATCGAGGTTCGGATCAACGCCGAAAAGCTGCCAAATTTCTCGCCCTGCCCCGGCAAGATCACCGCGTACCACGCGCCGGGGGGCCTTGGCGTTCGAATGGACTCGGCTCTCTATGACGGGTATTCGATTCCACCCTATTATGACTCTCTGATCGCCAAGCTGATCGTGCAGGGCCGTGACCGGGCCGAAGCGCTGGCCCGACTGGAACGCGCACTGGGGGAATTGATTGTCGACGGTATCGATACCACGGTCCCTCTGTTCCACGCACTGTTGCAGGAACCCGATCTGCGCAGCGGCGACTACAACATCCACTGGCTGGAGCGCTGGCTTGCGGAGAACATGGAACAATAGTCACCAAGGACCGGAGGGCCCCTGCCCTCCGGTTGCCTCATACCTGACATGAGCCTGTCCCCCGAACTTTTGTTGCATGGCTATTCCATCGGTATCTTTCCGATGGCCGAGCATCGCGATGACCCCGAGCTGTTTTGGGTCGATCCCAAGTTTCGCGGCGTCTTTCCACTGGACGGATTCCACATTTCCCGAAGCCTGGCGCGCCGTATCCGAAACTGCGGGTTCGATATCTCGATCGACCAGGACTTTTCCGGCGTCGTCGACGGGTGTGCCGACAGGGCAGATACCTGGATCAACGCCGAACTTCATGACCTGTACCGTCAGTTGCACCAAACCGGGCATGCGCATTCACTGGAAGTCTGGGAAGACACCGTTCTGGTGGGCGGCGTCTATGGCGTGACCCTGGGCGCAGCATTTTTCGGCGAAAGCATGTTTTCAAGACGCAAAGACGCCTCGAAAATCGCCCTCGCCTATCTTGTGGACCGCCTGCGGCAAACCGGCTTCCGCCTGTTTGACACGCAGTTTCTGACCGCGCATCTGGCATCTTTGGGCGCAATCGAAATTCCGCGCAGCGCCTACAAGAAAGAGCTGGAAGAGGCCTTGAACCACAGCGCCGATTTCTCGGCACCGCTGAATCAGTCGGCGGCAGGTGTGATACACCGTATGACCCAAACGTCATAACGCGCGTGATCCAGCGCGTTCAACGCGGGGGAGGTTGCGATCATCCAACCGTCAAACAGCTGATCGGCCTTTCCGCTCTCCCAGACGGTCAGATAGGCGAACGCGTCGCCCGTTGGATTGTCAACGGGAAAACGGCAATCTCCCAAGGCAACATCCAGCCCAAAAACCGCTGCCGTCTCGCCGGTTTTCAATTCAACATCGACAGTCTGGCCGTTCACCTTGTCGAGGCCCCGCAACATTGCCCCGGGTCCAGATTGAACTTTCTGCTGCGCAGCCGCACCAGTGGCGGCCAGCAACAAGGCAAGAAACGCGGCGCGTATCATTCGCTGCCGTCTCCGGCTACGAACTTGACCAGAAGAGAAATCAGGCTGACCGCGCCCTGCGTATCCTCGATCTCATCGCCGGGATCAAAGTAGAATGGCGACCCACCGGGCATCACCTCGACGAAATTGCCCCCCAGCAGACCTTCTGAGGAAATGACAATGGCACTGTCGTCCGGCACCAGAATCCCGTCCGCAATCGTGAAAGTCGTGTCTGCGCGGTAGGTTTCAGGGTTCAGGGTGACGCCCGTTACGGTTCCGATCTTGACGCCGGCAAGGCGAACATCCGTGCCGACACCCACCCCCTCCAGAGATCTGAAAGACGCACCCAGTTCATATCCAGCAGCCCCTTGCGACAAGCCCGTCGATTGGCTGGCATAGACACCAAATGCCACAGCACCGGCCAAAACGACGCCGCCGACAAGAACTTCGGTCCAGTTATGGGTCGACATTATCGCCTCGTTTATTCCGGGCTCCAGGCCTCATAGTCCTTACGTTCAACCGGTTCCGCGCGACGCAGAGATCCGGCAGGAGCATAGGCCAGCGCGGTGCCGGTCAGGTTTTCCTGATGTGGTTTTTCCCAGGATTTATGCGGCAGCGGTTTATCTGTCGGAGGTTCGTCCCAAGTGCGATGCAACCAACCATGCCATTCAGGATCAACCCGGCTGGCTTCGGCCTCGCCATTGAAGATAACCCAACGCTTGCTGTCATCGGCATTGCGATAGAACACGTTGCCTTCATTGTCTTCGCCCACTTTCACGCCCTTGCGTGCAGTGTAGATCTGAGTGTTCAAAGTTGACCCATTCCACCAGGTCACGGCTCGCAAAAGACTGTTCAGGATTCCCATCGGGTGCCTCCGGCATTTCGTCGAAGAAAGGTATGGACCAAAGGCCCGCCAAGGTCCAGTGCCCCTGATACCACCTGCGTCACTCCGGCAGAAAGGCGGTCACTTCGATCTCGATCCTGTATTTCGGATCAATCAAACCGCATTCAATCATTGTCGCTGCCGGAGGATTGGTGCCAAAAGTTTCGGCCAGGATCGGCCAGCACGGCTCGAACTCGTTGCGATCGGGCAGCATGTATGTGACCCGAACCACATCGTCAAAGCCTGCGCCCGCCTCGGCCAGCGCCTTGCCGATGATGTCCAGCGCAGACCGGCATTGCGCCACCACGTCCTCGCCCTGCCCGACTGTCCCGGCGACGTGAACCCATCCGCCCGCGACCACCGCACGGCAGTACCCGACCTTGGCTTCGAACTCACCGCCCGAAGAAATGCGCTTCACTGCCATAATTCGTCACCTTTGTGGTTCGAAAACTTGCTGAAGCTTCCGCCGCCTAACTGCGCCGACACCCATGTGCGAGCGACGGATCCACAGCTTCATCTGGCTAAAAATATCCCGGGGGGATGCCCGAAGGGCAGCGGGGGCAGAGCCCCCTGAACCGGTTCAAGTGAAGTCCCACCGTCGCGGCAAATAGCCCGGCCTCAGCCCGCCGAGGCCGATTCCTTGGCCGCATCGGCATAGATGAACAGCGGCTGCGCGTCGGACATCACCGCCTCTTCGTTCACCACAACCTCGCTGACATTTTTCATGCCCGGCAGTTCGAACATGGTGTCCAGCAGAATATCCTCGAGAATAGACCGCAGGCCGCGCGCACCGGTTTTGCGCTCGATGGCTTTCTTGGCAATCGCTTTCAGCGCGTCATCGGTGAATCCCAGCTCAACATCTTCCAGTTCGAACAGACGCTGGTATTGCTTGACCAATGCGTTCTTGGGTTTGGTCAGGATGGTCACCAGCGCGTCTTCATCCAAATCCTCAAGCGTCGCCAGAACCGGCAGACGACCGACGAATTCCGGGATCAGTCCGAATTTCAGCAGATCCTCGGGTTCCAGATCCTTGAATATCTCACCCACACCGCGGTCGTCATTGTCGCGCACATCGGCACCAAAGCCCATGGCCGAGCCTTTGCCACGTTGCGCGATGATCTTGTCCAGACCCGCGAATGCACCGCCACAGATGAACAGAATGTTCGTCGTGTCCACTTGCAGGAATTCCTGCTGGGGATGCTTGCGGCCACCCTGTGGGGGGACGCTGGCCACTGTCCCCTCCATCAATTTCAGCAAGGCCTGCTGCACGCCCTCACCCGACACGTCACGCGTGATCGAAGGGTTTTCGGATTTGCGGGTAATCTTGTCGACCTCATCGATATAGACGATGCCGCGCTGCGCGCGTTCGACGTTGTACTCACTCGCCTGCAACAGCTTGAGGATGATGTTTTCGACATCCTCACCCACATAGCCGGCTTCGGTCAGGGTCGTCGCGTCGGCCATGGTAAACGGCACATCCAGAATACGCGCCAGCGTTTGCGCCAGCAGCGTCTTACCGCAACCGGTCGGACCGATCAGCAGGATATTCGACTTTGCCAGCTCGATATCGCTGCCCGCTTTCTGAGCGTGGTTCAAACGCTTGTAATGGTTGTGAACGGCCACCGACAGAACCCGCTTTGCCGTGGCCTGACCGATTACATAATCGTCCAGTACTTCGCAGATATCCTTGGGCGTCGGAACACCGTCAGATGACTTCAGCCCGCTGGCCTTGGTCTCTTCGCGGATGATGTCCATGCACAGCTCAACACATTCATCACAGATGAAAACTGTGGGGCCTGCGATCAGCTTACGGACTTCATGCTGGCTTTTGCCACAGAAGCTGCAGTAGAGCGTGTTTTTACCATCGCCGCCTGAATTCGTCGCCATGATCTACCTTTCGGGCTTCGTCCCTGCGCCCCTTTTCGGGGGCGCTTACACCTGTGTGTGCAGCTTAGGCCAGCACTCTGGCGGCTACAATCTCAAAATGACCCCCGCGCCGGTGACGCGGGGTATTGGCCTCAGGCCTCTTCCGTATCCATTTTCGCTCGGTTTTCGACGATCTCGTCGATGTGACCCCATTCCTTGGCCTCTTCCGGGCTCATGAAATTGTCACGATCCAGCGCTTTTTCGACGGCCTTTTTCGTCTGCCCCGTATGACGTACGTAGATGTCATACAGGCGATCCTTCAGCTTTTGCGTCTCGGCCGCGTGAATCATGATGTCGCTGGCCTGGCCCTGGTATCCGCCACTGGGCTGGTGCACCATGATGCGGCTGTTGGGCAGTGAAAAGCGCATTCCCTTCTCGCCCCCGGCCAAAAGGACCGAGCCCATTGAAGCCGCCTGACCGATCACCAATGTGGAACATTTTGGCTTGATGTATTGCATTGTGTCGTAAATCGACAAACCGCTGGTCACCACCCCGCCCGGCGAGTTGATGTAGATCGAGATTTCCTTGTTGGGGTTTTCCGCCTCGAGGTGCAGCAATTGCGCCACAACAAGATGGCTCATCCCATCATGAATCGGTCCGTTGATGAATATGATCCGCTCTTTCAGCAGGCGGGAGAAAATATCATAGGCGCGCTCGCCCCGGCTGGTCTGCTCAACGACCATGGGAACAAGTGTATTCATGTAGGTTTCTACGGGATCGAACATTCGTAACCTGCCTGTTTAGCTATGGATCGGGACAATATCCCAACAAGTGTTACCTGAGTCTTAGTGTCGGCTAAGGGGGGCTGCAAGGGGGGCAAGTGAGAACGCTGACCGAATGTCGATCATCATCAATCGTCAAGGCGAACCATCTGTTGTTTCCGGCAACGATCCGCAGATCGCCTTAAAGTGAATCATCTGCCCCCTCGCGTTGCGGGAACGTTCAATCCGAATTCCCCTTTCATACATCACGCTATTTTGATTCATACATATAGAAATGAATGTACGAAACGTGTACTGAAGGGTCTCACACTCACGCCTCTTTACGTAACGGAAACAACACCCGGCCAACGGGTTTGCAAGGAACTCAATCGATGGCACTTCCTCAGCTGTCCAATGACATGTCAAAAGAAGATTTTGACCGCATGGTCACCAACGCGACACGCGCTTCCAATTTTCTTAAGGCAATAAGCCACGAAGGCAGATTGATGATCCTCTGCCATCTGGTGTCCGGTGAAAAATCCGTCACCGAACTGGAAGAATTGCTGTCCGCCAGACAAGCCGCTGTATCACAGCAACTTTCCCGTCTGCGACTTGAAGGGTTGGTGATACCTCGCAGGGAAGGCAAAGCCATCTATTATCGTCTGGCGGATGATCGTCCCCGCCGCATGCTCGAAGTCGTTTACGAACTCTTCTGCAGCGACGACCGGACCTAGGAACTGGCTCCGGCTGATAAAAGGTGCTACCGAAAAACAATCGAGCACCAAAAAACAATCGAGCACCAAAAAACAATCGAGCACCAAGGAGACGAACATGATCCGCGTAATTCTGATGGGCCTGAGCCTGTTTGCACTGACTGCCTGCGAAACCGCCAAAGGCGCCGGCAAGGATATCGAAAAAGCCGGAGATGCCATCCAAGGCGCAGCAACCGACGTGCAGGAAAGCCTGTAATACACTTTATTTTGCGCCGCGCGCGGGCCTTCTCTCAATATATAGTTGAAAGACATGGCATGCCGCGGTAGCTTTCCCTTACAGGTGCATAGACGCGGCATTGCATCATCTGACGCTAAATCGGGGCTCTTTCGCACACGCAGAAGAGCCCCGGTCCCTTTCGGCAGGGGTGAGTGGTAGCCTGTATGAAACCGAAATCCGGCAAAGGAAAAGGCGCCAGGTGCGCAGACGCGGTCTTTGCATGCATCCTTTCGGACACTCCTGACGCCTTACCGGGTCGATGCGCTCCGAAGAGCACCCGATCCAGTTGCTACAGCCCCCTGAGAGACTGCAGCGACTGCATTGTCCCCGAAGAGACATCACAGCATGCATCGGCCTTCTGAGAAGGTAACCATCCGACTTGGGCATGAAGCCCTTACTCGGCTGATCACCCACCGGTAAGCCATTGCAGTTCAACGCAAATCCTAAGATCCAGTCTCTCTGCCAAGACCCCCGGGCCTTTGCGTCCCACCTTCGGTTCCGAAAAACCTGTGTGGTTTTCAGACTGTTGCAGCATGCCTTGTATCTGACAAGAAAATAGCACCGCAGCATGAAAATTAGACGGGGATAAACTGTTGGTATCTGCCGGGAAATCTTTGTGGATAATCCGAGAAGTTTCGACTCCACGCATGTTTGTCCCGGGACATTTTCAGGCCTGAACCTGAGCCCGATTTTTGGCCCAATGCTGCGGGCGCAAAGGCCACCGTACGCGCCATTAGTTGAGAATCGCAGGATTTGTACAACTCTCGGACCACCAATCTTTCGAATCGTACATACGGAGATTCGCCGATGCGTTGCACCATTTCCCATGCGCGCGCCCATTTGGGCGCTCTGGTCACCCGCGCACAGGACCCGCGAGAAGTGATCATACTGACCCGGCACGGTAAACCGCTGGCCGCTCTGGTCTCGGTCGCCGAAGCGAAGCGGATCTGGCATTTGCAGGATGATGACGAAATCGGGTGGAAACATCCGCTGTCGGGCATTCGCGGGATGTGGTCGCGGGGACGCAACATCCCCGGAATGGAACCGGGACCGGACGGCAGCTATGTCACCGCGCGCGAAGCCGCGCTGAAGGTTCGCGAAATCCAGATGACCCGTGCCGAGGAACGCCGCATTCTTGCGCGGGGTGGTCTGGATCCTGTCGCAGCAGGTGAACTGGCCGCCCGGCCCGTCTCCTCGCTGTGGAGACGATTGTTTCGTTTTTGAGAAGCGGTCCGACCCGCGCGTGGCAACCTACTAACCTCCGCCGCAGTCAAAATTGCAGCAGCGATACTTACCCCCTACAATCGCCCGGGCCGGACACGCTTCAGTTCACCTGACGTTCCAGAACGGTGCTGTAGGTCGTTCCGTTCCGCAGGCTACGGAAATCGGCAAAGATCTTGCCGTCTTCGTACCGCGCATCGATCAACGCATTCGCGCCGATCAGCAGAGGTGAGGTTTCGACGATGCCGATACTGCCCGTCCCATCGAGGCTGATGGTGCCGGTGGCCTCGTACTCATTCCAGTCGGTATCGCCATCGCGACGCCATTTGCTGTGCCCCCAGAAAACGTTG
Organism: Ruegeria sp. HKCCA0235A; assembly: GCF_013033235.1. NCBI lineage: Bacteria > Pseudomonadati > Pseudomonadota > Alphaproteobacteria > Rhodobacterales > Roseobacteraceae > Ruegeria > Ruegeria sp. HKCCA0235A. The sequence goes on along the minus strand of NZ_WQDQ01000004.1, from coordinate 234,143 downwards.
CCGTCCTGAAGCTGCACATCCAGCATCCATTCGGCCTGATTGAACCGGGGCTGATCGCCTTTGTAGTAATGGCTGGGCTGGACAGTCGTGTAAGACCCCAGCCAGGTGCCGCGCAGGTCGGGCGTGGTATCGGCCAGCGCGGCCGTTCCAAGGGCGAGGGTCGTGGCCAAAGCGGCTGCTCCGGCAGTCATATATCTGGTCATGGGCTCTCTCCTTCTGTCTGGTAAACAGATTGGGAGCGCCCGGGCGGGTTACAACTTACTTAAGGGAAACTTCATGATTGGTTCAGCGGCGGCTTAGAATGGGGCTTCAGGCCCAGGCAAGAGCTGTCCCGACAATGACCAGCGCAATGCCAATCCCCTCGCGATAGGAAAAGTTCTCGCCAAACAGGAAATACGAGGCGATGGCGATCAGCACGACCTCGGCCCCCAGAATGCCGGTATAGATGATGCCCAATCGTTCGTTGCGCAGCGCGGCAAGTTCCAGCGTTGCGGCGGCCAGCAGCGTGGCAACAATCAGAAGGGTCAGACCAACCCCGGGGATCTTCCACCAGAACTTCATCGCGATCATGGCAACGGAATAGAGGCCAGCCGATCCAAGCGCGATAAGGGGGATTATGGATGTCGACATTGGAGCCTCCTGCGGAGAGTTTCCGGTGGGTCAATTGTAGCAGGTCGGGGAGATTGGGGATGTGAGGTTGGTCACACCCACTGGGAGTGACGGGTTGGGTACACCTGTCCCGGCGAGTGAACCAAACCCTTGCTAAGCTAAAACAAACGGATATAAATTGCCCAAAAGAGGGGATTAAATGAATAATATTGCTGCATTACGGGTAAATGAGTTCAACGACGAAACAATATTAAAGATGTTTGGCGCGCAGGCCGCTGAAGATGAAAATTTTGATAGACTCAAGGGCTATTTCGTGCGGAACAAAGCCTATGAACGTCTTCGCGCTGATATTAAGCTTCGCCTGCTAGTTGGACACAAAGGCATTGGCAAAAGCGCGTTGTTAAAAATGGCGCACAATGAAGAAATTGATGCCGGAATCCTTTCAATCTGGCTTCAACCCAATGATATTTCCAAGGCCTGGACTGTCGAGGGCCAGTTCGTTGAGCGTGTTGAAAAAATCAAGCAGAATATTTTAAAAATAATTTCCGAAAAAAGCTTGGAAGCAATAAACATTTTTGGCACCGACGCAGGGGATAGTGCTGTAGTTAAATCCGTTCGGCAACTTGTGCCACTGATATTAAAAGCTGGAGGGAAGTCCGACGAAGCATCAATCGATGCAAAATTGTATTCAAATTTTAAGAAGCACCCAAGAATAATTGTTCACATTGATGACATTGATCGCGGATGGTCAGCAAACAGCAAGGACGTCGAAAACATTTCCGCACTGATCAATGCCGCCCGAGACATTGTCAATTCAGATGAAACTTTGACTTTTCGAATAGGATTACGCACCGATGCTTATAATTTGGTTCGAGAGCATGACGAATCCGGAGATAAGTTTGAGCCTTATAAAGTTCCGATAGTGTGGAGCAACCATGACATTTTGGTTATGATGGCTAAGCGAGTTTCCAACTATTTCGGCCAAGCAGTCGAAGAAGGCGATTTGAACAGAAAGAGCCAAAAGGAAATATCGAAGTACCTCTACCCAGTTATTGAAGAGAATTTCATCGGTACTGGACACTGGGCAAATAGACCAATACATAATGTACTGCTTTCTCTTACGCGAAGGAGGCCACGTGATTTAGTTAAATTGCTGTCGGGTGCGGCACAAATGGCTGACACGCATCGTAGTAACAGAATTTTCACCAATCACTTGGAGGAGAGCTTCCCTGAATACTCAAAGGGTAGAATTTCAGATTTAATTTCTGAGTTTGGAAGCGAGCTCCCGAAAATCAAAGATGTGTTGTACTCTATGAAACCTACAGCTAAGGAAATCCGAGCAAAGGAAAAGCGCTTTCTGTACACAAATGACGAAATAATAAAGAAACTAAATGGGATAGCTGCAAATCAGAATGTTTTCTTCGCAAAGGGGACAAAGGCTTCCGGCCCCACTCTCCTTGAGTTTCTCTATAAGATTGATTTTGTTATTGCGCGAAAAGACGCGATTGGGGAAATAGATAGGCTTTACTATCAAGACCATTCAAATCTGGTTTCCACAAAAGCTGATTTCGGATACAAATGGGAAGTGCACCCAGCATATCGCTGGGCGCTGAACCCATCAAAGGTTGACCAACTGCTTTCCGATGTAGATGCGTAGGCTCACCCATCCATCTTCAAAGCTGAAATAAACGCCTCCTGAGGGATATCCACCTTCCCGAACTGACGCATCTTCTTCTTACCCGCCTTCTGCTTGTCCAGCAGTTTGCGTTTCCGCGTGGCGTCGCCGCCGTAGCATTTCGCGGTCACGTCCTTGCGCAAGGCGGACAGGGTCTCGCGCGCGATGACCTTGCCTCCGATGGCGGCCTGGATCGGGATTTTGAACATGTGGCGCGGGATCAGGTCTTTGAGCTTTTCGCACATCGCCCGGCCCCGCATCTCGGCCCGGTCGCGGTGGACCATGGTTGACAGCGCGTCGACCGGTTCGTCATTCACCAGCACCGACATCTTGACCAGATTATCCTCGGTATAGCCGGTCATCTGGTAGTCGAACGAAGCATAGCCCTTGGTCACCGATTTCAGGCGGTCGTAGAAATCAAAAACAACCTCGTTCAGCGGCAGGTCATAGACGACCATGGCGCGGCTGCCCGCATAGGTCAGGTCCAGCTGGATGCCGCGGCGGTCCTGACACAGTTTCAGCACATCGCCGAGGAATTCGTCGGGCACCAGAATGGTCGCCTTGATGCGCGGTTCCTCGATATGGTCGACCTTCGACGGGTCGGGCATGTCGGCGGGGTTGTGCAGCTCGATCATCTCACCGTCTTTCATGAAGACGTGATAGATCACCGACGGCGCGGTGGTGATGAGCTCGATATCATATTCGCGTTCGATACGGTCGCGGATGACCTCAAGGTGCAGAAGGCCCAGGAAGCCGCAGCGGAAGCCAAAGCCAAGCGCTGCCGAGGTTTCCATTTCGAACGAGAACGAGGCGTCGTTCAGGGCCAGCTTGTCGATCGCATCCCGCAGGTCTTCGAATTCGGAACTGTCGACGGGGAAGAGGCCACAGAACACCACCGGCTGCGCGGGTTTGAAGCCGTCCAGCGCGATTTCAGTGCCGTTGCGGTCATTGGTGATGGTGTCGCCGACACGGGTGTCGCGGACCTGCTTGATCGAAGCGGTCAGGAAGCCGATCTCACCGGGGCCTAAGGAGTTAACCATTTCCATCTCAGGCCGGAAGACGCCGACGCGGTCGACATGGTGCAGGGTGTTGTTCGACATAAACTTGACCCGCATGCCCTTTTTCAGCGTGCCGTCCATGATGCGGACCAGAACGATGACGCCGAGATAGGCGTCGTACCAGGAATCCACCAGCATCGCCTTAAGCGGCGCGTCCAGATTGCCCTGCGGCGCGGGCAGTTGCTGAACGATGGCCTCAAGCGTTTCGTGGATGCCCTGCCCAGTCTTGGCGCTGACCTGAATGGCGTCGGTCGCGTCGATGCCAATCACATCCTCGATCTGTTCGGCCACGCGGTCACAGTCGGACGCGGGCAGGTCGATCTTGTTCAGCACCGGCACGATCTCATGATCCGCGTCGATGGCCTGATACACATTCGCCAGCGTCTGCGCCTCAACTCCTTGGGTCGAGTCCACAACCAGCAGAGAGCCTTCGACCGCGCGCATGGACCGGCTGACCTCATAGGCAAAGTCCACGTGGCCGGGGGTGTCGATCAGGTTCAGCACGTATGCTTCGCCATTGTCGGCGGTATAGTCGATGCGAACCGTGTTGGCCTTGATGGTGATGCCGCGTTCCCGCTCGATATCCATGCTGTCGAGCAGCTGTTCCTTCATGTCGCGATCCTTGACTGTTCCGGTCTCTTGGATGAGCCGGTCAGCAAGGGTGGATTTGCCATGGTCGATATGCGCGACGATGGAGAAATTGCGGATATGAGCGAGGTCTGTCATGGAGTGGGATATGTCGGGAGTTTTGCCGCTCGTCAAGCGTTGAAGCGTTGCAAAAAAAGGTCCCACCCGCGCCTTTCTGTTCAGCGGCATTTACCCGAAATCAGTGAATAGTTAAGATGATCGCATCATCTGGCTGTTTCAAAAACAGAAAGCAGGGAAGACTTGGCCGATTATTCGATCTTTGTGTTGGGTGAAGGTCAATTGTCCGTCTCTGTGGCGCAGGGTCTGGACGGGATCAATCAGGGCACGGGGATACATCTTATTGGCGAGACGATTACCATAAATTCGCGCGCCGCGACCGAAGTTTTCATCACGGATGCCGGATCGGACACCAACTTTTCCGACAATGATGGCAATCAGCGGTTAAACGGCGATCAGACAATCGATGGTACGCTTTTCGCCAGCGGCACGCGTGTTGAAGCCGAATATGGTATTACTTTGACAGATGGGACAACCACGTGGCAGGCGGTTGCGTTCAACGTGAACAACTCATCACCGGCATATGGAACCGTCGAGGGCATCGCATTCATCGGCGGACCCGGACAGTTTCCACCAGCCGGAGTGCCTCTGACGGTCGTCAGTACGCAAGAAGGCCCAAGCTTCGCATCAAACGCATATGTCAGCCCCATTTGCTACTGCCGTGGGACACTGATCGAAACCAAATCCGGATACCGCCCCATCGAAATGCTGAAGCCGGGTGATGAGATTTGGACCCGTGACAATGGCTATCTACCTGTCATCTGGACGGGCGAACAGGCTGTCATCACAGCCGGACGTTTCAGAATGGTCGAAATTCCCGAGGGAACGCTTTCGAATTTCGCGCCTTTGAAAGTGTCACAGCAACACAGAATGCTGGTTACGCACCCTTTGGCTGAAATCCTTTGTGCAGAGAACGAAGTGTTTGTTCCAGCCATCAGCCTTGTTGATGCGGGCATTGCTACATTGTGCAGAGAAAACAGTGCAATTTACCATCATCTGCTGCTTGAGACACATAATGCCATCATCGCAAACGGGGCGATTTCCGAAAGCCTGCTGCTGGTACCATCCACCAGCGGCCAGAACCCGGATGATCTGTTCTTTCGCAGCCTGGTCGATCAGGATACATATGCCGTTGAAACCGCGAGGCTGACGCTGAAGAGAAAAGAGGCAACATTCCTGATCAACAGCATCTTGTCCGTTGATCCAAACTCCAGTTTGATTCATACTTCGCCGCAGGCCGAGAGGGGCGCAAGATCCCTCCGGGCAGGCAAAAACGAGGCATGAGCATGAAACAGTTACTCTTAATCGCATTTTGTGCGGCATCGCTGACGGCTGTGGCTCCGGTTGCGGACGCGGCGCAGATCAAGCGGGCGTGTCTGGCGTCGGATCGGTCAGCAGCGACGCGGGATCGGTGCAGTTGCATCCAGCGCGTAGCAGATCAGGCGCTTACCCGCAGCGATCAGAAAACCGTGGCCAAGTGGTTCACTGACCCCCATCAGGCGCAACAGTTAAAGATGTCGCAGACCGCGCGCGATGATGCGCTGTGGGACCGGTATCAGAACTTTGGCCAGATGGCACAGGCGATCTGCAGCTAAGCCCTTCTGAAACCTTGACCTGATCCACGCTGCGCCCCAGAAAGGCGCAGCGAAAGGTGTATCTTATGGTGATGAAAGGGCTGACCCTGCGGGGCCTTGAGGTGTTCGAGGCTTTGGCGCGGACGGGATCGGTGGCACAGGCCGCCGAGATCACGGGGCTCAGCCAGCCATCCGTTTCCCAACAGTTGCGCAATCTGGAAAAGGCTCTGGGCACCGAACTGGTCGATCACGGGCGCCGACCGATGCGCCTGACACAGGCCGGGCGCAGCTTTCTGGTGCGCGCCGAGGCGGTTCTGGCCGAGCTGCAAATGGCACAAAGCGAATTGTCGGTCATGGATCTGGGGCATCTGACCACTTTGTCCATCGGGCTGATCGACGACTTCGACAATGATCTGACCCCGCGGTTGGCCACGTTGCTGGCAGACAGTCTGACCCGATCGAATTTCAAACTGATCACCTTGTCGAGCCTCGATCTGTTCGAGGCCTTGGCCGAACAACGCCTGCATATGGCCGTCACCGCCCATAGCGGAGAAGTGCTGGAGGGGGTGGTCGAGTACCCTCTGGTCCGGGATCCGTTCATTCTGGTTGCGCCTCAGGGGGCGGGCGGAGTGGAGGCTGTGCAGAACAGCCTGCCGTATCTGCGCTATGCCCGCGAGCAATTGATCAGCCGGCAGATCGAGGCGCATATGGCGCGCGGCGCGCAGGAGTTCGAGGAACGGTTCGAGATCGGCTCGCACATGGCGCTGATGGCCATGGTTGCACGGGGTCTGGGTTGGGCGATCACGACGCCGCTGGGTTTCATGCGCGCCGCGCGGTTCCATGACGGGCTGGAGGCCCACCCTGCCCCGTTCGGGGATTTCTCGCGCAGCATATCATTGCTGGCACGAACGGGCTGGTCCGATCAGGTACCGCAGGAGGTGGCGGGTATGACACGGCGTCTGATGCAGAATCAGATCGTTGACCCGGCTTTGGCCAAACTGCCCTGGCTGAGCGGATCGCTGCGGGTGATCGGCGGTTAACTGTCCAGATGGGCGGCAAGCCCATCGACCGCTGCTTCGATCAGGTCCAGAGCGCCATCGAAATCCCGCGTGTAATATGGGTCAGGCACATGATCCGCGCCGGCTTCAGGGGCGAAATCGGTCAGCAGGCGCACCGGGGTGTCACTGCCGGCGGGGCGCAGATCCTCGATATCCGCGATGTTGTTGGCGTCCATGCCCAGGATCAGGTCGAAGCGGTCGAAATCGGCAGCGGTGAACTGGCGGGCGCGCAGGTCGCCCAGATAGATTCCCCTGACCTTCGCCGCGGCCTGCATCGGGCCATAGGGCGGGTTCCCCGCATGCCAGCCCATGGTTCCGGCACTATCGGTTACGTGATGCGGCGCGCGGGCGCGAAAAACGCCCTCTGCCGCAGGCGAGCGGCAGATATTGCCCAGGCAGACAAAGAGGATACGGTGTGACATGTACCATGCTGTACCGCGCGGAGGAGAAATGGAAAAGATCGTGATTCTGACCGGGGCCGGAATATCCGCCGAAAGCGGGTTGAGCACCTTTCGCGATGAGGGTGGATTATGGGCCCAGCACCGGATCGAGGATGTCGCCACGCCGGAAGGATTCGCCCGCGACCCTGCACTGGTTCAGGGGTTTTACAATGCGCGGCGGGTTCAGGCCTCCAAGGTGCAACCCAATGCCGCTCATGAAGCACTGGCCCGGCTGCAACGTGACTGGCCCGGAGACGTCGTGATTGTCACCCAGAACGTGGACAGCCTGCACGAGGCGGGCGGCGCAAAGGATGTCATCCACATGCACGGAACTTTGGCGGGCGCGCTGTGTTCAGCCTGTGGCCATCGCTGGACCGCCCCGCCCGAAATGGCGGTTGGGGAATCCTGCCCCGCCTGTGCGCGGCCCACGGCCCGGCCCGATGTGGTCTGGTTTGGAGAGATACCCTATTACATGGACGAGATTTATGACCATCTGTCCAGCGCGTCGATTTTTGCCGCCATTGGCACCTCGGGTCAGGTTTATCCGGCGGCAGCGTTCGTGCACGAGGCACAAGCAGCGGGCGCTCGGACGATCGAGATCAATCTGGAACCGTCACCGGGCGCATCCGGGTTTGACGAAAGACTTGTCGGCAAAGCGACCCAGACAGTTCCGCGATGGGTCGGGCACCTTCTTGCACCGCATAGTTAAAGTACAGACAACACTCGCTTAATTCGGTTAGACTGCCCCCGAAACGACTGGAGGACAAGACATGACGGATCAGGACCCCCGGACTGGTGAAATTCTGGATGAAGGCAGCATGGCCGGGCGCGACATGCTGGGAGAGCAGCTTTCTGGCCTGTGGTGGACCTTTCTGCTGCGCGGAGTATTGGCCGGGCTTGTCGGTATTGCAGCACTGTTCTGGCCGTCTGGCAGCATCGCGTTGCTGCTGCGGCTGGTTGGTGTGCTGCTGATCCTCGATGGTGGCCTGACGCTTTTGGGCGTTGGGCGTCGTGGGGTAATGGGCGGCGCTGCAATCGGCGCGCTTCTGATCGGGCTTGTCCTGCTGATCTGGCCGGAAGGGACGGTCAAACTGGCCTTTTTCCTGATGGGCGCATGGGCGCTGATCATCGGGATCGGCTCGCTGGCGGCATCTGGGCAAATGCACGAGAGAGACCCTCAACGCGGCTCCATGCGCGTTTCGGGTTTTGTCGCGCTTGTGGTCGGACTTGTTTTGATGATCTGGCCAGCGGTCGCGCTTGTTGCGCTGGGATGGGGCATCGCCTTTTCGGCGCTGGCCATTGCCGCGGTCATGTTCTGGCTGGCGTCCCGATTCCGCCAGGCCGGTGACCGTGTTGGTATGAAAACCGTCAACAAATAGCACCAACGGTGGCCGCAGGAACAACAGGCCGGGCAATGCCCGGCCTGACGCATGGATGACGGCCGCAGCGCGGCCTGAAGACAGGCGTTGCCCTAGTTCGAATGAGATCCGTGTCCGCCCATGTCCTGACGCTCCAGATCGACCGGGATTTCGATCTCAACCTCGCCAGCCTTTTCAAAGATCAGCGTCACCGGAACCATGGCGTCCTGCTCGAACGGTTCGGTCAGCCCCATGAACATCACGTGGTCGCCGCCACGTTTCAGCATGTGGGTTTCACCTGCCGGAATGGCAAAGCCTTCCTCGACATGCACCATCTTGGCCACGCCATTGTCGTCGACTTTGTGGGTGTGCAGTTCAACCCGGGCAGCGGCATCCGACGTCACGCCGACCAGACGGTCGTCCGCATCGCCCAGATTCTGGATCATCATGAACGCGGCGCCTGCCTTGGCGGTCTTTCCCGACGACCGGGCATAGGCGTCATCAACTTTGATAGTGCCTTCGGCAAAAGCAGGCATGGCCAGGGTCACGGCGGCCAAGGTTGCAAACAGAGTAGTTTTGAGGGACATCGTGCCTCTCCTGTATTGTAGGTTTGAAAAAGTAGTGTCTTCAAACACGTACAGGCGGCGCGCGCGCCGGAGTGCCGGGGACCGGCAAGGCGATTTGATTGACCAGATGTCGCAGCGGCGCTATCTGCGCCCGCTCTGGCGCCATAGGCATGGGCGGCTGGGCAACGGCGACCGCGCCCATCAGGGACAGTGCGTAATCCGGGCAGTAATGCGGTGGCGCGGTGGGCTGTCCGTCTTCGTCCATATAGACAACGACCGGACCGGTGCCTGTGCACAACACCATCTGACCCACGGCCCTGTCCATGCCGCGGGACACGGCAAGGCCCTGCCCGGTCAGAACCAAAAGCAGGGACAGAACATAAGGCAGGAATCGTGTTATGGCTGGTCTCATCCTGACCCGGGTATAGGTCACTCGGCAGAGTAGCTTCAAGCGCCAAAGGGTCGCGCTTGAAGCTGGTGTCAGTAATCAATTCCCGGTCTTTTCACCTTGCTTGTATTGAAGCTGGTGTGGGAACGATTCACCCTGCGCTGCATCCGCGTACAAGCCGAAATTGCTTTGCGAAAAACCGCGGCCAGAAACAGGAAAAGGTAGAAACTTTTTAACGTCATAGTGAGGCCCCCGCCTGATGAATGACAGTGACGATAGGTCAGATTCGGCATTCCGTATGTGAAGCAATTCACCAATAGCGGAAAATAATTTCGAAATTGAAAACAGTGTCGGGCTGCAGCGGGCGGCTCAAAACGAAAAAGCCCTGCACCTCAGAGGTGCAGGGCCTGAAAATCAATAAGCGAAAAGGCTTAGGCCGTGGCTTGCGCCTTGGCGATTTCCTTCTTCACTTTCAGTGCGTTCGCCGACAGTTCTTCATCCTTGGCTTTGGCCAGGAATGCGTCCAGACCACCGCGGTGGTCAACCGAACGCAGAGCGGCTGCCGAGATGCGCAGCTTCACGCCCCGGCCCAGGGTCTCGGACTGCAGGGTAACGTCATTCAGGTTCGGCAGGAAACGACGACGAGTTCTGTTTTTGGCATGGCTGACATTGTTGCCAGTCATCGGGCCTTTTCCGGTCAGTTCGCAACGGCGCGACATGGTTTCTTCCTTTGTTTCTGGAGGCCGGGCACAAAGCCCTCGGCCAAATCACAAGGGGCACAACCCGAAGTCGCGCCCGAAAACTGGTTGGATGCGTGTAGTGGGAATCGCAGGAAGGGTCAAGACGGACCGAACGAATTCTTTCATTTTGCGCACGCCTTTGAAACCTTGCCCCCTTTCACCCCGTCAGCTCAGCGTGCCAAGCAGTTCCTCGGCCGCGCGGGCCGGGTTCAGACGCCCGGCCGAGACTTCGGCGTTCAGGCGTTCCATCTCGGCCTTGGCCTGCGGCGTGTCGAGCCGGGCCAGAAGGGCATGGCGGACTTCCTGATCGAACCAGTATCGCGCCTGGGCGGCCCGGTTGGCTTCCCAGATACCGTTGTCGCGGCGCCACCGAGTCAGGGATTGCATCTCGTCCCAGGCTTGTTCCAGCCCCTGTTCTTCGACCGCTGAAACGGTCATTGCCTTGGGGAAACCTTCAGGATCCTGCGGGCGCTTGCGCAGCAATCGCAACGCACCGGCATAGTCTGCGCATGTCCGGGTCGCCGTGGCCTTCAGGTCGCCATCCGCCTTGTTGATCAGGATGATATCGGCCATCTCCATGATGCCACGTTTGACACCCTGCAATTCGTCCCCACCCGCCGGGGCCAACAGCAACAGAAACAGGTCCGACAATTCGGATACCACCGTTTCGGACTGCCCGACGCCCACGGTTTCAATCAGCACCACGTCATAGCCTGCGGCCTCGCACAGGGCGATGGCCTCGCGGGTCCGTCGGGCAACGCCGCCGAGATGGCTCTGGCTGGGGGAGGGGCGGATAAAGGCGTTCTTCTCGCGGCTCAGGCGTTCCATCCGGGTTTTGTCCCCCAGAATCGAGCCCCCTGAACGGGCAGAGCTGGGATCGACTGCCAGAACCGCGACACGCAGCCCCTGCCCCGTCAGCATCATGCCAAAGCTTTCGATGAAGGTGGACTTGCCCACCCCGGGCGTACCCGACAAACCGATCCGGAGCGCCTGACGCCCCGACCCTGCGAGCCGGGCCAACAACTCGCTGGCCTGTGCACGATGATCGGCGCGGTTGCTTTCCGCCAGAGTGATCGCGCGGGCCAGCGCCCGACGCTCGCCCTTCAAAATCCTGTCGCTGAGGCTGTCTGTCTGCATTCTTGTCCCGATCCTAGAGGCAGGAATAGTTGCCGCGCTCGGGGGGTGTTTGTCCAGACCGCAGGTCGCCGGAAATGCGATCAAAGCGAAAGCTGCGTCAATTCGTGCGTCGCTTGGCCGTTCAGGGTTGGACCTGCAGCCCCGGTGTCACCAGAACGCGCCGGCGAGAGAACTGGACGACACCAGCATGATCGCGGATAAGAGCCGGATGACGATACGCCTGCCCATCGACGACGCCATTCCCGAACTGCTGGACAGATTGCGCGCGCAGGGTCGCGCGGTATTGCAGGCCCCACCGGGGGCGGGCAAGACCACGCGGGTTCCCCTGGCAATGCTCGAGGCGGGTCTGTGCGATGGCAGGATCGTGATGCTGGAACCCCGGCGGCTGGCGGCCCGGGCCGCGGCCGAGCGGATGGCCGAGACGTTGGGAGAGCGCGCGGGACAGACCGTGGGCTACCGTGTACGTGGCGAGGCGAAAGTGTCGAAAGACACCCGGATCGAGGTGGTGACCGAGGGCATCCTGACCCGGATGCTGCAATCCAACCCGGATCTGCCGGGAATTGGCGCGGTGATTTTCGATGAATTCCACGAACGATCTCTGAACGCCGATCTGGGGCTGGCCTTGTGCCTCGAGGTGACCGACGCATTGCGGGACGATCTGATCCTGCTGGCCATGTCAGCCACGCTGGATGCGGATCCCGTCGGCGCGTTGATGGCGGCCCCTCTGGTCACATCGGACGGGCGCAGCTTTCCGGTTGAGACGCGCTGGCTGGATCGGCCATTGGGGCCGCAAGCGCGACGGTTGGATGCGTTGATCGATCTGGTGGTGCAAGCCGAGCGTGAGACGCGAAAATCCGGCGGCGGAATTCTGGTTTTCCTGCCGGGAGAGGGCGAAATCCGACGCGCCGAAAGCCTTTTGAACAGACGGTTGCCCGACAGTTGCGTGGTGCGCCCGTTATTCGGAGCCATGCCCTTTGCAGCCCAGCGTGCCGCGATTGCCCCGGTGGAACATGGGCGCAAAGTCGTGCTGGCGACGTCGATTGCCGAAACCTCGCTGACGATCCCCGACATCAAGGTCGTGGTGGATATGGGACAGGCCCGGCGGGCTCGGTTCGATCCGGGATCGGGCATGTCCCGGCTGGTGACCGAACGGGTGACCCGGGCCGAGGCCACACAGCGCGCGGGCCGGGCCGGACGGGTGGCCGAAGGGGTGTGTTACCGACTCTGGTCGAAGGGGGAAGACGGTGCCCTGGCCGCCTACCCGCCCGCCGAGATCGAAGCGGCGGACCTGACCGGGCTGGCGCTGGAGCTGTCCCTGTGGGGCGCTGACGCGGCCGATCTTGCCTTTCTGACTCCACCTCCCGAGGGGACGATGGCCGAGGCGCGGGCTTTGCTGACAATGCTGGGCGCACTTGATACCAATTGGCGGATCACCGATCATGGGCGCGCCCTGGCGGCACTGCCCTTGCATCCCCGGTTGGGGCACATGCTTGTGCGGGCCGGTCCGAACGCCGCCCCGTTGGCAGCGTTGATGGCCGAGCGTGACCCCCTTCGCGGTGCGCCGGTGGATATCACCCTGCGGCAAGAGGCGCTGCGCGACCCCCGGGCTTTTCAGCGCAACAGGGTCTGGCAGGTCAACATGGGCGCAGTGGATCGGATCAATGCCGAGACCAGACGTCTGCGGAAACAGGTCAAGGGCGACTCGGTCGATCTGAGCCCCGCCGCCATGGCTGCGCTGGCCTATCCTGACCGCATCGGGCAGCGGCGCAAGGGTGACGCGCCGCGCTATGTGCTGTCAGGGGGGAAAGGCGTTGTTCTGGACAGTGCGGATTCACTGGCTAGCGCTCCGTTTCTGGTCGTCATCGACACGGATGGCAACCCGCGCGAGGCGAAGGTCCGGATGGCCACCCAGATTTCGGAACGCGACATCCGCGATCTGTTCGCGGATCAGATCGGCTGGGTCGAGACGTGCGCCTGGTCCAAGCGCGAGCGGCGGGTCGTGTCGCGGCGGCAAGAGCGGTTCGGCGCGATCACGTTGGACGACCGCATATGGAAGGACGTCCCGGACGACGCCGTGGCCCGCGCGATGCTGGATGGGATACGCGATCTTGGCCTGCGGCTGGAGGGTGCCGCCGCGCGCCTGGCCGCCCGTGTCGAACTGGTGCGCGCCGATGGCGTCGATCTGCCCGATTTTTCGGTCGCAGGCCTGATGGCCGACATGGAGGACTGGTTGCTGCCCATGCTGTCAGGGGTCAAAAGCGCTGAAGACTGGAAGAAATTCGACCTTTTGCCCGCCCTGCGCGCGCGGCTGGACTGGGCGCAGACGCAGGAACTGGACCGGCACGCTCCGGGGTCATTTGAAACGCCGCTGGGGCGCAAGGTGCCAATTGATTACAGCGCGGCCGTGCCGGAAATCTCGGTCCGTTTGCAGGAAGTGTTTGGCGTGACCCAACACCCGGCGATCGGCGGCCAGCCTTTGAAGATCACTCTGCTGTCACCGGCGCAGCGCCCGATCCAAATAACGCGTGACCTGCCCGGTTTCTGGGCGGGCTCTTACGCGGATGTACGCAAGGACATGAGGGCGCAATACCCCAAACACCCCTGGCCCGAAGACCCGACCCAGGCTGATCCCACGCTGAGGGCAAAACGCAGACGTGACTAGAGCCGTCAGCAAAGCCCGAGCCTTGCCCATAATCCACAAAACAACCCAGAAAACCCTCAAAAATCGGCCAAACCCGGCCAAAACTGGAAGGTTTAATTGAAACTCACCATTTCCGTTGTTAAGTCGTATCAACTTTGAAGGCATAGAGTAGACTGACAAAATAACTGATGAATGCATGGCTGCAAAATATCTGGGAAGAGGTAGGACGTCCGCTGTTCCTGCGCCCCCGACGGGTGCAGTTTGCGGCGTTGTGCACCCGCACTCATGATGGGCAGGATCAGGTCCTTCTGATCACCAGCCGAGACACCAAACGCTGGATCATCCCGAAAGGCTGGCCCATCGATGGTTTGAGTGGCGCGGAAACCGCCCTCCAGGAGGCCTGGGAAGAGTCCGGGGTGCGCGCGGATGCGGTTCACGATGAACCCATCGGCCAATTCACTTACGACAAGATCCTCAAAGACGGATCGGCGCAACCGGTATTGACCAATGTCTACAGGATATCGGTGCGTGCGCTGGCCGATGACTTTCCCGAGGCCGATCAGCGCGAACGCGGCTGGTTTTCGCCGGCTGAAGCGGCCACCCTGGTGCAAGAGCCCGAGCTTCAGGCCCTGTTGCGCAGACTGTAAGGAATTCGCAACATTTCGATGGCACCCAGCTTGCCTGAGCAGCCGGATACCGTTAGTGGCGCACGATCCTTCACTATCTGACCAAGTTCATGTCTGACACGAATCCGAAACCACGCTGGCAAACGTTGGACAGCGACCTGCACCGAATTTCGCGGGTCGAAACCGCCAACATCCATGTCGCGCGCCACCTGCTGGCACCGGGGGTCGCACTGGCCTTCATGGCGCTTGCCGGGCTGACGGCGGCGGTCCTGTTCGGTCGGGCGGATGGCAGCCATGTCGTGGTCGCGGCGGCCGCGTTCGGGGCCTATATGGCGATCAATGTCGGTGCCAATGACGTGGCCAACAACATGGGCCCAGCGGTCGGCGCGAATGTGCTGACCATGGGCGGCGCCATCGTGATTGCCGCCATTGCCGAAAGCGCTGGTGCGTTGCTTGCGGGGGGTGACGTGGTCTCGACCATCTCAAAGGGGATTGTCGACCCCGCCTCGGTGCAAAACAGCGAGGTGTTCATCTGGGCCATGATGGCGGCGCTGATATCTTCGGCCATGTGGGTCAACCTGGCGACCTGGATCGGCGCCCCTGTGTCCACAACGCATTCAGTCGTGGGCGGGGTGATGGGTGCAGGCATTGCAGCAGCGGGCCTGAGCGCGGTGAGCTGGGGCACGATGAGTGCAATTGCAGCCAGCTGGGTGATTTCGCCGATGCTCGGGGGGGCGGTTGCCGCGGCTTTTCTGGCGCTGATCAAGTCGAAAATCCAGAATCAGGACGACAAGATTGCCGCCGCGCGAAAATGGGTACCTATCCTTTTGGCGGTGATGGCGGGGGCATTTGCCACCTATCTGTCCGTCAAAGGCCTGCAACGGATCGTGCATATCGATCCCAAGATGGCCCTGTTGATCGGGTTGGGCGTGGGGCTGCTGACCTGGTCCGTGACCGTCCCGTGGGTCAAACGCAGATCCGAAGGGATGGAGAACCGGACCCGGTCGCTGAAAACGCTGTTTGGCCTGCCGCTTGTGATCTCGGCCACGTTCCTGAGCTTTGCCCACGGCGCAAATGACGTGGCCAATGCGGTCGGCCCGCTGGCCGCGATTGTCCACGCGGTCGAGTTCGGAGAGTTCGCCGCGAAAGTTCCAATCCCGCTTTGGGTGATGATCATCGGAGCGTTCGGGATTTCCTTTGGTCTGTTTCTGTTCGGCCCCAGGCTCATCCGGATGGTGGGCCGCCAGATCACGAAGCTGAACCCGATACGCGCCTTTTGCGTCGCCCTGTCGGCGGCGATCACCGTGACTCTGGCCAGCTGGCTTGGCCTGCCGGTCAGTTCGACCCATATCGCCGTTGGTGCCGTCTTTGGCGTCGGCTTCTACCGCGAGTGGGATTCCGAGCGCCGGCGCAAGCGGGGAAAGCTTCAACGCACAGCACAACACCTTGCCCCGGAAGAATACCGCCGTCGCAAGCTGGTACGGCGGTCGCATTTCATGACCATCGTGGCCGCGTGGATTGTCACCGTGCCCGCCGCCGCAACCATGTCGGCCGTCATTTACTGGGTGCTGACCGCGTTCGCCTGAGGGTTGACGTCAGAGCCTGATCTGTTCCGGCGACAACGGGTGATCGGGTGCATGTTTGATCAGGTCGGACACCTGCGTGCAGATGGGTGTCGGCACTCCGGTTTCGTGACCCATCCGGATGATGTGACCTTGCAGGCTGTCAATTTCCGTTTGCCGCTCAGCCATGAGGTCATAGGCCATGGACGTTCGCGCGCTCGGGTCGATTGTCAGCATCCGGGCCGCGATCCTGGTGAACAGCGGTGTCGGCAGCCGCAGAATATGCGGGGTCATCCATGCCGGAAGCGGTGTGGTCGAGGCTACGGGATGACCCGCCGCCTTGAGGACGGTCAGCGCCTCGGACATCTGATCCGCCATGAGATTGCGCCAGTCGCGGTTCATCAGCTGATCCACCAGCGTGAGGCCAGACAAGGCATTGAGCGCATTGTTCAGGTTGATCACCAGCTTGCCCCATTGCACGGCTTCGATCTGGTCGCTGGATATGACGGGAAGGTCTGCGCTGCTCAGCTGCGCGGCCAGATCACCAGCGCCGCTTTGGATGACGATCTCTCCGGACGTGGCCCGATGATAGGTGGCGGGGGCAGTCGGCACCACGTTGAACGGAACCATTCCGGCGCGTATGTCGCGCCCGGGAAGGGCATTGCGCAATGTTGCGGCAGCTTCGATACCGTTTTGCCAGGACAGGATCGGGGCATCCTGCCGCGCAAAGCGCTCAATTTGCTCGGCCATGTCTGCGGTTGCACCCGATTTGACGGTGACGATGACCAGTTCGGCCTGATCCAGACAGGCCGGATCTTCGCTGAGCGTCAGGCCCCCGGTCGGAATCGTGACGTCAAGGCCATCAAAGTCAGTGACCTTCAGCCCGTGCTCTCGGATCGGGTCCAGCACACGGGCGCGGCCCAGCAAGGTCACGGAGTGCCCCGACCGGGCCAGCAAAGCACCACAGTAACAGCCGATGCTGCCCGCGCCTGCAAGGACAAGTTTCATGATACCCCCTCCGGTACACCCGAAAAGGATCACCGCAAACGTCCCGTGACACAAGCCCGCTTGCCCCCGACGTCACGCGCTAGCGGGCCAGCCGGGGTTTGGTGCGCTCAAGCTCTTTGGAAATAGGGATAAATTCCTGATCGTCACCCGGAGGCAGTTGAAATGCACCATTGGCCCAATCGGCGTTTTTCCACTCATGGGTTGCGGTTTCGATCTTTTCCTTCGAAGACGAAACGAAATTCCACCAGATGTAGCGGTCTTCATTCAGGGTCGCTCCGCCCAGCAGCATCAGCCGCGCGCCCAGCGCACCGGCCTTGACAGACAGCTTGTCCCCGGGCCGGAACACCATCATGCGGCCCTCGTCAAACCTGTCACCCGCGATTTCGACCGAACCTTGCGTGACATAGACACCTCGATCTTCGTGGTCGTCAGGCAGAGGCAAAGACGCGCCGGGTTCCAATTGCACGTCGAGATAGAAGGTTTCGGACAGCATCGTGACCGGGCTGGTCTCACCATAGGCTGAACCCAGGATCAACCGGGCGCTGACGCCTGCATCCTGAATATGCGGCAACGCGGCCTGTTTGTGATGTTCGAAACCCGGGGCCATATCCTCATGCGCTTCGGGCAAGGCGATCCAGGTCTGAATGCCGAACAGGCTGTGTTTCCTGCCGCGTGTTTCGTCACTGGTGCGCTCGGAATGGGTGACACCACGCCCTGCAACCATCCAGTTGACCTCGCCGGGATAGATCATCTGATGTGTGCCAAGGCTGTCGCGGTGCTCGAATTCGCCCTGGTACAGATAGGTGACCGTGCCCAGTCCGATATGGGGGTGGGGCCGCACGTCGATGCCGCCTTCGGTGATGAATTCAGCGGGGCCCATTTGATCGAAAAAGATGAACGGGCCCACCAACTGTCGTTTTACCGAAGGCAACGCGCGGCGCACTTCGAACCCTCCCAGGTCACGGGCACGCGGGATGATTAATGTGTCCAGCGCCGGATTCTCCGAGATGCAGTCCGGATTGTGTGTCGGGTTCCAACTCATTTCAGCTCTCCCTTCGTTGCAGATGGTCAGGCCACCCGCGTTCACTCAGGTAAGAAATAGCCACGCAAAGCAGCCCATAAAGTGCACAATCGCACAGATTGAGTGCGGCGCCGTTCCAATCAACGCGGCCAGAGTTGCGGGAAAAACGGCCCGTCAATCCGATCCCCCTCGCCATAGCCTGCCGCCTCGAACTGCGCGCGCTCGTCCTTGGCCCAGTCGCCGCGATACCGGATGACACCATCAGGTGCCGTCATGCGAAGGGTGAAGCGCCGCACCGTTTCCGACGGCGTGGTCGAGGACAGCCCGCCATGCAGCGTTCGCATGTCGAAAAAGATACAATCCCCAAGCTCCAGATCCCATTGCAGCAACTCATACGCGCCGGGGTCGGCATTGACATCGGGTGGCGGGTGATAGGTCAGCCCGGCGACTTCGGTGGGCTCATAGCTGGGATGTCCATCGGCAAACCGCACCCGCATGAACAGCTTGTCCCATAGGTGTGAGCCCTTCACGAATGCGATGCCGTTTTCCTTGGTCACGGGTTCCAGCGGCAGCCAAAGGACGCACATCGTGCCTTCGAAGTCGAAGTACGACAGGTCCTGATGGAAGGGCG
Source organism: Ruegeria sp. HKCCA0235A (assembly GCF_013033235.1). Taxonomy (NCBI): domain Bacteria; kingdom Pseudomonadati; phylum Pseudomonadota; class Alphaproteobacteria; order Rhodobacterales; family Roseobacteraceae; genus Ruegeria; species Ruegeria sp. HKCCA0235A. The sequence goes on along the minus strand of NZ_WQDQ01000004.1, from coordinate 215,346 downwards.
GGCGCGAGGTCGAGCCGGCCTCGCGCAGGAACCAGTTGTCCATGACAAGGTTAATGGATGGCGCCCCCAGCAACCCGGCGGCAAGCGGTGCGCAGGGGGACTTGTGAACGAATTCGTTGAATTGCGGGATTTTGTTCCAGGCCCAGTAGTCTTCGTAATAGCCCGGGGCGTTCGGATCCTTGGTATGACAGGTGAAATTATCGGTCGGCGTGTCAAGGTCGGCGTCGATACCTGCGCGCAGCAATGACAACCAATCGGATGAGAATTTCGACCGCAGAACAACAGCACCATCGCGTTGGAAGGCGGCAATGTCTTCCTGTGTAACCAGATCTGCTGTCGTCATGGAATGAACATCCCGATGTGGTTCGGTGGCCCCGAGCATCGCACCACGCACCGCCAGAGGTCAAAGAGATTCGTTTCGACGATCCGGAATCACTCACAGAACCGTGAGGGCGCGGGGATCCAACCGCGCACGGCCTCGGATTTTGAAAGAAACATGCTATGTTTCAGATGGAAGCCGCAGACTGACAAGATTGGATCGCGTATTGGAGGTTTCTCGATGACAGATGCGTTGCTGTCCCGTCGTTCCCTGATCACCCAAGGTGTTGCCGTTTTGACAACCGGCGCCACAGGGCTTTTGGTGCCTGCCCGCGCAGCCGGGATTGCGCCGACGCCTTCGATGCGGGGCGGATCGAACAACTATCGCCCCGGTGCGCCAATCGTGGACCGGATCGGTGGCGGCGGGTTCTGGATGACCGGCACCGTACGACGGGCGGGCGATGGCGCTCCCCTGCCCGGCCAGCGCATTCAGATCTGGGCCCATACCACAGAAGGGCACGAGCGTGACCCGCAAAGCCATGGGGCGACCTTGACGGATGAAAAGGGTGAATTCCGCCTGGAAATGCCGCAGATCGTTCCTGCATTCGGTCAACCGCACGGGCATCTGGCCTATGACAGCGGCGCGTTCGAAACCGTGTTCCTGCGGCCTGTGATGTCCAGTTCCAAAGACAAGACACTGGCTGCGCATTTCGTGTTGCAACCGCTCTGATCCCGGTGATCCGAACCGGTGTCATTTGGGCGACCCTGATCGCCGCCCTTGCCGTTCCTTTAATCGCTGCGGCAGGCAGCCCGTATCTTGCCTGGCGCGATCCAACCTATATCCTCGCCGGGTTTGCCGGAATTCTGAGCTTGGGTCTGCTGTTGCTGCAGCCGCTTCTGGCCGGAAGATACCTTCCGGGCTTGTCCGCAGTGATGAGCCGCCACATTCACCGCTGGATCGGTCTGACCCTGGTGCTGGCGATTGTGGTCCATGTCGCGGGGTTGTGGCTTACCAGCCCGCCGGATGTGGTGGATGCGTTGTTGTTCGTATCGCCAACGCCGTTCTCGGCCTGGGGTGTCATTGCCATGTGGGCCGCTTTCGGGGCGGCCCTGTTAGGGGTCTTCCGCAAACGTCTGCGCCAGCGCTTTCGTCTTTGGCGGCTGAGCCACACCGCACTGGCCGGGGTGACGATTGTCGGCAGCCTTGTTCACGCCATGCTGATCGAAGGCACGATGGAGATCGTAACCAAAACAGCGCTTTGCGCACTGGTCCTCTTGGCGAGCGCAAGTACGCTCGCCAAATTGAAAGTGTGGGATATCCGTCGACGCCCTTAGACGCCCAGGCACCAGCGCATCACCGCCTTTTGTGCATGCAGACGGTTTTCGGCTTCATCAAAAATGACCGAGTTCGGTCCATCCATGACCTCGGAGGTCGCTTCTTCCTCGCGGTGGGCCGGCAGGCAATGCATGAACAGCGCATCCGGTTTGGCATGCGACATGAGTTCAGCATTGACCTGATATGGACGCAGCATGTTGTGGCGGCGCTCTTTGGCCGACTGGGAATCATGCATCGAAACCCAGGTGTCCGCGACGACGAGGTCCGCGCCTTCCACCGCTTTGTGCGGATCTCTTTCGATCACGATTTTCGAACCTTTCTGGCGGGCAAACCCCATGAACTCTTCTTCCGGGTCAAGCTGAGCGGGGCCGGTGAAGGTCAGATCGAATCCGAATTGTCCGGCGGCGTGCAGGAAGGAAGCGCAGACATTGTTGCCATCGCCGGTCCAGACCACCTTTTTGCCAGCGATGGGGCCGCGATGTTCCTCGAATGTCAGAACGTCGGCCATGATCTGGCAGGGGTGGGTGCGGTCGGTCAGGCCGTTGATCACCGGCACGTCCGAGTATTCGGCCATTTCGGTCAGGATGGTTTCATCAAAGGTGCGGATCATGATCATGTCGACATAGCGCGACAGCACGCGGGCGGTGTCGGCGATGGTTTCGCCGTGACCCAGCTGCATGTCCTTGCCGGACAGCACCATGGTCTGCCCGCCCATCTGGCGCACGCCCACATCGAAAGACACGCGCGTCCGCGTCGAAGGTTTTTCGAAGATCAGCGCCACCATGCGATCTTTCAGCGGCTGTTCGTCGTCAGGGGCGGCCTTGGGGCGACCCAAACGCGCCTGTTTCATCACGCCCGCCTGATCGATCATGGCCCGCAGATCGGTGGAATCGGTTTTGTGGATATCAAGAAAATGGTTCATGTCGGTTCGTTTCCTGGCTGTCGGTTGCCGGTGGCGCTGCCCCCGGACCCCCGGGGTATTTGGGAAAAGATGAAAATCAGGCGGTTTGGAGCTGGGTCTCGATCTGCCGGGCGGCCTTGTCGAGGCGGATAATGGCCTGAGCGATATCGTCCTCGGTCAGCGTGAGGGGCGGCAGCAGGCGGATCACGTTGTCGGCGGCGGGAACGGTGATGACGAGGTTGTCATAACCTGCATTGACCACGTCGATATTGGCAGGCTTGCACTTGAGGCCGAGCATCAGGCCCGATCCGCGCACCTCTTCGAACACCTCAGGGTGATCGGCGATCAGGGCTTCGAGCTTTTGGCGCAGCAGGCCCGCCTTGCGGTTGACGCTTTCCAAAAAGGCGGGTGTTGCCACATGATCGATCACCGCGCAGCCCACCGCGCAGCCCAGCGGGTTGCCGCCATAGGTCGAACCGTGGGTGCCCGCAGTCATGCCGGATGCCGCGTCCTCGGTCGCCAGTACCGCGCCCAGCGGGAAACCCCCGCCGATGCCCTTGGCGACCATCATGATATCAGGGGTGATCCCAGCCCATTCATGGGCAAAGAGCTTGCCTGTCCGGCCGACGCCGCACTGGACTTCATCAAGGATCAGCAGCAGCCCGTTGTCGTCGCAGATCTGACGCAGTGCCTTGAGTTCGGCGTCGGGGACGGGGCGAATACCGCCCTCGCCTTGCATGGGCTCGATCAGGATCGCGGCGGTCTTGTCGGTGATGGCGTCGGTCACGCCGTCGAGGTCTCCGAATGCCACATGCACGAAACCCGGCAGCAGAGGGCCGAAGCCCTTGGTCATTTTCTCGGACCCGGCAGCAGCGATGCCGGCTGACGACCGGCCGTGGAAGGAACCGTCGAAAGTGATGATCTCGACCCGCTCGGGCTGAGCTTTGTCATGGAAATACTTGCGGGCCATTTTCACGGCCAGTTCGCAGGATTCCGTGCCGGAGTTCGTAAAGAAAACCGTATCGGCAAAACTGTGTTCCACCAGCTTGTCAGCCAAGGCCTGTTGCTGAGGAATGTTGTACAGGTTCGAGACATGCCACAGCGCATGGGCCTGGTCCGTCAGCGCGGCCACCAATGCCGGATGGGCGTGGCCCAGCGCGTTCACGGCGATCCCTGCGCCGAGGTCCAAGAAACGTCGGCCATCCGCCTCGGTCAGCCAGGCGCCTTCGCCCTTCACGAAGGTCAGGTGCGCACGGTTATAGGTCGGCAGAACGGACGGGATCATGGGATCATCCTTTTAAGGTAGTATGAGCCTCGTGAGTGATACACGAAGGCCCTGTTCGTCAACAATTTTGGTGAGGTCTGTGCCGATTTGCCGGGCACATGAGATCAAACAGGCCGGTTACGCAAAGATGCGTCGGCGTCGGAGCAGTTGGATATGCACATGTTTGATCATGGCCGACCGTATAGCGATGCTTGCGCAGGTTGGGAAGCCGGTATTTTGCAGGGATCGAATTTTGCCCTTGCCAAAGCCTGTGCAACCGCGCACCGCTTGGCCATGTTCGAACCCAAGCACCACAATCCTCCGCTTGCCGCTGCGCTGATTTTTGTCGCCACCGCCTTTATCGCCGCGACGACGCTGCTGGCCAAGGCGCTGGGGACGGATGCGTTGGGGCCGCCCTTGCATGCCATGCAGATCAGTCACGGGAGGTTTCTGTTTGCCTTGCTGGCGATTCTGCTGGCGGTTGCAACTCTGCGGCCCCGGTTGGTGCGGCCCCATTGGGGGCTTCACGTCGGGCGGACCAGTTTTGGCTGGGCGGGGGTGACATTGATGTTCGCATCGGTTGCCTTCATTCCGATGGCGGATGCGACGGCCATATCCTTTCTGAACCCTGTCTTTGGTATGGTGCTGGCCATTCCTCTGCTGCAAGAGCGGGTTGGTCCTTGGCGCTGGCTGGCGGCGGCTGTCGCCTTGACGGGCGCGATGATCCTGCTGCGCCCGACCCCCGCCAGCTTTCAGCCCGCAGCCCTTCTGGCGCTGGCGGCGGCTGCGCTGATCGGGATGGAGCTGATTTTCATCAAAAAGCTGTCCGGGCGCGAGCCACCGATGCAGATCCTGCTGATCAACAACGCGATGGGTTTGCTGATCGCCACTTTAGCCGTCAGCTTCGTCTTTCAGATGCCGACCCCGCAGCAGTGGGCGGCATTGGTGGGGATCGGCGTTCTGATGGCCTGTGCGCAGGCCTGTTTCGTCAACGGAATGGCGCGGGCGGATGCATCCTTTGTGGCCCCGATCAGTTATGCCACGCTGATCTTTGCCGCCCTTTACGACTTTGCGGTCTTTGATGTGATCCCCGACTGGATCAGTCTGGTCGGGTCTGCAACCATCCTGGCCGGCGGGCTGATCCTGGTCTGGCGAGAAGCGGTGCGGCGCCGTGCCTGAGAGCCTGCCCCGCACGGCGGGAACGGGTGGGTCTGTATCCCGGCCTTTGCAACCAGCCGCGATGGCCAGGCCGCCCTAAGCCTTGAGGCGATATCCGGTGCGCAGCATCAGCCAGGTGATGGCTCCGATCACGAAAGTCGCAAACGTACATACCGCCATCCCCAGCCACGGAGAGCTGTCGGACACTCCGATCATTCCATAGCGCAAACCATCGATCAGATAGAACACCGGGTTCAGGTGGGTCAGGCGGTTCAGCACGGGCGGCAGCGCCTCGACCGAGTAGAACGTACCCGACAGGAAGGCCAGCGGCGTGACGATAAAGTTGGTGATTGCTGCCATCTGGTCGAACTTGTTGGCGAAGATACCGGCAAACAGGCCCAACGCGCCCATTAATGCCCCACCCAGAACAACAAAGGTCAGCGCGATCAGGGGGTGCTGAGGCGCAATGGAGAGCAAGACCAAGAACGCAATCGAGATCACCAGTGCGATCATCACGCCTCGGGCAATACCACCCGCGAGGTAACCCAGCAGAATCTCGAGCGGTGACAGCGGTGGCATCAGGGTATCGACGATATTGCCCTGCACCTTGGCGATCACCATGGAGGACGAGGTATTGGCAAAGGCATTCTGGATCACGGTCATCATCATGATCCCCGGTGCCAGAAACATCACAAACGGCACACCCATGACATCGGGCCGGCTGGGTCCGATGGCGATGGTGAAGATCAACAGGAACAGCCCCGCCGTAACCAGTGGTGCCAGAACCGTCTGCGTCCAGACGGCCAGAAAACGCAGGGTTTCGCGCTGCGCCAGCGTGTACAGGCCCATCCAATTGACTGCTCCGAAGCGACGCGCGGTCTGATCTGCGGGATTTTGCATGATTTGCCCTCAACCTGATTCGAAGACAGCTTGTAACTCGGGCAGCAGTGTTTAGAATAGGGGGCTGAGACGAATTCCCAAGGCGGCCCGAATCCGGGGCCGCTTTCCGCTTTTGAAAGGCTAACGATGTCCTGGACAGACGAGCGTGTTGAACTGCTGAAGAAGATGTGGGGCGAAGGCCAGTCGGCCAGCCAGATTGCCAAGGAACTGGGCGGCGTGACCCGCAATGCGGTGATCGGCAAGGTGCACCGCCTGGGCCTGTCGAACCGGACGGCAGGCGCATCCCCGGCCAAGGCGGAACCGAAAGAAAAACCGGCGCCCGCCCCAAAGGCCGAGGCCAAGCCCAAACCTGCACCCAAGACCGAACCGGCGCGTCCGGCCCCGGCCCCGACCGCCGAAGCGAAACCGGTCGTTCCGGCCCGCCGTCAGATTATCCCCGCCGGTCAGCCGCTGCCACCGCAGCCATCGGCCAACGAGATCAGCCCCGAGGCGCTGGCCAAGGTCAACGAGGTTGAAAAGAAAGCCAAGAAGCTGACTCTGATGGAATTGACCGAGAAGACCTGCAAGTGGCCCGTGGGCGACCCCGCGACCGAGGATTTCTGGTTCTGCGGCCTTCCAGTTGAGGCGGGCAAACCCTATTGCGAGGCGCATGTGGGAGTGGCCTTCCAGCCGATGAGCTCGCGCAGGGATCGTCGGCGGTAATTGCGAACACAAGAACCTAAATCATGTCTATGGAACGTGAAAAGGGCGCAGGCGTTTCGCCGCGCCTCTTATCGGAGGCGTTGCATAGTCAAAAACGACGCAAGGCGTAACGGGTTCTTACAAAGAAAACACCCTCGCTGAATGCTGCGAGGGTGTTTTAGTTCGGAGCGTCAGCTTTGCGGACAATGCGGACCTTATGGCCCGAGCGACTGACCCGTCAGGATAGAGCTATCTCCAAACGGTCCAACGCATTGGGCGGCCACACCTCATCGAATTTGTAAAATTCCTCAAAGATAGGAATGTCTTTGCTGAGTGGCACCCAAGCCTGCTTGCTGTTGGTGAAAATCTGTACATTCGGAGGACATTGATCCGGGTTGTTCAATGTTCCGACACGCACGTACCTTAGCTTGCCAAGGCGGATCATGTAGCTGCTAAAAACGGCGACGCCACAATCCCTACAGCGCGTAATGATCTGACCTTTCCCGCTTGGAGTAGAGAGCTCATGTTCAGTGATTGGCCCCTCAAACTGCACGCGATCAGCCTCAATGATGGCGTTCAAGACGTAGGCCGCTCCGGTTTGTCGCTGACATTCGCCGCAGTGGCAGCAATGCACGAACATGGGTGGTGACGTCATCTGATACGTTACGGCTCCGCAACCGCATTTCCCCTTGATCATTGTTTCCCCCTAATTGCTTCCTTGCATTCAAGCCATCGCTCTTATTGAACCAGTTCATAATGCTTGATCGAACGCGACTCGACCAATTCGGCTTCCGCCGGATCGATATGCGGGCTCTGGTAGTTATCGCCGACAAAAGCCTTTAGTGACTCCAGGTTTTCCCAAATCATCACAAAGCTGAACTCTCGCGGTGTGTCAGCACGTGCGGCACCAGGAAACACTTGAACGATGCCCTTGGTACCTCTCATCAAGGGGATAGCTGTTTCATGGAAGAACTTGCTGAACTCTTCCTCTTTGCCCGGCCGTGTCACGACCTGAAAAATACGCATGATCATTCATCCGACCTCCGTAAAGTACGGTTCCTGAATGTATGAGCGCCTCTGGTTCTGCGAACATATCATTTCGTTCCGAGATTGTCTGCTTTGGGCTCGAACCTGACATTGAAGTGCCGGTGATCTTGGAGTCACTGGCACATGGCAGCCTTTCACTGCGCGGGATGTGTCGGCAGGTTCGGCATCGCGACCCATCCGGGCAGTTCGTCCGGCGAAACTGAAACATGCAGGCGTTCTGAAGGGTCCTGCCCGACCTTGCGGTGCTTTCGCAGCAGGAAAATCTTGCCCCAGCCGCGCCATGTGCCAACCGACGGCGCATGGGGGTCAATGGGAAACCGATCGCGCCAGCCGTCGGGCAATGTCAGACCGTGCAATTCCGCCTTGTCCAGCATCCAGATCAGGGAAATGTTGCTCAGCGGCCGCGCCTCTTCGTAGCCGTTCAATTGGCCACCTATGTCGCCATGGGTTCCACGGAACCAGACCTGCTCCACATGGCCCTTGAACTCGGGCGTGCAGGTCCACAGAACTGGTTCGAACACTTCGCGCGTCTCATCCAGCGCCAAAGCGTGATACCCGTGGCGGGTGACCGGGCCCAGCTGATGGTTGTGAAAGGCGTGCTTCTCTTCGGCCCAGCGCCACAGCAGCGGCAGACGCAAACCCAGCGCCTTGACCGTGTCCCAGACGCCGATCATCTCGATCTCGACCCCGTCGTGGCAGAAACGTCGGCGGAATTCGCTGGCGGCGATGCCGTCTGGATTGCATTCATAGTGGCGATACGCTTGCAGTATGTTTCGCTCGGTGGCGTGTTCCGCCTTGAGCAGGCCGATCATGTCGATCACGCCGGCCAGACTGCGCACGCCATAGGCACCGCGCGAATAGCCGATGAAAAAGATCTTGTCGCCCGGCTTGTAGCGGGACGCCAAATACCCATAGGCGCGACGGATCTGGCGGTTGATGCCCCGGCCCATCATCACGTCCAGCGAGGACTTCCAGCTTTCCCACTGCACGCCTGCCTCGTAGAACACCGAAACCTTGCTGCCCATCTCGCAGCACAGGCGAAATGTCTGACCGGCGTGGGTTTCAAACCCCGGTACCAGAGTGGACATGGTGCCATCAAGAATGATGACATGGCTGATCGGTTCGCGGTGCCGCGTCTCGGCGGAATGCTCGGACCTCAAAGGACGCCCGAGCCATCCCAGAACCTTTCTACTCAGCCGCGACAGATTCATGCGTCAGCAATTCCCATACTTTGTGAGGTGTGAAAGGCATGTCCGCCTGCCGCACCCCGTGGTCCCAGAGCGCATCCTGAACCGCGTTCGCGACAGCGGCCAGTGCGCCCACGGTGCCAGCCTCGCCACACCCTTTCATCCCCATCGGGTTCGAGGTTGACGGAACCGGCGCCGAGGTAAACTTAATCATGGGTATGTCGGTTGCACGGGGCAAGGCGTAATCCATAAACGAAGCCGTGAGCAGTTGCCCATGTGCATCGTGCACGACATGTTCGGTCAGGGCCTGGCCGATACCCTGCACCACCCCGCCATGCACCTGCCCTTCGGCCAGCATCGGGTTGATAAGATTGCCAAAATCGTCAACCACCGTGTAGCGATCCACCCAGGTTTCGCCGGTGCAAGAATCGATCACGACTTCGGCAACATGCGCGCCGTTCGGGTAGCTGCGCGCATCCAGATTGGCGCGGGCCTCATGTTGCAGCAGATCCGTTCGACCATCGGCACGCGCCATCTCGGCGGCTTCGGTCAGGGTCGGCGTCAGGTTGGAGCCCGGCGCTCGGAATGTCTCGTGGTCAAAACTCACATCATTTTCCTCTACCCCCATCTTATCGGCAAGATAAGGCGTGAATGCGGCGATCATCTTGTCAATCGTGGCCAGGGTGGCCGTGCTTTGCACCGTGACCGAGCGGGACCCGCCAGTGCCGCCGCCATGGGCAAGCCGGTCGGTATCGCCCTGAATGACGGTGATCTTGTCCATGGGGATACCCGTCTGATCTGACAGGAACTGGGCGTAGACCGTCTCATGCCCCTGCCCGTTCGATTGTGTGCCGACGTAAAGATTCACCGTTCCATCCTCGCAAAACGCGACCTTCGCGTTTTCGGAAGGGTCCCCCAAAATGCTTTCGATATAGTAACAGAGACCCTGCCCCCGGATCAGACCGCGTTCGGCATCCGCAGCTTTGCGGGCCTCGAACCCTGTGGTCTGGTCGGCCGCGCGGGTGAAAACCATGTCGAAATCGCCGACATCATACGTTTCGCCGGTGGAAGTGGTGTAGGGGAAATCGCCGGGGCGGATGAAATTCCTGCGCCGCAGTTCCCATGGGTCAACGCCCAGTTCACGCGCGGCGCGGTCCATCGCGCGTTCAAGCACGTAAATCGCCTCGGGGCGGCCCGCACCGCGATACGCATCCACCTGCGTCGTGTTCGTATAGAAGCCTTCGACCCGCAAATAGGTGGTCTGAACGTCATAGACACCCATCAGCACTTTGCTGAACAGGCTGGTCTGGATCGCCTGACCAAAGTGGCTGTTGTATGCGCCAAGGTTCACCTTGCTGTGGACCCGATAGGCGGTGATCTTGTGATCGGCGTCGAAGGCCAGCTCGGCCAGCGAGGTCAGATCGCGGCCATGATGATCAGACAGCATCGCCTCGGATCGGTCGGACATCCAGTGCACCGGCTGACCCAGCTTCATCGCCGCCACGGAGACGCAGAAATATTCAGGGTACGGCATGACTTTCATACCGAAACCACCACCCACATCCGGGGTCGTGACGCGTATGTCGTCCGCATCCAGTTTCAGTTTTTGTGCCAGTTGGGCCTTCATCGCCCATACGCCCTGACCTCCGTAGGAGAAATGCAGGCGCCCCTCGGACCAGTTCGCCTGACATCCGCGCGGCTCCAGCGAACTGATGATGACCCTGTTGTCGGCGACGTTCAGCGACACGGTATGCGCGGCCGCCTGAAAGGCTGCCCGGGTCGCGGTTTCGTCGCCCAGCCCCCAATCGAAAGCACGGTTCTCGGGCGCTTCCGCGTGCAGGATCTCGCCCCCGGCCTCGACGTCCAACTTGGCCGGGCGCTCTTGCGTATCCATCCAGATCAATTCAACCGCGTCCTGCGCCTGCGTCAGGGTATCCGCAATGACAACTGCCACCGGCTCGCCCACGAAACGCACGCGATCCCTGGCCAGCATGTGCCGATCGGGCGCAGCGGCCCTGGACCCATCCCGGTTCTGCAAGACCGCCGCATTCAGAACCGTGTCGATGCCTGATGCGGCCAGATCGTCCAGCGTCATGACCAGCCGAACACCGTCGGCAGCCCGCGCGGCATCGACATCCAGAGAGGTGATGTCACCATGCGCCACCGGGCTGCGGAAGAATGCGGCAAACAAAGCGTTCCCGGGTACCGCATCATCCATGTAACGCCCCTGCCCGGTCAGGAACCGTTGATCCTCGGTCCGTTTCACCGGCTGGCTTCTGCCGAACTTTTCCATGGGTGGCCCTCCTGCGCGATATCAGGGGCGAGCCTAGCCCGCGACCCGGCGATGTCCAGCGGGGTTCACCGAAATTCGTTTGCGCCCAAAGGATGTTCGGCTAGCCTTTGGCCATGAGCTGGACGCATGAAACCGTTTTTCCCTTCTCTGCCCCGATGACCAGCGGGCAGTCGACCACACATGACGTTTATGTCGGAGGCGAAGGCCCACCGATCCTGATCCTTCAGGAACTGCCCGGGATCGGACCCGAAACGCTGGCGTTGTCCGCCAAGCTCAACGCATCCGGCTTTCGCGTCTACCTGCCTCATTTGTTTGGAACCTATGGCAAGGTTGAAATGGCAAAGAACATGGCCCGTTTGTTCTGCGTGCGGCGCGAGTTCAACATTTTCGCCCGCGGCAGGCAGAGCCCCATTGCAGGATGGATGCGCGCCCTGACCCGTGAGATCAAGCAACGCGAAAACAGTGCCGGTGTGGGCGTCATCGGCATGTGCCTGACCGGTAGTTTCGCCCTGACCCTCATGGCCGAAGACGCCGTTCTGGGCGGGGTAGCTAGCCAACCTGCGCTGCCGATCCTCGGGGGCCGCCATCTGCATATGAGCGCTGAAGACATCAGCGCGGCCTCTGCGGGTATGGCCGCGAAAGGCCCCGGTCTGGCGATGCGGTATTCCGAAGACAAGCTTGCACCAAAGAAACTGATGCGGGCGCTTGAACAGGCATTCGGCAATCTGCTGGAAACCGTCGAATATCCCGGCAAGGATCATTCGCTGCTGACGCTGGATTTCCATGAACCCGCCTATCAACGCGTTGACGCCTATTTCAAAGCACGCTTTGGCGTGGCTTAGGCGCACTAGGCCTTCCCCTTGCCGCGCGCATTCGCTATTGCAGGCGCTGACCCGAATTTGTTGACGCAGGACGCATCCCATGGCGATGGAAAAGACATTCAACGCGGCCGAAGCCGAGGCCCGCATTTATGAGGCCTGGGAACAGGCCGGAGCCTTCAAGGCAGGCGCGAACAAATCGCGCTACGAGAGCTTTTGCATCATGATCCCGCCGCCGAACGTGACCGGTGCGCTGCATGTGGGCCATGCGTTCAACAACACCCTACAGGACATTCTCATCCGCTGGCACCGCATGCGTGGCTTTGACACGTTGTGGCAGCCCGGCCAGGACCACGCCGGCATCGCAACCCAGATGCAGGTCGAAAAGATGCTGGCCGCCACCCAACAACCCAGCCGCAACGAATTGGGCCGCGAAAAGTTTCTGGAGAAAGTCTGGGAATGGAAGGGTGAATACGGCGGCACCATCATCGAGCAGCTGAAACGCCTCGGCTCTTCCTGCGACTGGTCGCGCAACGCCTTTACCATGGCCGGTGCGGCGGGCGACCCGCGTACGGGTCACGAAAACAGCCCCAACTTCCACGACGCGGTCATCAAGGTTTTTGTCGACATGTACGACAAAGGCCTGATCTATCGCGGCAAGCGGCTGGTCAACTGGGACCCGCATTTCGAAACCGCGATTTCGGACCTCGAGGTCGAGAATATCGAGGTTGCCGGCCATATGTGGCACTTCAAGTACCCTTTGGCGGGCGGTGAGACATATGAGTATTTGGAAAAAGATGAAGATGGGAATGTGATCTTCCGCGAGGAGCGTGATTATATTTCCATTGCCACCACCCGCCCCGAGACCATGCTGGGCGACGGCGCGGTCGCGGTGCACCCCTCGGACGAACGCTATGCGCCCATCGTCGGCAAGCTGTGCGAAATCCCGGTTGGTCCGAAAGAGCATCGCCGCCAGATCCCGATCATCACCGATGACTACCCCGACCCGAATTTCGGCTCGGGCGCGGTGAAGATCACCGGCGCGCATGACTTCAACGACAACATGGTCGCCAAACGCGGCGGCATTCCGATGTACCGCCTGATGGACACCAAGGGCGCGATGCGGGCCGATGGGGCCCCTTATGCCGAAGAGGCAGGCAAGGCACAGGAATACGCGCGCGGCCGCGCCTTCACCGAGAACAAAATCGACGCGATCAATCTGGTGCCGGATCATCTGCGCGGCCTCGACCGGTTCGAAGCGCGGGCCAAGGTGGTGGAAGAGATCACGGCTGATGGTCTGGCTGTGATGACCCGCGCGGATGATCCGCGCCTGGGATCAACCGCTTTGAAGCCGGATCAGGAAGGCGCCGACACGCTGGTGCCGCTGGTCGAAAGCAAACCGATCATGCAGCCCTTCGGCGACCGGTCGAAGGTGGTGATCGAGCCGATGTTCACCGATCAGTGGTTCGTCGATGCCGCCAAGGTCGTCGGCCCCGCGCTGGACGCGGTCAAGGACGGCGCGGTCAAGATCATCCCCGAGTCGGGCGAGAAGACCTATTACCACTGGCTGGAAAATATCGAGCCCTGGTGTATCAGCCGCCAACTGTGGTGGGGGCATCAGATTCCGGTTTGGTATGGTCTCGACCTGTCGGCGGAAGACTTCATTGACGACGAGAATGATGGCGACCTTGATCTGGTTGAATTGGGTCGTTTGCTGAACGAAGGCGGCATGCTGCACCGTGGCAATGTTATGGAATGTGCCGCGAGCTTCGAGGCCGTTACCGAAAAGTTTCTTGACGACAATGCGGACATTCCCAGCCCTCTGAGCCACGCGACCGTGATCGAAGTCGCCGACAAGCAGGAGGCGATCCATCGGTTCGCCGAAAGCCTGGCGCAGTACGCCGTTGAACAGGATCCGACCAAGCTGGTTTACCCGGTCTGGCGCGACCCTGACGTGCTGGACACGTGGTTCTCCTCCGGCCTGTGGCCTATCGGCACGCTGGGCTGGCCCGAACAGACCGAAGAGTTGCAGCGCTACTTCCCCACGGACGTTCTGATCACCGGTTTCGACATCCTGTTCTTCTGGGTCGCCCGGATGATGATGATGCAGCTGGCCGTGGTCGATCAGATCCCCTTCCACACCGTCTATCTGCACCAGCTCGTCCGCGACGAGAAGGGCAAGAAAATGTCCAAGACCACCGGCAACGTCATTGACCCGCTGGAGATTGTGGACGAATTCGGCGCCGACGCGCTGCGCTTTACCAACGCGTCTATGGCGGCGATTGGCGGCGTGCTGAAACTGTCCCGCGAACGCATCACCGGTTATCGCAACTTTGGCACCAAGCTGTGGAACGCCGTCCGCTTTGCAGAGATGAACGAGGTTTTCACCGATGCCGTCCCGCAGCTGGACGTTGCCGATCTGAAACCCAAGGCCGCCGTGAACCGCTGGATCATCGGCGAAACCGCCCGGGTGCGCGAAGAGGTCGACGCGGCGCTGGGCAGTTACCGCTTCAACGACGCGGCGAACGGGCTTTATGCCTTTGTCTGGGGCAAGGTCTGTGACTGGTATGTGGAACTGTCCAAACCTCTGCTGCAAGGCGATGACGCCGAGGCCCAGGCTGAAACCCGCGCCACCATGCGCTGGGTTCTGGATCAGTGCCTGGTCCTGCTGCACCCGATCATGCCATTCATTACCGAGGAACTGTGGGGCCTGACCGGCACCCGCGCCAAGATGTTGGTGCATGCCGACTGGCCGACCTATGCCGCCGCCGAACTGGTCGATGCCGACGCGGATCGCGAAATGAACTGGGTGATCTCGGTGATCGAGAACACCCGTTCGGCCCGCGCCCAGATGCGCGTTCCGGCCGGTCTGTACGTGCCGATGCTGGTGACCGAGATCGACGCCCACGGCCAGGCCGCCTGGGACCGGAACGAGGCGCTGATCAAGCGACTGGCCCGGATCGACAGCCTGACCAAGGCCGACACGCTGCCCAAGGGCACCATCTCTATCGCGGCGCCCGGCGCGTCCTTTGGCCTGCCGCTGGCGGATATCATCGACATCGGCGCGGAAAAGGAACGGCTGGAAAAGGCCAAGGGCAAGCTGGCCAAGGAACTTGGTGGCCTGCGTGGCCGTCTGAACAACCCGAAATTCGTGGCCTCGGCCCCCGCAGAGGTCGTGGAAGAGGCCAAAGCCAACCTCGCCGCCCGCGAAGAGGAAGAGGCGAAACTGAACGAGGCGCTGGCCCGACTGACCGAAATCGCCTGATCTTCATCTTTTCACAAATACTCAAATCCGGAACCCCGCCGCGGCCACAACGGCGGGGTTTTCTTTTGCACGCTCGGGCCTTGCCCGACCCTGCCCCTGCTTGTTAGCAATCAGCGAACACATTTCTCCGAGGCCGTCATGACGCACAATGCCCCACCGCTCCAGACAGTCTCGACCGGGCTGGTTGTGGCAATCGTCGGTTTTTTCAGCTCTTTCCCGATCGTCTTGCAGGGGTTGGCGGCGATGGGCGCGTCCCCGGCGCAGGCGGCGTCCGGATTGATGATGGCGGCGATCGCCATGGGCCTGACCGCCATCGTGCTGAGCCTGTGGTACCGACAGCCGATCAGCGTGGCCTGGTCCACGCCGGGTGCGGCCCTACTGGCGGTTTCCGCCACACCTGCGCTGGGGTTTGCCGAAGCGACAGGCGCGTTCCTTTGTGCAGGGGCTTTGACCGTGTTGGCCGGGCTGTGGCGACCATTGGGGCGAATGGCTGCGGCTATACCGACGACCCTGGCGCAGGCCATGTTGGGGGGCGTCTTGCTGCCGCTTTGCATATTGCCCTTTCAGGCAGCGGTTGACCTGCCATGGCAAGCCTTGCCGGTAATTCTGACATGGTTCATCGCCGGCCGGATCAACCGCCTGTTTGCCGTTCCGGCTGCGGTCGTGGCAGCGGCAGCCGTCGTCGTTCTGAACGCCGGGGACGCGTCGCTGACGCCGAAGCAATGGATCGCGGCTCCGGTCTGGACCACGCCCAGCTTCTCTGTGGCTTCGGTCATCGGGATTGCCGTGCCGCTGTTCATCGTCACGATGGCGACCCAGAACATCCCCGGCATCGCGGTGATCCGCAGCTTTGGCTATGCGCCGCAGACCGGCAAACTGTTCTCGTCCGTGGGTTTTTCCAGCATCTTGTCTTCTCCGTTCGGTGCCCCCGCCACCTGCCTTGCGGCGATCACCGCTGCGATGTGCGCGAACGAGGACAGCCACCCCGACCCCGCGCAACGCTATTGGTCTGCCGTGATGGGTGGATTGTTCTATTGCCTGTTCGGGGTGTTCGCCGTGGCGATTACCGGGTTCGCCATTCATGCCGATCCACTGTTGATGGGCACGCTGACCGGTGTTGCGCTGATCGGGGTGATGGCCAATGCCACATCCGTCGCGCTGGAAGTTCCGGCCGAGCGCGAAGCGGCCATCCTGACCTTTGCCATCACTGCATCAGG
This sequence comes from Ruegeria sp. HKCCA0235A, assembly GCF_013033235.1. Taxonomy (NCBI): domain Bacteria; kingdom Pseudomonadati; phylum Pseudomonadota; class Alphaproteobacteria; order Rhodobacterales; family Roseobacteraceae; genus Ruegeria; species Ruegeria sp. HKCCA0235A. The sequence goes on along the minus strand of NZ_WQDQ01000004.1, from coordinate 198,961 downwards.
GATCACCGCGTTCGGGCTTGGTGCGGCGGTCTGGGGCTTGCTGGCAGGCGGGATGGCCTATCTTGTGAAACTACGCTTTCGCTAAACGGGTTCAAACCGCACTTCAAAGCAAGTATGAAGAGGCCATGTTTGGAGCGTTGGGAAAACTGGTCGAGCGCCAGATCAAGAAAGCCCAGGCCGAGGGTCAGTTGCAGGGCCTCGAGGGCGAAGGCCAACCACTGCCTGACCGGTCATCCGAGGCATTGAGCGATCCGGCCACCGCCGCCAGCCATCGGATCATGGCGCAGGCAGGCGTGTTGCCGGAAGAATTCGACATCAAAAAGCAGCTCGACACAGCGCGGCACGATTATGCGACCCTGACGGGCCCCGCCGAGCGTAAGGCCGCAATGGCCCGTATCGCCGATCTGGAAATGCGCTACAATATGGCCCGCGACGCACGGCGGGCCTTCATGCGGTGATCATTTGAACACGGGCTTGCGGCCCTGCATCTGCGCCATGACAACTTCCATCTGGTCGGGTTTGCCAATCAGTTCCACCTGCTCAGCGGATTCCGCCATCAGAATGTCTGCGCGGGACTGAGTTTCGGCAACCTCGATCAGACGCTTGGCAGCACGGATGGCCGAAGGGCTTTGACCCGCGATGTTTTCGGCAATGGCCAACGCTTCGGTCAGCGGATCGTCGGACAATTGCGTCACAAGGCCCCACTCCGCCGCCTGCGGCGCACCGATCGGGCGGGCCGTGTAGGTCAGCAGCCGCAGCACGTCCGACCGGACCAGCCGGGGCAGCAGAACCATTCCGCCCATATCGGGAATGATGCCCCATTTCATCTCCATCACGGCCAGTTTCGCTTCGGGATGTGCGATACGGATATCCGCGCCCAGCGCGATTTGCAGGCCACCGCCATAAGCCACGCCCTGAATTGCGCAGATCACCGGAACCGGTACGCGACGCCAGATCAGCGCCAGCTCCTGCATCTCGTTGGCGTCTTCATGGCTGCGGGTCATCAGCCATTCCGTGGGGTCCATATGGGCCATCTTGGCAAAGCTTGCCATGTCGAGCCCGGCGCAAAAGCTTTTGCCTTCGCCGGACAGAACCACGGCACGGGCGTCCGACGCAGCGACCTCTTGCCCAGCGGACAAAAGCGCCTTGATCATTGCATCATCCAGCGCATTCATCTTGTCGCCTCGGGTCAGAGTGACATGGGCAACGTGGTTTTGATAGGCAACGGATACGCGTGACATGGAGGACCTCCGGTAATTCAATCGTGACAAACATGCCCGGACAGAGGGCCAAATACCACTGCGACGTCAGGGCATGTCGCTGACGGGCATTCGCCCGAACCACGGGGAATCGAGGGTCATGACATAGAACTGATCCCCCGCAATCTTGCCCCCGGTCGTGATGCCCAAGCGGCCTTGCGGGTCCTGTAGCGTGCGCAGGATCGTTCCGTCGCCATCGAACTGCACCATCATGCCGCGATGGATCGGCGCGGGGCGCACTGCCGGACCCAATCGCCAGATCACCTTGCGCAGGAACGGGTACGGCATCAGCGCCTCGGACGGGACACGCGGGCTGGCAAAGGCCATCCAATAGGTGCCGTCGCCCTGAGCCTCGAGGTTGTCGGGATAGCCGGGCAGGTTTTCCAGCAGGATCTCTTGCTGCCCTGCATTTGGTCCGGTCAGCCACAGCTTGTGCACGCGCGCGCGACCTGTTTCCGCGATCAGCAGAAAATCCTCGTCAGGTGAAAGTGCGACACCGTTGGTATAGACAAAGCCCTCGGCGATTTTCTCGGTGCGGCCATCGGGTGTGCGACGCGCGACGTAACCCGTATCGGACTGTTCCCAGATGGTGAGGACAGAGGTCGGTTTGGTCCCGCCCATGGTTTCAGGATCGAAGCGGTCAGATGAATTCGAGAAGTAGATCGTGCCATCCCGCGCCAGATCCAGCTGGTTGGCGTAGATCACCGGGGCGCCGTTGATGTCACCTACCAGCGTGTCCAATGTGCCCGGACCGGTCCAACGCATCACGCCCCGATAGCTGTCAGCGATGAAAAGCGCGCCATCCGGTCCGGCCTTGAGGCCCAGGGGACGCCCACCAAGTTGGTCAACCTCGACCGGTTCCGCCCCGTCGATGCGGTAAAGGGTACCTGACAGGCTGGTTGTGTAGATCGTGCCATCTGGCATGACGGCGATGTCTTCGGGCCCGATCTCTTGACCCGGCAGGCGGATCAGCTGCGCCGCGTCCAGTGCCGTATTTTCAACGAAATCCCCGACAAACCCGGCATCTTCCGGCATTTCGACGGCGGCAGGTTTTACCGGGACCGGCCAGATCAGAAGATAGGCGAGCCCCAGGAGAATAACGATCGAGAGAATGCGCATCTGCGCTCCTTTATTCATACTTCTATTCCAGCGTGCCCAACGCCTGTGCGCGCTTGCTCATCGATCGGGCTTGGGGTTATCTGCGGACATGACCGGACCTCGATACACCCCGCTTGCCCAATCCCTGCCCGCCACCGTGCCCTTTGTCGGCCCGGAAACGCAAGAGCGCCAGCGCGGCGCGTCCTTTGTGGCCCGACTGGGCGCCAATGAGAGCATTTTCGGCCCCTCGCCCCGCGCGACCCAGGCCATGGCGCAAGCCGCGTCAGAGATCTGGATGTACGGTGACCCCGAAAACCATGACCTGCGCCATGCTTTGGCCGACCATCACGGCGTATCGCCGGAAAATATCGTCGTGGGCGAAGGTATTGACGGGCTGCTGGGCTATCTGGTGCGGCTGATCGTCGGGCCCGGGGATGCGGTTGTCACCTCGGACGGGGCCTATCCGACCTTCAACTATCATGTCGCCGGGTTCGGCGGCATTCTTCACAAAGTGCCGTATTCAGGTGATCACGAGGACCCCTCGGCGCTTTTTGCCAAGGCAGCTGAGGTTGGTGCCAAGCTGGTCTATCTGGCCAATCCGGACAATCCGATGGGCAGCTGGCATTCCGGCGCGGACATCGTGGCTGCCATGGATGCCTTGCCTGATGGGTGCCTTCTGGTTCTGGATGAGGCCTATGTGGAATGTGCGCCCGAAGGGACGGCGGCACCTGTCAGTATAGATGATCCGCGCGTAATCCGGATGCGGACCTTCTCGAAGGTCTATGGCATGGCGGGTGCGCGGGTTGGCTATGCCATGGGCACGCCAGATCTGATCGCGGCCTTCAACAAGGTGCGCAACCATTTCGGCATGAACCGCGCCGCACAGGCCGGTGCTTTGGCGGCTTTGCAGGATGGCGCGTGGCTGGAGCATGTTCAGGCGCAGATCGCAGAGGCGCGCGCGCGGATCGGTACGATTGCCCGGGAAAACGGATTGGCGGCCCTGCCTTCGGCCACCAATTTCGTGGCGATTGACTGCGGGCGCGACGGGGATTTTGCCAAGGCCGTGCTGGACGCCCTGGTGGCGCAGGGGATTTTTGTCCGAATGCCGTTCGCGGCACCGCAGAACAGGTGCATTCGGGTGAGCTGTGGCCCGGCGTCTGATCTGGATGCGTTCGCCGCCGCTTTGCCCGAGGCGCTCGCGGTTGCGCGGGTGCGCTGATTGATCCCTTTGCGCCCAGTCGGACAGCAAAGGGGGGCTGTCTGCCCCCCATCGCGCCAAGGCGCGATTCCCCCCGAGGATATTTTTGGCCAGATGAAGAGGCGGATCCTGCGGAGACGCCCGAAGGGTGTCAGGCCGCCAGCACGGCGGCGGCGGCTTCGAGGGCCCCCTTTCCACGCGATATGTCAAGTGCAGCCATGCCCGTTTCCACACCGCCCAGAATCGCCATGACCATCTGCCCGTTGATATGCCCCATATGACCGAGACGGAAACAGCTGTCATAATCCTCCATCCCCAAGCCGATGCCCAATGTCAGGCCCAACCGGGTTTCGGTGAACGTACGCAGGGCCGTGCCGCGACCTTCCGTCAATCGCAGGGCCGTGACGGCGTGGCTGCGAAAGGCACGGTCGGCGACGTTCAGGTACAACATGCCGCCTTCGGCCCAGGTCTCACAGGCCGCCCAGATGGCATTGGCCAGGCGCTCATGGCGGGCCCAGACCTGTTCGATCCCCTCTGCATGGATCAGGTCAAGCGCGGCGCGCAGGCCGTAGAGGTGGTGCGTGGGCGCGGTGCCGTTGAAATACTGATAGAACAGATCTGGATTAGCGCGCGGCTGCCAGTCCCAATACTGCGAAACGCGCGGCATGGTGGCCCGTTTGGCTTGTGCTTTCTCGTTGAAGAAAACAAAGCCGATGCCCGCCGGGGTCATCAGGCCTTTTTGGCAAGCGGCAACTGTGACATCGACGCCCCAGCCATCCATCTCGAACCTGTCACAACCCAACGAGGCAATGCAGTCTGCCATCAACAGCGCCGGGTGCTGCAAGTCGTCCAGAAGCCTGCGCAGCGCCGGGATGTCGTTCCGGATCGAACTGGATGTATCCACGTGCACCGCCAGAACCGCCTTGATCTGGTGGTTTTGATCCGCACGCAACGCGTCTGCGATCCGGTCGAATTCCCAGGCTGACGAGGTGCCGAAATCGATCAATTGGACCTTTGCCCCGATCCCTTCGGCCATTTCTGCCCAGCCGTGGGTGAATCTGCCCGAGGCAGGGCCCAGAACGGTTTCGCCGGGGGCGATCACGTTGGACAGTGCCGCCTCCCAGGTGCCGTGGCCATTGGCGATATAGATGGCGACATTGTGCTTGGTGCGGGCAACCCGGCACAGATCGCGCGTCAGGCCGGGCATCATATCAATAAGTTCGCCATCATAGATGTTGGGCGACGGGCGGTGCATGGCTTGCAAAACCGCATCCGGCATGACCGAAGGGCCCGGAATGGCCAAATATGCCCGCCCCTGGGAAAGGGAAACTGTCTGTGTCATGGGGTCAACCTGTATGAATTGACACCCACATTACCGAGGGGTCGCGCAGCGTCAATCCGCCAGCTTCGATGCCTCGCGCGCAAGTGTTTCGATCCCGGCCCAGTCGCCGGTTTCGACCATTTGCTTCGGCGCGACCCAGCTTCCGCCAGCGCAGACCACGTTGGACAACGACAGGTAGTCGCGGGCGTTGGTTGGGGACACACCGCCCGTAGGACAGAAGCTGATCTGTGGCAGCGGCGCGCCGATCGCCTTCAGCGCAGGTGCGCCACCTGAGGCCTCGGCCGGGAAGAATTTCAGCATGTCATAGCCCTTTTCCAGCAACGCCATCGCTTCACTTGCCGTGGCGGCTCCGGGCAGCAGCGGCAGGTCTTCGGCCTCGCAGGCCGCGATCAGGGCATCCGTGGCGCCGGGGGAAACGCCGAACAGCGCGCCGGCCTGTTTGGCAGCCCGGACATCATCGGGCGTGACCAGCGTGCCTGCACCGACCACGCCGCCGGGCACTTCGGACATGGCCTTGATCGCATCCAGCGCCGCCGGGGTGCGCAAGGTCACCTCAAGCGCGGGCAAGCCGCCGGCGATCAGCGCCTCGGCCAGCGGGCGGGCCTGTGCGGCGTCATCGACAACCAGCACCGGAACAATGGGCGCCAGGGCGCAGATTTCGCGGGTGCGTTGAGTTTTGGACATCTATTACGCTCCAAATATGCTGGCGCCAGTGTCGGCGGACCCGACATTCTGCCGGAACGCAGCGAAGAGATCGCGCCCGACACCGTGTTGGTTGGCGGAAAGGTCGGCGGTGGCGGGGGACCGGTCCAATACCCCTTTGGTCAGGATTTCCAGGTCGCCGTTGACCGCGTCGACACGCAGGATATCACCGTCTTGCAGGTAGGCGATGGGCCCGCCGTCCAGCGCCTCGGGGCAGACATGGATGGCGGCGGGTACTTTGCCGGATGCACCCGACATGCGACCATCTGTGACCAGCGCCACCTTTTGCCCCCTGCCTTGCAGGATCGACAGTATCGGGGTCAGAGAATGCAGTTCAGGCATCCCATTGGCCTTTGGCCCCTGAAAGCGGACCACGACGATGACGTCATCTGTGAACTCTCCGGCCTTGAAGGCGGCTTTTACCTCATCCTGATCGTGGAACACCCGCACGGGTGCTTCGACGACCTGATGTTCTGGCGCGACGGCTGATACTTTCATGACCCCGGTGCCCAGATTACCGGTCAGGCGCGACAGGCCCCCGGTGGGCTGGAACGGGTCATTGGCCGGGCGCAGGATCTTTTCGTTCAGGCTGTGTCCCGAACCATCCTGCCAGATCAACTCACCATCGATCAGTTTGGGTTCCTTGGTATAGTTGTGCAGCCCCTGCCCTGCGACGGTCAGCGTGTCCGGGTGCAGCAAGCCTTGTTCAAGCAATGTACCGATCGTGTACCCAAGTCCGCCGGCCGCGTGGTAATGGTTCACATCCGCCAGGCCGTTGGGATAAACCCGCGCAACCAGCGGAACCACAGCGGAAATATCGGAAAAATCCTGCCAGTCCAACACGATACCACCAGCGCGCGCCATGGCGATCAGGTGGATCAGCAGATTGGTTGAACCACCGGTCGCCATCAGACCGACGATGCCATTGACGAAAGCGCGTTCATCCAGAACCTGACAGACCGGTGTATAGCTGTTGCCCAGCGCGCTGAGCGACAGGGCACGGCGCGCGCCTTCCTCGGTCAGGGCGTCACGCAGCGGGGTATTCGGATTGACGAAGCTGGAACCCGGCAGGTGCAGCCCCATAAACTCCATCAGCATCTGGTTGGTATTGGCGGTGCCATAAAAGGTACAGGTGCCGGGGCCGTGATAGGCCGCCATTTCAGCCTTCATCAGCTCTTCGCGGCCCACTTCCCCGGCGGCGAATTTCTGTCGGACCTTGGCTTTTTCGTCGTTCGGCAAGCCGCTGGTCATCGGGCCTGCGGGCAGGAATACGGCCGGCAGATGGCCAAAGGCCTGCGCGCCGATGATCAAGCCGGGCACAATCTTGTCACACACCCCAAGAAAAACAGCCGCGTCATAGGTGTTGTGGCTAAGCGCCACACCGGTTGCCAGCGCGATGACGTCGCGCGAGAACAGCGACAGCTCCATCCCCGCTTCGCCCTGGGTGACACCGTCGCACATGGCTGGCACACCGCCTGCCACCTGTGCCGTTCCGCCGGCGGCGCGGATCGCGTCGCGGATCAGGGCGGGATAACGTTCAAACGGCTGATGGGCCGAAAGCATGTCATTATAAGCGGTGACAATGCCCAGATTGCCGGCGGTGCCGGTGGCCATCGATTGCTGATCTTCGCCTGCGCCCGCATAGGCATGGGCCTGACCGCTACAGGACAGATGCGCACGGGCAGGACCCTTGGATCTGGCCTGCTCCATCCGTTCAAGATGTGGGCCGCGCAGATCGGCGCTGCGGTCGATGATCCGTTTGGTGACATCGGAAATGACTGAGTGAACCATGATTACCCTCCGATCTGACGCCAGCGGCGCCCGTCGCGATGCATCAGCATCAATGCTTCTTCGGGGCCTGAACTGCCCTGATCGTATCGGGATGGGCGGTCTCCGCGCTGCTCCCAGCCCTGAATGATGGGATCGACCCAGGCCCAGGCGGCCTCGGCCTCGTCCCCACGCATGAACAGTGTCTGATCGCCACGGATGACATCCATGATCAGCCGCTCATAAGCGTCGGGGGCTTGCGCTTCGGCCCCAAGTGCATCGGCAAAGCTCATGTCCAGCGCAACATCCGACAGCCGGAAGCCCCCCGGCCCCGGATCCTTGATCGTGGTGCGCAGGGTGATGCCTTCGTCAGGCTGCAACCGGATCACCAGAACGTTTCCGTGCAGAGGGCCGACATTGGGAAAAATCGTGTGCGGCGGATCGCGGAAGAACACCGCGATTTCGGATTCCCGCGCGCGCAGACGCTTGCCAGTGCGCAGATAGAACGGCACACCTGCCCAACGCCAGTTGCCGATATGAACCTTGAGGGCGATGAAGCTTTCGGTTCGGCTGGCGGGGTTGCCGACATGATCGACATAACCGCCCTCGCCCTTTTCGGCCCGGTACTGACCGCGCGCGATGTCAGACTGGGCCACGGGCTCGAGCGCTTCGATCACCTTGACCTTTTCGTCGCGCACCGCGTTGGGTGAGAATTTCGACGGCGGTTCCATTGCGGTCAGACACAGCAACTGAACCAGATGGTTCTGGACCATGTCCCGCATTGCGCCGGACTGATCGTAATAGGCCCCGCGCCCTTCGACGCTTACGGTCTCGGCCACCGTGATCTGCACGTGGTCGATATGGGTCGAATTCCAGAGGGGTTCGAACAGCGAGTTGGCAAAGCGCAGCGCCATCAGGTTCTGCACGGTCTCTTTGCCCAGATAATGGTCGATCCGGTAAATCTGATGTTCTTCGAAACAGGCACGCAAGCCTTCGTTCAGCGCCTTCGCCGAGGCAAGATCGTGCCCAAATGGTTTTTCGACGACAATGCGGCTGTCCGGTGTCGCAAGACCGGCGTCATGCAGCCGCTGCGCTATACCCGAAAAAAGGCTTGGACCAACGGATAAATAAAAGGCCCGCACGACGTCTTCGCGCATCCGTTCTTTCAGATCGGACCACCCGGCCTCGCCCAGCGCATCCACGGGCACATATTCGACATGGGCAAGAAACTGATCCAATGTTTCCCGGGAAAAACCGGGCGCGAACTGTTCCATCGATTTGCGGACCTGATCGCGAAACCCGTCATTGTCGATATCAGAGCGTGCCGTACCGATGATCCGCGCGCCGTCGGGCATTTGGCCGACCTCAAAGCGATGGTACAGGCCCGGCAGGATTTTACGCTGCGCCAGATCGCCGGTCGCACCGAAAAGCACCAGATCAAATGGCTCTACCGGAATTACGCGTGAAACCATCACAGGCTCCTTCTGAATTTGCCGATATCAGCTTAGCACGGCGTGATTCCGCGCAAAACCTGACATGTTATCGCTAACACTGCCTGTCTATTAGAAAGCCGCCCATGAAAAATCAAGCACAGTTTGAAGAAACCGTGCCGTTTAGCGCATCAGGTCTGATGGCGCAGCCAGTCCATGACCGCAGGACGCACCGATTGCTCTCCGCGGTGGCGCGCGTCAGCGATGATTTTGCGAACCTCCGCCAGATTGGACCGCAACAGCAGGCTTTTGACCGGGCCGATCGAGGCAGGCCGCATCGACAGTGTCCGTATCCCCATCGCCGCAAGGCACAAGGCCTCGACCGGGCGGCCTGCATCTTCACCACAGAAGCTGAGCGGCGTGTCCGAGATATCGCAGCGTTCGACGATGCGTTCCATCAGGCTCAGGAAGCTGACATTCAGCGTGTCATAGCGGCGCCGGACCAGTTCGTTCTCACGGTCAGCGGCAAAGAAGAATTGCTTTAGATCGTTCCCGCCAATCGAAATGAAGTCCACTTCGTCAAAGAACTTCTGCGGCGCAAAGGCCAGCGACGGCGTTTCCAGCATCGCGCCAACTTCAAGCATCTCGGGCAGCACATGACCCAATCGCTTTTCCCGCTCGATGGTTTTGTTCACTTCCCAGCGGGCTTCGCGATATTCCTCGGCCTGCGCGACAAAAGGGAACATGATGGTCAGCGGTCGACCATTGGCCGCGCGCAGCAGGGCCTGCAACTGCATCCGCATCACGCCGCGCTTGTCCAGACCGACCCGAATGGCGCGCCAGCCCAGCGCCGGGTTTGGTTCCGCCACGTGCTTCATATAGGGCAGAACCTTGTCCGACCCGATATCGAGTGTGCGGAATACCACCCTTTTGCCACCAGCCGCGTCCAGAACGCGCTGATACTGGCTGACCAGTTCTGACCGTTTCGGCATCTGGTTGCGGATCAGGAATTGCAGTTCAGTGCGGAACAGGCCAACGCCCTCGGCGCCCGAGGTGCCAAGCGATGGCAGGTCGGCCATCAGACCTGCATTCATCACAAGGTTAATCCGCGATCCGTCCCGCGTCACGCAGGGTGTTTCGCGGATCGACGCATAACGTTCCTGCGCCTTTGCCTGCATCGCGATCTTGTCGCGGAAGGCACTGACCACGCTGTCTTCCGGGCGCAGATGCACAACACCTTGATCACCATCCACCAGAATGTGATCTCCGTTCAGGGCCTCGGTGGTGATCCGGCCCACATGCACGACCAAAGGAATCGCAAGCGCCCGCGCAACAATCGTGGCATGACTGCCGACAGAGCCTTCTTCAAGCACGATCCCCTTCAGCGCCCGTCCGTATTCCAGCAAGTCGCCGGGGCCGATATTGCGCGCGATCAGGATCGGATCGGGTGGCAGATCAGCACTGTCCGTCTTGCCTTGCCCGGTCAGGATGCGCAGCAGGCGATTGCTGAGATCGTCCAGATCCGCAAGACGTTCACGCAAGTACGGATCGGTGACCTGCCCCATGCGCGCCCGGGCCTGAGATTGTTCTTTTTCGACCGCAGCTTCGGCGCTGAGACCCAGGGCTATGTCTTCCTCCATCCGCCGCATCCAGCCTTTGGAATTGGCAAACATGCGGTAAGCTTCCAGAACCTTCAGCTGTTCCTTGTCGCCGCCCTGCGAAATTTCGAGCATCTTGTCGACGCCGACGCGCAGTTCCTCCACCGCTTCGACCAGACGTTCGCGCTCTTTGTGCGGGTCTTCGGCAATGGGGTTGGTAACCACCACGCGGGGTTCGTGCAGCCAGACATGCCCTTCGGCAGACCCTTCCTGCGCCGGGCCGCCGCGCAGCAGAACCGATTGCTGGTGCAGGGGTGACAGGGCCGCGCCTTCGCCGACAAAAGCCCCAAGCTCGGCCATTTCGGCCAGAACCATGGCCACCACTTCCAGCGCATAGACCTCATCGGCGGAAAACTCGCGCGCCTCGCGGGACTGGACGACCAGAACGCCCAGCTTTTCCCCAAGGCGTTGAACCGGCACACCAAGGAACGAGGAAAATCGTTCCTCGCCGGTTTCCGGCATGTAACGAAAGCCCTTGGCCGACGGCGCGTCGGCGGTGTTGACGACCTTGCCGAACTTGGCGACCCGCCCCACAAGACCTTCGCCCATGCGCATCCGGGTTTTATGGACCGCTTCCGGAGACAGCCCCTCGGTCGCGCAAAGTTCCAGCGTGTCTTCATCGCGAAACAGGTAGATGGAACACACTTCGGCCCTGATACTGTCGGCAATCAGGTGCGTGATCCGGTCAAGACGTTCCTGACCGGCGGCTTCGCTCGCCATTTCTTCGCGCAACCGCCGCAGCAGCTTGCGGGATTCTGTTTCCGTGCCGTCCGCCATGGCCCAACCGATTTAGTGTGTCAGGCGATACCTTTGGCCGATAAGCTCAGGCCGCCTTGTCCAGTTCAAAGGCATCATGCAGTGCCTGAACAGCAAGTTCCATGTATTTCCTGTCGACAAGCACGGAAATTTTGATCTCGGAGGTTGTAATGACCTTGATGTTGATCCCCTCATTCGAGAGCACCTTGAACATCTTGGCCGCCACGCCCGATTGCGAGCGCATCCCGATACCCACAACCGAAACCTTGCAGACATCAGTGTCTGCAACCAGTTCGGCGTAGTTCAGCTCGCCCTTTTCCTTGATCGCCAGCAGCGCTTTTTCGGCGCGGGCCACCTGATCGGTGGGACAGGAAAAGGTCATGTCCGTGCGCCCCTCGTCCGAGATGTTCTGGACGATCATGTCGACATTCACCCCCTCTTCGCTGAGCGCCGAGAAGATGGTCGTGGCGATGCCCGGTCGGTCGGCCACGGAAACAACGGTCATCTTGGCTTCGTCGCGGGAATAGGCCACACCGGCCACAACATTGGATTCCATAATATCCTCCTCGTCGCAGACCAGCGTGCCGGCCTCATCGGATTGTTCTTCAAAGCTTGAGAGAACGCGCAGTTTCACTTTGTATCGCATCGCAAGTTCGACCGAGCGGGTTTGCAGAACCTTGGCACCAAGCGACGCCAGTTCCAGCATTTCTTCGAACGAGATGCGGTCCAGCTTACGTGCCTTTTCGCAGATGCGCGGATCGGTGGTATAGACGCCATCAACGTCCGTATAGATGTCGCAGCGTTCGGCGTCGAAGGCTGCTGCAAAGGCAACCGCCGTGGTATCCGACCCACCCCGGCCCAATGTCGTGATCCGGCCTTCCGGGCTGATGCCCTGGAACCCGGCAACCACGGCAACACGCATACCTTCGCTGAATTTCTGGTTCAGGTTCTCTGTCGGAATTTCTTCGATCCGCGCCTGACTGTGCGCGCTGGTGGTCAGCAGCGGCACCTGCCAGCCCTGCCAGCTGCGCGCGGGGATGTCCATTTCCTGCAAGGTCAGGGCCATCAGGCCAGCGGTTACGTTCTCGCCCGAGGACACGACGGCATCGTATTCCCTGGCGTCGAACAGAGGCGACGTTTCGTTCACCCAGCCCACAAGCTCGTTGGTCTTGCCCGACATGGCCGAGACGATGACGATCACGTCATAGCCCTTGGCAACTTCAACGCCGATACGTTTGGCGGCGCGGCGGATGCGGTCCAGATTGGCGACCGATGTGCCGCCGAATTTCATTACGAGTACGGGCATGGGGGCAAAAGTCTCCGCGCCTTGGATTAGAAGTTCCGTGCCTCATAAGCGAGGGGCACCGCAAGGGCAAGGGCGCAAAGCGGTCGCCCCTGCGGCGCAGGGCCGCTTTACATTGCACTGGCGCAATGTCAGCCTAAGGACACCAACCAGATCAAGAGGTTCTTCATGTTTCGCCTAGCCCTCGCCTTTGCCCTATTGTCGTCGCCTGCACTGGCCCAGGTCGCGAGTGTCGCCGGGACAGATGGCAAGAACGCGCTGGGCGCAATACCCTGCGCTGCAAATGCCGGTGATCCCGTACAAAGCTGCCACGCGGAACTGCGCCGCCATGACGACGGAAACATAACGGTCGCAGTGGCCCTGGGAGGCGGACATGTGCGCAATATCTATTTCAAGGATGGCGTGCCGGAATCCAGCAATTCGACCTCGAAAATTTCACATGAAACGCGAGGCGATATGATGGTGGTCTACATTGAACCTGGTGAGGTCTTCGAAATCCCCAAAGCCGCATTGACCTCTCAGTAGGCGTGCGGTTGCCCGTCATAGGTTTCAAAACAGCCCGTTGTGCTTAGAGACAAGGCATCAAATCGTTCAATCAGGCCGGATACGGCCTGATCCACATCGATATCCGCCGCTGCACCGCCCATATCCGTCTGAACCCAGCCCGGATGATAGATGCCGACGGCAATCCCGTCATCTTTGAGATCCATCGCCAGATTCCGCCCAAGGTTCAGAGCCGCCGCCTTGGATGCGCGATAGATGTAACTGCCACCCGGTGCAAGCGTGTGCGACGCCATTTTCGACGAAAGGATCGCAACTTTGCCGCCCGCGGCGCGCAGGTTGGGCAACAGGGTCTGTATCGTCAGAAAAACCCCCGTGACATTTACCGCAAAGCTGTGCGCCCACATGTCGGCCGGATAGCCATCGATCGAATGCCCCTTGTCCAGATACACGCCGGCATTGCAGACCAGCAGGTCGACAGGCTGGTCTTTCATCTGTTCTGCCATGGCTGATTGCTGCACGGGATCGGCCACATCCAGACGCACCTGCATGCTGCCGTCACGCGCCGTCCCAGTGACTTTGTCCCCCCGGTTCACGTAACCCTTTGCCAGGGCTTGCCCGATGCCGCGATTGGCGCCGGTGATCATGATGTGCATGATCAATTGGTCTTTCTGCTGGGGACAAACGGCAGCGGAGCCACCGGCACGCCATCTTCGATTAGGGATTTCGCCTCATCCAGCTTGGCTTCTCCGTAAATGGCACGCTCCGGCGCCTCGCCCAGATGAATCTTGCGCGCCTCGCTGGCGAAATCTTTCCCGACATAATCCGAGTTTTCTTCGACATAGCGGCGCATCTCGGCCAAAACCTTCTCGATTTCGGGCGATGGCGTTGCAACGTCGACCTTTTGTTCCGGGGCGGAACGGATTTCACTTTCCTTCCGGGCATTCCGCGCCGGGCGGACGCGTGGCGTCATGACCGCTTTCTCAACCTGTGTGCACCCGCAAACCGCGCAGGTGACCATACCCACAGAGGCCAGCTTGTCATAGGCTTCTGCGGATTGGAACCAACTGTCGAAACTGTGGCCTTCGCTGCATTTCAACGCGTATTGAATCATGTTCAGTCCAAAAAAACGATTGGCGAATAGATACCGATCAAGGTGACAATATCAAGCCTATCAGATGCTACTTTAATGTGAGTACGGCTTAAAGTCGCGCAACAATTCAGCAAGCTCATGAGAATCGACCTTTAGCGCTGCTTTTTTCGGCGAAAACCATTTGCGCCTACGCTCGGTCTTTTCCGGGTATTCCTGCGACACAGTGCTTACATGCACTGGAAAAACATCCACCAGACACAAGGATGGGGGCCGGTTAGAATGATGTTTGTGGTGCAGGAACTGCCCCAGTCGCGCCCCGTTGATCCGGCCAGATACACCCGCCTCTTCCCAAGCCTCTTGCAATGCGGTTTCCTGCGGGCTCAGACCGGGGATGAGCCATCCTTTGGGAATGATCCATCGCCGCGACTTGCGTGTCGTGATCAACAGAATCTTGGGACGGCCGCGCTTGATCCGGAAACATAAAGCCGAGGATTGCCGCAAAACTGGCTGCCTTGCAGCTTTTGGAAGGTCATGAAGCAACAATCGTGCTTTCATCGAGCGACGCTCCCTTTCGGTCGAACGTCAGCCATCCAAATTGGTACGCTCACCTAATCTAGCGGCCGACACCTGCAATCATACCACATGATGTATCACACGCCAAGTCACTCACGTCGCCCAAGATATCGCCTACATTCGGGCAGAAAGCCGCCGTGCCAGATCCTCATGGGGGATGTCAGCGTCAATTGCCAGCCGGCGCAAACCGAAATGCACGCGCGCTATTTGCTGATAATAGCGCGTGTAGACATAGTTCGTGCCACCGCCGGCCAATGCCCCCAGCACAGGAACGGACTGGGCTGCAAGCTTTTGCCCCAGTACTATCGAAAAACGCGGCGCAACGGCGGCAATCAGGCGTTGCATGGCCGGTCCGGTCAGGGTCAGCCGGACCGAGAAAAAACCCAGGTCCGCCCCATCGTCATGCGACAATGGTCCCGCTGCCGACAAGACGCGGACGCAATCGAACTTTACGTTTTCGGCAGAGGGATCAAACCCCTCGCGCGCCGCAGCCCCCTGAATGGCACGTAGCAGCATCGCGGTTGTCGCGGGCAGCTCCATCAGGGCTGTCGAAACACCGCCCAGCCCCCCGGCCGCACCCATGGCAGTCGTCACTGCGGTATTGACCCAGGGCTGCTGATCAGGAACCGCGCGCCGCGAACCCTCGGCCGCATGCATCGCCAGCCATAACGCCTGCTCGGTTGCGCCTGTCAGGCCATTCCGAACGGGTTCTGGCAATTGCTCCAGCAATGACTCGGCTGATCCTCCAAGTTTGTTGAGAAGTTTCACGCCAGCCCCTCCGGCGGATCGGTAGTGATCCGCCAAACGATCCAGTTCGGCCTCGGTATCCACGTTTTCAACAAGAACAACGTTCTGCATTCACGCCCTCCTGCCTTTCAACATCGGCGTTGCGCAGCATGGTTTCAATAGGTCAGCGGCTCCAACGTGTCACCGCGCCCTGAACCCCGGACCAGGCGCCGGGCACCAGTTCCAGCCCCAAAACCCGGTCAGGGTTGGTGGGCGGAGGCATCTCGACCGCGTGCAATCGCGTGAAACCGAACCGGCTGTAATAGGGTTCATCCCCGACCAGCATGACCCTTTGCCAACCGCGGGTTCGCCCCGCTTCGACCCCTTCATGTATCAGGTATCCGCCCAGACCCTCACCTTGGTGCGTGGGATGCACGGCAACCGGCCCCAACAGCAGAGCGTCGTGATCACCGACATGAACCGGCCAGAACCGGATCGCACCGGCCAGAATCCCCTGACCGTCACGCGCAACCAGAGACAGGTCCGCAACCGGCGGCACGTCATCGCGCAACCGGTACGACGACAAAGCCTCACGACCCGGTGCAAAACACAGGTCATAAAGGGCTTCGACCTCCCACCAGTCGTCCGGCTCTTCCGGCCTGATCCCGAATTGCTGCACCCTGCCCTCTTTTACTTGCTGGAAATCGCCCTAGCACTTCGCTACGCCTTGGGCAAACGCTTGGAGTTCAGATGTTCTATCGCCCCGAAGACGGTCACGGCCTTCCGCACAACCCGTTCAATGCCATTATCACGCCGCGCCCGATTGGCTGGATCTCGACCCGGGATGCGGATGGGGTCAACAATCTGGCACCCTATTCCTTCTTCAACGGCGTTGCCTATACGCCACCGCAGGTCATGTTTGCCTCGACCGGCACCAAACAGGATCAGAACGCCGGCAAGGACAGCATCGCCAATATCGAGGCCACGGGCGTGTTTTGCGTAAATGTCGTGGCCCATGCGCATCGGGACGCAATGAATGCAAGTTCCGCCGGGTTGCCGAAAGAAGTTGATGAGTTTTCGCATGCCGGGCTTTCACCCATAGAATGCGAAACCATACCCTGCGCACGGATCGAAGGGGTCCCAGCTGCGTTGGAATGCAAGCTGACCCAGATCGTCACGCTGCCCGGTGAAGCCAATCGGGTGGTGTTTGGTGAGGTGACAGGTGTGCACCTGCACGACGATCACATTCGGGACGGCAAGTTTGACGTGACCTCGTTCCAACCTTTGGCGCGGCTCGGGTATCGAGATTACTCTGTCGTTTCCGAGTTGTTCAGCCTTTCGAGACCGGATGACTGATGCCACTGCCTGACGCTGCGCGCCGATATCCTGTCACTCTGCCAGATGGTACGGAACACAGAGGAACAGCCTTTCTGTCACAGGTGATCAACCACCCCAGAATTCAGGTGGGCGATTACACCTATGCGTCAGATTTTGACGCGCCCGAGGATTGGGCCAATCGTTTGGCGCCTTACCTTTTCGAGTTCTCGCGTGAAAAGCTGGTTTTGGGAAAGTTTTGCCAAATTGCCCATGGCGTCCGCTTTGTGACAGCTTCGGCAAATCACGCAACGGATGGGATAACCTGTTTTCCCTTTCCGGTTTTCGATCCGGAACGGATGCTGGAATATCAGCCAGACGTCCGGGACACCCTAGTCGGCAATGATGTCTGGATCGGCTATGGCGCGCTGATCATGCCAGGAGCCAGTATCGGTGACGGAGCGATAATTGGTGCGGGTTCAGTTGTTCGCGGGACGATCCCGCCTTATTCGGTTGTCACCGGCAATCCTGCCGAGGTGATGCGGTATCGTTTTGACGCCGACAAGATCGAGCGGTTGCTTGCTTTGAAGTGGTGGGATTGGCCAGCCGAATTGATCATCGAAGCCGAAAGCGTCCTGCTGAGGGGAGATATCGAAAACCTGGAGCGTCTGGCCCTTTGAAAAAGGCGGCTTGTTCAGCCGCCTTTCAAAGTCAGTGCCCGCCCAGAATGCCGGTGCGGACAGAGTAATCCACCGCCAGTTCGTAATCCGGATCATCATCACTGTCGACCATGAGGTGTCCCGCTTTTTTCAGCAGTTTGTGACAGTCGCGGCTCAGGTGACGCAGCATGACCCGTTTGCCTGCCGCCTCGTATTTTGCGGCGATGTTTTCGATGGCTTGCAAGGCGGACTGATCCACCACGCGGCTTTCGGCGAAGTCGATGATAACGGTTTCGGGGTCGTTCGGGACGTCGAACAGTTCGATAAAGCCGTCAGAAGACCCAAAGAACAGCGGCCCCTGAATTTCATAGACTTTCGCGCCTTTCTCGGTCTCGGAGTCACGCGTGACCGCGTGAATGCGCTTGGCATTGTTCCAGGCATAGGCCAGCGCCGAGACGATGACGCCGACCACAACGGCAACGGCCAAGTCCTCCATCACCGTTACGACTGTGACCAGAACGATGACGAACGCATCGGTCATTGGTACTTTGCGCAGAATTTTGAACGAGTTCCACGCAAAGGTGCCGATCACAACCATGAACATCACGCCAACCAGCGCGGCCAGCGGGATTTGTTCGATCAGGGGTGATGCGAACAGGATGAAGACCAGCAGGAAAAGCGCTGCTGCAATTCCGGCAATACGAGTACGCCCGCCGGATTTCACGTTGATCATCGACTGCCCGATCATCGCGCAACCGCCCATGCCGCCGAAAAATCCGGTCACGATATTCGATGCGCCCTGCGCGATGCATTCCTGAGACGCCCCACCACGCTTGCCTGTGATCTCACCCACAAGGTTCAGGGTCAGCAAGGATTCGATCAGGCCGATGGCGGCCAGAATGACTGCATATGGCAGGATGATCTCAAAGGTTTCCCAGTTCAGAGGAACCATTGGAATATGGAAGGAAGGCAGGCCGCCTTCGATCGATGCCAGATCGCCGACGCGCGGCACATCAAGGCCAAAACCGATCACGATTGCCGCGACAACCAGAATACCAGCCAGCGGCGCAGGAATGATGCGTGTAATCCGGGGCATGACCCAGATCACTGCCATTGTCAGCCCGACAAGACCCAACATGGTGTAAAGCTGCATCCCGGACAACCATTCGCCGCCGCCCATGCCATGACCGGTATTTTCCATGGTTCCGGGCACTTTGAACTGCCCCATCTGGGCAAGAAAGATCACGATGGCCAGACCGTTCACAAAGCCCAGCATGACAGGATGCGGCACCAAACGGATGAAGCGCCCCCAATGCATCGCCCCGGCGATGACCTGAAGGAGTCCCATAAGAACAACGGTCGCGAACAGGTATTCAACCCCATGTTCGGCCACCAGTGCCACCATGACAACCGCAAGCGCGCCGGTCGCGCCCGAGATCATGCCCGGCCGTCCACCGATCAGTGCGGTGATCAAACCGACCAAAAACGCCGCATAAAGACCGACCAGCGGGTGCACACCCGCCACAAAGGCAAAGGCCACCGCCTCGGGCACCAGTGCAAGAGCAACAGTCAGGCCGGACAGCAGCTCGATCCGCAGGCGTGAGACGGTCAGCCCTTCATCTGGAACCCAGCGCAGATCGGGAATGGCGAGGCGATTGGCAAAGCTTGCCAGCAAGGCTCGGGGCATCAGACAGTCCTATAGGATTATATGTTCGCGCGAAGGCGTCGTTGTAGCTGGCGCGCCGGCATTGAGCTACTGCATAAAACGGGATGCAGCCATGCGTGTGACGCATACGTGACGCTCGCGGCAAGTTGATTTGCAGAACCATGATGAAGCCACAACATGTGAGGCCATGCGTTGGATCCTCTTCTTACTGTTCCCGGCCCTTCCCGTCCTTGCACAGGATTTGGATGGCAATGACACGGCCGGCAACTGGCGGGTAACGCATCACGAGATTTTCGGCATCTGGAATTCGATCTGTGACGAGCGCGAAGAAGACAACACCCTGCGGCAGCGGTGCTACATCCGACGGGCAGAAGTGTTTTCCTTTCGGCCAAAATTTGCGGCACAGTTCGTTTTCATTACGCCCGAACCTGAAGGTTTCAAAGTTGAATTCGGGATCGAGCCGGGCACTTTCTTCAACCCATCCGGATTTCGCATCGACAACGGCGAAGAAGCCATATGGCGCACGCGGCGCCCCGGATGCCTGACCGGGCTTGGCTGTACCTTCGAAGACCAACGCGCCAAGGCGCTTTTGGACGCCATGCTGACCGGCGATGCGTTCCGCTTTGTGTTCCGAGACCGGCACGGACAATCACAGGATCTGACCTGGTCTCTGGGCATGTTTGGCGCGGCCTGGGATGATTTCACCGTGCAATCGCAGCAGCGCAACCTGTTGACGATACGGGAATAGGCCTCTTGTCAAACCTCGGCTGAACCCGCACAAATTCAACATCAGTTATTCAGGCGGAGCAGGACAGTGACCCAAACCAGGATAGCCGTCATCGGCGGATCAGGCATCTATGACATCGATGGGCTGGAAAACCCGGAATGGGTAGAGGTTGAGACCCCTTGGGGAACGCCGTCAGACCAGATCCTGACAGGGTCGCTTGACGGTGTCGATATGGCCTTTCTGCCACGTCATGGGCGCGGTCATGTGCATTCACCCACCGATGTACCTTATCGCGCCAATATCGATGCGCTGAAACGGTTGGGCGTGACGGACGTGATCTCGGTTTCGGCCTGCGGATCGTTCCGCGAACATATGGCTCCGGGTGACTTCGTGATTGTCGATCAGTTCATCGATCGCACTTTTGCACGGGACAAGAGCTTTTTCGGAACGGGCTGCGTTGCCCATGTCAGCGTTGCCCATCCCACCTGCCCACGCCTGTCTGACGCATGCGAGACGGCAGGTAAGGCCGCCGGCATCACCATCCACCGGGGCGGCACCTATCTGGCGATGGAGGGCCCCCAGTTTTCCAGCCTTGCGGAATCCAGGATGTATCGCGAGCAATGGGGCTGTGACGTGATCGGCATGACCAACATGCCCGAGGCGAAACTCGCCCGCGAGGCCGAGCTGTGTTACGCGTCGATCGCGATGGTCACCGACTATGACAGCTGGCACCCGGACCATGGCGAGGTGGACGTGTCCACGATCATCGCCACCCTGACCGGCAATGCCGACAAGGGCCGCACACTAGTCAAGGGCCTGCCATCCCTTCTGGGGGCCGAACGAGCACCCTGCCCGCATGGCTGCGACCGGGCGCTGGAATACGCAATCCTGACCGCACCGGAAAACCGCGATCCGGCGCTTTTGGCCAAGTTGGATGCGGTGGCCGGGCGTATTCTTTAGCGCCGCTTCAGGGCATGCGCACCATGGCTGTCAGCAGGTCCTTTTCCCGGATGACGTTCAGCAAATCCCGAACCCTGACATCAACTGATTGCCCGTAGCTTTTCGGGCATTCGGGATTCGGATCTAATCTGGCGTCTGGGTTGACACCGTCGCAATGCATCAATTGTGAAAAATCGCCCACAGTGATCCCGGCGGGTCGAAAATTCACACCGATCGTGACTCTCTGCACCCTGTCGCGACCCGGGAACGCGCCCGGTTGCAATGTGATCAGTTGCGTTTCAATCAGCGATTTCGTGACAACACACACCCTGTCGCGCGCCATCAAGGCCGCAACCATCTCACATGCGCAATCATCTTCTGTATTTGGCATCACGTTGGTGTTCTCAAGCCTTGAAACAGTTCCCTCAAAGGCGACACGTCGACTTGCCGAAGACATTTCATGCCCAGGCGCAGTGGCGCTTTCAGCGTCGGAAAACCAAGACTTTACAAGTTCGACCAACTGAACAAAATTCGGAAGCGCCTCGGTCAGGCCGTTCACATATTCGGAATGCTTGTAATATGTATTTTTGTCGTCCGCATCAATTTCAAGCGGACACAGCCTGGTCATACGCTGCCCGTCGGCCGAGACACGCACCAGATCGCCGGATTCAAACGGTGCGGCGTTCAACAGGACGTTCATCCCGTTATACTTCACCACGTCCCCTTTGTGCACGTCCGACATAACGAAATAGGCAAACCAACCCGCCACGAAAAACCCTGCCACCAAGGCAACCGAGACCAGTGTAAAAACTAATTTACGGGTCATGTCGCACCTATGGTTTTGGGCAACAAAAACCGTTTCCACAGGCATATTTGCCGGGCTCGCATAGAGCCAGGGACACTGAGGGAACGCTGATCAAGGATACGCAGACAAGCACGGAAAAGAAAAACTTCATATCTAAACTCCTTAAAAAGTAACATCATAGCATAAAACACTGCGCAAATCGAATCTCACCGAAGGTCAACCAGAGTGACTGATCCAAACAGAAATTTGGCGGACGCAGTAATTGTCATGCCGTTGCAGTTTGGATAAGCAGAACGTCAGGAATCTGTTTCGAGAATAATCTTATGCAACTCGATCTCTGGCTGGCCTTTGTTGCCGCATCCACCGCCCTGCTGCTGATCCCCGGCCCGACGGTGTTGCTGGTGCTCAGCTATGCCCTGTCCAAGGGGCGCAGTGTCGCCGTCGCGTCCGCCACAGGTGTTGCGGTGGGCGATCTTGTGGCCATGACCGCATCTTTGCTGGGGCTTGGCGCGCTTGTTCTTGCATCGGCAACCCTGTTTTCCGTGCTGAAATGGGTCGGCGCAGCCTATCTGGTCTGGCTTGGGGTCAAACTGTTGCGCAGCGCACCGGCCGGTGGATTGAGCACGGTCGACACCGGGCGGGATGTCACCGCGAGCAGAGTATTCGGCCACGCAGCCGCCGTTACTGCCCTGAACCCGAAATCCATCGCCTTCTTCGTTGCCTTTGTGCCGCAGTTCATACGCCCTGCTGAACCACTTGGACCTCAGTTCGTCATCCTGATTGCCACATTCGTCGGGCTGGCCTGGTTGAATGCGTTGGCCTACGCGCTTTTGGCGGACAGGTTGCGGCGGCTTATCGGTCGCGCCAGCGTGATCACTGCGATGACACGGTTTGGCGGGTTGACGTTGATCGGCATGGGTATGGCCACGGCGGTCCTACGCCGACCGGCCTGACACCGCATCAGTCCTCGGCGTGCTCTTTCATGAATCCACGGATAAATCTGCGGATTTCGCGCGCAGCCGACGTGTCCAGTTCCTTGCAAAGCTCGACAAACGAGTCACGTTCATCCCTGTCGAGGCGCAAGACCAACTGACTGTTTTTCTTGGTCGATCCTTTGCCTTCATTCCTGGCCACGTGTATTTTCCCAACGAAGTTATGCTCTATCTGTCGATGCCGTGTAATCCATAGCATAGTTTTTGCCGTTATCGGGCACTTAACGGCAAGGACAGGAAATTGACAATGAACCTTGCCACTTTCGGGCCGTTCTTGAGCCAATTCCTCGCAATTGAGGCCGACCGCGCCTGTGACCCGGGTACGTCGAATTGCAAACCAAACAGATTGCCCATTGCGCTTCCGGAAATCCGAGCGCGGGGGGCTGTTTGGAACAGGTGGCAGCAAGCAAGCAAATGGGACGGAGACTTATCTTGGCCAGCGCATGGTTGCCTCGGTTTATTGGCCTGCTCAACGCTGCAACCTCACTCCCGTGCTGATCCGGCCGTGGAATTGTTCCTTGCATGGCCAACCCTCTTGGGCCAAACACAATACCTGTGTTTGACGCTAAAAGGTTGGTCCATGTCCAGAAACAAATCTGTCAAAGATTATATCCGAACCATCGTCGATTTCCCCCATGAAGGGATCATGTTTCGGGATGTGACAACTCTGTTTGCCGACCCCCGTGGGTTTCGGATGGCGATTGACCAGATGTTGCACCCCTATGCCGGTGAGCGGATCGACAAAGTGGTCGGGCTCGAAGCACGCGGCTTTATTCTCGGCGGTGCGATTGCACATCAGTTGAGCGTCGGTTTTGTCCCGATCCGCAAGAAGGGCAAGCTGCCGGGCACGACAATCAGTCAGGACTACAAGTTGGAATACGGAGAGGCGATCGTCGAGATCCATGACGATGCCATCCAACCCGGTGAAAAAATTCTTGTGGTTGACGATCTGCTGGCCACGGGCGGAACCGCAGCGGCAGGTATTAAGTTGATCGAACGGCTTGGGGGCGAAATCGTCTCGTGCGCCTTCATCATTGACCTGCCCGAACTTGGCGGCAGCAAAGTGTTGGAAGAGATGGGCATGGACGTGCATGTCCTGTGCGAATTCGAAGGACTCTGACCAGGAGTTTTTCACAAAAACGTGACTGGAAACTGAAAACCGGGCGGGCTTAGCGCGGTTTTTGCGCCGATCAAGGCGCAAAACGGATCAATACAAGTGATCTTGTGGTCAGGTTGCCCCGTACTCTAGGTGATGCTGCTTGAAGCATTTCAACCTAGGGAGTTTAGCTCATGTTCCGCAAATTCGCCGCCGCCGGTGTCGCCTCGATCCTGTTCAGCACTGCTGCATTCGCCGATGGTCACGGCAAGGACATTGTCGACACAGCCGTCGCCGCTGGCAGCTTTGAAACACTCGTCGCGGCAGTTCAGGCCGCCGAACTGGTGGACACACTCAAAGGCGAAGGCCCGTTCACCGTATTTGCCCCCACCGATGACGCGTTCGCGGCTTTGCCCGAAGGCACCGTCGAAAACTTGCTGAAGCCCGAAAACAAGGATCAGCTGGTGGCCATTCTGACCTACCACGTCGTGCCGGGCAAAGTGATGTCAGGTGATCTGAGCGATGACATGACGGCTGCAACCGTACAAGGCGGCGATATCACGATCGATCTGGATTCGGGTGTGATGGTGAATGACGCCAACGTGGTTCAGGCCGACATCGAAACCAAGAACGGCGTGATCCATGTGATCGACAAGGTGATCCTGCCTGCCTCGTAAGAAACAATCGGGCACGGTCCGACGCTCGGGCCGTGTTCACCCTTTCAATACCGCGCCGGGATTCATGATGCCCTGCGGGTCTAATGCCAGTTTGATAGCCCGCATCGCGCCCAGCTTGGCTGGATCGCCATAGCGTTCCAAATCGTTGGTCTTGAGGCGCCCGACCCCATGTTCGGCACTGACTGATCCGTCGAAGGCGTAAACCAGATCATGGACGGCCTGCTTGATCGCGCCTCTTTGATCATCAAATTCCGATCGGTGCCGCCCTTTGGGCGGGAACACGTTGTAATGCAGATTGCCGTCACCAAGATGGCCAAAGCAATTGATCCGGAAGGGCCCCAAGCCTGCAATCAATTTTCTGCCTTCGCAAATGAAATCGGGAATTCTGGAAATCGGGATCGAGATATCATGGCTCGACACTGACCCGATCAAACGATTGGCTTCGGGAATGCGTTCACGCACCGCCCACAAATCGGCCCGCTGCGCTTCACTTTGGGCGATTACTCCGTCCTGAACCTGACCAAGCTCTTCAGCGCGAACAAAGAGTCCCTCCAATGCGGCAAATGGTGAATGCCCGTCAGCCAGACCCAGCTCGATCAATACGCTCCACTCCGGGGGCGAGGCGAACGGTTGACGGACATCCGGCAGAACCTCGGTCAGGAAATCAAGCCCCTGCCGGTGGATCAGCTCAAACGTGCTGACGGCCTCACCCACCTTGTCCCGCGCCAAAGCCAGCAGGTCGATCGCCGCTTCAGGAGAAGCCACATGAAACACCGCCGTCCCTACACCGGCAGGTCGTGGGAACAGCTTGAGCGATGCGGCAGTGATGATCCCCAGCGTCCCCTCGGCCCCGATCAGCAGGTTGCGCAGGTCATAGCCGGTGTTGTCCTTTCGCAGCCGGCTGAGGCCGTGCCAGATCTCACCATTGGGCAGCACCGCCTCAAGCCCCAGGCACAGGTCGCGCGCGTTGCCATACCGCAAAACGTTGACGCCCCCTGCGTTGGTCGACAGGTTGCCGCCGATCCGGCAGGATCCTTGTGCCGCCAATGACAAAGGAAACAAAAGGTTTACCGCCTCGGCTGCGACCTGAACATCTTGAAGAATGGCCCCGGCTTCGGCGACCAGAACGTTCTCGGTTGGAAAGACACACCGGATGGCGGTCATCCGTTCCAACGAAATCACCAACGGCGCAGGCCCCGCCGACATCACCTGACCGCCGACCAGGCCAGTGCCGCCGCCATATGGAACGATCGGAACCTGTGCCTGCGCTGCCAACCTGACCAGCTGCGCCACCTCATCGGTGTTGCGCGGCAAGGCCAGCAGACCTACCCGTCCCGAAAAACGCCCACGCGGTTCTTCCAAATACCGTTCCTCTACTGGGCGCAGGACACCGTCGCCCAGTTTCGAACGGAGCAGCGCGGCAAAACGGTCATCAGCGGGGTTCAAACTCATACGCCTCCAATGCCCAAGCGATGCGGTTGCCGCAAGCCTTATTCAAGATCAATCAGATAGCGCGGCTCAAGCACCACAACCGTAGGGCGGTCCGGAAGGTTCCGCAACGAAACGGTGATCTCCGAAACCCCGTCGCGCTCAACCGGAAATGTATCCCTGATATCCACCAGGAACCGATCCAGCGAGAACTGCGAGAACCAGTGCATCGGAATGATGACAGAACTCTTCAGCCGTTTCAGAACCGCAATCATATCGGGCAGAGGCATGGTGGTTCCGCCATCAACGGCGGCCATGACAACATCCAACCGCCCGAGCGCGGCAAACTGCTCATCCGACGGGACATGATGCAAATGCCCCAGATGACCTATGCACAACCCCTCAACCTCGAACACAAAAATTGAATTGCCGCGTTCTTCGACCCCACCATAAACAGACCGGATATCGGTCGAGACATTGCGCACCAGCATCTCACCCAGATCCAGATGATGCTCGATACCTTTCCCAAACTCTCCCCACCCCGGAAGAACATGCGGAATGGCCGGGTCGGGATGCGCCGTCCAATGCGTGCCGTGGGCATGGTTCATCGTCACCACGTCAGGGATGAGGTTTGCGCTGCCGATAAATCCGGTAAAATCGGTCACCGCATTCAGCCCGCCGCGGGTCTGGATCATGAAAGAGGCATGCGCGATATAGCTGATCCGCACCGAGAATTCCGGCACCGGATCCTGCCAGGCCGCCCTGTGCAGATACTCGATTCCGGGTGCCGCATCGGCAATGGCGACACAGTGACTTGGCCGACGCTCCTGCGCAGCGGCCCCGCCCGAAATCACCATCAATGCCGCAATCAACCAGCGCATACTCCGAGTGTAGCGCAGAACGACGACAAGTCATGCCCCTTGTTCATCTGGCCCCAAATATCCCGGGGGAGGCGCGGCTTGCCGCGACGGGGGCAGCGCCCCCTATCCCGCGTCGGTTCTTCCGCGCCGGTCGGACCGCAGGCTGGCATAAAGAACATGCGTCCGCCACCGCCCGTTGATTTGCAAATACGACTGCGCCACGCCCTCGTATTTGAAGGCCGAACTTTCCAGCAATCCGCGCGACGCCCGGTTTTCCGGCAGGCAGGCGGCTTCGATCCGGCTCAGGTCCAAACGGGTAAAGGCATGGTGAACCATCGCGCCGATGGCTTCACGCATATACCCTTGTCGGGCAAAAGCCTGACCGGTCCAATACCCCAATGTGCCCGCCTGCGCGGGACCGCGCCGAATGTTGTCCAGCGTGATGGCCCCAACCAACACGTCATCCTCGCGGCGAAACAGAAAAAGCGGGATTGCCGTCCCGGCCGCTACCGAACGTTGTGCCCAATACACACGGTTGGTAAAGGATTTGCGGCTCAGGTGGTCCTTGGCCCAGATCGGTTCCCAAGGTGTCAGATAGTCTTTCGAGGCCCGCCGCAACGCGGCCCAATCGTTGAAGTCGGAATGTACTGGCGGGCGCAGGCTGAGCCGCGCAGTCTCGAGTTTCAGCTTGCGTCTGCCCAACAGCATCACGCCGCCCGCCTCTCCTGTAGTTCGGCCAATGTCGGCGCCCCCGAAACCGGCCCGTACAGCGCCAAAGCGGCAGGTGCGTTGACGGCCATCTGCTCGGCAAATACGCGCACATCTTCGGTGCTGACCGCATCAATCCGGGCCACCGTATCTTCCAGAGACGGGACCCGCCCCCAGATCTGAACCAGCCGCGCCAAGCGTTCGGCCCGGTTTGACGGGCTTTCCAGCCCCATCAACATCCCGGCTTTCATCTGCGCACGGGCACGGGCAACCTCTTCCGTGGTCATGTCCTCTGCTGCGCGCTTCATTTCGTCGATGGTGATAGTGGCAAGCTCTGCCACCTGATCTGCCGAGGTACCGGCGTAGATCGTCGTCGTACCGGTATCGGCATAGGCACCGGTCTGGGCAAAGATCGTATAGCACAGCCCGCGCGACTCGCGCACCTCCTGGAACAACCGCGAAGACATGCCACCCCCCAAAGCGGTGGAATAGATCTGCGCCGTATAGATCGCATCGTCGCGATAGCCCGGGCTTTCCAGCGCAAGTGCGAAATGGGCCTGCTCCAGCACCTTCTCCTGCCGCGCTTCACCACCGGTAAAACGCGCAGGCTCGGCGATCAGCCCGGTGCGTGGTTGCAGATGACCGAACATCTCTTCGGCCATTTTCATCAGCTGAACGTGATCCACGGCACCGGCAGCGGACAGGATCATCTGATCGGGGCCATAATGCTCGGCCACGAACCCCGACAGATCCTCGCGCGAGAACGCACTGACCCGCTCGGATGGTCCCAGAATGGTGCGGCCCAAAGGCTGGTCGTGATAGCTCTGCTCCTGCAACCAGTCAAAGATCACATCGTCCGGCGTGTCATAGGCCTGGCCGATCTCCTGAAGGATCACGCCGCGCTCAACCTCGATTTCGCGCGGGTCGAAAACCGGGTTCAGAACGATGTCGCCGATCACGTCCATCGCCAGCGCCACGTCGTCCTTCAGAACGCGCGCGTAATAAGCCGTTACCTCGCGCGAGGTATAGGCGTTGATATACCCGCCCACATCCTCGATCGCCTCGGCGATTTGCAGCGCCGAACGTCGCTCGGTTCCCTTGAACGCCATATGCTCAAGGAAATGTGCGATGCCGTTCTGTTCGATCCGCTCATGCCGCCCACCGGCGGTTACCCAGATGCCGATGGCCGCAGATTGCAGCCCCGGCATGTGTTCACTGACGATACGAAAGCCGTTCTTCAGTTGGTCTTGTCTGACAGTCACTCGGCGATGTGCCCTTTGATATGATCCTCGATGGCGCCCAGATCGTTGGCGATCCGGGTCACCCGTTCCGGACGTTCATACAGATCAGACATGCGGGATGGAAGAGGCGGATGCACGTCGCTCGCCTTCTCGACTGCGGCAGGGAACTTGGCGGGATGCGCAGTGGCCAAGGTGATCATCGGGGTATCGGTGGCACGGTGGTCTTGGCCGACCGTGATCCCAACCGCAGTGTGGGGGCAGACCAGTTCCGCGCTGTGGGCAAGCGTATGCCTGATCGTCGCCAGCGTTTCGCCTTCGGACACCCGGCCCGAGTCGAAAGTCTCGCGCAGCGCTTCCATCGCGCCCTGGCTGACATTGAAGCCGCCATTTTTGAGCTCATCCATCAACTGCGCCACGGCACCGCCGTCCTCGCCATAGGCGTAATACAACGCCCGCTCAAAGTTCGAGCTGACCTGAATGTCCATCGACGGGCTGATCGAGGGGATGGTGTCGCCCTTGAAATACCCCTCACCCGACAGACACCGGTGCAGGATGTCGTTCTGGTTGGTTGCCACGACCAGACGATCGATGGGCAAGCCCATGCGCTTGGCCAGATAGCCCGCGAAGATGTCGCCGAAATTGCCGGTCGGCACGGTGAAGCTGACCTTGCGGTGCGGCGCGCCGAGGCTGACGGCGGCCGAGAAGTAATAGACGATCTGCGCCAGCACCCGGGCGAAGTTGATCGAGTTCACACCCGCCAGCTTGACCCCGTCGCGGAAGTCGAAATCGTTGAACATGTCCTTCAGCGCAGCCTGACAATCATCGAAATCGCCATCCACGGCCAGAGCATGAACATTGCTGTCCGCAGGCGTCGTCATCTGGCGGCGCTGCACCTCTGACACGCGGCCATGCGGGAACAGGATGAATACATCCACGGCATCCAGCCCCCGGAAGGCCTCGATCGCGGCCGAGCCGGTGTCACCGCTGGTGGCGCCGACGATGGTCACGCGGTCATTGCGCCGCTTCAAGGCCACCTGGAACAGCTGGCCGATCAACTGCATGGCAAAGTCCTTGAACGCCAGCGTGGGCCCATGGAACAGTTCCAGTAGAAAATGGTTCTCGTTCAACTGCTTCAATGGCGCGCGGGCGTCATGACCGAACCCTTCATAAGCGCGGGCAATGATCGCTTTGAACTCATCCTCAGCAAAGGAGCTGCTGACATAGGGCCACATCACACGGAATGCGATGTCTTCATAGGGCAGACCAGCAAGCGCCGCGATCTCGTCATGGCTCATCACAGGGATCTCGGCGGGCAGATAAAGCCCCCCATCGCGGGCCAATCCGGTCAGCATCGCCTCTTCAAAGGTCAGTTCTGGCGCTTGGCCACGGGTCGAGATGTATTTCATTGCTCTTCACTCTCAGAAGGGGCGCGATTGCGCCACAGGAAATAACCGGTCATCACAGCCCAGACCAGAGCCAAGCCAAACCAGGTGATTGCATATTGCAGGTGATCGTTTGGAATCCCCGCCGTATCCACCGGCAAAGGCATCACGTTCGGGTCGGTCTGAGACCGCGCGATCAGCAACACCGGCTCGGCCCCCAAAGCGGCGGCCAGATTGGGCACGTCCCGGGCAAACCAGATGTTGTCGTCAATATCGGGCTCGGGCGTATAGCTGTCGACCTCATCCGGCCAGTGCAGGTTGCCGCTGATCTCCATCGGGCCGGTCAGACGCGGCGCTTGTTTCGCCGTTGTCCGCACAAAACCCCGATCGACCAGAATTGTGCGGTCCTCGGTGCTGAACGATTGGATGATGCGATACCCTGCCCCGACCTGTTTGACCGAAACAAGCACATGGATTTCGCCTGGTTCCATCTCACCCGAAACCGTTACCGGAAGGTATTTGTCGGTGTCCTCTGAAACATGCCTGGGCAAGGCGATGGGGTCGGCTGAAATGCGGCTTTCGATCTCTGCCAACAGCTCCTGTTTCCAGGCCAGACGCTGCGTCTGCCAGATCCCCAGCGACAGCAGAACGCCCAAACCGGCGAGGCCGAAGATCAGCAGGAACAGAATGCGGCGCATGGCAGGGTCGAACCTCGTTTCAGGAACCGGCGTCTTGTTAAGGGGCGTGTGGGCCAAATTGCAACCACGCAATTGTATGGGGCGCAATCTTGCGCCCGGAACAGAGAAAAAGCCGCCCCTCTAGGGCGGCTTTTGCAATTTGATCAGCTGATCGGGCTTACATCAGCGGGGCCTGTCCCCAGATGTAGACCGCGAAAAACAGGAACAGCCAGACAACGTCAACGAAGTGCCAGTACCAGGCCGCCGCTTCGAACCCGACATGCTTTTCCGGTGTGAAGTCGCCTTTGAGGGCCCGGATCAGGCAGACCGACAGGAAGATGGTGCCGATGATGACGTGGAATCCATGGAAACCGGTCGCCATGAAGAAGTTCGAATAGAACTGATCATCGCCAAATTTCCAGCCTTCATGGGCCAGCAGCTCGTAATACTCGAACGCCTGCAAACCGGTAAAGGCAATGCCCAGAACGATACCGATGGCCAGGCCGTTGATCAGCGCTTTGCGGTCGTTGTCATGCACCAGCGCGTGGTGCGCCCAGGTAATAGCACAGCCTGACAGCAGCAGAACCAGAGTGTTGATCAGCGGCAGGTGGAACGGGTCAACCGCGTGGATGTCCGGCTGGATGTATTCGGTGCCGGCATAGTCGTACATCGGGTACATGCGATGTTTGAAGAACGACCAGAACCAGGCAAAGAAGAACATCACCTCGGACATGACGAACAGGATGAAACCGTAGCGCAGTCCGATGCGAACGACAGGGGTGTGATCCCCCTGGCGGCTTTCGACAACAACTTCGGACCACCAAGCGAACATGGTGTAAAGAACTGCGACCAGACCGGCCCAGAACATCCACGGGGTCAATCCGTGCATCCAAAGGACGGCTCCGAACAACATCACAAAGCCGCCGACAGCTCCGATCAGAGGCCAGATCGACGGGGCCAGAATGTGATAATCATGGTTTTTAGCGTGTGCCATCAGCGTCCCTCACCTACAGGCGTTAGTTCGTGTTTGTTTCTGCCTGCGCTTCAAGGGCGGCATAGCCCTCTGGCAGGTCAATTTCGTAGAATGTATACGACAGCGTGATCGTATGAACATACTTTGCTTCAAGATCTTCGACCATTTCAGGATCGACGAAGAAGGTCACCGGCATCTCTACCCGCTCGCCAGGTTGCAGCACCTGCTCTTCAAAGCAGAAACAGGCAATTTTTTGAAAATACCCGCCTGCCGAATAGGGTGCCACATTGTATGAGGCCTGACCCGCTATTGGACGATCCGTTGGGTTGTAGGCCTCATAGAAAGCCAGTCCGGTCTCGCCGATGCGCACTTCCATCTCGCGAACGACCGGTTTGAATTCCCAGGCCATGTTTTTGGCCTTGGACGCATCAAACCGTACGGTGACCGTGCGGTCCAGAATGTCTTCGGGGGCGGCTTCGGCCACACCGGTTGTACCGCCAAATCCGGTTACGCGGCAGAACCAGTCGTAGAATGGTACCGCCGCCCAGGCCAGGCTGCCCATCAGGACAACCACACCCACGGTTTGAGCGACCGTTTTCTGTGGACCAGACAAAGCCATCAGTTCTGGACCTCCTGTGTGGCCATATTGAAATCAGTGCCCGAGACCTTGACGACCGTCAGGCCAAAAATGATCACGATAAAGGCAACCAGTGTCAGTCCAACGCCCAGATTGCGGCTGAACCGTCGCTGATGCAGTTCATGGCTTTTGCGCAGGCTCATGACCATCCTCCCAAACCATAGGGTTTCAGCAAGGCTTCGGCCAGAATAGCGCCGAAATGCAGGAAGAGGTAGAGCAGCGAAAGCTTGAAAAAGCTGCGTTCAACCTTGAAATTATCGGCCTCCGAGTCATCCTCGGTCCGACGCGAAATTTGCCAGGCGCCGCGCAGAAACAACGCGTTCAACACCAAAGCCACAGTCAGATAGACGGGACCACCGATGCCAGAAAATGCGGTTCCCACCGCCAGTATCGCCAGCAGGGCCGTGTAGACGAGAATGTGCACACGCGTTGCTCGGCGGCCATGTGTCACGGTCAGCATGGGCACGCCCGCATCGTCATAGTCCGAGCGCATGAACAGGGCCAGAGCCCAGAAATGCGGCGGTGTCCACATGAAGGTCAGGGCAAACATCAGCCACGGCTCAACCGCCATGGACCCGGTAGCAGCCACCCAGCCGATCACCGGAGGGAAAGCGCCCGCCGCACCACCGATCACGATGTTCTGCGGCGTCGAGCGCTTCAGCCACATCGTGTAGACAACGACATAGAAAAAGATTGTGAAGCCCAGAAACGCACCCGCGAACCAGTTGGTCGCAAGGCCCAGCATGATCACCGACAGGCCCGACAGGGTCAGGCCGATGGCCATCGCCTCACCCTCTTCCACCTTGCCGGAGGGGATCGGACGACCTTTGGTGCGTTTCATTACCTTGTCGATATCCGCATCCCACCACATGTTCAGCGCGCCCGATGCGCCGCCACCGATGGCGATGAACAGAATGGCGCAGAACCCAACAAAGGGGTGGACCGGAACCGGGGCCGCCAGCAGACCGACCAGCGCCGTGAACACGACCAGAGACATCACGCGCGGCTTCAGCAGGGCGAAGTAATCGCCAAAGCTGGCCTCGTCCGCGTGGGCGGTCGCTGTGCTGGCATTGATGCTTGCGTCGGTCATCTCGGGTCCTTCTGGGGCGAAAGCTGCGCGGTCAGCCCGCACAGCCTGCATTTCGTGCCAGGCGGGCTTCAACCCGCCCTCAGTGTGCTCAGTTCGATGCAACCTGATAGCTTTGCGGCAAACCGGCATATTCTTCGATCGCGCCTTGCAGCCACTGGTCATACGCTTCCTGGCTGACGACTTTCACGGTGATTGGCATATAGGCGTGGTCTTTGCCGCAGAGTTCCGAACACTGACCGAAGTAGATGCCTTCCTTCTCGGCCTCGAACCACAGTTCCGCCAGACGCCCGGGCACGCCATCCTGCTTTACGCCGAAGGATGGGATGGTCCAGGAGTGAATCACATCAGATGCGGTAACCTGCATCACGATAACCTTGCCAACCGGAACAACAACGGCAGTGTCCGTGGCCAGCAGCCATTCGTCATCGCTGTAACCCGCATCTGCCAGCTTCGCGCGCATGGCATCGTCAAGCACAAACGGGGTCACGTCGGCGTCAGCCGGGCGCGCGCCCTCGTCCAGAGTGGCCGGATGGCCCAGCAGGTAGCTGTCGAAGGCAAAATCGTGATCAACATATTCATAGGTCCAATACCACTGGTTGCCCACGACTTTGATGGTGATATCGCCTTCCGGGATCTCCTGCTGTTTGAACAGAACCGGCAGCGAAAACGCACCGATGAAGACCAGAATCAGGATGGGGCCAAGGGTCCATGCAATCTCAACCGGGGTATAGTGCGAAAAACGTGCCGGTTTCGGGTTAACGCGTTCGTTGTAACGCACGATGCAATAAACCAGCAGGCCGGCAACCAGCAAGCAGATAACGGTGATGATCACCAGAATCATGCCGTCCAGACGCTGAATTCCTGTGGCAAGGCTGGTGGCTGCCGGCTGAAAGCCCATACCGCCGTCAACCGGTTTGCCAATAATCTCAAGCTCCTGAGCCATGGCTGGAAGGCTGGAGAGGGCTGTCATAAACCCTGAAAGCATCAAAGCATTCTTCATGTTCTGTCCTGATCGTTTGATCTTTGCGTCCCTGGCGAAAAGGTGTGAATCGGTCGCACCTCTCCCGTTGTCTTTGGCCGCGTTAAAAACCATATTCCGTCGGGTAGATAAAGCAAAATGCTTGCGTCAAACAGACGCTATTTTTGATCTGGATCAAACCCGAAAGGTCCCAACCCATGTCCGACGCCCCGTTTCGCCCGTTTGAAAGCGCTCTACCGCACGATGAAGCGCTTGCCATTTTGCGCTCGGCCACGGACGGTGCCGAGGACGGAGAGCTGTTTGTCGAGCGGCGAAAATCCGAGTCTCTCGTGTTCGATGACGGCCGTCTGCGCACCGCGTCTTACGATGCGTCGGAAGGGTTCGGGCTGCGTGCAGTACAAGGTGAAGTGGCTGGATATGCGCATTCCACAGACGTTTCGATTCCTGCCCTGAAACGGGCGGCGGAAACGGCAAGACTGGCTGTCGGGGATGGCGGCGGGGTCTTGGCGGATGCTCCGCGCTCCACCAATACGCGCCTCTACACGGACGAAGACCCGATTGATTCTGCCGCGTTCCCGGTCAAGATCGAGACATTGCGTGAGATCGACGCCTTCGCCCGCGATCTGGACCCGCGTGTGGTTCAGGTCAGCGCCACGATCGCGGCAGCCGTGCAAGAAATCGAGATTCTGCGCCCTGACGGTGTGATGGTTCGCGATGTGCGCCCCATGACCCGCGTGAACGTATCGGTCATTGTCGAACAGAACGGACGCCGCGAAAGCGGATCCGCCGGTGGTGGTGGCCGGGTTGGCCTGAGCGGGTTGATCGACCCCGCCGACTGGCAGGCCAAGGCCCGCGAAGCCCTGCGTATCGCACTGGTCAACCTGGACGCAGTTCCTGCGCCGGCCGGTGTCATGGAAGTTGCGCTTGGCCCCGGCTGGCCCGGCATCCTGCTGCACGAGGCCATCGGCCACGGCCTGGAAGGCGACTTCAACCGCAAGGGCAGCTCGGCCTTTGCCGGGTTGATGGGGCAGCAGATTGCTTCAAAAGGTGTGACCGTGGTGGATGACGGCACGATTGCTGATCGTCGCGGTTCGATCACCGTGGATGATGAGGGCACGCCCAGCGCGCGCACGGTGCTGATCGAAGATGGCGTGCTGACCGGCTACATGCAGGACCGCCAGAATGCGCGGCTGATGGGGGTTGCTCCTACGGGCAACGGGCGGCGGCAGAGCTATGCGCACAAACCCATGCCGCGCATGACCAACACGATCATGCTGGGTGGCGAAGCCGACCCGCGGGCCCTGGTAGCCGATATCAAGGACGGTATCTGGGCGGTTGGATTCGGCGGCGGTCAGGTGGACATCACCAATGGCAAGTTCGTTTTCTCGTGCACCGAGGCGTATCGTGTCGAAAACGGCAAAATCGGCGCGCCGGTCAAGGGCGCCACGTTGATTGGTGACGGGCCATCGGCCTTGAAACGTATCCGAGGGCTGGGCAACGATATGGCGCTGGACCCCGGCATGGGTACTTGTGGCAAGGACGGACAATGGGTGCCGGTAGGTGTTGGCCAGCCGACCGTCCTTATGGACGGGCTGACTGTCGGCGGTTCGGCCGCCTGAGTCGGACGCGGCGCAGTCCAAGAGGCGCAGGGTTAACCCAGCGTCTCTTTTTTCCGAAGATCGCCTTAGGTGACCAAAGCGCCCTTTCTGATTGAGCATTATTTATTTTACTTATTATCAATATGTTATATGCTTTCCCCCGACAGAATTGCAAAAAATCACTTCTAATTTTCAACGATTCACAAGCTGTTAACTGCCTGTCCCGTAAACCAGTTCTGCAACAAGGCGGAGCAACGGATGACCGAAGAGCAGCTTTCTTCCAATCACCCCCCACTCCCACCCACCACGGAAGAGGACCGGTTCTCGTGGCTTCGTCTGTTGCGTTCTCGCAAGGTCGGTCCGGTGACATTTCGTCGGCTGCTTCGCGAACATGGCTCAGCGCAGAACGCGCTGGCCGCGCTGCCTGAAATGGCACGCGCCGCCGGTATAAAAGGGTATGAAACCTGCCCCCCCGGCGTGATCGAGGCGGAACTCAGGGCCGCAAAAGCCGCTAAAGCGCGGCTTTTGTGCCTTGGGTCCGCTGAATTCCCCGCGGCCCTGGCTGAACTGAACGAAGCCCCGCCGCTGCTTTGGGCGATCGGAGACGTTTCGCTGCTGCAAAAACCAGCAATTGCGATGGTCGGCGCGCGAAACTGTTCCTCGCTCGGCGCGCGGATGGCACGTGGCCTGGCCACCGAACTGGGCAGCAAAGGGCACGTTATCGTCTCGGGCTTGGCGCGTGGCATCGATACAGCCGCGCATATGGCCGCGCTGGAAACCGGCACGGTGGCAGTCATGGCCGGTGGCGTTGATGTGATCTATCCGGCCGAAAACACGGAACTGGCCCATGACATCGCGTCCCGCGGCTTGCGGATTTCGGAACAACCGATGGGCGTGACACCCCAGGCCCGGCACTTTCCACGCCGAAATCGGATCATTTCGGGGCTTGCGCAGGCGGTTGTCGTCGTCGAGGCTGCCGCCAAGTCCGGCAGTCTGATCACGGCACGGGACGCACTGGATCAGGGGCGCGAGGTTCTGGCCGTTCCGGGCCATCCGTTCGATGCGCGGGCCGCCGGCTGCAATCTGTTGATTCGTGATGGCGCCACACTTGTCCGATCCGCTGAAGACGTTGTTGAAGCCTTGCCGCGGCAGGACGACCTGTTTTCTCGACCAATCGAACCGCGCTCGGAACCAATTGCGCGTCCTGCAAGAAACCTGCACGAGCAAATCATCGCGCGGCTTGGCCCCT
Source organism: Ruegeria sp. HKCCA0235A (assembly GCF_013033235.1). Classification (NCBI taxonomy): domain Bacteria; kingdom Pseudomonadati; phylum Pseudomonadota; class Alphaproteobacteria; order Rhodobacterales; family Roseobacteraceae; genus Ruegeria; species Ruegeria sp. HKCCA0235A. The sequence continues at coordinate 161,858 of NZ_WQDQ01000004.1, read as the reverse complement.
CACCCATCGCCGAGGATCAATTGCTGCGGGATATCGCGGCCTCGGCCGGTGAGCTTGGACCGGCGCTGATCGACCTTGAACTTGATGGGCGAATCCAACGTCAGCCCGGAGGTCTGCTGTCGCTGGCAAGTTGATCGAACCCTCCTTACGGCGTGCCCACTTTGTTAAGATCAGTGGTAGCGCACTGAAATCACGGCGCTTTTCCATCCACGAAAGGAACGCATTGACAATTCCCGCTTGCCCCACACATTTTGCACCACCATAGAAGGCGCCAAATTCGTCGAGCGAGGTTTCCCCTTAAATGCCCGTAGTTGTTGTAGAATCTCCGGCCAAAGCAAAAACAATCAATAAATACCTGGGCCCCGACTACACAGTTCTGGCCTCTTACGGCCATGTGCGGGACCTGCCGCCAAAGGATGGATCGGTCGATCCTGAACATGACTTCTCGATGAAATGGGAGGTCGGCAACGACAGCCGCAAGCATGTCAAGGCCATTGCCGACGCGTTGAAAGAAGACAATGCGCTGATCCTCGCCACCGACCCCGACCGCGAGGGCGAGGCGATCAGCTGGCACCTGCAAGAGGCGTTGACCAAACGCCGTTCGATCAAGAAGGATACGCCCGTCAGCCGCGTCACCTTCAACGCCATCACCAAGGACGCCGTGACCGAGGCGATGCAGAACCCGCGTCAGGTCGATATGCCGTTGGTCGAGGCCTATCTGGCCCGCCGCGCGCTGGATTATCTGGTGGGTTTCAACCTGTCTCCGGTTTTGTGGCGCAAACTGCCAGGTGCGAAATCGGCAGGTCGCGTGCAATCCGTCTGTCTGCGCCTGATCGTCGAACGCGAAATGGAAATCGAGGCATTCAAGCCGGTGGAATACTGGTCGGTTCGGGCGCTGTTCGAGACACCGCGTGGGCAGACCTATGAGGCGCGTCTGGTCACGCTGGCCGGCAAGAAGCTGGACAAGCACGATCTGGCCAATGCGACGCAGGCCGAGCTTGCGGTTCAGGCCATCACCAGCCGCGCGCTGAGCGTGACTTCGGTCGAGGCCAAACCCGCCGCCCGCAACCCCAGCGCGCCGTTCATGACATCGACCCTGCAACAGGAAGCCAGCCGCAAGTTCGGCATGGGCGCGCGCCACGCAATGCAGGTGGCGCAGCGGCTTTATGAGGCCGGGTACATTACCTATATGCGGACCGACGGCATCGACATGGCGCCTGAGGCCGTGGCAGCCACGCGCGAAACAATCGCAGATCGCTACGGTGCTGAATATGTACCGGACAGCCCGCGCATGTATAAGAACAAGGCCAAGAACGCTCAGGAAGCTCACGAGTGTATCCGCCCGACGGATATGTCGCGCGATGCCAAGGCGCTGAAGGTCACGGATGAAGATCAGCGCAAGCTTTATGATCTGATCTGGAAACGCACCATCGCCTGTCAGATGGCTGCCGCGCGTCTGGAGCGCACCACCGTCGAGGTCGGCAGCGACGACGGTCAGGTCGGCCTTCGCGCCACGGGCCAGGTGGTCATGTTCGATGGGTTCATGCGGGTGTACGAAGAAGGCCGGGATGACGTCGCGGATGAGGATGAAAAGCGTCTGCCACAGATCACGCAGGGCGATCCGGCCCGTTTTGCCAAAACCTCTCTGAAGGATCAGTTTGCCAAGGCGACCAGCGAAAGCGGCGATAAGATCGCGAAAGAAGCAATCCTGTCCAAGAACGAATCCGTTCTGGCCCTTCAACACCACACCCAACCGCCCCCGCGCTATACCGAAGCGACACTGGTCAAAAGGATGGAAGAGCTGGGGATCGGGCGCCCATCAACCTATGCCTCGATCGTAACGACGATCCAGGACCGGGAATATGTCCGCAAGGACAAGAATAGGCTGATCCCCGAGGAAAAAGGCCGGATCGTCACGATTTTCTTGCTGAATTTCTTCCGGCAGTATGTAGGGTATGAATTCACTGCCAATCTGGAAAAAGAACTGGATGACGTCAGCGCCGGGGAGCGAGACTACAAGGACCTGCTGGGCAAGTTTTGGCGTGATTTTTCAGCCGCGATTGGCGAGACATCAGAACTGCGGATTTCGGAAGTGTTGGACAAGCTCGACGAAGCTCTGGCTCCGCAGCTCTACCCGCCGCGCGAGGATGGGTCCGATCCGCGTATCTGCCCGAAATGCGGCACCGGTCAGTTGCACCTGAAGACCTCTCGTACGGGTGGGTTCGTTGGGTGCGGGAACTATCCGGAATGTACCTATACGCGCCCGATTGCCGGTGAAGGCGCGGAAGGTGACGAAAGGCTGCTGGGCGAAGATGCCGGGGATGAGATCTGGTTGAAATCCGGCCGCTTCGGTCCTTACGTTCAACGGGGCGAACCCACGCCCGAGAACAAAAAGCCCCCGCGCGCATCCCTTCCGCGCGGGTGGAGCAAGGATGACATGGATCTGGAAAAGGCGCTGACGCTACTGTCCCTGCCTCGTCAGATCGGCGAACACCCCGAAGGCGGCATGATCAGCGCGAATTTCGGGCGGTTCGGGCCTTACCTGATGCATCAGCTGCCGGAGGAGCCGAAGCCGGTCTATGCCAATCTGAAAGACCCCAATGACGTGTTCGAAATCGGCATGAATCGCGCCGTTGAGTTGCTGGCCGAAAAACGGGCAAACCCTGGTCGTGGGCGGCGGGCCGCGGCAAAACCTCTGAAGGAGTTGGGTGAGCATCCCGATGGCGGCGCGATGCAGGTTCTGGACGGGCGCTATGGGCCTTATGTGAAATGGGAAAAGGTCAACGCAACGATCCCCAAGGACATCAAACCCGAGGACGTGACGCAGGAAATGGCCATTGAGCTTGTCAACGAGCGCGCTGCCAAGAAAGGCACCAAGAAAAAGGCAACGTCCAAAAAGAAAGCAACCACCAAGAAAGCAACAACCTAGGCTGACAGGTGGTCGGGGTTGAAAAAGCCCCCCCGCAATCGCCGTTTCGGCATTGCGGGAGGGCTGTCAGCGAATTACCTGGGCTGAGGGCCGCACCGCACTTCGAGCGTCGTCTGCCAGTCTTCCGAGCTGCTTGAGCTAGGATAGTAGCCGGGTGCGCTGCCTGAGTTCTGGGCAGCAGCGGTCAGGACATCGATGATCAGGGCTGCATTCTTGTCCACCCCCTGATAGCCGGTATCGCTGGCCAGAACGAAGGCCTCTTTACCCTGCTGTGCGCACCGTGCGTTGGCGGTTGAAATTGCAGATTCAAGTGAAGACTTCTCAGAATAACCGGTTCCTATAACTTTGATCTTGTTATCGTCGAGCGGAAGCACGGTCGCTTGCTCAGGCTCACAGGCTGACATAGCCAAAAGCGCAACACCTGCGACCGTTCCGACCCAAATTCGTTCCATGTTTTCAATCTCCTATAAAGGTACGTCGCTTATGCTGAACCGTCCGGTTCATTGCAACAGCTCATTTCACTGGTAGAAATACCACCTCCCCCTTGGTTTCATTGACTTCCCCGTGACACGGCGGCACAACCAGCCCATCACCATGTCATTGGGGGAGTTTTCCATGAAGAAAGTCTATGCCAATGCCACCGAGGCGCTCGATGGGGTGTTGTCGGATGGCATGCTGATTGCCGCAGGCGGGTTTGGCCTCTGCGGAATTCCGGAACTGTTGCTTGAGGCCATCAGGGACTCGGGCGTCAAAGACCTGAGCTTTGCGTCGAACAATGCCGGTGTGGACGATTTCGGAATCGGCATCCTGTTGCAGACCAAGCAGGTCAAAAAGATGATCAGCTCGTATGTCGGTGAAAACGCCGAGTTCATGCGCCAGTATCTGAGCGGTGAGCTGGAACTGGAATTCAACCCCCAAGGAACATTGGCCGAACGGATGCGCGCCGGTGGCGCGGGCATTCCGGGCTTCTACACCAAGACCGGCGTCGGCACCGTGATCGCCGAAGGGAAAGAGCACAAGGACTTCAACGGCGAGACCTACATTCTGGAAGAAGGCATTTTTGCCGATCTGGCCATCGTCAAAGCCTGGAAGGCTGACGACACCGGCAATCTGGTTTTCCGCAAGACCGCCCGTAATTTCAACGTTCCTGCTGCGACCTGTGGTAAGATCTGCGTTGCCGAAGTGGAAGAGATCGTTCCGCGTGGTTCGCTGGACCCCGACTGCATCCACCTGCCCGGTATCTATGTGCATCGCATCATTCAGGGCGAACACGAAAAGCGCATCGAACAGCGCACCACCCGCAAGAAGGAGGAAGCATAATGCCCTGGGACCGCAATCAGATGGCCGCACGCGCGGCAGAGGAACTGGAAGACGGCATGTATGTGAACCTGGGCATCGGGATCCCGACGCTGGTGGCAAACTATGTGGGTGACAAGGACATCACTCTGCAATCGGAAAACGGCATGCTGGGCATGGGCCCCTTCCCTTTTGAGGGCGAAGAAGACCCGGACCTTATCAATGCAGGCAAGCAGACGATCACAGAACTGTCCCGCACGGCCTATTTCGACAGTGCCACATCCTTCGCCATGATCCGCGGTGGCAAGATCGCTGCGGCGATTCTGGGTGCCATGGAAGTAGATGAGAAGGGCGATCTGGCAAACTGGATGATCCCCGGCAAGCTGGTGAAGGGCATGGGCGGCGCGATGGACCTGGTTGCAGGCGTCGGCCGAGTGATTGTCGTGATGGATCACACCAACAAGCATGGAGACAGCAAGGTCCTGAAGGAATGCACCCTGCCACTGACCGGAAAGGGCGTCGTGGATCGCATCATCACCAATCTGGGTGTGCTGGATGTGGTTGAAGGCGGTCTGAAAATCGTCGAACTGGCGGAAGGTGTCAGCGAAGACGAGCTGCGCGCCGCAACGGAAGCGACAATCGTTTCCTGATCAAATGGAAAGGCCCGCCGGATCACGGCGGGCCTTATTAGTTGGACGTCTGAAAAACACAGCCATCAGAAATCAGGTCTGGCGGCGTTGCGCACAAAGCCCGCGCGATCTGAAACGCGGCGAGGACTTTTGGCACGTAGTCCCGAGTTTCAGCATAGGGTGGCACGCCGCTGTGTTTGCGCACGGCCCCCTCTCCCGCGTTGTATCCAGCCAATACAAGTATTGGATCATTCCCGAACTCTTCCATCAGCCAGTTGAGGTATTTCACACCGCCCGCAATGTTCTCAGAGGGCTTAAGGCTGTCCTTTACCCCGAATCTGGCCGCTGTCGCGGGCATCAATTGCATAAGCCCCTGTGCGCCTGCGGAACTGACCGCGTCTGCACGTCCGGCCGATTCCACCGAGATGACCGCAAGCACCAGCGCAGGTGAAACATTAGTTCCCACAGTGGAACGGAGGATATCGATCCCGCGTTCCTTTGCGATATCTTGCAGCGATTGCAGTCGCGGTGATCTCACGTTGGTTGCGGCCAGGGCGTTGATCGCCGCGTCAAGCCGCCCAGCCCCGCGTTCATCAATGTGCGGTGAAATCCGGCTCCAGAAAGCCTTGTACGATCCTTTGGGATCTCGTTTGACTTCCGCACCCGGCGCTGGCAGCGGGGCGACTTTGGTACGCGCGATGATTTCCGGGACTACCAGTTCAGTGCCCGTGCTGGGCGCTGAAGGGTTAGCTGCGTGTTCTTCCGGAGTGATCTGCACGGTCACACGCGGACGTTCACCGGGTTTTGGGGCTTTGACGCGCTTGTATACGCCGCGCGGCTCTGTCTCGGTCGCATTTAAAGATGCGGTGCCCGATATCAGAAACGCCAGCACACCGGCGCATTTAAGTGCGTTCCGGAGATTCATTTGCCTGCCTCATGTTTTCTTTTTAGGCGATTTGAACCCCGAATCTTCCCGCAAGGCCAGAAAAACAAAGCGAAATGGGGCAGTTTCGCCTCATTTGGCGCAATTTTGCATCGCTATAGAGCCTTTGCTTCAACCGTTGTGATTTTTTTATCTTTTATTTTCAGGACGTTATAAAAAATATAACCAAAAAGTTAAACCATGCGAAAAAAAATCTGTGTTTGGCCCAATTCCTGCCACGCCCAACGGTCAAACATAGTCCCATACCGAGACGGACATGAGCGGACTGAGAGAGAAAGCTCTGAAAGACGCCTAGGTTTGTTAAACTCTTTTTGATCCTTTAGGAGGGACGTAACATGATCAAGTTCATCAAGAACTTCCGCAAAGACGAAGACGGCGCAGTAACAGTTGACTGGGTTGTTCTGACCGCAGCAGTCATCGGCCTGGCCGCCGTTGCTTATCAGCAGATCTCGGCTGGCGCCACTGGCCTGGCAACCGGCGTAAACGAAGCGCTGAACGCCGCATCGCTGAGCACCGGCAGCAACACCGCGACAGGTGGTATCACCGGCGAAGGCAAAAGCAACTAAGTTGCTGATCTAGAGAATTTCCAAGGCCGCGCTCATCGGGCGCGGCCTTTTTTATGATCTGAAACTGCTCCATCCCAAGTTCGCTGGAGCCTGCCCGCGCGCAAGTTGTGAAGGCAATCGCGACGATCATGGCGTTTTGCTGTAATTGCCGCGTTTCTTCTGCTCCAATCAATTCGACTAACGCGCGAAACCTGGTAGGAGCTCAAAATTTCCCTACGAAATCAATATTTAGCCCAACTTTCGCCATCCATGCGAACCAGTTTTAGGCCAACCTGTTGTTAGCACTGACGCGACGTATTTGGAGATAAGCACATGTTAAGGTTCCTTAATCAGTTCAAATCTGACGAAGCAGGAGCGGTGACAGTTGACTGGGTGGTGTTGACCGCAGTGGTCATAGGATTGTCGGGCGCGACCTACCTTGTAATAAGCTCAAGCGTCGACAGCATGGGCGGCAATATCAACGGGGCCATGAACAGCGCCGTCGTCAGCACCGGCTCGAATACTGCACCTTCTGGTATTATCACGGCGGGAACTGCCGGCGGCGGCTAAGTTGCAGCTGGTGCGCGCTCTGGCTGGTTTCCAAAAACGTCTTGCTTAACCCTTTCGAAGCAAAGCGCTGCGCCCGTTGGGTGCAGCGTTGTTTTGTTACGCTCGGTCCGCTGGCAATCATGGGAAAGGTAACAATAACCATGCGGAATTGTGCGGAAGAAGGCGCAGAAATCTGACAATCAGGCATTTTTGTCCCACATTTCGACACAATTTGCGGTTAGCAAATAGGCTGTTTCAATGTGGTTCCTTGGCCGCTAAGTATTCGACCAAACAAAAGAATGAGGTACACGCATGCGAGCAGTTTTCGGACTTGTCCTGATTGTCGGCGTTGCACTGGCCGGGGGCGCCGTATACATGGCGCGAAACTATATCGCGGCTTACCAAAGTGAACTGGCACGCCAAAGGCTTGCTGCGGAAGAGGCTCTGGCCAATGCCAAAGTCGATGTTGTTCCGACAGTCACTGTATTGGTATCGAACCGCGCCCTTAAATACGGCGAGCGGTTGACGGAGGAAGATATCCGCGCAGTTGACTGGCCGGAAAACGCGATTCCGGAAGGTACATTCACAGAGCTCACAGCCCTGTTCCCCGAAAGCGGCGCAAATGAACGTTTCGTTTTGAGGGCAATGGAAAAAGACGAAGCGATCATGGAGGTCAAGATCACTCGTCCAGGCGAAAAGGCCGGCCTGACGTCACGTCTGGAAAAAGGTATGCGTGCCTTTGCGATCAGCGTTGACGTAGCTTCTGGCGTTTCAGGATTCCTGCGGCCCGGCGACAGTGTCGACATCTATTGGACCGGTTCCAGTGGAACCATCGAAGGGAACAGCGGCGGAATTACCCGCCTGATCGAAACCAACGTGCAGCTCATTGCCGTCGATCAGACCGCTGGTTCAGACGTCACCAACACAACCATTGCACGTACAGTCACGGTCGCAGCCACACCTGAACAGGTCGCGGCTTTGGCACAGGCTCAGAACACGGGGCGTCTTTCCTTGGCTCTGGTTGGGGTACAGGATGAGTCCGTTGCCTCTACGATTGAAGTGGATCAGCGCAAGCTGTTGGGAATTCAAGAAACCGCGCCGGAACCAGAAGCAAAAGCCGAAAGGGTATGCACAACACGTATTCGCCGCGGTGGCGAAATTGTAAATGTGCCTATCCCCTGCACAAATTGACGCCAATTCAGAACGTTACAGGTTCAGAGCCGCGCCCTTGGTGCGGCTCATTTTTTTGCGGATGTTGCCAATTCCCCACATAAGGAAACTTACGGAAACCATTGATTATTGCAATAAATTCGGATTTCGCGCAGTCTCTCCTCCCATAGGGCATAAGACCCAAAAAAACGAGGCGTGATCGGAGAGGCAGGTCACATGACAATACGTACCTGGATCAGCGCAACCCTGCTGGGGTTGTCGCTTGTTATGGGCCCCATTGGCGACACCGCCTGGGCTGAAACTTTGCGCGTGGTGAAAAAAGGGACTGTGGAAACACTGGACGTCCCGATGAACCGCGCAATTGTCGTAGAAAGCGAACAACCTTTCGCAGAGCTCAGCATTGCCAACGCAGGCATTGCAGACATCTCTTCTTTGTCGGAGCGCACGATCTATGTTCTGGGCAAGGCGCCCGGCCTGACTACGCTGACACTGTTTGACGGCGCGGGCAATCTTTTGGCCAATGTCCGCGTCCGGGTCGCACCGGATGTTACAGAATTCAAGGAACGTCTGCGTCAAATCCTGCCCAACGAACCCATCGAGGTTCGCACAGCCAATGATGGCATTGTTTTGTCCGGTACGATCTCCAGCTCGGCCAAACTGGCGCGCGCGCTGGAACTGGCTGAACGGTATGCCCCCGAGCGCGTCTCGAACCTGATGTCGGTCGGTGGTGTGCAGCAGGTCATGCTGAAGGTCCGCTTTGCAGAGATGAACCGCTCGGTCGCCAAAAGCCTGACAGCGTCGCTTGGCTTCGGTGGAAGCGACGTTACCGGAGGCTTTAACACGCTCAACAACCAGTTCGCACTGAACAACGCTTTGGCGAACAACATTCCGGCAGTTCAGGCCAATACCGGTGCCATCCTGTTTGGGTTTGGCGCGGGTTCGACGCAGGTTCGCCTGTTGCTGGAAGCGCTGGAAACCAAGGGGCTGGCCCGCAGCCTGGCCGAGCCGAATCTGTCCGCGCTGTCCGGCCAGGAGGCATCGTTCCTAGCCGGTGGCGAAGTTCCCATCCCGGTACCGCAGGATGACGGCGTTGTGGCCATCGAATACAAAGCCTTCGGCGTTGAAATGGACTTCATCCCACGCGTCGTGGATGGCGATCTGATCAACCTTGAGATGGGCACGGCTGTTTCGAGTATCGACAACAGCTCGGATTTTACCATCAACGGGGATTCGGTTCCTAGCTTCATCACCCGCAGGGCCAAAACAACGATTGAACTTCGCGATGGTGAAAGCTTTGCCATTGCAGGCCTGATCCAGGACGATTTCGCGGATCTGAGCAACCAGATCCCATGGTTGGGGGATGTGCCGGTTCTGGGCGCGTTGTTCCGCAGCGCCAACTACCAGCGCGAGCAAAGTGAACTCGTCGTTATCATCACCGCGCATCTGGTTTCACCGACTCGGGGCGAAACTCTTGCGCTTCCAACCGATCGGGTCAAACCGCCCAGCGAATTTGACTTGTTCTTGAACGGCCAGGTGGCGCGCACACAGCGCACGGGCGCCGGCGGAGCGTCAGAAGTTGCCAAGCAGAACTTCGGCAGCTCCTACGGCTACGTCCTAGATTGATCAGGAGGATAGGACCAATGCATAAGTGGATCATCACACTGGGTCTTTCGGTCGCTGTCGCCGCATGCACCCGCGAGGCCGGGTACGAGATCGATACAGGCACTTTCGGGAACGCGACGCTCAACAACGTCCAGGTACAAAGCGGCGAATTAACCTACGCGCAGATTCTCAGCCGCCGGTTTGCCGCGGATGTACCCAGCCAGGTAAACTTTGCGTTCAACAGCTCGCAACTCGATGCTTCGGCTCAGCGCATTCTTTTGCAACAGGCTGACTGGATCAAGCAGTTCCCCGAGGCCCGGTTCCGCGTTTACGGACATACGGATGCTGTGGGGTCGGCCAGCTACAACAAAAGCCTTGGCCTTCGCCGCGCTCAAGCAGTCGTCGCGTTTTTGGGGCAGCAGGGTATCTCGCGCTCACGGCTTGAGGCGGTGGTATCGTTTGGCAAAACGCAACCGTTGATCGCAACGCAAAACAGGGATCGCAGGAATCGCAGAACGGTCACTGAAGTTTCGGGATTCGTTGATCGCAACCCGCAGCTTCTGGACGGCAAGTACGCTCAGATCATTTACCGCGAATATGTGGAAAGTGCGACCGCTGTAAGCCAGATTCAGGAAGTGAACGCCCAAGACGCTGGCAGCGGTGGATAATACGTTTGAAATGGGCGACATCGTCGCCCATTTCCCTACAATTGGTTCTTTTGCGCCCAATTCTCGCCCAACTTCAAAGCAACATTGTGAACAATAGGGTGACCTGCGGCCAAATTTGACCGTATTGGGGCGACAGCACATCAATCTGGCGGATTTCGTTCATATGACATGCTGAGCCCTCACGACGAGGATAGTGTTTATGACCAGCGCGACGCCGCAAGACGACAATACTGCAATCTTGGCCTGCACCATCAGTCGGGATGTTCAGAATTTCGACCTTCTGATCGAAGACATGGAAGCCATCTTGGGCGAACGCTGGGGAGACCTGGGATTTGCAGAAGCGTTGGCCTTTTTCAGCCAACCCGAAGCTGAAACGCTGGAATTCGTAGCACTGGCGATCGACGGAGAAGACGAAGACAACCTTTCTCTGCTAGGTGAGATAATCACTCAAGCCAATGAAAAAAAAGTAAAAGTTGTTCTGATCGCCGAGGATGTTACTCCGGCATCCCTGCACCAACTGTTGCGCAAGGGTGCTGACGAGTTCGTGCCCTATCCTCTTCCCGAAGGCGAATTGCAGGAAGCCATTGAGCGTATGAAGCAGCCCGACCCGGTTGCCGTTGCGCAAGCAGCCGCCGTTCCTTTGGCCGGCGGCGCGTCCAAAGAAGGCGCTTTGTTTGTCGTTCAGGGCCTGGCAGGTGGTGTCGGCGCAACGACACTGGCCGTTAACCTGGCCTGGGAACTGGCCTGTGCCTCTGACAAAGACGCGCCGACCGTGTGTCTGATCGATCTGGACCTGCAATACGGGACCGTTTCCACCTATCTGGATCTGCCGCGACGAGAGACCGTGTTTGAAATGCTGTCGGACACCGATGCGATGGACAGCGAAGTATTCTCGCAAGCCCTTCAAACATATGAAGAAAAGCTTCAGGTTTTAACCGCACCCTCCGATATGGTGCCACTGGACTTGATCACTCCGGAAGACATTCAGCGCGTGATCGACATGGCGCGCGCGCATTTCGACTATGTCATTGTCGACATGCCAAAAACGCTGGTCCTGTGGTCGGAAACAGTTTTGCAGGCCGCCCATGTGTATTTCGCCCTGATCGAGCTGGACATGCGGTCCGCCCAGAATGCCCTGCGCCTGAAGCGTGCGTTGCAGGCAGAGGAACTGCCATTCAACAAGCTGCGTTTCGCGTTGAACCGAGCGCCGAAATTTACCGATCTGAACGGGAAAAGCCGCGTGAAACGCATGGGGGAAAGTCTTGGAATCTCCATCGACCTGCTGCTGCCTGATGGTGGCAAACCGGTCATGCAAAGTGGGGATCATGGTCTGCCTCTGGCAAATGCGGCCGCCAAGAACCCGTTGCGCCGGGAAATCGCAAAGCTGGCGAAGTCGCTTCACAGCCTCGGCAGCAGTGCCGAAGAAGCTGCGTAACATCATCCCAAAGGGGGGATAAGCCGTGTTTTCAAGATACAAAAAGCAACCTGCAGCGCAGCCCGTCAAAACGCCGGCACAACCGGCTGAAACAACGGCGTCTTCTGCACAGGCGACACCTGTTGCGACCGCGGTGGCACGCAAACCCGTGAAAAAGATTGCAGGTGAGGTCGCAAGTTCAGACAAAGACCGAAAACGCAAGGAGCGGTTGGGTGAGATCAAGATCGAACTGCACCGCGAGCTGCTGGAGAACCTGAACCTGGCAGCGCTGGAAAACGCCGGCGAAGCCGAGTTGCGCACTGAAATCAGTGCTATCGCCAGCGAAGTTCTGGAAACAAGAAACATTGTTCTGAACCGCGAAGACCGGTCCCAACTGAACAAGGAACTGTATGACGAGGTAACGGGTCTCGGCCCGCTTGAGGCGCTGCTTCAGGACGATTCGGTCAACGATATTCTGGTGAATGGTCCACAACAGATTTTTGTGGAACGTGCCGGCAAGCTGGAACTCAGCGACATTACCTTCAAGGATGAAAAGCACCTGATGCGGATCATCGACAAGATCGTGTCCGCCGTGGGCCGCCGCGTCGATGAATCCAATCCGTATGTTGACGCCCGTCTGGCCGATGGATCGCGTTTCAATGCCATGGTGCCTCCGATCGCGGTGGACGGATCGCTTGTTTCCATTCGTAAATTCAAGAAAGACAAGCTGGGCATTGATGATCTGGTCAATTTCGGTGCGTTCACCGAAGAAATGGCCGCGTATTTGCAGGCCGCCGTGTCCACCCGACTGAATATCATCGTTTCCGGGGGTACGGGTTCGGGTAAAACAACCACGCTCAACGCCCTGTCCAGCTTCATCGACGATGCCGAGCGGATCCTGACCATCGAGGACACGGCGGAACTTCAGCTGCAACAGACGCATGTGGGTCGGATGGAAAGCCGCCCGCCCAACGTGGAAGGCAAAGGTGAAGTCAGCCCGCGCGACTGTCTGAAAAACGCCCTGCGTATGCGTCCTGACCGCATCATCGTGGGTGAGACACGCGGCGCCGAGGTCATCGACATGTTGCAGGCCATGAACACCGGTCACGACGGATCGATGACCACGATTCACGCCAACTCGGCCCGTGACGGCATTTCACGTCTGGAAAACATGATCGCGATGGCCGGGATCGAAATGCCGATCAAGGCGGTCCGCAGTCAGATCGCCTCGGCTGTGAACCTGATCGTGCAGGCCAGCCGCCTACAGGACGGTTCACGCCGGATGACCTCGATCACCGAGATCACCGGGATGGAAGGGGACGTGATTTCCATGCAGGAAATCTTTCGTTTTCAACGCGTTGGCCTGACACCAGACAACAAGATCATCGGGCATTTCACCGCCACTGGCGTCCGCAGCCACTATTCGGAACGGTTCCGTCTGTGGGGCTTTGACTTGCCAGCGTCCATCTACGACCCAACCACAATGTAGGAGAACCAGGTATGCAATTGCCTATGGAGGCGATCATTTATGTCGCCATCTTTGTGGGGGTTCTTGCCTTGGTCGAGGGCATCTATCTTGTCGCCTTCGGCAAGTCCATCAGCCTGAACAGCCGGGTCAACCGACGCCTGGATATGCTGGAAAAAGGTGCCGGACGCGAACAGGTGCTGGAGCAGCTGCGCAAAGAGATGCAGCAGCATATGAAATCGCAGAGCATTCCTCTGTACTCACTTCTTGCCGACAAGGCGCAAAAGGCTGCAATCGCGTTCTCTCCCCGTCAATTGATCATGATCATGGGTCTGGTATCAGCCATGGCCTTTGTGGGTTTGAGCATTGGCACCGCTACGGACACGGCACTTCGTATCGTTGTTTCCATCGCAATCGGCATCGGCGGCGTTTACGCCTGGGTCAACCACAAGGCCAAGAAACGCATGGGTATGATTGAAGAACAACTGCCCGATGCGGTTGAGCTGATGGTTCGATCTCTGCGTGTTGGCAATCCATTTGTGTCGACGATTCAGGTGGTTGCAAACGAAGTTCAGGATCCGCTGGGAACCGAATTTGGCGTTATCGCTGATGAATGTGCCTATGGTCGCGATGTGGGCGAGGCGCTGAAGGACATGGCTGAACGATTGGACATGCAGGATATGCGCTTTCTTGCCGTAGCCGTGGGTATTCAGCAGCAATCCGGCGGCAACCTTGCCGAAATTCTGGCCGGATTGGCAAAGGTGATCCGCGCTCGTTTTCGCCTGTTCCGTCGCGTCAAGGCGATTACGGCCGAGGCACAATGGTCCGGCAAGTTCCTGTCCGGGTTTCCCGTTGCCTGTCTGATTTTCATCTTGGTCAAAGATCCGGGCTATTACGACGAGGTGCTGGATCACCCATGGTTTATTCCCGCGTGTTTTGTTGTCGCCATCCTGCTGACATTGAACCTGATCGTCATGAAAATCATCACCAACATCAAGGTCTGAGGGCAGCACAATGGAATTCCTGACCAGCATCAATGACCTGTTAACCCAGCACCTGGGCGAATTCGGCCCCCTTATCATTGTCGGCGTACTTGGCCTGCTTATGGTTCTGGTCGCTGTCACACTGATGATGAAGCAGCCGGAAGACCCCCTGAAGAAACTGCAAAGATCGAATGCGGCTCCTCCAAAGCAGAAAAAAGGGAAGAAAGAGCAGCTTCGAAACTCAAGCCGAAACGAGCAGCTTGAGAAGTTCGCAACATTCCTTGAACCCAAGAACGAAGAAGAATACTCGGCCGTCGAGCTGAAGCTGCGCCAGGCGGGCTACAGGTCGAAGGATTCGGTTCGGTTCTTCCACTTTGCGCAGTTTTCCTTGGGTATCCTTGGTATTCTCATTGGTGTTCTGCTGGTCACGGTCTTTTCCGGCGGCCAGGAATTTACCGGAACACAGATGATGATCCGGGTGCTTGTCCCCGGCGCGATTGGCTATTTCGCACCAAAATACTGGATCACGCGCCGGGTTGAAGAACGGAAGGAAGCAATTACCGCTGGCTTTCCTGATACGCTCGATTTGATGCTGGTCTGTGTCGAGGCCGGTCAATCGCTTGATCAGGCCATCGTTCGCGTTGCCAGCGAAATGAGTGCGTCATATCCGGATATCGCGCAGGAATTCGAAACTGTCGCGCACGAAATGAAGGCTGGTAAGGACAAGGACACCGTCCTGCGTGATTTCGGCGTGCGATGTGGTGTGCAGGATGTGAACTCTTTTGTCACCGTTATGATCCAATCGGCGACATTTGGTACATCGATTGCCGAGGCGTTGCGGGTTTACGCCGGCGAGATGCGCGACAAACGCGTGATGCGCGCCGAGGAGGCCGCGAACAAGTTGCCGACCAAGATGACTCTTGTCACAATGATGCTGACGGTCCCGCCGCTGCTGATTATTCTGGTTGGCCCGTCGGCGAATGTTATTTCGAGTTTTGGACGCTAGGTCGGATAGAACCATATGAAAGCTGAATTCAGGTGCTTCCCTTCCGGGTTTCGCCGAATGCTCCGGGCCACCATGGTTTTTGCCATGGTGGCTTCTTGCACAGAAGGCCTGTCATCCAACGGATTGGATGCACCGGGAATTGACGCCAAGGGTCAAGCAGAGGACAACATCGAGGTCGGAAACAGATTGATGGCCGCCGGAGAATACGAACTGGCGCTTGAAACCTTTACCCGGGCCGCGCTTGAACAGGGTATGACGCCCCAGGTCCTGACTTCTCTGGGTACCGCAAATGTGGGGCTACGCCGCTTGGGACAGGCCGAAAAACTGCTGCGCAGAGCCGTCGAAGACGACACGGACTGGCCGGTTGCCTGGAACAATCTCGGCGTCCTGCTGATGGAAAAACAGGAATACCCCGAGGCCGCGCAAGTGTTTCAGCGGGCCTATGCACTAGACAATGGCGAAAGTGACGCAATCCGGGACAATCTGCGCTTAGCGCTCGCAAAAATGGAAAATCCTGTTAATAATACCCCACAAGAACAACAAGAATACACACTGGAGCAGCTTGGCGACGGGCAATTCACGCTACGCAAGATCCAGTAATTGAGGCGAGAGCAGTAAAGGACGCAAAAAATGCGCCAGCAATTCTTGATTCCGAGTGTTGTTATCAGTGGTCTGATCCTGTCGGCCTGCGCAAAGGAAACCGAAGAGGAAAAGGTTGAACGAACGTTTCAGGAAGTGAACGTTATTGACGAAACAAACCTGAATGATGTGCTTCTGAGCGCCGCAGATCCAAACGAAGCAGTGACCTATTTCCACGGTGCAGCGCTCAAGAACCCGGACCGGATCGATCTTCAGCGCGGACTGGCAATTTCTTTGGGCCGTGCCAAACGCACGACCGAGGCCGTGACCGCATGGAAGCGCGTCACAACGATGAAGGGCACGAACGCCGCGGACAAGGTTGAATACGCGGACGCCTTGGTCCGAAACGGCGACTGGTCGCAGGCCAAAACGGTTCTGGATTCGGTTCCCCCCACCTTTGAAACCTTCAAACGGTATCGACTCGAGGCAGTCGTTGCGGATTCCCGGAAAGAGTGGAAACGCGCGGATCATTTCTATGAAACCGCTGTCGGGCTGACGACACGTCCGGGCAGTGTGATGAACAACTGGGGCTATTCCAAATTGACTCGCGGCGAATATGCCGAAGCGGAGCGGTTGTTCTCGGAAGCGATCCGACAGGACAATTCGCTGTTTACCGCCAAGAACAACCTGGTTTTGGCCCGATCGGCGCAAGGCAACTACAGCCTGCCAGTCGTCCCGATGACTCAGGTCGAGCGGGCGCGTCTGCTCAACACGATGGGTATTTCGGCAGTCAAGCAGGGCGATATAACCACCGCCAAGAACCTGTTCCGCGAAGCCATTTCAACCCACCCGCAGCATTTCGACGAGGCGGTCCGCTCGCTTCGGGCGCTTGAAGGGGCCTGACACATGCAAATACCCGCAGTGGCAGCGGCCTGGTTTCTGCCGTTTGTGCTGCCGATCTGCTTTTACGTGGCCTTCACGGATATGCGTGAGATGCGGATCAAGAACCATGCAGTCCTTGCGCTGACGCTGGTTTACATCGTGATAGGTCTGATCGCCATTCCACCCTGGTCTACAGGCAGCCTCAGCGGCAATCTGGGGCCGATCACCGTGTCTATGCCGATCTATTTCTGGCAATTGCTGCATATCGTTGTGGTTTTGGTTATCGGTATCTTCCTGAATGCCGCGGGCACCATGGGCGCAGGCGATGCCAAATTTCTGGCCGCCGCTTCGGCGTTTGTCTGGCTGGGCGATCTGAGAATTATACTGATGATCCTGACCGCCTGCGTTCTGGCTGCCGTGGTCACACATCGTTTGGCCAAAATCACAAGGTTGCGCACGATCGCGCCGCATTGGGAAAGCTGGAGCCGGGGCAAGCAGTTTCCGATGGGTTTCGCCCTGGGCGGATCATTGGCCATGTACCTGATTTTGGGTACTGTTCTCGGATCGTAAACTATCATCAGCGCGCCTTGTCGCTGCCTTTGTCCCGCCACAAAGCTGGTTCATTTTTCTTCAAGACGCCCTTTTTCGGGTTCTTGGCGTGACAAATTGATGGACGAGCACCGCGCATGAATATGCAGAATTCCTCTGTTATGGCCCCCCCTGCCCCCAAGGGTTTGGGCGAAATGAAGCTTCCGCTTGTAATGATGCGGGACATCCTTCTGAAGACGGTTTTTCGCAAAAACGCGAGCACGGTATCTGAAGTGGCCGAAGCGATCTGTCTCCCGGGATCGGTAACTCAGGAACTGGTCGATATCGCGCGCGATCAGAAACTGCTTGAAGCGACCGGGACACTGAACGCCAACAGCGGCAATGAGATGGGGTATCAGCTGACCGATGCAGGCAAGGCCCGTGCGCTGGATGCGCTGAGCCAATCCGAATATTTCGGCGCGATGCCGGTGCCGCTGGATGTCTATCGCGAGCAGGTCAAACGCCAGTCGATCCGAAATATTCAAGTCACGCGAGAGCAACTGGTTGGCGCAATGGGTCATCTCGTTCTGCCCGACAGCCTGCTGGACCATCTGGGCCCGGCGGTTAGCGCGGGCCGGTCGATTCTGATGTACGGTCCTCCGGGCAACGGTAAATCCTCGATCTCGAACGGCATCCGGGATGCGTTGGGTGATAACGTCTATGTGCCCTATGCTATCGAATATGCAGGTCAGGTGATCACGGTCTATGACCCGATCGTGCACACGGCGATCGAACAGGAGCCGGACGACCCCAACAGCCTGCGTCGTCGCAAGCGGTTCGATTCTCGCTATGTGCAATGCGAACGCCCTACCGTCGTAACCGGTGGTGAGCTCTCGCTCAGTATGTTGGATCTGGTCTACAATCCGACCGCCCGAACCTATCAGGCCCCGTTGCAACTGAAATCCACCGGTGGCATTTTCATCGTAGATGACCTTGGCCGTCAGGCCGAACCGCCGCAGGCGCTGGTCAACCGTTGGATTGTCCCGCTTGAAGAAAACAAGGATATCCTCGGCCTGCAATCAGGTGAAAAGTTCGAAGTTCCGTTTGACACGCTGGTCATCTTCTCGACCAACTTCCACCCCAATGAGATCTTCGACCAAGCGGCCTTGCGCCGGATCTTCTTCAAGATCAAGATTGACGGCCCCAATCAGGAGAACTTCCTGAAGATCTTTGCCATGGTGGCCCGCAAACGCGGAATGCCTTTGGATGAGGCGGCATTGGTGCACCTGTTGAAGGTCAAGTACCCGACCATCAACAATATTTATGCCAACTACCAACCGATCTTCCTGATTGATCAGATGATCTCGATCTGCGAGTTCGAAGGCATCCCTTATCAGATGAGTCCGGACCTGATTGACCGTGCCTGGGCCAACATGTTCGTAAAAGACGAGAAAATCGTCAAATAACGCCGTGCCAATCCCTCCTCCGGGCGGGTAATCTGCAACCATGACGCAGATTCCCGCTCGGATTGGTACGTGGTTCTCCTCCAAAGACTGGTCCATCCACCCACATCAGAAAGAGATGTTCGACCGGGCGAAGGAACCGGCAACCCTGCTGATCGCCCCAACCGGTGGCGGCAAGACCATGGCCGGATTTCTGCCTTCCCTGTCCGAGCTGGCCGACGTTGGCCACAACGGTTTGCATACGCTCTATGTCTCGCCGCTCAAGGCGCTGGCGGCGGATATCAAACGTAACCTGCGCACCCCGGTGGATGAGATCGGCCTGCCCATCCGGATCGAAGATCGCACCGGTGACACCTCGGCCACGCAGAAAAAACGCCAAAGGGCCGATCCGCCCCATATCCTGCTGACCACACCGGAAAGCCTTGCACTGCTGACCTCGTACGAAGATGCGCCGCGCATGTTCGATGGGGTACAGCGGATCATCGTCGACGAAGTCCACGCGCTGGCGGAAAGCAAGCGCGGCGATCAGCTGATGCTGGCCCTGGCACGTCTTCAGCGCCTCAACCCGGGTCTGCGTCGTGTAGGCCTCTCAGCCACAGTCGAAGACCCCGCGGCAATTGCCGGCTTTCTGGCGCGCCACCCGGACCCCTGCCAGATCGTGCAGGCCGATCCCGGCCCGGACCCGGACATCCAGATGTTGGAAACAACGGAAATGCCGCCCTGGTCCGGCGGAGGCGCGGCCTATTCGATTCCGGCTGTGCTGGACCAGATCCGGCGGCACAAGACCACTCTGATTTTTCACAACACCCGCGCGCAGGCCGAGATCTACTTTCACAATCTATGGCTGGCGAATGACGACGGCCTGCCCATCGGCATCCATCATGGCAGCCTTGACCGACAGCAACGCGAGCGGGTCGAGGCCGCGATGGTGCGTGGCGAATTGCGTGCCATCGTCTGCACCGGCAGCCTCGATCTGGGCATTGATTGGGGCGATGTCGATTTGGTGATTCAGATCGGTGCGCCCAAGAACGTCAAGCGGCTGGTGCAAAGGATTGGTCGGGCCAACCACCGCTACAACGCGCCTTCCAAGGCGCTGCTGGTTCCTGCGAACCGTTTTGAGGTTGTCGAATGCGTCGCTGCGCTCGAGGCTGCCAAAGCCCATGAACTGGACGGAGAACCCCGAGGCCCCGGCCCCCGCGATGTGTTGTGCCAGCACATTCTGATTGCGGCCTGTGCCGGGCCCTTTGACGCTGATGATCTATATGCCGAGATGACATCCGCCGGACCTTACGCACAGTTGACCCGACCCGAGTTTGACGCCTGTCTGGATTTCTGTGCCACCGGCGGCTACGCCTTGCGCGCCTATGATCGATGGCAAAGGTTGCAGAAGCGTGCCGACGGGCAATGGCAATTGCGCGATCCTCGCGCAGCGTCGCGCATTCGCATGAATCTGGGCACGATTCAGGACACGGATACACTCAAAGTTCGCCTTAAACGCAGCCGTGGCGGTAAACCGTTGGGCGAAGTCGAGGAAGCCTTTGCTGCTTCGCTGACCTCCGGCGATACCTTCCTGATCGGCGGACAGATCGTACGGTATGAAGGTCTGCGCGAAATGGTGGTCGAAGTCAGCCGTCGCGCCGATCGCAAACCAAAGATCGCGACCTTCTCGGGCACGAAATTTGCGACCTCAACGCAACTCAGCGACCGCATTCTGCGCATGTTCGCCCAAACTGACTGGCCGCACCTGCCCTCCCATACGGCTGATTGGCTGGACTTGCAGCGTCAAATGTCCCGCCTGCCTCAACGGGATCGTCTGCTGATCGAAAGCTTTCCAAGCGACGGGCGAGAGCATCTGTGCGTATACGGATTCGCTGGCCGCAACGCGCAACAAACACTGGGGCTGCTGTTGACCAAGCGGATGGAGGATACCGGTTTGGCGCCGCTGGGGTTTGTCGCCACAGACTATGCCACGCTGATTTGGGGTTTGGATGCGGTCACTGACCCACGCCCTTTGTTTCAACCCGAAGCGCTGCGTGACGGGCTGGACACATGGCTGGCAGGCAACGCAGTCATGAAGCGTACCTTTCGCGCGTCGGCCACGATTGCCGGTCTGATCGAACGCAACATGGCCGGGCAACGGAAAACCGGGCGGCAAGCCACGTTTTCGTCAGATATTCTCTATGACACTTTGCTGAAATATGATCCCGATCATCTGTTGATGCAGATCACCCGCGAAGAAGCCATGCGCGGGTTGGTTGACTTCGGTCGGATCGAGGCAATGCTGGCGCGCATCGGCGACCGCATCGACCTGCTGCGTCTAGACCGCGTTTCCCCACTGGCCGCGCCGCTGTTTCTTGAGGTCGGAAAGGTGCCTGTCAAAGGGGCCGCCGAAGAAAGGCTGCTTGCAGAAGAAAGCGCGCGCCTGCTGGAAGCCGCCGGGCTGGACCAGCTTTGATTCCCTTGCGCAAGATGTGGAATCAGGCCAAGAACGTATCATGAACGTGTGCAAGTTTTCCTTTGCAGGCCAGCAACTCGCTGCGTTGCCGTCTGGCGCATTATGGTGGCCGGCGCGGCGACTGCTCTGTGTTTCGGACCTGCATCTGGGAAAATCCGAACGTATGGCCCGTCGGCGCGGGGCTACGCTGCCGCCTTATGACAGTCGCGAAACGCTTGACCGGCTGGCCCGCGATCTGGAACACACCAACGCCGAAACCGTCATCTGCCTGGGTGACAGCTTTGACGATCTCGAAGCGGCCCAGGCCTTGCCCAACACAGAAGGGTTGAGGATTGCGACTTTGCAGGCCGGGCGCCAATGGATCTGGATCGAAGGCAATCACGATCCCGGCCCGATCGAGATGGGGGGCTCTCATCTGGTCGAATGGCAGTGCGGCCCTCTCGTCTTTCGTCACATCGCCCAGGATCGGCCGCAAGGTGAAGTTTCAGGCCATTTTCATCCGAAAGCACAGATTCGGACGAAAGGCAGGCACATTTCCCGACCTGCCTTTCTGCTGGACAGAAATCGGCTGATCCTGCCTGCCTACGGAACTTACACCGGGGGGTTGCGCAGTTCGGATCGGGCACTTTCCGATCTCATGGGCTCGGACGCCATGGCCATTCTGACGGGCCAGCAACCACAGATGATTCCAATGCCGCGTTGAGTTCAGATCAACCCGTCTTCTTCCAATTTCGGTTTGTACTTGCGGCTTACTGGAACCAGATCGCCGTTCATCAGGCGCAAAAAGGTTTTGCCCCCCGATTTTTCAACCCCTACGATGGACGCGTCCACCACCCAATGTGAACGGTGCGAACAGTGTCCGGGAACCGGCTCCATCTCGGCAATTGCGTCCGTAAAGCGTGAGCGGACCGTGAACGTGCCTTCCGAAGTGACAATATCCACATTGTGGTCCCTGACCGTCAAACGATGGATTTGACCATGGAAGTCAGGCGGCAGACGCCTGATCAGGCGCGGCCTCTCGGTTTCAGGTGTCGAGGCCATCAATGGGTTCAGATCATTGCGTTGCACAAGAACCAAGCCCGTTGCAAACAGGACCCCATATACCGCGACGGTCTGGGCGCCTGGTGCCATGTGACCTCCGCAGGTGAACAGGATCCATGCCAACATCCAAAGGGACGGCGTGAACAGAACCAGGATCAGTGCCGCGAATGCCAGATCACGGACAGGAACATTCAACAGAACGGGGTTTTTCTGCATCAAGTTGCGCGCCAACCCGGTGACTGTCAGGGCAAGAACCATCACCCCGGTCCAGAAAAGAAGACGCAAACCGAAGCTCAGATCCGCGACCAGAAACGGAGGAAACGCGTAGGCAAGCAATGGAAGAAAGACAAGGCCCGCCGTCACTCGCTGTGGGGTGCAAGCATTCCGAATAGTGTTTATCCCAGACGTCATACCGCTTTTGTGCATGACTTAACAAAATTCAACCTTAGCACGACAAGCACTGAAGCACCTTACCTGTAACCAACTGGGAATACAGCGATATCACGATTTTTTAAGCTGTCAAACCCATTCAGGGCAAATTGACTGGAGCGTCCGATGATTGTCCCGCGAAGTCATGCACAACCGAGGAATGTGCCGGGCCGACAAGATCGACCCGACCAGATTACCTTACGCCGTCAAACCTTCTGGTTCGGGCAGAGCGTTGGCGCGGCAGCACGCAGTCAAAGTGTTGGCCAACAGGCATGCAATGGTCATCGGACCTACACCCCCCGGAACCGGAGTGATGGCGCCAGCACGCTGGGACGCGCTGGCATAGTCCACGTCACCGACCAGCTTGTTCTTTCCGTCGCGTTCGATGCGGTTGATGCCTACATCGATCACGGTCGCGCCTTCCTTGATCCAGTCACCCGGCACCATTTCCGGACGCCCCACGGCAGCCACGACGATGTCGGCGCGGCGTACGACGTCCGGCAGATCCTTGGTGCGCGAATGCGCGATGGTCACGGTGCAGCTATCGCCCAGCAGCAGCTGCGCCATCGGTTTGCCCACAATGTTCGAGCGACCGATCACAACGGCGTCCATGCCGGAAAGCGAACCGTGGTGGTCACGCAGCATCATCAGGCAGCCCAGCGGGGTGCAGGGCACCATCGACTTCTGACCGGTGCCCAGCAGGCCCACGTTCGAAATGTGGAAGCCATCCACATCCTTGGCCGGGTCGATCGAGTTGATCACCAGATCCTCGTTCAGGTGTTTGGGCAACGGCAACTGGACCAGAATGCCATGCACGGCCGGGTCGTTGTTCAGCTTGTCAATCAGCGCCAGCAGATCTTCCTCGGATGTATCGACGTCCAGCTTGTGCTCGTACGAATTCATGCCGACTTCAACGGTCATTTTGCCCTTCGAACGGACATAGACCTGGCTGGCGGGGTCTTCGCCCACAAGAACCACGGCCAGGCCGGGGGTGATGCCGTTTTCTTCTTTCAGCTTTGCGACCTGATCGGCAACTTGACCGCGCACTTTTGCGGCAAAGGCCTTACCGTCGATAACCTGAGCTACCATACTTCGATCCCTTCTTTCAAAAAACGGATCGGGCGCACAGAACGCCCGGTCAGTCAGTCGGTGCCAATCACGCGCTCTTCGCGTGCAATCGACCAGTCAATCAATATGCGCCATAGCTTCTCGGCCAGATCCGGGTCCATCCCCAGCGCGTCCGAACTTGCACGCACGCGTTGCACCACCTCTTCGACACGTTCCGGGATTCGGGCCGGAAGGCCCTCGCCCGGTTTCAGCTGCGACGCGCGGTCAATATATGTCGCGCGCGTTACCAACATTTCGATCAGTTGGCGATCCAGCTTGTCGATCTCAGCCCGCAGCTCCTGCATCGTGTTGCAGTTCTGAGGCGGTGTCAGAGTGGGCATCGTCATCTCCTCATGGCCCGGGAATGAATCCCCGGACCACGAGATGTCCTATTCGGCGGCTTAGAACAAGCCCTCGATCTCACCTGCGTCATTGAGGCAGATGGTTTCGGCAGCCGGCTTGCGGGGCAGACCAGGCATGGTCATGATCTCGCCGCAGACGACCACGATGAAGCCCGCGCCCGCGCTCAGGCGTACCTCGCGCACCGGAACCGAATGGCCCGTGGGTGCGCCCCGCAGGGTGGGATCGGTCGAGAAGGAATACTGCGTCTTGGCCATGCAGACCGGCAGGTTGCCATATCCGGCTTCTTCCCATTCACGCAGCTGGTTGCGGATCTTGTTGTCAGCCAGAACCTCGTCAGCGCGGTAGATACGCTTGGCGATGGTTTCGATCTTCTCGAACAGAGGCATATCGTCGGGGTAGATCGGTGCGAAGTTCGCGGTGCCGCCTTCGACGATTTCGACGACTTTCTCGGCCAACGGCGCAGACCCTTCGGAACCCAGTTCCCAGTGACGCGACAGAACCGCCTCGACGCCGTGCTCGCCGCAATAGTCTTTCACCGCCAGAACTTCGGCATCGGTATCGGTGACGAAGTGGTTGATGGCGACGACAACCGGTACACCGAAGGATTTAACGTTCTCGATGTGACGGCCCAGGTTGGCACAGCCTGATTTGACGGCCTCAACGTTTTCCGCACCCAGATCGGCCTTGGCAACGCCGCCGTTCATCTTCATCGCGCGCACGGTCGCAACCAGAACAACTGCCGACGGGGCAATGCCCGCCTTGCGGCATTTGATGTTCATGAACTTCTCGGCACCCAGATCCGCACCGAAACCGGCTTCGGTCACGACATAGTCGGCGACTTTCAGAGCGGTCTTGGTCGCGATGACCGAGTTACAGCCATGCGCGATGTTCGCGAACGGGCCGCCATGGACGAAGGCCGGGTTGTTTTCCAGCGTCTGCACCAGGTTCGGCTGCATCGCGTCCTTCAGCAGAACGGTCATTGCGCCTTCGGCCTTGATGTCACGGCAGTAGACCGGTGTCTTGTCGCGGCGATAAGCAACGATGATGTCGCCCAGACGCTTTTCCAGGTCTTTCAGGTCGTTCGCCAGGCAGAGGATCGCCATGACCTCGGACGCCACGGTGATGTCAAAACCTGCCTCACGCGGGAAGCCGTTCGACACACCACCCAGGCTGGCGGTGATCTGACGCAGGGCACGGTCGTTCATATCGACCACGCGGCGCCACGCGACGCGGCGGGTGTCGATCTCTTGCTCGTTGCCCCAATAGATGTGGTTGTCGATCATTGCCGACAGCAGCGAGTGAGCCGAGGTGATGGCGTGGAAGTCACCGGTGAAGTGCAGGTTCATCTCTTCCATCGGAACGACCTGCGCATAACCGCCTCCCGCGGCGCCGCCCTTCATGCCGAAGTTCGGGCCAAGCGAGGCTTCGCGGATACAGATCATCGCGTTCTTGCCGATGCGGTTGAGACCGTCACCCAGACCCACTGTGGTCGTGGTCTTGCCCTCACCTGCCGGGGTCGGGTTGATGGCAGTCACCAGGATCAGCTTGCCGTCTTCGCGGTCCTGCACCGAGTTGATGAAGTTCTGGCTGACCTTCGCCTTGTCATGGCCGTAAGGCAGCAGATCCGCAGAGTCGATGCCGATCTTGGCACCGATTTCCTGAATCGGCTTTTTGTTCGCTTCGCGGGCGATTTCGATATCGGATTTGTAGCTCATTGGCCGGGGTCCTTGATTGAATACCGTGCAAAACCGACGCGGGGCGTCGGCGCTGTGCATTCCATACCCTTGTGTACAATCCCGATAGCCATGGATTCCGACATTCTGGCGTCGCGAAGCGTCGTAAGTTCGTTTCAGGGGTTTCTAATCGGAAACAAGCCTGTTTTCACAAACCCACGCAGGTTGATCCGGAACAAACAGTTTCAGCCGATCCCCCAGTTGAATGCGCCCCGGGCGTTCGACCCATCCCGTGACGCCCCGACGCCCGACCGCCGCAGGTTTGAAAGCCGCGCCATGCCCCGGTTGATCCGCTTCGATCTCGCGCCCCGGCAGAACACAAGGGGCGTTTTCCATGTCCACCGTTATCGTCGCCCCGCTTGTTGCCTGAAGACGTGAAGACGGGGGGATATGTGAAAAATCCGGGATTCCGCGCAGCACAATGGAAGCCCCAAGATAGGACGGATCAAGCTGATCCAACCCCATGTCCTGCGCAATTTGCTGCAACTCCTCTTCGGACAAAACTGAAAGCTGACGCACGTTTCGAATTTCAGTGCCTTTCGGGTAAAGGTTCGAGACCCTGACACAGGACGCCCGATTAAGGCCTTCGTGGCGCTCACCCTTCACGCCGTCAAAACCCAGATCCAGCGTGTCAACAGCCTTGGCCCGTAAAGAAGTTCCCACAGAGACATGGCCAAGCCAGACTGCTTCGGCGGCAAATTCGGTTTCACGCAAAAATGGCATAGCCTTCCCTTTTCGCTCTTTTTCTTGCGTGCATATTGCCAGGCAAAACACCGATGAAAAGAAAAAAGACCCGGACGATGCGCCGGGTCTTTTTTGACTATGCGGTGGGTTCGGGCTCCATCCCGCCATCGGGCGGAGATTTCTTGGCCTTTGTCTTGGGAATCGCCGTGACACTGGGCGCGCTGCCTTCATCCGGCTTGTCGCCTTCGTCATCATCCTCGGTGGGTGATTCACCATTCATGACACGCTTGATCTCATCACCCGTCAGGGTTTCGTATTCAAGCAAGCCCTGCGCCAGGCGTTCCCATTCTTCGCGCTGTTCGGTCAGAATCTGGTGCGCGCGCTCATAACCCTGCTGGATAAGGCGTTTCACCTCTTCTTCGATCAGCTCTTTCGTATGCGCCGACACCGAGAACCCTGCGGTGTTGCCCTGATAGCCTTCGTGCGCCTCGGCATAGTCGATGTTACCGACCTTATCCGACATGCCCCAGCGCATCACCATGGCACGCGCCAACTGGCTGGCCTGCATGATGTCCCCGGCCGGGCCGTTCGAAACGTGGTCTTCACCGTATTTGATAACCTCGGCGGCTTTGCCGGCCATGGTCATGGCCAGCTTTTCCTCACACTCATCACGGTGGTAGTTCAGGCGATCCATTTCAGGCAGAGATACAACCATACCCAGCGCACCACCGCGCGGAATGATTGTGGCTTTGTAGACAGGATCGCACAACGGCAGGGTCAGGCCGACAACGGCATGGCCCGCCTCGTGATAGGCGGTCTTTTCCTTCTGGTCCTGGGTCAGCACCATCGAGCGGCGCTCGGCGCCCATCATCACCTTGTCCTTGGCGTTCTCAAAATCTTCCATAGTGACAAAGCGGCGACCCACGCGGGCGGCCATCAACGCAGCCTCGTTCACGAGGTTCGCCAGATCGGCCCCCGAGAAGCCCGGCGTACCGCGCGCAATGATGCGCAGATCGACATCGGGGCCCAGAGGCGTCTTACGTGCGTGCACGCCCAAAATCTTCTCGCGGCCTTTGATGTCAGGGTTGCCAACGGTCACATTTCGGTCAAAGCGGCCTGGACGCAGCAGCGCCGGATCCAGAACATCTTTGCGGTTGGTGGCCGCCAGAATGATCACGCCTTCATTGGCCTCAAAGCCGTCCATCTCAACCAGCAACTGGTTGAGGGTCTGTTCGCGCTCGTCATTACCACCGCCGTAGCCAGCGCCACGATGGCGACCCACGGCGTCGATCTCGTCGATGAAGACGATACAAGGCGCATTCTTCTTGGCCTGTTCAAACATGTCCCGGACACGGGATGCACCGACGCCGACAAACATCTCGACGAAGTCGGACCCCGAAATGGTGAAGAACGGAACGCCTGCCTCACCCGCGATGGCGCGGGCCAGCAATGTTTTACCAGTACCCGGAGGACCGACCAGCAGCGCGCCTTTCGGGATCTTGCCGCCAAGGCGGCTGAACTTCTGTGGATTGCGCAGGAATTCGACGATCTCTTCCAGCTCTTCCTTGGCTTCGTCGATGCCCGCGACGTCGTCAAATGTGACGCGGCCATGCTTTTCGGTCAGCATCTTGGCCTTCGACTTGCCAAAGCCCATCGCACCGCCTTTGCCGCCGCCCTGCATCCGGTTCATGAAATAGACCCAGACACCGATCAGCAGCAGGAACGGCAAGAGCGTGATCAGGAAAGACTGGAAGCCCGACTGCTGTTGCTTGACCGCCTGAACCGGGATGTTCTCATCGATCAAAAGCTTGGTGACCTCGGCGTCGCCGGGTTTGATCGTGACGTAAGTCGCACCGCTTTCGGTCGTATAGCGGATCTGTTCGCCGTCCAGCGTCACGTTCTTGACTTCACCGCTTTGCACGGCGCCGACGAAATCGGAATAAGTTCTTTCATTGCTCTGAAGCGTTCCGCCCGGTCCACTGAACAGATTGAACAGTGCAAGGATCAGCAGAAACAGAACGACCCAAAACGCGATATTGCGAGCGTTGCCCAAGGAAATTCTCCCAAAAGTTCCGGCAGGTGAGGAGCTGCCAAGTTACCTCTTAAAATAGAGAGGATTGTGGTATGTTCAATGCGATAAAAAAGATGCGTAGAACTCGGGCCATTCCGGCGTCGTGTCCGCGCGCCATCCGTTCGCAAATCCCGCAAGCGGAGCGGCCAGCACCGCGCCCCCCTTCCAGACTGCGGGCGTCGCACTCAAGGCCAGCCTGGGCCGGCCTGTTTCGCGCCATTCGGGCACCTGTCGCAGCCCGTCTTCACCCAGAGCGCGGATCTCGGCACCGGAAATCTCGGGCCCGGTCAAGACCCATTTGCCATCCCAAACTTCGTCACGTGCTGAAATCCGAGCCTCCACGGCCTTGAATTCCCTGCAAATCCAAACACTCATCCCTTCCGGGACCAACAGGCAACCGCTGAGCGACCCTGCCCGCCCGTCGGTTATGGCCTTCATGGCCTGCTCGACCGCCGCCTGACGCGGGGGATATCCCTGCCCTGCGATCCAGGCAAGGCATCCAAGCAACACGCGGCGTCGGATTTCCTTGGGCAATGCGGCAAAACCGGCCCTGTCCACCTTCACGTCGCTTTGTTCGACCTGGGCGACATTCCGTGCGGATTCCTGCGCAAACACACCCAGGGCTGCATGGGCCTGCGCCAGATTTTCGGCCACTCGCGACAATGAAAGCGCGTCAATTCCCAGTGGTTTGAGGCCGGACACGGCCTCTCGTGCCTTGATCCGGTCGAAACGAGGGTCCTGATTCGACGGATCTTCGACCCATGTTGCGCCGATACCGGTCAGGTAGGTTCTCAGATCCTTGCGTGTGATCCCCAGCATTGGCCGCAGCAATGTCACACCTTCCCATTGCCGGCTTGCCGACATGCCGGACAGTCCCGTAACACCTGATGAACGACCCAGTCGCATCAGCAACGTTTCTGCCTGATCATCCGCCGTGTGCCCCAACGCGATAGCGTCGATTCCGCGCTGTTGCGCCCAACCGGCAAGCAGGCTGTAACGCGCCTTGCGGGCCTCGTCCTGAACATTGCCCGATCTGTCCCAACCCGCCCAATGCAAAATGTCATGCGGCAGCCCCAAAGCAGCGGCCTGGCGCGACACTGTCACGGCCTCCTGCGCTGCGTCGGGGCGCAAGCCGTGATCGACCGTGGCCACAAAAAGGGCGATCTCTTCGTTTTGGGCGACTTGATGCAAAAGATGCATCAACGCGACGGAATCCCCACCGCCCGAGACCGCCACGCCCAGTTTAGGCGGAAGCCTTTCGGGAAGCCGGGCGCGAAGCTCTGCAAGCAGGTTTTCGCTGTGACGGTTCAAGAACACCCCAGCGCAGACATCTCTTGCGTCGCATCCGCAAACGCCGGAGCGGATGGAAAGCGCACGCCAACTTCATTGAGCGTGATGCAGGCCTGATCGGTCTGCCCCAGACGCCCCAGCGCCGCGCCCAACTCGAACAGCGCCTCGGGGGCAAATGCTCCTTCGGAATCTCCGGTAAAGCTTGCCAAGAACGCCCGTGCCGCTTCGCGGGTGTCGCCAAGGCCTTCAAGCGCATGACCACGTTTCAGATTCACTTCGGGCGCCAGGGGGCTGCCGGGATAGTTCGTATCAAACTGCGCAAACAAATCAGCCGCAGTCTGGTAATCCCCATCGGCCAGTGCTTGCGATGCCGCGTCGAAATCCGCCCGCTCGCCCACGGCCAGTTCACCCTGATCGGTTTGGGATGGCGTGGCAGGCGTGATAACGGCCGTACCTACATCTGTGCCCTCTCCGCCCAGTGTGCTGGTCGGTTCGCCTGAAATCTCGCAGTTTGCCTCAAGCTCGCACAGGCGGAACTCCAGATCTCCGATGCGATTGGTGCCGTCCGAGACAATGTTTTGCACACGCTGGTTCAGCTGCTCGGTCTGACGGGTCAGGCGTTGCAGTTCCGCTTCAATGGCGTCAACCCGTTCAAGAACCGAACTGCCGGACAAGTTTGGCGCTGGCGATCCTGTGGTGGAAAACTCGCGCTTCAGGCGCTGAATTTCCACATGCAGCACCGTCAGCTCCTGACGTATGTCGGCCAGGGTTTGCTGATCCTGTGCCTGTGCAACACCGGCTGTCGCCATGACCGCCGCCAATACCCATCCTGCCATACGCATTGTCTTACCCCAGTGTTGATCCGGTCAGCACAGTCACTGCGCGGCGGTTCTTGGAATAGCATTCCTCAACGCTGCAAATCTCGATTGGGCGCTCCTTGCCGTAGCTGACGGTTTTGAGACGGTTGCCAGCAACACCACGCGAAATCAGATACTCACGAGCGGCATTTGCGCGACGCGCACCCAGCGCAAGGTTATACTCGCGCGTACCCTGCTCGTCCGCGTGACCTTCGATCGTGGCAACAAAATCCGGATTGGCCAGAAGCCAGTCCGCTTGCCCTTGCAACACGGTCTGCGCCTGTGGTGTCAGGGTGGACTGGTCCACGGCGAACAGAACACGATCCCCGACGGTCTGCTGGAAATACGCAGGCGAACGCGGGTCACTGGGCGAGCCCGGTACAATTGCGCCTGTGCCGCCGGCACCGCTGCCGCCCAAGGCGGATGGGTCATTGTTCGTACAGGCGGCGATCACACTCAGCGCGCCCAACGCCAGGACTTTGCTCAATACATTCATTTCAAGTGCCTCGTGTTTTGATTGTTGCCGCCTGTCTACCACAGGGACGATTCGTTGTGAACTTTGCTGCGATCAATTCTGTAGTGGGCCCCATGACGGATCACTGCCGCCATCCGGTGTACGCACCGGGCGCAGGTTGCGGCCCGAGATATCCACCGAATATAGCGAGGCCCGGCCGCTGGCGCCCTGCGTTTCACGGGTGAACATGATGACGCGGCCATTGGGCGACCAGGTCGGGCCTTCGTCCAGAAACGAGGCGGTCAACAAGCGTTCCTCTGATCCGTCCGTGCGCATCACCCCGATGTGGAAGCGGCCCTGGTTTTGCTTGGTAAAGGCAATCAGATCGCCGCGCGGCGACCATACCGGCGTGCCATAACGACCCGAGCCAAAGCTGATCCGCGTGGCCTCGCCGCCATTCGCGGGCATCACGTAAAGCTGCGGCGTACCAGAACGGTCGCTTTCAAACACGATCCGGCTGCCATCCGGCGAATAGCTGGGAGCGGTTTCAATCGCCGGCGTGTTGGTCAGACGAGTGCTTTGCCCCGACGCCAGATCCATTTTCCACAGGTCCGTGTTTCCCCCCTGAATCAAGGAATACACGATCGACCGGCCATCCGGCGAAAAGCGGGGCGAGAAGCTCATGGTTCCGTCCTGCGTCTTCAGTTCCCGTCGTTTGACGCGGCCCACATCCAGAACATAGATGCGCGGGCTGCCGCTTTCATAGCTGGTGTAAAGCAACCGATCGCCATTGGGTGAAAAGCGCGGCGCCAGAACGATTGCCGCACTGTCGGTCATGTACTGCACGTTCGCCCCATCGTAATCCATGATCGCCAGACGTTTCAGGCGTTGGTTTTTCGGTCCACTTTCCGAAACAAAGGCCACGCGGCTGTCAAAATATCCGCCCTCGCCTGTAATCCGGCTGTACACCTGATCGGCCACTTTGTGAGCCATGCGCCGCCAGCCCTCGGTGGTGCCTGCCAATTGCAGCCCATTGCCCAATTCCTGACCCGAAAACACATCCCAGACCCGGAATCGAACCGTGAGGTTCTTGCCCGAAACATTGACTGCCCCCGTGATCAGCGCATCGGCATTGATCGCTTTCCAATCGGCAAACTGAACCGGAGCCTCAAAGCTGCTGACCCGACTGATGAAGGCATCCGAAGAGATCTCGCGAAACAACCCGGTTCCTGTCAGATCAGCCGCCACCACGCGCGAGATGTCCTGTGCATATTGCGCCGCTGACGGGCCATCGGGAACAAAGTTCGGCACCGCAAAGGGCAATGGTTCGATAATGCCCTGGTCCAATTCCAGCCGCAGGGGACTGTTCTGTGCAAGAGCCGGCGTAGACATCAGCGTCAGGCCGACAAAGAGGCTGGTCAGAAGTTTCATCATTTGATCCGCATCCTCTCGGGATTGAATGTAATCTCAACATCCTGCCAATGAGCGTATTTGTCAGCAGGCAAGTCATATCCTCTGGCCCCGCAGCGCAAAATCGCGCGCCGAGCGGCCTGATAGGCCTGATTGGCCGCGCCAGCAGACCCACCAGAACTGTCCAGCATCCGAATGCTGCCATCCACAACCGTACCATCACGGTTTAGCGAAAAAGCCACAACGACCACAGTACTCAGTGCATCCGTAGACAAAGAGCCCACATTCCAGCACTTGGACACGGCCAATCGCATCGCGTCCTTCTCGCCGCTGGTCAGTGGTGGGCCGGATGGCTGGGTTCCACTGCCCAAGGCTTCGGCCAGAGCGTCATTGATCGCGGCCTCGTCGGCCTGCGCGTTCGGTTCGGGCGCCGCCTCGGGCGTCTCTGCCACAACGGGTTCGGGCGGTGGGCTTGGGCGGTTCGGACGCACCCGCGGTCGCGGAGACGTAAGCGGAGACTGCTCTTTGGTTTCCTCTGCCTCGGTCACGATCTCGGGGGCCGCTTCTTCCGGCGCGGTCTGATCCTGTTGTTCCTGCTGAACCTCGGCGCCCTCATCCAGTGAAACGGGCGGCGTTTCGAAATCATCCGGTTTTGCCTCGGGCGGTGGTGGCGCTATGGCCTCGGGGGCAACACGATCGGACGGGCGAGGCTGCGCCTCGGGCCCCGGAGGCACAGGCTGTGCGACAGGTTCGACCTCGGGCTCTGTCAGTACCGGCAGCTCATCCGTCACGTCCGGTTCCGGCGGTGCTTCGACGATAACGGGCGCAGGCTCGGGTTCGGGTTCGGCAGGCACGACGGGTTCAGGGCGGGGCTGTTCCTCGACCACAGGTTCTGGCGGCGTGCTATCAGCCTGTGGTTCGGGCGGTTGTTGCAATGCCGCCGGCACCTCTGGGATCTCAGGCGCATCCCGCTGGGCCGTCATGGCCGCGAATTGTTCAACGGTGATCACGGACACATCCTGTACGGCCATCGGCAAAGGCTCGGACCGGAAGGTGCCGCCGAAAAGCGCCACTCCGATCAGGCTGACATGCGCAATCGCCGAAATCTTGGTGCCGGTATCCACCGTGCGCCCTCACTCTCCACCTTCGTCCAGCGTCGGCCCGCCCGTATCGGTCACAAGCCCAACGTTGGAAAACCCGCCCGCGTTCAGCGCGCCCATGACCTGCATGACCTGCGCGTAAGGAATCGCGCCATCGGCGCGCAGGAAAACCCGGTCACTGCTCCGCTCAGCGGCGATGGCCCGCAGCTTGCCGATCAGTTCCTCGCGCAACACGTCTGTTGTCTGGATCTGCACACGTCCATCTGCCGTCAGGGTTACGGTCAAAGGTTCTTCATTGTCACCGGGCAAAGCACTGGCGGCGGTCTTGGGCAGATCTACCGGAACACCGACGGTCAGCAATGGCGCGGCCACCATGAAGATGATCAGCAAAACCAGCATGACATCCACAAACGGGGTCACGTTGATCTCGGCCATGGGTTGCGCGCGCCCGCGACGCCGACCGCGTCTGCGCCCGTTTCCACCCGAGGATTGCTGAACCGCCGCGCCCATTGTCAGCTGTCCAACTGACGCGACAGGATGGTCGCGAACTCGTCGGCAAAGGCTTCGTAGCCGCCAACGATGCGGTCACAGTCTGCACTGAGCTTGTTGTAAAAAATAACCGCCGGGATCGCGGCCAGAAGGCCGAGCCCCGTTGCCAACAGTGCCTCGGCAATACCCGGGGCCACGACCGCCAGATTGGTATTCTGCTGTTCGGCGATTTCGATAAACGCATTCATGATGCCCCAGACGGTACCAAACAGGCCGATGAACGGCGCAGTCGATCCAACCGTGGCCAGGATTGGCAGACCTTTCTGCAAGGTCTCTGCCTCTTTCGCTATGGCCACATCCATGGACCGGTCTATCCGCGCGGTCGCTCCGGCAATCAATCCGCCATCATTTCGGTGCGACCTGCGCCATTCGATCATTCCGGCAGCAAAAATCTTTTCAGAACTGCCATCCGGCTGGGTTCCGATCTGCTCGAACAGCTCGTCCAAAGGGTTGCCGGACCAGAAGCTCTCGTCAAATGCCTGCGCCTCGCGACGGGCCGCGCGGTAATTGATCAGCTTCTGGATGATGATGCCCCAGGACCAGATGGATGCACCGATCAGCATCAACATCACCAATTTGACGATAATGGTCGCGCGGGCATACAGCCCCCACATGGAGAAATCGATCTCCTGCGCCAGCGCCAGCGTTTCAGCTTCCATGAACCTGCTCTTTGTTTTTGCCTGACGGCCGTTTGTTTGGCCTTGTTTTGCCAAACGCTAACGCAGTTGGGGCTGAAATGCCAACAGAACCACCCGTGACCCGCAAATTGTTACATCAATGCGCGAATCTCTGCCGGAAGCCGGATCGGCCTGCCATCCTTGTTGATGCAAACGGCAGTGACCGAGGCGCGAAAAATCTCGGTCTCGCCGCGCCGGACCAGCTGCGCCATGGTCAGCCGCACACCCGAGATTTCCGTAACTTCGGTTTCGACGATCAGTTCGTCGTCGAACCTGGCGGGCGAAAGGTAATCGGCCTCGACCCGCCGCACGACCCAAACAATGCCCTCTTCCCGCATCGCGTTCTGGTCATTGCCCAGATTGCGCACCCAATCCGAACGCGCACGTTCGATATACCGCAGATAGTTCGCGTGATAGACGACGCCGCCCATGTCGGTGTCTTCATAATAAACGCGAACCGGATAGGTATGTTTCATTGCAGTGGCTCCAACCGGGCAAACAACCTGAGCGCATGAGACGCATCCTGCGCCGAACCCGGTAAAACCGGATCGTAAGCAGCCCGAATCAACGCAGCAATATCGGGGCGCAGGATCGTCGTTTCGCCCGCCACGGCCAGCGGAGATTGCGTCCGAAACGCAGTATCGGACCAAAGCAGGATGGTCTGCACCACCTGGCTCAGCGCCAGCGTTTCCGCCGGTACCTTGGACAACTGCTTGTCCATGCGAAGAAAAACAAAAGCCGCACGGATCGCGCCGTCTTCTTCGAACCGGAAAATGCGGTACTGGTTTGCATCCGCTTCAACCAAGCGCCCGACCAACGGTGCCAGATCCGGGATCAGACGATCAAGATCCGGCACGTCCAGCAGCTCTTGCCAATCCCGGAAGAAGAAGACCATGCAGTTGGCACCAAGTTCGGGGTCGGTTTCGGCCATTTTGTGACCGGCCAAGGTGACAACCGCCTCGAAGGCGCCCTTCACAGTGGACAGCGTTTCGTCTTCAACACCAAACACAATCGGCACGATGGGTCGTCCCCAACGGGCAAACAGAAACTCACCGCTTTCGCGCGTGAACAGCGCCTCAATTTCTTCCGGTGTCACGGTCAGGCCTTCATCTTTTCGAAAATACTCTCGCCGAAGGCATAAAATTTCCAAGCGCAAGCTTCAACCGAACAGATCGCTTTGCCGTTTGGGTGCATTCATGCCCAGATGCGTCCAGGCCTTTTGCGCCAACATCCGCCCACGCGGTGTTCGCTGGATCAACCCCTGTTGCAACAGAAAGGGCTCGATCACTTCTTCCAGCGAGTCCCGGCTTTCAGACAAGGCGGCTGACATCGTTTCGATCCCGACAGGACCACCACCATAATTCTCGGCGATCAGTTTCAGATACCGGCGGTCCGCACCATCCAGTCCCAAATGGTCCACACCCAGCCGCGTCAAGGCTCCGTCAGCCAGTTCGCGGGTGATCCGCCCATCTCCTTCGACAATGGCGAAATCCACCACCCGGCGCAGCAGACGTCCGGCGATGCGCGGTGTACCGCGCGACCTGCGCGCAATCTCTCGCGCGCCCTCATCATCCGCCGGAGCGCCGAGTTTCCGCGCGTTTCGGGTGACGATCTCATGCAGTTCGTCCACAGTGTAGAACTGCAACCGGGTCGGAATACCAAACCGGTCGCGCAAAGGTGTGGTCAGCAAACCCATGCGCGTCGTGGCCCCGACAAGCGTGAAGGGTTGCAACTCGATCCGAACCGTTCGCGCGGCGGGCCCCTCGCCGATCACCAGATCAAGCTCGAAGTCTTCCATCGCGGGGTAAAGCACCTCTTCCACCACCGGGTTCAGGCGGTGGATTTCGTCGATGAACAAGACATCCCGCGCTTCGAGATTGGTCAGGATCGCAGCCAGATCGCCCGCTTTCGCCAGAACCGGCCCGGACGTCATGCGAAAATTCACCCCCAGTTCACGCGCCATGATCTGCGCCAGCGTCGTCTTGCCCAACCCCGGAGGGCCATGGAACAACGTGTGATCCATCGCCTCGCCCCGTTGGCGGGCAGATTGGATGAAGATGCGCAGATTGGCGCGTGCCTCGGCCTGACCGATGAACTCATCCAAGCCCTGCGGGCGCAATGCGCGGTCATTGTCCTCGGGCAATGGGTCCGGGCGCACAGTGGGATCAGCGTCTACCATTCATTCAGCCTTTCGGAGCCAGCAATTGCAGGGCAGCACGGATCAAACCCGCTTCGTCTGCATCCGGGTTGTTGGCGGCCGCCTCGGCAACCGCGGCTGCTGCATCCGACGGCCCATAACCCAGATTGGACAAGGCTGACAGCGCACCCGCTGATGCCGCAGCGGCCCCGGAGGCCGGTTTTGGCGTTCGCTTCGCAACAGGCGCTGCCTCGACAGGCTCGACAACTTCGATCGAAGGGCCATCCATCGCATCGGTCACCGTGCCACCCATGGCCATTACGCCCGGCGCCTTGTCCTTGAGATCCAGAACGATCCGCTGCGCCGTTTTCGGCCCCACGCCTTTCGCCGCCTTGACCGCCGCCCAATCTCCCAGTGCGATTGCGCGGCTGACACCGTCCGGCCCCAGCGCGCTGAGGATCGCCAGAGAGACTTTCGCTCCGACCCCCTGAACCGAGCACAAAAGGCGGTGCCATTCCTTCTCGACTAGCGAGAGAAAGCCATAAAGCTGCATCAGGTCCTCGCGCACGACCATATCCGTATAGATCGAAACCGCCTCGCCCACACCCGGCAGTGCGGCCATGGTCCGATCAGAGCAATAGACGATGTAGCCAACGCCACGCACATCGATCAGCACGTGATCCGCCGCGCGGTAGTCCAAGCGACCTGTCAGTTTGCCAATCATGCCCGCACCTCTTTCACACGCACCTGTTGCGTCTTGCCGTAATAGGCATGGCAGATCGCAATCGCCAGAGCATCTGCCGCATCCGGCCCTTTGGGCTGACATCCGGGCAATTGCAGTTTGACCATGTGCAGCACCTGCTCTTTCTCGGCATGACCCACACCAACCACGGTCTTTTTGACGCGGTTGGGTGCGTATTCCCCCACCGGCAATCCGGCCTGTGCCAGCGTCAGCAGCGCAACACCCCGCGCCTGGCCCAGTTTGAGCGTACCGGCGCCATCCTTGTTCACAAAGGTCTGTTCGATGGCCGCCTGGTCCGGTCGGTGATCGGCGATGACTTCGACAATCTGGTTGTGAAGAGACAACAGCCGCTCACCCAGATCATCCCCATCCGACTTGCACAAACCGTTGGCCACATGGCTCAGGCGGCTGCCATTTGATTCGATGACGCCCCACCCCAGGGTCCTAAGCCCCGGATCAATGCCCAGAATTCGCATGTTTTGCCTCGGCCTGCTCGGGTTCTGTGATCTTTTTCCAACGCCTAGCACGAAGCGTGAACATTTTCCAAGCGAATTGACCCAAGGCCTGAAAACGACACACCTGTCCCATGGGCGACTCAACGCGCCATTTGCGACTTCAAAAAGTCTGAATTCGACACTTTTGTGAACGCGTTTTCACCAATTTTTTAAGGGGATTTCATCCTTTTGCAGCATTGCAGGAAACGCATAGGACACATGCAAAAACTGAACTTGTGCAGGTGATTTGGCGGCACTAGATGCCGGGCAGATCGCAAGACTGCAAAGTGAACACCAACCAGAAGGAAACAGGATATGGCTGCACTGGACACCACCCGCTTCGCCTCCACTGGCTCGTTCGGCCTCGTTGGCCGTATCGGCGCATTTTTCGTATCGGCCGTGAACGCCGCCGTCGAATGGAATGACGCCCGCGTTACCCGCAACGCGCTGACCGGTCTAACCGATCGTGAACTGGAAGATATCGGCCTGTGCCGTGGCGACATCGACGCCATCGCCCAAGGTCGCCGGTGATACCGACCACCACTCGCATACGCCCCTTCCTCCTCCCTTGAGGGGCAAACAGAAACACCGCGCGCCCCGGGCACGCGGTGTTTTTCGTCCGAAAACTGAGT
Organism: Ruegeria sp. HKCCA0235A; assembly: GCF_013033235.1. Lineage (NCBI taxonomy): Bacteria > Pseudomonadati > Pseudomonadota > Alphaproteobacteria > Rhodobacterales > Roseobacteraceae > Ruegeria > Ruegeria sp. HKCCA0235A. Next base: position 122,982 of record NZ_WQDQ01000004.1, on the reverse strand, counting down.
CAAAACTGAGATTCAGTATAAAATCTTGTTGAGTTGCACGGCAATCGCCTGCGACACCGGGTCAATCTGCATCACCCAGGCACCTGCTTTTTCGACCGATGTGCCTTCGTTTAAACTGTCGATCCGATATTGGTATCCGGTCGGGCCAAGGCTGGACAAAAGAAACGCCTTGAACGCCACAACACTCAGAAGCGTAAGCAACAGCACCCTGGCCGGCACTGCCGAGCTTACCCGCTGCGGCTTCATGACGACCAGACCATCCTTGCGCATCGTCGCGCGATAGCCACGGCTCATCTTTTGATGTTTTTTGTTCAGGCGATTAACGCGCTGAGTGAACTCCAGTTGTTTACCCGTCATGGCAGCCTCCAAAAACCGCCCCCCTCGACTTCAGTCAGAAAACGGTAAAAAGAGATTACGACAAAAACGTGGCAAAATTCCACAAAACTCCTGCAAATGGCCTAGTTTGCGCCCTGTTTCATTAAGATTAGGGTCGTCCATTCACCAATCTCATCCCTATGGGTAAGATTGAATTCATTTTGAGAATAAACGGACACCACATCATCGGCCTGTTCGTTGAGGATCCCCGACAGGATTGCATACCCTCCGGGACGCAGATTCGCCGCGATTTCCGGCGAGAGGGCGACCAGAGGACCTTTGAGAATATTGGCAAAGATCAGGTCATAGGGCGCGTGCGCCCTGAGATCGGGGTGATCGAAACCAGCGGCTTCCACGCACCGTACGGCACCGGACATCCCGTTCGCCTTGAGGTTGGCTTCGGCCACGTCAACGGCCACTTCATCAATGTCACTGGCAATGATGTCGCCGTCCCAAACCCGGGCTGCGGCCATGGCCAGAACGGCGGTGCCGCAGCCGATATCCGCCACTTTCGTCGCGGTGAACCCTTCGTCCAGCAATCTGTCAAAGGCCTTGAGGCAACCCAACGTCGTACCATGGTGGCCGGTGCCAAAGGCCATTGCGGCCTCGATCAGCAATGGAATGCGACCTTCGGGCAGCTTGTCGGCATCGTGGCTTCCATAGACAAAGAAACGCCCCGCCTCGACGGGCGCAAGCTCGCGTCGTACATGCGCAACCCAGTCGGTTTCCGGCAGCTCTGAAACAACAAACGGTTTGGCGTCGAATGCCGCGGCCAGAACCGCCAGTGCGGTCTCGTCGGGGGCTTCGGTGAAATATCCGCCGACCTCCCACAGGCCGGAGCCGTCTTCGACTTCGAACACACCAACGCCGGTTGGCTCTGGCTCCAGACGTTCCATCGCCTCGCCCAGACCTTCGGCGGCCTTCTTACCTGTCAGCGTCGTCAGTGCGGTGAATGTGGGCATTGGGGCCTCCTGTCTCGATTGACACCGCGCCTAGGACGCCGCGCCGTCAAGGTCAAGCGCCGAGACCTATTCCGCAGGGGCCGGAGCGTATTTGGTCAGGATGGTCTCGTTGCCAGGCTCGGGGTGACGCGGGATCAACAGGGACAACAGCAGCGAAACGATCGCCATCGCCGCGGCCAGGCCAAACACAGCGCCCGGCGACACGACCCAAAGCAGGCCAAGCAAAGCGGGCAAAAACACCGCCGCAATATGATTGATCGTAAAGGCCACCGCAGCGGTCGGCGCGATATCAGCAGGGTCGGCGATTTTCTGGAAATAGGTTTTCAACGCCAAAGCCAGCGCAAACAGCACGTGGTCGATCACATAAAGGATTGCCGCAAGCAGAACACCCCAGCCGAACCAATAGATGCCGCCATAGGCTGCGAACACGATGGCCAGACCGGTGTATTCAAATATCAGCGTGCGCCGCTCACCGAACTTTGCCACCGCCTTTCCCAGCAATGGGGCGGCCATCATGTTGATCATCAGATTGATCAGATAGAGGCTGGTGAGCTCATGCACTTCAAAGCCGAATTTCTCGACCATCATGAACCCGGCAAAGACGACAAATATCTGCCGCCGCGCGCCTGCCATGAACTGCAATGCATAATACAGCCAATACCGGCGACGCAGGATCAGCTTCTTGGTCTGCGGCGTGGGCGCATCGAATTGCGGATAGGCGAACAGACAGAACAGGGCCAGCACAGCCGTAACTCCACCCGACGCCATGAATACAAAGTTGTAGGACAGATCAAAGCGATCCCAGGTCAGTACGATCAGCCCATACACCACCATGGTCGCCGCCGATCCCATCGCAACCAGCCATCCCAGCACCTGCGGAGCACGATCCTTGGGCAGCCACTGCAATTGAAGCGACTGGTTCACGGTCTCGTAGTAATGGAACCCGATCGAGCTAAACAAGGTCACAAACAGCAACCCGCCCAGGCTGGGGAACCACGCGGTCACCGCCGTTGCGACACCAAGCATTATCAGAGAGATCATCGCCAGCACCTGCTCGCGAATGAAAATGATGACGGCAATCACGCCAACCGCCAGAAACCCCGGAATCTCGCGCACTGTATGCAGCAGACCGATATCCGCGCCATCAAAGTTCGCCACCTCAATAACAAAGTTGTTCAGCAGCGCGCTCCATGCGTTGAACGCAATGGGCATGGTCAGCGCCATCATGAACAACAGCGTGATGGGGCGGCGCCAGAACGGCAGGCTCTGCGCCTCGGTAAGGGGCATGGGTTTCAGCATGAGACCCCTCTACGCCCATTTCGCTGCTTTGGCGAGAGGGAAGCGGTCTGCGCACAATCACCCTGCACAGATGCAGAGGTCAGTAAAAATTCTGTGGGTCGATATCGACGGTCAGGCGGATATCGCCCTTCAGACGCAATGGGGCGATCCAGCGGGCGATGGCATCCTGAATCGGCGCCCCTTTCGGTGCTTTCACCAACAAGCGCACTCTGTGGCGGCCGCGTATACGCGCAATGGGTGCAGGCGCGGGGCCAAAGACCTGAGCACCGATGGCGCGCAGGGGCGCATCGTTGCGGGCCATTGCATTGCCGATATCGAAGACCGGTCCGACCTCGGGGCCCGACAGCACGATCCCGGCCATGCGACCATAGGGTGGCACGCCTGCTGCCTGTCGACCCGCTGCCTCGGCTTTCCAGAACCCTTCCTCATCACCCGACAGGATGGCCCGGATCACCGGGTGTTCCGGTTGAAAGGTCTGCAAAAGCGCCTGCCCCGGCTTGTCCGCCCGTCCCGCGCGCCCAGCCACTTGCCGCATCAATTGAAACGTACGCTCGGCCGCACGCAGATCCGCGCCGTGCAGGGAAAGGTCAGCGTCAATCACACCGACCAATGTAAGCTTGGGGAAGTTGTGCCCCTTCGCCACCAATTGCGTACCGATGATGATGTCGGCATCCCCGGCGGCGATCTCTTCAATCTTGGCTTTCAATGCCCGGGCTGAACCAAAAAGATCGGAACTCAGCATCGCGATTTTCGCCTCCGGGAAGGTCGCCTCGGCTTCTTCCGCCAGCCGTTCGATCCCCGGCCCGACCGGGGCCAGCTTGCCCTCCACGCCGCAGGAGGGGCAGGCTTCGGGCATCGGCTTGGTTTCGCCGCATTGGTGGCACATCAATCGCTTGAGAAACCGGTGCTCGACCATGCGTGCGTCGCAATGATCACAGGCGATCTGCTCGCCACAGGCCCGGCACAAGGTGACCGGCGCATAGCCACGGCGGTTGATGAACAACAGCGATTGTTCACCTTTTTCGATCCGCTGCTGTACCGCTTGCCGCAAAGACGGAGAAACCCACGTTCCGGGCGGCATCTGCTCGGCCCGCATGTCGATGGGCTTCATCTCGGGCAATACCGCCGCTCCGAAGCGCGAGGTCAGGTCAAGCCTTTCGTACTTGCCCGCCTCGGCATTGGCCCAACTTTCCAGCGAAGGTGTCGCACTGGCCAGAATCACCCGCGCGCCACAGATCGCCGAGCGCAGAACCGCCATGTCGCGTGCGCTGTAGTGCACGCCGTCTTCCTGTTTGTAGGACGTGTCGTGTTCTTCATCGACCACTACAAGCCCCATATCGCGAAATGGCAGAAACAGCGCCGACCGGGCGCCCACGACCAGTTGCGCATTGCCCTGCCCGACCATCCGCCAGACCCGCCGCCGTTCCGTCATGGTTGCGCCGGAATGCCATTCCGCCGGGCGCGCACCGAACCGCGCCTCGACCCGGGTCAGAAATTCTGCGGTCAGGGCAATCTCGGGCAGCAGAACCAAGGCCTGCCGCCCCATGCGCAACGCCTCGGCCACAGCCTCCAAATAAACCTCGGTCTTACCAGAACCGGTAACTCCTTTCAGCAGCGTGGTGCCGTAATCGCCGGTCCGCTGCCCGGCCTGAAGCCGTTCGACCGCCGCTGCCTGATCCGCTGTCAGGTCTTTCCCGGGAAGGTCCGGATCAAGATGAGGATAAGGCAGGTCGCGCGGGCTGTCCTCTTCGCGCACGGCGCCTTGTTGGACCAACCCTTTGACAACGGATGACGTTACACCCGCCTGCTCGGCGAGTTCCTTCAAGGTAAAAGCCAGCCCGCCATAGTCGCGCAATACCCCCAGAACCCGGGCCCGGGCGTCTGTCATACGGTCTGGTTGACCTTCACCCGGCCGATAGACCTTGCGCATCGAGGGCGGATCACTCAAGCCCGGTGCCCGCGTCGCCAGACGCAGCATCGCAGGCATGGGTGTCAGAGTGTAATCGGCAACCTTTTCCAGAAACACCCGCATCTCTTCACGCATCGGTGCAACATCTAGAACCCGGATCACCGAGCGCGCCTTGCTCAGGTCAAAGCCGCCCTGCCCCGGCCCCCAAACCACCCCCAGAACCTTGCGCGGGCCCAAAGGAACCTCGACAAAAGCGCCCAGAACGCACCCGCCTTCGGGCGCCTTGTAATCCAGCGTCCGGTCAAGCGGCTGCGTTGTAAGCACCGCAACCAGCTCTCCTTGGTCGAAAAATCCGTTAGCGCTCACGGCATATCCTTCGCAGGGGGTTCCAGCAGGGGTCTCTTTGAGGTAAAGCCATCCGCGACCAAGGCCAACCCATCAAAGGACTGCCCTCATGAAATTCTTCGTAGACACCGCCGAAATCGACGCCATCGCCGAACTGAACGATCTGGGCATGGTGGACGGCGTAACCACCAACCCTTCGCTGATCCTGAAATCGGGCCGCGACATTCTGGAAGTAACCAAAGAGATTTGTGAGCTGGTCGACGGCCCGGTATCGGCAGAGGTTGTCGCCACCGAAGCTGACGACATGATCGCCGAAGGCCGCAAACTGGCCAAGATCGCGCCGAATATCGCCGTCAAAGTGCCGCTGACATGGGCCGGCTTGAAAACCTGCAAGACGCTCAGCGACGAAGGCCAGATGGTCAATGTGACACTCTGCTTCTCGACCAATCAGGCGATTCTGGCTGCAAAAGCGGGCGCGACATTCATCTCGCCATTCATCGGACGGCTTGACGATATCAACCTCGACGGCATGGATCTGATCGCAGACATCCGTCAGGTCTATGACAACTACGGGTTCGAGACCGAAATCCTTGCTGCATCGATCCGCACCGTCAACCACGTGACCGACAGCGCCCGCATCGGGGCCGATGTGATCACCGCACCGCCTGCCGTGATCAAGAAACTGGCCGACCATCCCTTGACGGACAAAGGCCTGGAAACCTTCCTCGCGGACTGGGCTAAAACCGGTCAGAAGATCCTCTGATCCCAGACCCGACCGCGCGGTGCCGAAAGGCGCCGCGCCCGGCCCAACGGCCAAATGTCTGATCTGTGATCAGGCATGGCGGGCGGGAGCCCCTTGCCACAGCATACAAGGAAATCCACCTTTGCGTGCATTTTTTCCAAGGCAAATCCGGTCCGGCATGTTATAAGCCGCGACAACAAAAAAAGACCGGACGGGACATGAGCAGCACCCCCAAACTCGAGGATAACCTCCGCGCGGCAATTCTGGCCGAGCCGGATGTCGTACTGGACGACAAAGACCTGATGCAGGCGCTTGTCGCAGCCAACGAGCAAGCGCGCGGCGACAACGTGATTGACCTGCGCGGCATCGCGATGCAACGGCTCGAGGCGCGACTGGATCGGCTGGAAGACACCCACCGTTCCGTCATCGCTGCGGCCTATGAAAACCTCGCGGGCACCAATCAGGTCCACCGCGCCATTCTGCGATTGCTGGAACCTGTCGAGTTCGAAGATTTCCTGCGCACGCTGGGCGCCGATGTGGCGGACATCCTGCGCGTCGACAGCGTTACGCTGGTTCTGGAAACAACCGTGGTTCAGAACGATCCCGCAATCGACACGTTGGGCGGGGTCCTGACGATTGCGGAACCCGGTTTCATCGACCGGTACCTGACCATTGATCGCGGCGGTCCTGCGCGGGATGTGATCTTGCGGGAAATCCATCAGCCGAGTCGGCGTATTTTCGGGTCACAGGCCGATCAGCTTCGTTCCGAGGCCTGCCTGAAGCTGGACCTCGGGGCCGGTCGCCTGCCTGGCATGATCGTCATGGCCGCCCGCGACCCGCGGCATTTCACACCGCAGCTGGGCACCGATCTTCTGGCCTTTTTTGCCGGCGTGTTCGAACGCTCGATGCGCCACTGGTTGTCGTGAGCCTGATCTCGCCTGCCTGCCGCGACGCGCTTCAGCATTGGCTGGACAGCCTGAGCGCACTGGCCGGACGATCCGAGAATACGCTAAACGCCTATCGTGGCGACGTCGTCGAGTTTCTGTCGTTCATGACCCTGCATCACGCCGAACGGTATGGCCTGAAGGCGCTGGAACGGATCACAGTGTCGGATATGCGCGCCTGGATGGCGGATCAGCGCGGCGCGGACGTCAGCGCGCGGTCTTTGGCGCGTAAACTGTCGGCGGTCAAAAGCTTCTACCGTTGGCTGGCAGAGCGTGAGGGGTTCGAGCCCACCGCCGTTCTGTCCACCCGCGCGCCGAAATTCACCAAGAAACTGCCCCGGCCACTGGCCGAAGATGCAGCCCGCGCCATGATCGATACGGTGGAACTGCAATCCACATCCGACTGGGTCGCGGCGCGCGACGTCGCGGTTGTGACGCTGCTGTACGGATGCGGCCTGCGCATATCCGAGGCGCTGTCCCTGACCGGAGCGGACGTGCCTTTGCCCGCCACGCTGCGCATCGTCGGGAAAGGCGACAAAGAACGGGTCGTACCGGTTCTTCCTGCCGCCCGCGAAGCGGTCGACAGATACCTGAAGTTATGCCCCCATCCACAAGCACAGGACAAAGCCCTATTTCGAGGTGTCCGTGGCGGGCCATTGAACCCACGTGCAATCCAAGGGGTTATGGCCAAGGCGCGTATGCAATTGGGGTTGCCCTCAACCGCAACACCCCACGCGATGCGGCACAGCTTTGCCACCCACCTGCTGTCAGCCGGAGGCGACCTGCGTGCCATCCAAGAGCTTCTTGGCCACGCCTCCTTGTCGACGACGCAGGCCTATACGGCAGTGGACACTGCGCGGTTGATGGAGGTCTACAACCGCGCGCATCCCAAAGCCTGACGTGCACATGACTCGAAAACCCGGGCTTTTGGTTTGCATCTCGGACGCGCATCAGTCATGACGCTCGCATGACACTCAGATTCAAAGCTCTTTCCGTTCATCTCTTTACAGCAACAGGCGCTGTTTTTGCCATGCTGGCCATGCTGGCTGCCGTTGAAGAGAAATGGAGCCTTATGTATCTTTGGCTTGTCGTGTCTTTCATTGTAGACGGTATCGATGGCCCGCTGGCGCGACATTATCACGTCAAGCACAACGCGCCCGAGTTCGACGGCGTTCTGCTGGATCTGATCATCGATTACCTGACCTATGTGTTCATCCCGGCCTTTGCCCTGTTCAAATCGGGGCTGATGGACGGCTGGACCGGATGGTTCGCGATCATCGTCATCACATTTGCCAGTGCGATGTATTTCGCGGATACACGCATGAAAACCAAGGACAATTCCTTTTCCGGTTTTCCCGGGTGCTGGAACATGTTCGTGATCGTGATCTTCGCGCTGGAACCGAATTTCTGGATCATCCTGCTGCTGGTCACCCTGCTGTCGCTGGCCATGTTTCTACCGCTGAAATTCGTTCATCCCGTGCGCACCGAGCGCTGGCGCAGCCTGACTTTGCCGATGGCGCTGGCATGGACGTTCTTCGCGGGTTGGGCCGCATGGGTCGATTTTCACCCGGAAAGCTGGGCCCATTGGGGGCTGGTCATCACCAGCCTGTACCTGACCTTCGCAGGCATCGCCCAACAGGTTGTTCCGCAGCGCCGCGCCTGACGCAGCGCTGCCCGTCCCGTTTTACAGAACGTCCTGCACCTCGAATTCGGTGCCGTTATGGGTAAAGACGTCGCCCTTTTGCAGACCTGCCATCGCCAGATATATCGGGCTTTGGGTTGAAATGCCCATATAGGTCTTGCCATCCACTTCAAACCGCGTTGTTGAAACACACACAACAAATCTGCGGTTGTTGAACTTGATCACAGCTCCTGGCCTGACCGTGTCGGCAAGGCTGAAATCGGTATTTTCGATGACATCAATCTTTGCATGATGCGCATGGACCGGGGCATCAAAGGCAGCCGCCAGATCGGCATTTTCCCGCGATGCGGCGATGTCATCCTTGTCGTGACCTTCCCGGTCGTCCAACTGGGCATCTTTCAAAAACGCATCGTAATGCGCCTGCGCCGTTGCAAGCTCTTGCGCTTCAAGCGACATCAACCGGTCTATAATGGCCTTCTTGCGGGCTGCACGGTCTTGTTCAGTGGTCATGCAATGCGGTCCTTCAAATTCAGCAACTGTTACAAGTTGTGTCTGCAAAAAGCGGATTGCAACCGAATTTCGACGCTCAGATCAAAAGACCTGCCGCCCGCTCATGCCGCAACAGGGCAACTTTCGTCTCAACACCACCGTCGCCCGAAAAACCGCCCAAGCCATTTGCGGCCAGTACCCGGTGGCAGGGAATGATCACGGGAATGGGGTTTGCTCCGCAGGCTTGGCCAACCGGCTGGGCGGGCTGCCCCAGTTCTTTGGCGATATCGCCATAGGTGCGCGTTTCTCCAAGCGGGATGGCATAGATCAGGTCACAGACCTGCTTTTGAAACTCTGATCCGTCAATGCGATACGGCAGATCGAAACGGTCAAGCCGCCCTTGATCATAGGCCCTCAACTGGGCGGCGGCTTCGCGCAGCAGCGCAGTCGGCTCACCCTCGTCCCTGCCGTTCCAGACAAGCCGTGTAAGGGCTCCGTCTGTTTCTTCAACACCAAGTCGTCCGAACTGAGTTTCAACGGAATTCATCGCCATGGACCGACGGTTTCAGATCAAAGCGCCAAGCACAAGCGCGGGAATGTGCAAGACCACGCAAAAAGTCATTTTTGGGCATTGGCGCCATTCGTGATACGCTCCTGCCGTTACTTAAAGAGATTTTGGAGAACGCAATGGGTCGACATTTGATCCTCACGGTACATGGAATCGGTGAACAAAAACCCGGCGAAACCGTCGATCAGGTCGTTGGCGCAGCAACAACCTGGCTGGATGGAAACCCCAGACCACCGATCGAAGTCGAACGCGGCATGATCGAACTGGCCGAATCCACCTTCGACGGAAATCCAAGAAATGCAGAGCTGTTCGAAGTCAATCTGCGCACGGTGACTGACCCGGCTGTTCCTCAGGACAAGGCCCTGTTTGCCGAAGTTTATTGGGCTGATCGCTCTCCGGCCCCGAAAGGAGCGATCAAAACCGTGCTGGACCTGATTTGGGTCGTTCTGGCGTTGGGATATCTGGCGATGGACAATGTCGAGCAAACCCACATCCGCAAAGGCGTTGCCTCGGACCAGCCCAATGGCAGGAATACACTTGCGGCACAGCTGGTACATCTTTTCACATGGATCTTCTTCGGTGCGGTTGCGACGCTGAACGTCTTTTTGTTGATTGGTGCCGCAGCGGTCATGACCGACCGGATACCTGTCTCGGTTTTCCAGAACCCTGCCCTGTTGTTCTGGCTTCTGTTCGGGCTGTACGCCGGCGGGGCCATTGTCGGGCTGGGGCAAAGCCGATCGGCGCCGACCTATCTCAGGCGGGTCTTCTGGCGTGGAATGCTCGCAATGGGAACAGCACTGACTCTGTGCCTGGTCATTGGGCCGCTGGGCCTGAAATTGTGGGTCTGCGTCCCTTCCGACACGGGAAATTGCCCGCCGGCCCTGGAGCAATTCGTGGCGTTTCAGGTTTTTCTGCTGTCCATTTTCTGGGCCACTCTTATCTTCCTGACACTCATTCTTTACGCGTTGTCCGCCTGGACGCTGCAGATCAATGACACACTTTCAGAGCACAGGCGGCTGTACCCCAGCATCTGTGCAGGCATGCTGGTTTTCTGGATGTTCTTCATTTCCGGCCTCTGGTTGACCATAGAGCAATTGCTGGAAACTGTTTCGGGCCTGTCCGGCGGTCAGCTGCAACGTCTTTTTGAAAGCAATTTGAACGAGTCCATCGAAACTCTCAGCGTGGCCTTTGTGGCCATCGTTCTGTTGGGGTTCGTTGGCGTCGGGCTTTTTGCAGGTCGCAAAACGTACAAGGCCAACCTTCACACCCGCAGCGGTCTGATTAGCCGGGCGATTGTAAACCGGCTGGCGCAGTGGGTCTTTCTGTTTGGTACAATCGTGCTGGTTCTGGTCACGATCCGAGAGATCGCAGCCAACCAGAGTTTTGAGGCCGCATGCAACGTGGGCATAGGTGAAACCAACCCGATCTCTTGGGCTTTGGACAGGTTGGCCTGTTCGCAAGGCGAGATCGGCCTGATCGTTCTTGGCGCAACTGCGTTGATGTACCGGTTTTCTGATTTTGTTTCCGCCGGGCTGGGCGTTGCACGGGATATCGTTACCTACGCCATTCGTGACAAATGCTATCTGGGAAAAGATCTGGAAACGCGACAACGCAACTATCCGGATCGCAAGGCGATAGACGAACGTTTCTATCGCACGTTGTACTATGTTCTCGATATCTTTCCAGCGGATCATATTACGGTGATATCCCATTCGCAGGGCACCGTGATTGCCACACAGATGCTTGCTGACCCACGCGTCCAGAGACGCATCGGCGGGCGGACTTTGACACTCATCACGATGGGCTCTCCGGTCACGCATATCTATCAGCGCTATTTTCCCGAGATGTTCACCATCACCGCCAGTCAGTTGAACGCCTCGTGGTTCAACATCTTCCGGCAGGACGATTTTGTCGGAACCGAGATCGAGGGTGGTCTCATTTTTGCAAATCGAAACATCCCGGTCGATCCCGGCGGGCACACCGGTTACTTTACGGACTATCAGGTTTGGAAAGCCCTGTCAGATCCCGCGATTGGCTTTGATCTGTTCAATCCAACACCGCAGCCTGTGCAGACATAGCCCTAAATGCCCCCCGACTGAATTCGGGGGGCGCGTTGATTTATCCCAATGCCTCATTGCAGCGCCCGCAGACGCCCGCGTGGGTGTGGCGGCCCACATCAGGCAGGATTTTCCAGCAACGCTGACATTTCTCGCCTTCTGCTTTTTCGAACACGACGGCAACGCCTTCGATTTCCGGCACACGGAACGCCTCGGCCGGGGCGGGATCGCCGGTCACGGTCAGGCCCGATGTGATGCACATGTCGTCCACGTCGAACGTGGCCAGCAGATCGCGGGTATCGCCATCCTCGACATGCACGATCGGTGCCGCCTCGAGGCTGGAGCCGATCACTTTGTCCTGACGCTGAACCTCCAGCGCGGCAGTCACGGCCCGGCGCACACGACGCACCTTGGCCATGTTGGCCTCAAGCTCGGCATCGCGCCAATCGGCGGGTGTGTCCGGAAAGTCCACCAGATGGACCGAACTGTCGTCGCCCGGGAACCGCTCCAGCCAGACCTCTTCCATGGTGAAGACCAGAACCGGGGCCAGCCAGGTGGTCAGACGGTGGAACAGGATATCCAGAACAGTGCGCGCGGCGCGGCGGCGTGTGCTGTCTCCGTCGCAGTACAGAACATCCTTGCGAACGTCGAAATAGAAGGACGACAGATCAACCGTAGCAAAGTTGAACACGGCGCTGAAAACACCCTGGAAGTCAAACGCGCCATAACCCTTGCGCACCTGCTCATCCAATTCCGCCAGACGGCTGAGAACCCAGCGTTCCAGACGCGGCATATCCTCGGGCGCGACGCGGTCGGCCTCGGTGAAGTCGGCCAATGAGCCCAGCATGAACCGCATGGTGTTGCGCAGACGGCGATAGCTGTCGGCGGTGCCTTTCAGAATCTCCGGCCCGATCCGCTGATCGGCGGTATAGTCGGTCTGCGCCACCCACAGGCGCAGGATATCGGCGCCGTATTGTTTGACGACCTCTTCCGGCACGATGGTGTTGCCCAGCGACTTGGACATCTTGTTGCCTTTGGCGTCCAGCGTGAAGCCATGGGTTACTACATTGCGGTAGGGCGCACGACCCTTGGTGCCACAGGCTTGCAGCATCGAGGAATGGAACCACCCGCGATGCTGGTCGGTGCCCTCCATGTAGACATCGGCAATGCCATCCTCGGTCCCGTCCTCGCGATCCCGCAGAACGAACGCGTGGGTGGAACCCGAGTCAAACCACACATCCAGAACGTCAAAGACCTGATCGTAGTCGTCAGGATTGACGATTCCGTCGAGGATCTTTTCCTTGAAGCCGTCCGTGTACCAGACGTCTGCGCCGTCCTTTTCAAACGCCGCCTTGATGCGGGCGTTGAGTTCGGCGTTGCGCAGCAGGTAATCCGCATCGGTGGGCAGAGCGCCCTTCTTGGTGAAGCACGTCAGCGGCACACCCCATGCACGCTGGCGCGACAGAACCCAATCCGGGCGTGCTTCGATCATCGAATACAGACGGTTGCGGCCGGACTGCGGCGTCCACTTCACCAGCTCGTCAATCGACCGCAGGGCACGTTCGCGGATGGTGTCGCCCATCTCGCCCATACCGTCATCCAGCTTGCGGTCGACGGATGCGAACCACTGAGGCGTGTTGCGGTAGATGATCGGAGCCTTGGAGCGCCACGAATGCGGATAGCTGTGCTTGATCTTGCCGCGCGCCAGCAGCCCGCCGACCTCGGCCAGCTTGTCGATGACCGCCTTGTTGGCGTCACCCTCGCCGCCCTTGCGGGACAGGATGTATTTGCCGCCGAAGAACGGCAGGTCAGCGCGGAACGAGCCGTCATCCATCACGTTATAGGTGATGACCTGCTCCAGCATGCCCAGATCACGGTACAGCTCGAATTCCTCCATCCCGTGGGACGGTGCACAATGGACGAATCCGGTGCCTTCGGTATCGGTCACAAAGTCAGCGTCGCGGAAATCGCGGATGTCGTCCCATTCACCGTTGCCGCCTTCGGCCCCGGCCAACGGGTGAAGCAGTTGAACGCTCTCCAATTCGTCAGCGGTCACGTCGCGCACACGGGTCCACTGATCGTCGTTCAGACGGGCACGGCCCAGTACATCGGCGGCCAGGTTGTCGGCCAACAGGAACCTGTCGCCTACCTTGGCCCAGCATTCCTCGGGCGTGTCAGTAACTTCGTAGAGACCGTAGGAAATGTCCTTGCCATAGACGACGGCCTTGTTCGACGGCATGGTCCATGGGGTCGTCGTCCAGATCACCACATAGGCATCATCCAGATCGCCCGCATTCACGACCTTGAACTTCACCCAGATTGTGAAGCTTTCCTTGTCGTGATACTCGACCTCGGCCTCGGCCAGCGCCGTCTTTTCGATCGGCGACCACATAACGGGTTTCGAGCCCTGATAAAGCGTGCCGTTCATCAGGAACTTCATGAACTCGTCCGCGATCACGGCTTCGGCGTGATAGTCCATTGTGATATAGGGATCGGCCCAGTTGCCGGTGATGCCCAGACGCTTGAACTCTTCGCGCTGGATGTCGATCCAGCCTTCGGCGAACTTGCGGCATTCCTGACGGAAGTCGACAATGTTCACCTCGTCCTTGTTCTTGCCCTTCTTGCGGTACTGTTCCTCGATCTTCCATTCGATCGGCAGGCCGTGACAGTCCCAGCCGGGGACGTATCGCGCGTCAAAGCCCATCATCTGATGGGAGCGCACGATCATGTCCTTGATGGTCTTGTTCAACGCGTGGCCGATATGCAGATGACCATTCGCGTAAGGGGGGCCATCGTGCAGGGTAAAGGGTGTGCGGCCCTTTTTCTCGCGCAGGCGGTCATAGACGCCGATGGTCTCCCACCGTTCCAGCCATGCGGGTTCGCGTTTCGGCAGGCCGGCGCGCATGGGGAAATCGGTTTTGGGCAGGTTCAGCGTGTCTTTGTAGTCAGGTGTCTGGATCGTGTCGGCGCACATTTGGGGCGTCCTTTGGATGATCTGGTCGTCTATTGGATCGAAGCGGTCGGTGCGAAGTCTCAAACACCTTTGCCCGGCGTCTCAGGAGGTCAGAGCGCCGGGGATATAATTCGAATAATGATGGCCATCCGGTCATGCATGACCGCGCTTATATGACGCCTGCACCTAATGGTCCAGAGGTTCTGCCCGCTGCAGCGAATGGCGCAGTTTCGCCCACCGGTTAAGCCACGCAAGACCGGCCAGCGCAAGGCCCAGCGCCAACAGCGAAAACACCCGGATCAGGCCCCCCAGACCGGCGATGTCGATCAGGAAGACCTTGGCAACCGCCAACCCGATCACCGCCAGCCCGGCCTTGCGCATCAGGTCGGATCGGCGGGCCAGAGATTGATAGAACAGAGCGGCCCCGATCAGCAGTAGAACGATGGTATAGGTGTAGAGCTCGGGCTGCGTGACGCCGTTGCCTTCATACATACCCGCCGCGCCCTGCCAGACGTGACGGATCGCCAAACCCAACCAAACTGCGGCCAACACCCCTGCAACGGCAAAGCTTGCTTGCATGATCGGTTTCGGCATTTCCCGGATCCTCCAGGCCGAACCGCCGATGGCCAATGCGGGCAACAGATAGGCAACGGCCAGCGTATTCAAAACCGGCGCCCCCAGCACCGGATCTGCATTCGGATCAAACAAGGGGTTCTGGTCCGCCAATGCCAGCAACAGATAGAATAGGCCATGAGCCGCAAAGAACAGAGCAAGCAGGTATCGCAAATAGTTCAGCTTGCCACCCAGCCCGAACCTCTGCACCTGCGCGAACGCAAGCAAAAGCCAGATGACGGCCAGCAGACCCAGGCCCCAATGGCTGTTGTCAGCGCCGCCCTCTCCGAAGCCTTCGAGCCAACGCAGCAGCAGCAATGAAAGAAGGATACCCGCTGTCGCCCAGGCCGCGCTTTCCAGCAGCAGCGCCGCCAGAGGGCGCTTCAACGGACGCAAAAGCCACCAGCCCACGACAAATCCCAATGTGGCCGCGCCATAGACCATCGCCATCTCAGACACCGGAGCGGAATTGGCCCAGTCCAGCCCGGGATCAAGCACCAGACGCACCGTGACGGTAAAGACACCCGCCCAGATGAACCAGCTCATCGGCGGCAGGATGAACCTGCGGTCCAACGCTGCGGCAACCACGACACTGGCGACCAGAGCAACCGTGAGCGCCGATGAACTGAGCACGATGACGCAAGCGAACACCAGACACGACAGCGCGGACAGAGTGGCCAGAGCCGCTCGCATCCGGTCATCGCCGTCAACACGGGCAAAACGTTCTGCCAGAACCACCATCAGCACCGCCAGTGCGATCGCATGGAGCGCCCAGGGGTAGGCTCCGATCACCGAAGCCGGATGCCAGCCTACTTCCAGCGCGATGGCCAGCACAGGGGCAAAAAGCGCGGCTCCTCCGGCCCAGACGGCGCGATACTGGCTTGTCGTGAATGACCGCCAGGCCATCAGGGCCGACATCAAACCTCCCAAGGCGACCAGAACAGTCACCACCATCGGATAGTCGGCCTCGGGTGTTTCCGCGTAAGTGCCCGCGAACCTGTCCAGAACCGCGCCGTTCTCAAGCCCGTGAGAGGCGACAAAGACCACCAGACCGGCCGCAGGCAGGACAGTCAGGTCCCGGAGGGCCGGTGCATCCTTGGCCCATAGGAGCAACGCCAGAACGAGGGTGGACAACAAGCTGACGCCCAACCAGAATTCGGGTTCCGTATCCGCCCAATGCCAGGACAGGATCACCGTACTTGCCGCGATGGCCCCGGCGGCCAGTCGAGTTGGGAATTCGGGCCAGGGGCGGGCCTTTGGGCGGCGGATCATCTCAGACAGCATGGGGCCCGCGTGATTAGGCCAAATGCGCCGCAACGGGATGGCGGTTGCCAAAAGCGCCAGCACCGTTGCGGCGATCAGGTATCCCGATTCCGTACTCGGCGCCCCGGTCACCAGAAGCAGGTTCGCCGCATAGGCCCCGAACAGCGTCAGGACCGAGATCCATGCCCAGCGCCGTACCGTGTCGATACCCAGCCCCAAGACGGCAACCAGCAGGAAATACGCATAAAGCCAAGAGGGATCATCAGACGCGCCCCCATCCAAGAAAGGAGCGGCAAAGGCTCCGATCAGACCGACCGCAGCCAGCAGCGGACCGTGGAACCACCCCAGAACGAGGCCCACCAGCGCGACAACGACCATCCCTGCCAGTGCCGTTTCGGCACCGATCAGGTTGTACAGCTGGCGCGCGGACAGGATCGCCCCGAACAAAGTGACAAGCCCGGCACCGGAAAAGACCGAGGGCAGATAGGCGGTTGCCACCGCTTCGTCATCACCGAACTTGCGGCGCAGGACTTCTCCTCCGAGGATCAGAACCGTGCCGAAACCCAGGGCAGCGACGACACGGGCCGCCGGCGGCAGCAAACCGTTTTCGACGCCGTATTGCACAAGGAAAATACCGGCCAATGCCAGAGACAGGGCCGAAACCACATAAAACCAGTTCTCGCGCAGCCACGCGCCCAAAGCCGCAAACCTGTCATGGCGAAACACGACAGCCGGAGAAGAAATCTCTGCATCCTGAGCGTCGGCACTGTTGTCTTCCTGCCGTTTTGGAGCCGACCAAGGTGCCGGCCTGCGCGGCTTTTCTTCAGCAGCAGGTTGCGGTGCAGGCGTTTCCTGTTCCGGTTGCGGCAGGACCGTCGCATCGCCTGAGGCCAAGGCGTTAATTTGCGCTTCCAGCTGCTCTACTCGGCGACGCAAACGGGAATGCCCGACCAAAAGTGCGATCAATGTCACAGGGATGGCCAGAACAATCAGGCCAACAAGAACAAGCAGCGATTCCAACCGAGTCTCCGATCCTTTTGGAGGTCAGGCTATCTTGAGCCGTCCGAAAGTGACAGTCAGGAAAGCTGTGATCCGATCTAAAGCACCGAAATCGCTGGACGCGCGATCGTCGGCCTGAAAAGGTCCGGGGTCTGCGGTAACGCCTGCCGCAACAACCGTCATCCCAGCGGCGCAAAATTTATGGGTGGAACAAGGACCCGACGAGATACGCGATCAGCGCGGCCAGCCCGCCGATCAAAAACGTCTCGATCCCCGACCGCCACCAGGGGGCCAGTGACCACCGGCTTTTGAGCGCGCCAATCGCAAAAAAGACAGCCATGGTCATCCAGGCTGAGATCGCAAACGCGTTCGGCACGGACGCCAGGAACGGCAGCAATGGGATCATCCCCGCCACCAGAAACGCAAAGAAGGTGGCCAATGCGGCTTTCATCGGATGCGGGTCGACACTGCCCAGACCATATTCACCTTCGATCATCAGGTTGATCCAGTTTTCGTTGCTCGAGGTGATCTCTGCCGTGGCATCGATCAGAATGTCGCCAGACAGCCCTTTTTGCGCAAGGATCTCTCGCACTTCTTCGCGCTCACCATCCGGGTACAACGCAATGTGGCGTTCCTCGACCGCGCGGATGCGGCGAATGTTGTCCAGCTCGGCCTTGGTGCCCGAATAATTGCCCGCCGCCATCGAAAATCCGTCAGCCAGAACATTCGCCAGGCCAAGCGCCACGATAACGAAAGGGGAAAGGCCTGCCCCTGCAACGCCTGCCACGATGGCAAATGTGGTGACGGACCCGTCGATGCCGCCATAGACGACATCGCGCAACACGCCGCGGCCGGGCGGCGCGTTGATCCGTTCGGCGATTTCCTGCGGGCTGTGACCGTGATCCGTCATGGCTGGCTCCTTTGACACATTCAGTGTGCCGAAGCGCAGGCCGGGGCGCCTTGCTTTGGATCAACCCTTGGAAAACAGGCCCTGCAAGGCGCGCTTGATGATGCCCCGCGTCGAAGGTTTGTGCCTGTCCGAGAAGGGCAACGGGCGGCACACCTCCATCGCGGCCACACCCACACGAGCGCTGAGGGCCCCGTTGACCAGACCCTCTCCGAACCGGCGTGACAGTTTGCTCAGAACGGAACCGCCTAGGACGGGCTCCAGCAGATCATCGCCGACTGCAACCGCCCCTGTCGCCACCAGATGCACAAATACACTGCGGGTCAGACGCCAGCCGCCCAACGTACCCGCGCGCCCGCCATAGATTTCGGCAACCCGGCGGATCATCCGCAATGACGCGGCCAGCGCGGTTATCACATCCGCAAGCGCCAATGGCACCAATGCGGTCACGGTTGCAACTTGCCGGGCCGCGGCCTCGACCTCGCGGCTGGCGGCTTCGTCCAGAGGCGCCAACAGCTCAACTTCGGCAAATTCCAGCAGAGCTGACGCATCGAACTGATCCGCCATCCGCTCGGTCAATCGTTCGCGGCCCCAGCGCGTGTCTTCCCGGCCTTTGTAGAATGCGATGATACGATTGGTGACTGCGCGGGCCTGAGCCAGATCGTCCTCAGCCAACGCGGCATCTGCGGCCCGGCGCAGGCCATCCACACGGGACAATCGCCCCAATGCGGCCAGTTCACGGATTGCGATCATAAGCGCCACAAGAACCAGAGCGGCGATCAATCCGGTTACGATCCAACCCAAAAAAGGCGTTCGCGCCACCAGCGAAGTTGCAAAATCCCACGCGGCCACCGATACGGCCGCCCCGATCACCGCCAGAGCAAGCCCCCAGAACCAGCGTGCCAGAGCCGATGGTCTGCGCGCCGCCAGCCGCGCCGCGCCTTGCATCGCCTGCCCTTGTGGTTGCGCGATGTCCGGCACCGGCGGGGCCTTGGCGACATCGGCAGGGGGCTCATCCGTTTCAAGATCGATCAAAACCGGGCCTTTAGCCATCGATCACATCCTCGCTGCGCCAGACAAACCGTATGTCCGGCAGGTTTTCGTCGTTGTCCGCCCCATCGCTGCGGGCCACCTCGGCAAAGCCGTTACGTTCATAAAACCGGCAGGCTCGGGCATTGTTCTGAAACGCGTACAAGCTCAGCTCTGAGCGGGCCGATTTGGCGTGATCCAGCAATTGCCGACCAATCCCGCAGCCCCGAACCGAAGCATCCAGATAAAGCGAATGGATTTCATGACCGTCGAGCGCCAAAAAGCCAACAACGCCGGCCTCGGTTTCGGCCACGGTCACCCATTCCAGATCAATCATTCGACCACAGAAAGCGATCGTCTCGGCGCAGCTGTGCAATTCAGGCATCCAGTCGTTTTCCAAGGCGAAACCGTGCAGGATCGACCCGATGGTGCCCGCATCCGTCGGGCGTGCGTGGCGTAGAATTGTCGTCACAACCGATCTCCGATCAAGAACTGTGCCGCCCTGTCCAGCCGGATATGCGGCGGGCCATCACCGGGTCTCAGCGACAGTTTCGCCGGGGCAAAGGCCATGAAGCCATAATCTTCGCCCAACCACGCATCAGCCCCGTTTCTGGCCGGACCCAACAGATGCGCTGGATCCTCGGGCAATTCTCCCGGGTAGAAGGCGGCCTGTTTGCCGCTCTCCAACAGGGTACCCCGAACGCATGGCAAGTCTGTCCCGTCGTGGTGGCGCAGTTCTTCGGTCGTGGCACGCAGCGAAGCCAGAGACAGGGCCTCGGTCCGGGCTCCGGCGAAATTCGCCCGATCACGCGCCTCACGCGTCAACGCCTCGATAATCGCGGTCAGGCGGGGGTGCTGCATGTGGTGCAGGTGGTCCGCTTTTGTCGCCGCAAAAAGGATGCGTTCAACCCTTTTGCCCAGCAGCAATTGGCTGAGCCACGCGTTTCGGCCGGGGCGAAAGGCCGACAGGATATCAGCCATGGCGCGGCGCATATCCTCGACCGCCTGAGGACCTTTGTGAATAGCGCCCAGCGCATCGACCAGAACCACCTGCCGGTCGATGCGCGAGAAATGATCGCGAAAAAACGGTTTCACGACCTGGGCTTTATAGGCTTCAAATCGCCGTTCCATCTCGCGTTGAAGCGTTCTGCGCCGCGACGGGCCAGACACCACCAACGGCGCAAAGGTCAGAACCGGAGATCCGGCCAGATCCCCCGGCAGCAGGAACCGCCCGGGGGTACAGTCGTAATACCCCGCTTCACGCGCCTGATTGAGATAGGTCGTGAACGACGATGCCAGCGCCTGCGCGGTCGGCTCGTCATGCGCGCCGGAAGGGTCTGCGGCATTGACCTGCCCCAGATACTCGACCGCCTCCGAGCGGGCCTCGATACGTTCCAGTGTTTCCCGAGACCAGTCTGCATAAGACTTGTCCAGCAGGGCCAGATCCAGAAGCCATTCGCCGGGGTAGTCGACGATGTCCAGATGAACGGTGCGCGGTCCCTGCAAGCCGGCAAGCAAGCCGGCTGGGCGGGCTTTGAAGGACAGGCGCAGCTCTGACACCGCGCGCGTGCTGTCCGGCCAGTGCGGTGTCGGACCCGTTAGGGCGGACAGGTGCGTTTCATAATCGAACCGGGGCACGGTGTCATCCGGCTGCGGTTGCAGATAGGCGGCATTGATCCGACCTTCCTGCTGCGCAACCAACCCGGTCATGCGCCCCCGATCCAGCAGGTTCGCCACCAGCGAGGTGATGAAAACCGTCTTGCCCGACCGCGCCAACCCGGTGACACCCAGGCGGATGACAGGCTCAAAAAACGTCTCGGATACGCTGTCGCCGATGGTTTCGACGCCGCGCACAAGACTGTCTGCCAGAGATGAGATGACCAATCCGTCGCCCCGCAATTATCGTTTCACCCAAGATAGGTAGCGGGTACCGCACATACCAGCGCTTTCGCCCCCTTGCCCGTTCCCGCGCCGCGCTGTACCAGCGGCACATGCCCAGATACGCGTTGAAAGTCGAATACCAGGGGGAACCGTTTGCCGGATGGCAGCGGCAAAAGGATCAGCCGTCCGTGCAGGGCGCAATCGAACAGGCCCTGTCCCGTATCCAGCCGGGTGCGCATACGATTGCGGCCGCAGGGCGCACCGACGCCGGCGTTCACGCGTTGGGTCAGGTCGCCCATTGCGACATGGCCAAGGACTGGGACCCGTTCCGCCTGTCCGAGGCACTGAACTATCACCTCAAACCGCAGCCGGTGGCGATCGTGGACGCCGCGCGCGTGACCGACGATTGGCACGCGCGGTTTTCAGCGGTCGAACGGCAATACCTGTTCCGCATCCTGATGCGACGCGCGCCTGCAACCCATGACAAAGGGCAGGTTTGGCAGATCAACCATCCGCTGGATGTCGAGGCCATGCAGGAAGGGGCGAACATGCTGCTGGGTCGCCATGATTTCACGACCTTCAGGTCGTCGATTTGCCAGGCGGCCAGCCCGGTCAAAACTCTGGATGAGTTGCGGGTTGAACAGGTTCAGGGCTTTTCCGGCCCCGAGGTTCATTTCCACGTAAGGGCTCGGTCATTTCTGCACAATCAGGTGCGCAGTTTCGTCGGAACGCTGGAACGTGTGGGCGCCGGAGCGTGGACCCCGGAAGAGGTGCGCGAGGCGCTGGAAGCTGCCGACCGTGCGGCCTGCGGTCCAGTGTGCCCGCCGCAGGGGCTGTATCTGGCGCGGGTCGGGTATCCGGAACCGGTTTTCGACTGACCTAAATCGCACGCAGCAGCAAACCACTTGCGATCACGGCAATGATCAGCCCGGCCACCAGTTCGATTGTTGGGGCCAGCACCGACGCGAACCGTGTGGCTGAGGCTGAGGCCAGCAGACCTCCGCGAAGGCCAAAGGACGTCCATCCCACCAGTGTCGTCACCAGCGCCGTGCCCAATGCCATGGCAAAAGCCCCGGCGATACCGACCATCGCGATGCCCATCTGCCACGTCAGAATCAGCACGAACAAAGCCCCTGTGCACGGTCGTGCCGCGATGCCCGCAATCAGGATCAGGGCCTCGCGCAGTGAACCCACATTTGCAACTTCCTGTGCGGTCGGGCCATGGCGGTGGCCGCAATCTGAACAGACTTCTCCATCGTGGTGGGGGTGATGCGAGTGATCGTTTTCCTGATGATGGTGATCATGGGGCGACGTGGTTCGTCTCTTTGCAAAACTGCGCAAGGACCGGGCCACCAGCCAAAGACCGATAAGGGCGATCGCTCCGTAGCTTATCGGAGCCATGACCTGTTCCGTCGTTCCAACAAGGCTTTCACGGGACATCTGGAACACCAGCACCCCGGCATAGACCAAGACGACGGCCGTCACCGCCTGCCCCAGGCTGGACAATACACTGATCGCCGACAACCGCCAGAAGGCGACACGCCGACCCAAACCGTAACCCCCGATCAGGACCTTTCCGTGGCCGGGGCCGATGGCATGAAAGAACCCGTAGGCGAAACAGACTGTCAACAGCGTTGCCACCGCCTCGGGTTGCTCGGCACGCGCGGCACGCAAGGATCGGGCGATCTGGTTCTGGAATTCTCGTTGCTCCCCCGCAGCCCAGGCCGCAAGACTGTCAAAGCCTCCGCTGCCCCAAAACCAGAGCAGCAGTACAATCGCCAGGCCGACAGGCAGGATCAGGTAGCGGGACATGAAACGCGGATCTCGCTCGCAAAACGTTCACCTACCAGAGGGATGTCATTTTCCTCGAGGTCATAGTCGGCGTCCAGGGTCAGCAGAAAGGCCTGCATCTGGGCCAGTTCGCCGTCGATATCCGGGTCAAACCGGTCAATCTGGCACGCGGCGGGGCCCGTCACGGTCACGGGCCGCGTCACCTCGTAGGCGGTATAAAACGTCTCATCAAACGCTTTCGCAGACAGCGCCGCGGCCGCGACGGAACCGGCCTCCACCGCCCTGAGATGCGTGGTGACAACGCGTCCGTCTTCAACTGTCGCCTGCGCCTCCATCGGGCCCGACAGCGCGACATGGTTTCCGTCTGCGGTAACGACAAGATCGCCGTTATATCCTTCCACCCACTGCGTATCGAACCCGGTCAGGAACCGTTCTTCGCTTTCCGTCAGAACGCCGTCAGCATCCTGATCCAGCTTCATGTCTTCCAGAACCAGCAACGAGTAGAATTCGTCATACGCCCAGGTCACGCGAACATGGGTCAGTTGACCAGCGTCATCCACGACGAACTCCAGCCCGGTATCAATGAAGACATGCGGGTGGGCGTTGGCCTGCATCGGTAAACAAAGGATCAAAGTGGTTATAAGGTAACGCATAGGCGCAAGATAGGTCTCCCTCCGCGTGGCGGCAACGACATTTTCACTCCCGATGCGAAATCCGGCCCACCATCAGGTCGGCGGAAACAGAACCAGTGTTTGCAGCGCTGTGCCCACCGGACCTTGTGTATCAAAGAGGACGGACTGAGACATGCCGATGCCTGAAGGCTGCCAATGCGAAATCGATTTTGAGGCCAGCCAATCCGAAACCGGTTCACGGTGGATATGCACAGTCAGGTCCGTATTCATGAACCCCATTTCCGTGGTCGGCGCATTCCATGAGATACCGTTTCCGCAATCGGCCAACGGGCACAGGGCCTGTATGGGCGATTGATCCTCGCCTTGCAAAAGCTGCGGAGTACGCATCCAAATCGTTTTGGGTCCGGCCCCCTGTTTTCCCCCTGCGGGATAGCGAATATCGCTGTAATGGGCAAAGCCTGGCAGGTCGTGGCGAATTTCACCTATCGGGAAAGGGCCATCGACAACGTCCTCTATTCTCGGCGCATCCATTTCGACATTCGGCACCTGCCCCAGATCGCGCCGCAACAGGTGCATGGTTGTTGCCGTGGCGCACAACGTATCGTCGAGATCGTGCACCGTGACCCGCGTAGTCCCGAGCGTCTTTGTGTGGCGCGTGGTCTCTGCCGCAACGCGAAGCCCGGCCAGCGGGAGCGGCCTCAGCAAATCGACAGTCAGTCGGGTCAGCATCTTCTCGGGGCCGATTTCGGTTTCAGCGGCCCGAACGATCAAACCGCTGACCGGCCCCGCGTGGCAATGTGCGGCAGACCAAGGCCCGCGCGCTGCATCGTTGCCAACAAACGCCCCGTCCTCGCGTTGATGAAAATAGGTCGTGTTAGTAAAGTCGAGCGCTTCGGCCATGTGATCCTCAGGTCTGTTCTTGCGCAAATCGTTTCCGTTTGTCTGAAGCCAGGCGTTCAAACACTTTCCCCGTTCCGACTTTGGGGGCGAATTTGTTTGACACGCTGGCCTTGCGATCAGTTTCGCCATCACCGCCAGGGACACATGCGTCATCCATCCGAGTGACCTCGGCCCCGGTCATATCAGCAACGTCTTGCAGATGATCATGAATTTGCACGGCCAGGCTGAATGTCATGTTTTCGGAAATGTCCCACTGAAGCACCGGGTCCGGGCTATACTTTTGCCGCAAGGATGGCTTAACTGCCCGGGCCCTGTCCACCGCAGTGACGGGACGTCACCACATCAAACATATGCAGGAGCCGCACATGGCGTTGTTGATCGAAACCGGGCTGTCCAACTGGATAAGTGATGACGAAATTGCCCGCAGTTTACAGGCGGTGTTGCCGGATGCGGATATACGCACCGCCGAAACGCTGGGCAATCCGGATGACATAACGATGCTGGCCGTGGTTGACATGCAACGTGACCACCCGACGCGACTGCCGAACCTGAAACTGGTTCAAAAGCTGGGCGCAGGGGTCGAGACCATTGTCAGCCATCCCGGCCTGCCCGGCCACGTGCGCATCGCCCGCCTGAAGCCTGACGCCCCGGCACAGGGCATTGCCGAGTGGTTTCTGGCCTATATCCTGCGCGCTCAGCGACACATGGCGTTTCACGAAGCGGCTCAAACCCGCGCCGAATGGTCCCCGCGCGCACCGGTTTTTACGCCGGACACCGTGGTCGGTGTTCTGGGTCTTGGCCACATCGGCGCCCGCACCGCGCGGATGCTGCACGCCGTGGGCTTTCAGGTCATGGGCTGGAGCCGGACGCCCAAAGCCATTGAAGGCGTAACTTGCATGCACGGGCAGGACGCGTTGCCCGCGCTTCTTGGCCAATGTGACCACGTTTGCGCCATCCTGCCCTCGACCCCTCAGACCGCTGGCCTGTTTGATGCCCGGATGCTGGCGGCGATGAAACCCGGTAGTCAGTTGCTGAACGCGGGGCGCGGAAATCTGATTGATGAGGACGCCCTCATCGCGGCACTGGAAGCAGGGGTTCCGGGGCATGCCGTGTTGGACGTCACCTCGCGGGAACCTTTGCCACAAGACAGCCCGCTATGGCGCCACCCCGGCGTGACGATCACTCCACATGTTTCAGGCTGGCATCTGGGCGACGCCTTGTCGGATGTGGCTGAAAACTTCCGACGCCTCAGTTCCGGCGTGGCCTTGCTGCATGAAGTCAATCGTGATCAGGGCTACTGAATTCTGAGCTGATAATCAGGGCGTAAGGATCCAATTGCCGTTGCCGTCGTTGCAGCGGCGGGTTCGAATTTCCCTGCTCTGATCACCGCCTTCCGGCTGAATCACATGCTGAAGACCAACGCAATTTCCCTGTACCGATCGCACCCGGACTGTCCCCTTGGAACCCGTGTCGTCATTCTTCCATGACCGTTCCTGGCCCACGGAAGGCGTACCGCTGGTCAAAAGCGCGTTCGAGGCTGCGTTGACCACTTCGAAATCTGCCGGAGACAACCCCATCTCGGCTATGATTCGAGAAAGGGGCTTGGCCTCGACCACAGTGCTCATCAATAAAATGCCGCATGCGGCGATGGCGGTAAAACATGGGGCATTCATGGCGGCCTCGCAGAGCTGAAATCATTTGTGGTCAAGGTTATACCTCTAATCCGGCAGGGCCAAGCCCCTGACGCGAACCTTCAAAACACCCCGGAAAGACCTGTCTGCGAGACTTTTGTTCGCAAGCCGGCAACGCGGGCGATCCGGGGTGGTTCGGGCATTGGCGGCACAGGGACTGCAACCGACATTTGCCATTGCCCACAGCTCGCCGGTAACACCTTTCCGACGGGGTGGCGTCGCAAATTTCTGACCTTGGGGCTTCACAGGCGGGCCGGAATTTGCTGAAATCCAAGTAAATTCTGATTTTGAGCATTGGAGATTGTTCCATGAAACTACGCCCTGCCCTGCTGGCCGTCGCAGCACTCGCTTCATCCGCGGCCCTTTTTGCATCCCCCATCTCGGCCAAGGAAGAAACCAAATCCGTGTTCGTCATGAGCCGCACCTGGGCGGTGACACAGGTTTCCGACGCGCCGGTCGTTTATCGCGCCACGCGTGACAACAACAACCTCAACCCATTCGGTCCGCCACCGCGCCTGCGCACCGTTCAGGCCATTGCCGCGATTCAGCAGGCAACCGGGTGCAAACCGATCGTGGCCAGCATGTATCAGAACATCTCGGGCCAGTTTTTCTCGCAGGTCAGCTGCAACTGACACGGCGTCAGATCAGGCATTGAGGTCGCCCGACCGGCCTGCCATAGCTTGCGCATGAAACTCGCGATTAACGGATTCGGCCGCATTGGCCGCACGATCCTGCGGCAGGTTCTGGCCCTGCCGGAAGGGGCAGATATCGAGTTGGTGCTGATCAATGACATCGCGCCGCTGGACACCTGTGCATACCTGTTCAAATACGACAGCACATTTGGTCCCTATCCCGGCGATGTGTCCGCAGGGGACGCCGCGCTGATCGTGGATGGGCACTCAATTCCCATGACCCACAGCGATGATCTGTCCCGCGTTGATCTGTCGGGCGTTGACGTCATGCTGGATTGTACGGGTATCGCCCGCAGTTCGGACGTTGCGCGTCGCGGTTTGTCTGCGGGCGCAGGCAAAGTACTGATTTCAGGCCCCTCCCCCGCTGCTGATGTCACCATCGTTCTGGGTGCGAACGCAGACCAGTTGGGCAGCGCCCGGATTGTGTCAAACGCATCCTGCACCACAAATGGGCTGGTGCCACTGGTCAAGGTCATCGACGATATCGGCGGTGTTGCATCGGGGCACATGACCACCATCCACTGCTATACCAACAGCCAACCGATGGTGGATGCGCCGCGTGGCGACCTTGCCCGTTCTCGGGCTGGGGCGCTGTCGATGGTTCCGACCACATCGAGCGCGATGCACCTTATCGATGTCGTCCTTCCGCATCTGGCCGGGCGTATCTCGGGCGCGGCTGTCCGCGTTCCAACGGCAAGTGTGTCAGCCGTGGACCTCGTGGTCACATTGCAGCGCGGTATGAGCGCCGAGATCTTCGATCGAGCCCTGAAGCAGGCCGTTGCTGCATCCCCAGTGCTTGGCTGGACTGATTTGCCACTGGTCTCGTCCGACCTGCGGTCCCGCCCTGAATCGCTGGTTGTTGCCGGGCCCGAGACCCGTATGGTGGGTGAAAATCAGGTCAGGGTCTTTGGTTGGTACGACAACGAATGGGGCTTCTCGGCGCGAATGCTGGACGTGGCCCGCCTTATGGCAGCCGAATAGCCGGGCGGCAACCTCAACACGATTTGGCCGAAAAAATTCTCGTCTCATGTATAATTCCTTTCCCCATCCGCTTTCAGATGCTCTAACCTGAATTCAAAGGGCCGTGCACGACACGGACAAGAGAACTGGATTTGGGACAGTTGGGGCAATTCATGCAAAGGAGCAAGCGGCAATGCCGTCTGGGGCGCTGGCTGATGGCCACAGTTGTGACTTTGGCCCCAACCACGCTGGCGGCACTGGAAACCTCACTTTCGGCCCCCGGCGCATCGAAAGAACTGGTTGATCGCCTCAAGGAGACATCCTCGGTAACCACTGCTGAGGAACGCGGCCTCGACACCCCGCTTGAAATCCTCTCGGCAGCCTTGTCGGATTACCGTACGATCGTGCAAATCCTTTACGACGAAGGGTATTTCAGCCCGGTCGTCAGCATCAAGCTTGATGGACAGGAAGCGGCCGAGCTGAGCTCTCTCACGGTGCCTGCACAAATAAACCGTGCTGCGATTACCGTTGAAACCGGGCCAAGCTTCAAATTCGGCACCGCCACTGTCAAGCCCCTGGCCCCTGAAACCGAACTCCCCGAGGATTTTGCCCCCGGGAAACTGGCGACGACCGGTGCCATTCAACAGGCCTCCTCGGCCGGTGTTCAGGGTTGGAGGAACGCTGGTCACGCAAAAGCCGGAATTGCGGGTCAGACAATCATCGCGCGCCACGCCCAAGCCCGTCTGGATGCCCAGATCGACCTTGATCCCGGGCGCAGGCTGACATTTGGCAAGATGTTCATCAAGGGCGATTCAGATGTGCGCCACAGATCCATCGAAAAGATCGCCGGGTTCCCAAGTGGAGAGGTCTATTCCCCTGAGAAAATCCAGAAGGTGGGAACACGGTTGCGCCGGACCGGCACGTTCAACGTGGTCTCGTTGCAGGAACGAGAGACTCCAAACCCCGATGGCACACTGGATTTCGACGCCACGTTCGAAGACCTGCCCAAACGTCGGTTGACCTTTGGTGTCGAACTGGCCTCTCGCGATGGTGTTGATGTGACCGCGACGTGGACCCATCGCAATATGTTCAGGCGCGCAGAACGTCTGCGCTTCGAAGTGGCGGTTCGAAATATTGGCGGTGCAGAGGATATTGATGGCCGGATCGGGTTGCGTCTGGATCAACCTGACCGGCTTGGCCCGGATGACAACACCTTCTGGAGCGCCCTGCTGGAACGCCGCAACACGGAAAACTATAATGTAACGGTGGCTTCGCTGGCCTATGGTGCGCGCCGCACTTTTTCCGACAACTTATATGCCGAGGCATCCGCCGGGTTTCAGCTGTCAGACGCCGACGACGCATATGGCACTGGTCGCAAGTTCAGGTATTTCATCCTGCCCTTCCGGTCTGAATGGGACAAACGCGACAGCAAAGTCAGCGCCACACGCGGATTCTATCTGGACTCGCAAGTCATGCCCTTTGTCGGAATATCCGGTACGGATACCGGCCTCCGCCTTTTCTTTGATGGGCGGGCCTATACAAGCCTGGGGACAGGGGGGCGGATCGTTTTGGCCGGTCGCGCGCAGCTGGGATCCGTGATTGGCCCACCTGCCGATGGCGTCACGCCTGACTTTCTGTTCTTCTCGGGCGGTGCGGGAACCGTTCGCGGGCAACCCTATGAAAGCCTTGGCATTCCGGTCGGGACCGGCATCGCGGGCGGCAAGTCATTTATTGGCTTGTCCGGCGAGATCCGTGGCAAGGTTACTGACAGCCTGTCGTTGGTCGGGTTTTATGACTACGGTGTCGTCGATACGTCTTCCTTTGTCGGCAGCGGCGCGCAAGAAGATCACTCGGGCGCCGGTATCGGCGTAAGATACGATCTGGGCGGGTTTGGCCCCTTGCGTCTTGATCTGGCCTATCCTGTCAGCGGTCCCACCGGGGACGGGCTACAGTTCTATATCGGGATAGGACAGGCATTTTGAGACGGTACCTTTCATATCCTCTGCTGATCGGCGCGCTGGCAATCGTGCCTGTGGCCGGACATCCGCAGGAGGACGAAGGCGGCAGCATGATCGAGCGGTTCCTGCAGGATACCCTGTCGGGCGAGGATCAGAACGTTACTGTCAAAGGTCTGCAAGGTGCACTGAGTTCACGTGCCACGATTGCCGAGATCACCGTTGCCGATGACGAAGGGGTCTGGCTGACCATAAAAGATGCCGAACTTGACTGGAACCGACTGGCTTTGATCCGTGGGCGGTTCTCGGTCAATGCCCTGACGGCGCAAGAGATCGACGTTGCCCGCGCGCCTGGCACCACCACCAAAGACACGCCGCCGCCAACCGCAGAGGCAAAAGGCTTCCAACTGCCTGAACTGCCGGTTGCCATCGAAATCGGTGAAATTCGCATCGACGAGTTGGCTTTGGGCGAGCCCCTGATCGGAGTGGCCGCAGAACTGGCGGTTAGTGGCAACCTGTCACTGGCCGACGGGACGCTGGACACCAACCTTGATATCACACGGCTGGACCGGGCAGGTGATGAAATCAAGTTGACAGCGGGCTTTCAGAATTCAAACAGCCAAATTGATCTTGACCTTCAGGTGACAGAGGCAGCGGGCGGCCTGATCTCGACCGCTCTTAAAATGCCGGATACCCCGCCTATCGCGCTGACAGCGAAAGGATCCGGACCAGTGACCGATTTTACGGCCGATATCGGTCTCAGCAGCGATGGTCAGCCTCGGGTGACGGGTCAGGTTCGGTTACGCTCGGCCCCGACTGCCGCGGCCAGCGCGGAAGAGGGCATTGCGTTTACTGCCGATCTCGGCGGTGATTTGACACCTTTTGTCGCTGAAGAAATGGATACGTTTTTCGGTGCCAAAACACAGCTCTATGTGGATGGGCGAACCCAACCTGAAGGTGCGCTGGAAATTGACGAGCTTGAGATCTCGTCACAAGCACTGAACCTGAAAGGCCAGTTACAGTTGGCGGCAGGTGGGCGATTGCAACTCGCAGCCCTGCAAGGACGCATAACGCCGCCGGAGGGTGAAAGGGTAACTCTTCCAGCTTCGGGCGGTGAC
The DNA here is from genome assembly GCF_013033235.1 of Ruegeria sp. HKCCA0235A. Classification (NCBI taxonomy): domain Bacteria; kingdom Pseudomonadati; phylum Pseudomonadota; class Alphaproteobacteria; order Rhodobacterales; family Roseobacteraceae; genus Ruegeria; species Ruegeria sp. HKCCA0235A. The sequence goes on along the minus strand of NZ_WQDQ01000004.1, from coordinate 92,267 downwards.
ACGTCCGTTGGAGCAGCACAGATTTCAGCGCTGTACGACGAAAAAAACGGCAATCATTGGGATCTGAGCCTGACTGCAAACGCCGTGCAGGCCGAGCAGGTTGATTTGGAGCGCGCGCAAATTACTGCTCACGGGACCCTCGAACAGGGCGCAGTGCTAAAAATCAATGGCAACCTGCAGGCCGCGTTGGACGGTATTGACCTGGCGGACAAGGCCCTGAATGCAGCAATTGGCGACCTCGTCACTCTGGATGGCACTTTCGAATATGGCAGTGACCAATCCCTGAACCTGACCGGTCTCGAACTGGTTGGTGCGGATTACGAATTGGGCGTCGACGCATTGGTCAGCGGCCTGTCCACCGGTCTGGCCGTCGACGGCACCGCCACTTTGGAAGCCGCGGATCTGTCCCGGTTTTCGGAACTGGCCCAACTGGAGCTGGGAGGCCAGGTCTCGGCCCGTCTAAACGGTCAAGGCTCGCCACTGGAAGGCAGTTTCGACGGCACACTGGAGGTCGAAGGAACCGACCTCTCGACCGGGCGTGATGACATCGATCCGGTGATCAAGGGCAATACAACAGTAACGCTCGACGCCAGGCGCGGTGCAGATGGCGTAACCATCCGAGATTTCACCCTGATCGGTGATACCTTGCGCGCCCAGGCCGACGGCACGGTAACGACCCCTGATGGCAACGTGACGATTGATGGTCAGGCGACGGTCAATTCCCGGGACCTGTCCGTGTTTTCCGGCCTTGCCGACCGCGAGCTTGGGGGTGCGGTGCAAGCAAAGCTGAACGGAAAGGGAACCGTTCAGACGCTGGAGTTTGACGGAACGGCCAGCGTATCGGGCCGGGATATCAAAACCGGTCTAACCGAGATCGACCCGCTTTTGGTCGGTCGCAACGAGATCACGTTCGACGGTGCGCTGAGCCAAGAACAGATTGTTATCCGCGACGCATCGGTGAACGGTTCAGCCCTGACCGCCAAGGCCTCTGTTACCATAGACGATCCAAGGAAAGCCCTTGCCATTGACGGGCAGGTCAATCTGAACATCCCGGACCTGTCACCGTTTTCAAGCCTTGCAAAACGCGATCTGGCAGGGGCGATCCGTGCGGATATTGCCGGCAAGGGCGCAGTCGGCAGCAAAGCGTTCGACGTAAAAGGCAATTTGGCGGCGGACGATTTCAAAACCGGGATCGACGCCGTTGACGACCTGATCCAGGGGCGAACGAACCTGACCGTGGACGCGATGAACAACGATGAAGGCCTGGATATCCGTACGTTCCAACTGATTGGAACCGCCCTTTCAGCGAATGCATCGGGCAAGCTGAACCGAGACGCCGGCGGTTTGGACTTTTCCGCCAAACTGGATGACCTTGCCCGTCTGTCGCAAACCTTGTCCGGCCCGCTGAACCTGAGCGGGAACGTCGCTCCGACCGGCTCTGGACTGGAAGGCACTGCTCGCCTGGACGGGCCTGACAGCTCTTACGCCAGCCTTCAAGGAACGGTCGGCCAGAATGGCTCGGCTGATGTGGATTTTGACGCCAAACTGAACCGGATCGAGCGGTTCGTTCCCGAATTTCCCGGCACTGTGGCAGCAAAGGGAACGGCCAAACGCGATAACGGTGTCTGGACGATTGACGCCAAGGCGCAAGGGCCTGCCGACATAGACACCACGTTGGCCGGCACTCTTGATGAAACCAGCAGTCAGGCGGATCTGAAGGCACAGGGCGGCATCAACCTTGGGATCGCGAATGTCTTCATCACACCCAACAAGATCGACGGGTCGGCGCGCTTCGATCTGGCACTCAAAGGTGCTCCGGCGCTGGCGTCGCTGAGCGGTTCGGTCACCACTTCGGGCACATCCCTTGCCATTCCGGGTGCTGGTCAGACCATTACCGGGATCAGTGGTCAGGTGGATCTGGCGCAAAGTCGCGCAAACATTACACTGAATGGCGGAGTTCGGGCGGGCGGCAACTTTACCGTCAACGGGCCTGTTGACCTGACCCCTCCGTTCAACGCCCAGATTACCACCACCCTGAACAACCTGGTGCTGACAGACCGGTTGCTGTATGAAACCACCCTGAACGGTCAGATTGCCATGACCGGGGCGTTGGCCGGAAACAGTTCGCTTGCCGGTCAGATCACGTTTGACGAAACCAACATCAACCTTGCCGCCGCGTCCGGCGCGGTAGGCGCGGCACCTATCCCGGACATCCAGCACATCAACGAAAGTCGCGCCGGTTTCGTCACCCGAGAGCGGGCCGGATTGGTCGTGACCGAAGGATCGGAGAAAAGCGCATCCCGTATTGCGCTGGATATTAGCCTGCTTGCACCCAAAGCGGTTTTCGTCAGAGGGCGCGGGGTGAACGCTGAACTGGGTGGTCGAATTTTCATCGGCGGCACCACTGCCTCTGTCGTTCCGTCCGGTCAGATCGAACTGATCCGGGGGAATTTCGACATTCTGGGCCGCAGATTGGCACTGACCAAGGGGATCGTCACGTTGCAGGGCGACCTGACCCCGTATATCGAGTTCGAGTCTTCAGCCAGCACGTCTGACGGCACCGCAACGATCGAAATAGCCGGCCCGCTGGATTCACCTGAGGTCAATGTGTTTTCCGACCCCGAACGTCCGGCTGAAGAAGCACTGGCAATGTTGCTGTTCGGGAACCGGTTTTCAGAAATCTCGCCTTTCCTGATCGCGCAAATGGCAGCATCACTGGCGCAGCTTAGCGGTGCGGGAGGGGATGCAACCAAAGGTCTCCGCGACTCCACCGGAGTCGACACGGTCGACATAGGAGCTTCGGAAAGCGGCGCGGGCCGTTTGGGCGCGGGCGCGTACCTGGGTGAAAACCTCTATACGGACTTCACCGTGAACACCGAAGGTGACACCGAAGTGAACCTGAACCTCGATGTCACGGACAATTTCACGGTGCGCGGTACGGTCGATGGCCGAGGAGAGACGGGCGTGGGTGTGTTCTTCGAGCGTGACTACTGACCAACAGTCAAAAAAGAAACCGAGTTGAGCCTCCCGTTCATGTCGCACGAGCAGGTGACGGGTGTTCAAATTGTCTTGTCGACGCCTGATTCCGATTTCGTTGGTGGTAGCGATGCAATCGCCAGCGCGGAAATTTGCGTGGTGCCGCGGCCAATTTAAAACCCGACGAATTGCCGGGGCAAGTCAGATGGGGCAATCGTTTGAACGACGGCGCAGCAAAGAAAAAAGCGGCCCCCTTCCAGAGGCCGCCCTTGTTCAGTCTGGCCGCGATCTTACTCCGCTGCCATCGCATCCTCGATCTTTTCGACACGAATGGCCGAGAATTTGAACTCGGGGATCTTGCCGTAGGGGTCGATGGCCGAGTTCGTCAGGATGTTCGCCGCCGCTTCGACATAGGCAAACGGGATGAACACCATGTCTTCGGCAATGGCCCGGTCGGCGCGCACCATGATTTCAATCGAACCACGACGCGTGGTCAGGCGGATCATTTCGCCCGGCTCAATCCCCATCAGCTTCAGCGTGCGCGGGTTCATCGAGCAATTGGCCTCTGGCTCGACCGCGTCAAGAACCTTTGCCCGGCGGGTCATTGAACCGGTATGCCAATGTTCCAGCTGACGGCCGGTGGTGGCAATCATCGGGTATTCATCATCGGGCGCCTCATCAGGCGGGATGACATTGGCCGGAGTGAACCTTGCTTTACCACCCGCGCGGGGGAAACCATCGCCGAACACAATAGACTGGCCGGGATCGGTTTCGCTGAGCGACGGATAGGTGATCGTCTCGTTTTCCAGCCGTTCCCACGTGATATTGTCAAGCGACTCCATGGTCAGTTTCATCTCGGCAAAGACCTCGGACACATCGGAGTAGTCCCAGTTCAGCCCGATGCGCTGCGCCAGTTCGACCGTGATCTTCCAATCCTCGCGCGCCTCACCCGGAGGCGCCACGGCCGGACGGACACGTTGCACCTGACGGTTGGTGTTCGACACCGTGCCATTCTTTTCGTACAGCGCCGAGGCCGGCAGGATGATGTCGGCATAGTTCGCGGTTTCGGTCAGGAAGATGTCCTGCACGATCATCAGGTCCAGCTTGGCCAGGGCCTCACGAGCGTGGCCAACATCCGGGTCGGACATAGCCGGGTTTTCACCCTGAATGTACATGCCCTTGATGTTGCCCGCATAGGCTTGGTCAATGATCTCGGTGACGGTCAGACCCTTCTCGTTCGAGAAATCGTCCGATTTCCAGATATTGGTAAACTGCGCGCGAATGCCGTCATCTGTAACTGTTTTGTAGTCCGGCAGGAACATCGGGATCAGGCCGGCGTCTGATGCGCCCTGCACGTTGTTCTGGCCCCGCAGAGGGTGCAGACCCGCGCCGGGTTTGCCGACATTCCCGGTCATCAAGGCCAGTGAGATCAGGCAGCGCGAATTGTCGGTGCCGTGGATATGCTGGCTGACGCCCATGCCCCAGAAGATCAGACCAGCCTTGGCTTGCGCAAAGGTGCGCGCAACGCGACGCAGCTGATCCGGTTCGATGCCGCAGATCGGCGCCATCGCCTCGGGGGTGAACTGGCGCAGATGCTCCTTCTCGGCCTCCCAGTTCTCGGTCCAGCGGTGGATGTACTGGCTGTCATACAGCTCTTCCTCGACGATCACGTTCATGATCGCGTTCAGCATCGAGACATCGGCACCTGGCCGAAATTGCAGCATTTCGTCCGCAAATTTGCGCATGCCGACACCGCGCGGGTCCATCACGATCAGCTTGCCGCCGCGCTTGGCGAACTGCTTGAAATAGGTCGCCGCGACGGGGTGGTTCTCGATCGGGTTGGCGCCGATGATGATCGCCACATCAGCATTCTCGATCTCGTTGAAGGTCGCCGTCACCGCGCCCGAGCCCACGTTCTCGATCAGAGCGGCCACAGACGACGCATGGCACAGACGGGTGCAGTGGTCGACATTGTTGTGTTTGAAACCCTGACGGATGAACTTCTGGAACAGATAGGCCTCTTCGTTGGTGCATTTGGCCGAGCCAAAGCCCGCAACGCTGCGCGGGTCTTGGTCGCGCAGGGCCATCAGTCTGGTGGCCGCCAGATCCATCGCTTCTTCCCAGGTCGCTTCGCGGAAATGGGTCGACAGGTTGCCGGGATCAACGTTCAGACCTTTTGCCGGTGCATCCTCGCGCCGGATCAGCGGTTTGGTCAGGCGATGCGGGTGGTGGATATAGTCGAACCCGAACCGGCCCTTGACGCACAGACGGCCTTCGTTGGCGGGGCCGTTGATGCCCTCGACATATTTGACCTTGCCGTCCTTGACCTTGAGGCTGACCTTGCAGCCCACCCCGCAGAAGGGGCAGACGCTTTCGGTTTCGGAATCGTAATCCTTGCTGTCGCCGTGCTGCTGGTCGTCCAGCACGGTGGCGGGCATCAGAGCGCCGGTCGGGCAGGCCTGAACACATTCACCGCAGGCCACACAGGTCGAGGCCCCCATCGGGTCGTTCTGGTCGAACACCACCTGCGCGGTATGCCCGCGCCCGGCCATGCCGATCACGTCATTGACCTGTACGTCGCGGCAGGCGCGGACGCAGAGGTTGCAGTTGATGCAGGCATCCAAATTGACCCGCATCGCCACATGGCTGTCATCCAGCAGCGGAATCTTCTCGGGCTCTTTCGCCGGGAAACGGCTGTCGCTGACATCGTTCAGCTTGGCCATGTCCCAGAAATGGCTCGAGGCATCGTGCGGCTGCTCGGGCTGGTCGGCCACCAACAGTTCCATGACCATGGAGCGCGATTTCTCGGCGCGGTCGGTGTCGGTTTTCACCACCATCCCGTCAACCGCCGGACGGATGCACGAGGCGACCAGCGTACGCTCGCCCTCGACCTCGACCATGCAGGCGCGGCAGTTGCCATCGGGTTTGTAGCCCGGCGCCGGTTTGTGACACAGATGCGGGATCACCAGTCCACGGCCATTGGCCGCTTCCCAGATGGTGGTGCCTTCGGGCACGGTGACGTCATCGCCGTTCAGGTTGAAGGTGACGGTCTTGTTTGGGCTTGCATCAAGCATGGCTCTGTCTCCCTCAGATTTCTTCAGCGAAGTGTTTCATGACCAGACGGATCGGGTTCGGGGCCGCCTGCCCCAGACCGCAGATCGAAGCGTCGCCCATCACCTGGCACAGATCTTCCAGCAGATCGGTGTCCCACTTGTCGGCCTGCATCAGCTTCACCGCCTTTTCGCAGCCCGCCCGGCAGGGCGTGCACTGGCCACAGCTTTCGTCCTCGAAGAACCGCAGCATGTTCAGCGCCGCATCACGGGCCGTGTCCTGATCGGACAGAACCACAACCGCAGCAGACCCGATGAAGGTGCCCAGCGGCTGTAGTGTGTCAAAGTCGAGCGGGACGTCGTCGATGCTGGAGGGGAGAAGACCTGACGACGGCCCGCCCGGTTGATACGCCTTGAACACATGACCTTCGGCCATGCCCCCGGCTGCATCAATCACGTCAAGAATGGTCGACCCTGCCGGCAGCAGGTAAACGCCCGGCTTGGCCACCCGGCCCGAGACCGAATAGCTGCGCAGCCCCTTGCGGCCATTCTTTTCAACCGAATTGAGGATCTCCGGACCTTCCCGGCAGATTTTGGACACCCAGTAGAGCGTTTCCACGTTGTGCACCAGCGTCGGGCGGCCGAATACGCCGACCTGCGCCACGAAGGGCGGGCGATGACGCGGCAGGCCCTTTTTGCCCTCGATCGACTCGATCATCGCGGATTCTTCTCCGCAGATGTAAGCGCCCGCGCCGCGGCGCAGGTCGATATAGCCTTTCTCGACGATCCCGGCCTGTTCCAAAGCCGCGATCTCGCGCCGCAGGATTTCCAGAACGGCTGGATATTCGTCACGCATGTAGATAAAGCAGGTCTCTGCCTGAACCGCCCAGGCGGCGATCAGCATCCCTTCGAGGAAAACATGCGGCGTGCGTTCCAGATAGTAGCGATCCTTGAAGGTGCCGGGTTCGCCCTCGTCCCCGTTCACGGCCAGATAGCGCGGGCCGTCATTCATGCGGACAAAGCCCCATTTCTTGCCCGACGGGAAACCTGCGCCGCCCAAACCGCGCAGACCCGAGGCCAGAACCTGTTCCTGAACCGCTTCCCAGTCGCCGCCCTCGCGCAGCTCTTTCAGCTTGGCGTAACCGCCGTTCTCGACATAGGTCGCGAAGGTCTCATAGTCGGGCAGATGGGCATGAGTGTCGCCCGCAGCAATCGAAGCCTGCACCTTTTCAGGGGTCGCGTGGTCAATATGGTTGTGCCCGATTTCCAGCACCGGTGCCGTGTCGCAGCGCCCCATGCAGGGCGCGCGCAGAACGCGCACTTCGGACGGGTCCAGCCCATCCTCCAGCGCTTTTTTCAACTGCTGCGCACCAGCCATTTCGCAGGACAGGGAATCACAGACGCGAATGGTCAGCGCGGGGGGCGGTGTTTCACCTTCTTTCACCACGTCGAAATGGGCATAGAAGGTCGCGGTCTCGTAAATCTCGGCCTGGCCGATCCGCATCTCGACGGCCAGCGCGGCGATATGGTCGGCGCTGATATGGCCGTGCGTGTCCTGAATCAGGTGCAGAAACTCGATCAGCAGGTCGCGGCGGCGTGGGCGGTCGCCCAGCAGGCGCGCAATTTCGGCCTGTGCTTCATCCGTGAACTGTCGGCCTTTGGGCGTGTGCCGCCCCTTGCCTTTACCTGACTTCCAGACGCCCTTGGGTGCGCCTGATGGCTTGGTGTCTAATGGTGCCATGATGCCCTCCGATCCAGGCCTCGTGTCTCATCAGGCCAGCATATCGTCAAATCGCTTTTTGCAATCGCACGATAACGACATCTTATCACCGTAAAGACGTCACCACAGCGCGCAGTGCCTGCACCGTTGGCAGTTCAGGGTCTCGGCTCAGGGTGGCCAGACAGATCGGTTTACTTACAATCGGATCGACCAGCGGCAGCACCTTTGTCCCCTGCAACTCGCCCAGTGCCCGAATAAGCACACGCGGCACAACCGTAGCAGCCAGCCCCTCGCGTGCCATCACCATCGACGCGGTAAATCCACTGGTTTCGGCGACCACGTCCGGGTGCAGCCCCTGTTCGGCAAAGATACGATCCAGAATACGCCGGTTTTGCATCTGCGGCTCGAGCAGGCTCAGCGGAAATTCAGCCACGCGCGCCCAAGGCAAGGGGCCGGTTTCGTCCGTCATGTGTGACGGAACCAGCAGAACATAGGTTTCCTCGTACAAAGGTTGCACCTGTCGCAGATCAGTCCCGATGCTGTCGCCATATGTTATCCCGGCGTCCAGACTTCCTTCGTCCAGCCGGTGTTGAATGGCGGTGGCAGACATGGTTTCGATGCGCGTAACGATGCGAGGATGGGCTTGCCGAAAGCGTTTGGTAAGACGCCCAGTAAAGGCGATGGCCGTCGGTATCACGCCAAGGATCAGCGTGCCGGTGATCTCGCCCCTGGTGGCCAGCACCTGCTGTTCCAGTGCTTTGGTGTCATCGAGAATACGCCGCGCCCGTTGGACGATCATCTCGCCCTCTTCGGTCAGGCCCTGAAACCGGTTGGCGCGGCGGACGATGGACACGCCCAGCCGATCCTCGAGGTTGCGGATGCGCATGGAAAAGGCGGGCTGCGAAATCCCACACTCTTCGGCGGCCTTGGCGAAATGGCGGTGCCGCGCCAACGCGCTGAGCAGTTGCAGGTCGCGGATTTCGATCATGATTCAAATTTCCAACATCAGGCCAAAGACCACTCTAACTGCATTACCGCACAGAGAAAGCACCGTCTTTCAGCGCGGGCGCGTCGGAAACTGGTGCTTTGTCGTATAAGATTGCCCACCATTAATGGGGGCTGGGAACAAGAAGGCGAGGTACCGCATGACCGCTGTAGACGTATTTCAAAAACTGTTTGACGCGTATGTTGGATGCTACCGATCCCGAAACGCAGCTGGGTGCGCATCGTTTTTCGCCAAAGACGCAGAGCTATACTCACCTTTTGGTCCCGCAGCCAAAGGACGAACGGCCATTGAAACAATACACGCGGAATGGCTGGAGGAAGGTGGCGAGGACAAAGTCATCGAAGTCGTGCAGGCTGGCATAGACGGCCAAATCGGCTGGTGCCTTGCGACTTTCCGCGAAGGAACGACAGATGACGGCACATCTCTCAACGTTTTGTACAGACAGCCGGACGGCGGGTGGCTGATTCGACAATGCAGCTTGAACGAAACGCCCTGATGTCGGCACAGGGCAAATGGCGTCAGGTGTTGAACAGGAAATGCATCACGTCGCCATCCTTGACGATATAGCTTTTCCCCTCGGCCCGCATCTTGCCTGCCTCTTTCGCCCCCTGCTCGCCGTTGCAGGCGATGAAGTCGTCATAGGCGATGGTCTCGGCGCGGATGAATCCCTTTTCGAAATCACCATGAATGACACCAGCCGCCTGCGGTGCAGCGGTGCCGGTGCGGATGGTCCAGGCGCGGGCCTCTTTCGGGCCGACCGTAAAATAGGTTTCCAGTTTCAGCAGGTCGTACCCGGCACGGATCAGACGGTCGAGGCCGGGCTCTTCCAGACCCATTTCCTCAAGGAACATCTGTGCCTCGTCCGCTTCAAGCAGGCTGATCTCTTCTTCGATCTTGGCGCTGATGATGACGTGAGAGTTGCCTTGGGCGGCAGCCATCTCGGCGACTTTCGCCGAGTATTCGTTGCCTTCAGCGGCTTCTTCCTCAGACACGTTGCAAACATAAAGAACCGGCTTGGTGGTCAGCAGCTGCAACATCTTCCAAGCTTTGGCATCCTCGTCCGAAACCTCGACCAACCGTGCAGGTTTGCCGCTCTCCAGGATCTTTTGCGCTTCGGCAAGCAGGCGGTCCTGCTGTTGGGCCTCTTTGTCATTGCCTTTCAGCTTGCGCACCAGGTTGGCACGGCGCTTTTCGATGCTTTCCAGATCGGCCAGCATCAGCTCGGTCTCGATGGTCTCGGCGTCGGCCACAGGATCGATGCGGCCTTCTACATGGGTCACGTCGCCATCTTCGAAACAGCGCAGGACATGGGCGATGGCATCGACCTCGCGAATATTTGCCAGAAACTGGTTCCCCAGCCCCTCGCCTTTCGAGGCCCCCTTCACCAGACCGGCGATATCCACGAATGTCATGCGCGTCGGGATGATCTGTTTTGACGACGCGATTGCGGCCAACTTGTCGAGCCGCTCATCCGGCACGGCCACATCGCCGACATTGGGCTCAATCGTGCAGAACGGGAAGTTCGCGGCTTGCGCGGCAGCGGTTTTGGTCAACGCATTGAACAGGGTCGACTTGCCCACGTTCGGCAGACCCACAATTCCCATCTTAAAGCCCATAACGGCCTCCTGCATAGAATACGAGCGCAGCTTCTATGCAGGTCCGCATCAATGCGCAAGTGATTGCCGGGGCTACTTTGTTTGAGTCCCTTCGGCCACATCACGAAATTGTTCTCAAATCGTGTTCTTGTCGGTCCTGAAAAACGAAGGGTAGGATGAACAATTAACATAGCGCGACCAAATTAAATGGCAGAATATAATGGAAAAACTACTTCTTGCAGCCGTACTGACGGTCTCTACATTTGCTACAGCCCAAGCTCAGACGGTTGTTTTTGGTGCCGGGTATTCAGATTTTTCCGAGGCGACGTCCGAAGATCAGGCACTGATCGCTCTCGAGTACCATCACACTCCTTTTCACCAGGCAACTCGGTTCAGTGCTGGCTGGGGTGCTGCGTTTTCTGTGGACGAAGACGGGGATACGCATATCGGTGTGGGGCTGGTCGGACTGTATTCTCTGGGTGAGCGCTGGTTCGTCGAAGGCAGTGTCATGCCGGGGTACTTCAATGCCAGCAACGACCAGAACGACCTGGGCGGAGACTTTCAGATCCGCAGCCTTTTGGGTCTTGGATATAACCTGAACAACGGCAACAGAATGTCAGTTGCGATCACGCACAAATCGAACGCCAGCACCAATGATGAGAACCCTGGTGTAAACGCGGTTCTGCTGCGGTACCATCTGGGCTTCTGAGCTATTCCTGCGTTGGCGGGATTGATTTTCGGTCAAAGTTTCTGCACACGGGTCCAAACCCGATTGCAAGGACATCCGATGACCCGTATCGACGCTAAGTTTGCCGCCCTGAAAGCCGAAGGAAAGAAGGCTTTTGTTGCCTATGTGATGGCAGGGGACCCAGACTATGACACCTCGCTCGACGTGGTCAAAGGCCTGCCCGGCGCGGGTGTGGACATCATCGAACTTGGTTTGCCCTTCACTGATCCGATGGCGGATGGCCCCACCATTCAGGCGGCCGGTCAACGCGCGCTGGACGGCGGGATGACGTTGCAGCGCACATTGGATCTGGCGCGCGCGTTCAGGGAAACAGATGACACGACACCAATTGTCCTGATGGGGTACTACAACCCGATTTACAGCCGCGGTGTCGAGGCTTTTCTGGCCGATGCCAAAGATGCCGGTATTGACGGGCTGATCGTTGTCGATCTGCCGCCCGAGGAAGACGAAGAGCTTTGCCTGCCTGCTCAGGCGGCCGGGCTGAACTTCATTCGTCTTGCAACACCTACCACGGATGACCAGCGCTTGCCGCGCGTTCTGCAAAACACCTCGGGCTTCGTGTACTACGTCTCAATCACTGGCATCACCGGCGCGGCCGAGGCGCAGGCAACGGATGTGGCCCCCGAGGTTGCCCGCATCAAGGCCGCTACCGAGCTGCCGGTGATCGTGGGCTTTGGCATCAATACGCCCGAGAAATCCCGCAATATCGCGTCCGTGGCAGATGGTGCCGTAGTCGGATCGGCGATCGTCAGCCAGATCGGCGCAGGCAAACCGGTCGAGGAAGTTCTGGATTTTGTAAAGTCCCTGTCGGATGGCGCTCATAGCGCCTGATCCGGCAGATAACACAACACACTCGAAAGCCTGCCGCAGACTGTTCTGGGGCAGGCTTTTTTGACTGCCCGCCGCCGGGCCAGATCATTGCAGGCTTTGACATGCATTGGTAAGGAAAACGAACCAGTAAGTTCGGAGGTCTGAGTCATGCCTGTGATAACCAATATTGAAGACCTCAGGCGCATTTACGAGCGTCGCGTGCCGCGGATGTTCTACGACTACGCTGAAAGCGGCAGTTGGACGGAACAGACATTCCGCGAAAACAGTTCCGATTTTGAAAAGATCCGCCTGCGTCAGCGGGTTGCCGTTGATATGTCCGGGCGTTCAACTGCCTCGGAAATGATCGGCCAGAAGGTGTCGATGCCGGTCGCGTTGGCCCCGGTCGGGTTGACGGGGATGCAGCATGCGGACGGAGAGATGAAGGCCGCCAAAGCCGCTGAGGATTTTGGTGTTCCCTTTACCCTTTCCACAATGTCGATCAACTCGATCGAAGACGTGGCCGAGCACACCGATAAGCCGTTCTGGTTTCAGCTCTACACGATGAAGGACGCTGACTATGTCAGCCGTCTGATCCAGCGGGCCAAGGACGCCGGGTGTTCGGCGCTGGTGATTACGTTGGATCTGCAGATTCTGGGCCAACGGCACAAAGACCTGAAGAACGGCCTGTCCGCACCCCCCAAGCTGACCGCGAAGACCATCGCGAACCTGATGACCAAATGGGCCTGGGGCATTGAAATGCTGGGTGCCAAACGGCGCGAGTTCGGCAATATAGTGGGACATGTGCAAGGTATCTCGGACGCGTCTTCACTGGGGGCCTGGACCGCTGAACAGTTCGACCCCACCCTCGACTGGAGTAAAGTCGAAAAACTGATGGAACAGTGGGGCGGAAAGGTGATCCTGAAAGGGATACTCGACGCGGAAGATGCCAAAATGGCTGCCAAGCTTGGGGCCGATGCCATTGTCGTGTCGAACCATGGCGGGCGTCAATTGGATGGTGCGCTCAGCTCGATCCGGGTATTGCCCGAAATCATGGACGCTGTCGGCAATGATGTCGAAGTGCATCTGGACAGTGGTATCCGCTCGGGTCAGGACGTGCTTAAGGCATTGGCGCTGGGGGCCAGGGGGACGTATATCGGACGCGCATTCGTTTATGGGCTGGGCGCCATGGGCCAGAGAGGCGTCACCACCGCGCTGGAGGTGATTCAGAAGGAACTTGATACAACAATGGCGCTGTGCGGTGAAAAAACCGTCGGCGCGCTGGGGGCGCACAATCTTCTGGTACCAGAAGATTTCGGTGGTCGCTGGCAAGGCTGAGCCCGCGGGAGATTTGGGGCTCTGCCCCCGCCGCCCGTTCCGGGCGTCTCCCCCGGGATACTTGTGGCCAGATGAAACAGCGGACCCTTCACTGATCTGGCGAAGAACACTTCGGAGCGCGCAGCTGAGCCCCTCAGAACGGCAAGCTGTGAATTACCCCTTTCCAAACCGGATGAATCGAGATAAGGACGCGGCTTCACGCGGGTATACAGCCTTGGAGGATACCCGCCCTAACATTGGAGAATTATCATGGCTGGAGAGATTCCTGATCTCGTAGCTCTGGAACGGACGGGGACAGGCAAGGGCGCCGCTCGCAAAACACGCCGCGAAGGCATGGTTCCGGGCGTTGTGTTTGGCGGCGACAAAGATCCGCTGCCGATTCAGATTCCGTTCAACGAACTGTTCAAGCGCCTGAAGGCCGGTCGCTTCAAGTCGACCCTGTGGAACCTGAAGGTCGAAGGCCATGAAGACGTTCGCGTCATCTGCCGCGACGTTCAGCGCGATGTCGTCAAAGACCTGCCGACACACCTGGACCTGATGCGCCTGCGCCGGACCACCAAGATCGCGCTGTACATTCCGGTTGAATTCATCAACGAAGATGAAGCCCCCGGCATCAAGAAGGGCGGCGTGCTGACCGTTGTCCGCCCGGAAGTCGAGCTGTTGTGCACCGCAGGTGACATTCCTGAGAAGATCACCGTTGATGTGGCCGGAATGAACATCAACGACGTCGTCACCATTTCGTCGGTTGACCTGCCCGAAGGCACCAAGCCGACCATCGACCGCGACTTCGTGATCGCGAACGTCTCGGCACCGACTGGTCTGTCCACGAGCGACGACGAAGAAGGTGAAGAAGCGGAAGTTGCAGTCGACGAAGTCGAAGTCGTCGGCAAAGAAGAAGAATAAACCCGGATCAAACGTCTGGATTTTGAAACGGGGTTCTGACGAGCCCCGTTTTTTTATGGTCAACACGCGCAGCGCTGGCTGGATTTCCATGGCAATTCCGGGCATCACATAGCCTCGAGGCTACAGAGGCGGAGCTTGGTCATGAAACTCTTTGTCGGATTGGGAAACCCGGGGCAGAAATACGCCCGGAACCGGCACAACATCGGGTTTATGGCCGTGGACCGGATTGCGGAAGACCATGGGTTTGGCCCATGGAAATCCAAGTTTCAGGGCGAAATCTCGGAAGGGCGGTTAGGGTCTTCAAAAATCCTGTTGCTGAAACCGCAGACCTTCATGAACCGGTCCGGTCAATCCGTGGGTGAAGCGATGCGGTTCTACAAGCTCGAGTCCACTGATGTTGTCGTGTTCCATGACGAGTTGGACCTCGCCCCAGGCAAAGTGCGGGTAAAGGCGGGTGGTGGGCACGCTGGGCATAATGGTCTGCGTTCGATCCACGACCATATAGGCGCAGCCTATGACCGTGTCCGGCTTGGGATCGGACATCCGGGCCGCAAGGAAATGGTCTCGGCTTATGTTCTGAGCGACTTTGCGAAATCCGAGAGTGACTGGCTGGACGACGTTCTTCGGGGTGTTTCGGACGGCGCGCCCCATCTGGCCCAGGATGATGGTGGAAAATTCATGAACGCGGTGGCCCTGCGCACTGCTCCGCCCCGGTCGTCCAAGACGGCGGCTCCGAAAGCTGAAACCGCATCTAAGGCACCTCCGAAGCCACCGGCCGACGAACGGTCGGCCATGCAGAAACTGTTGGACAAGTTCAAATAGCGCCCCGCCCTCTTTCCGTTACGTCGGCGTTGCGAAAGTGGGATGTCCGCGTTCCAATACACGCAAACAAGGGAGGCTATGCGATGCGGTCCATACTGAAGTGGGTTCTGCGCATTGTGCTGGCGCTGGCTTTGGCCGCCGCTGCCGTTGGGCTTTGGAAACGCGAAGAGTTACAGCGCCTGATGGCGGTGAACTCTCTGTTTGCCGAGGACAAGATCGTTCACAACTTTTCGCATATGGATGAAGCCTTTCTGACCGTGGATCTGCCGCGTGGAAACGCCCCAACATGGGAACTGCCCTACGGCGAAGGTTTCGATCTTCCGGAAGGCACCGACACTTGGATCAATGAACGCTCGGTCACTTCTTTGCTTATCATGCAGAACGGCAAGATCCGGTTCGAGGAATACTATCTGGGCACCGGTCCCGATGATCGTCGGATTTCGTGGTCAGTGGCAAAAAGTTATCTGTCGGCGCTTTTCGGCATTCTCCTGCAAGAGGGCGCAATCGATTCATTGGATGATCCCGTCGTCAAATACGCCCCCAAACTTGCAGGCAGCGCATATGACAGGGCGACAATTCGGAACGTTCTGAACATGGCCAGCGGCGTCACGTTTGACGAAGATTATCTGGACCCAAAATCTGACATCAACAGGATGGGCCGTGTGATTGCCCTGGGCGGTGAACTGGACGATTTTGCAGCCTCATTGCAGGACAGTTTCGCGCCCCCCGGTGAAACCTGGCAATACGTTTCCATAGACACGCATGTATTGGGCATGGTGATACGCGGGGCGACCGGTCGCAGTGTCGCGGATCTTTTGACGGAGAAAATCCTTCAGCCCCTGGGCCTTGAGCGTGACGGGTACTATGTCACTGACGGCGCTGGTGTCGCCTTTGTTCTGGGCGGATTGAATTTCACGACACGTGACTTTGCACGGTTCGGGCAAATGATCCTGCAAGATGGGAAATTGAGCGGCCGGCAAGTGGTGCCCGCCGACTGGATATTCGAGGCAACTCAACCCAGCGCCCCGACCGCTCAGGGGAAGATTGGATATGGGTACCAGTGGTGGATCCCGCGCGGCGCCCATGAGGGAGAGTTTCTGGCCCGGGGCGTGTATGGGCAATACATCTATTTCAACCAACCTCGCGGCGTTCTGATTGTGTCTACCGGCGCTGATCGGAAATTCCGCGACACTGGCGTAAACGACCAGAATATCGAAATGTTCCGCAAGATCGCAGAAAGCCTGTAAGGTGTGTTCATGCAGAAACAAGACAGTATCAATGTACTCGGCGGCGTTCTGGCGCCCTGCTCACGCGATCCTCTGACCGGGTTCTTTCGGGATGGTGCGTGCAATACCTGCCCCGAGGATCAGGGCAGCCATACCGTTTGTGCCGTGATGACGGCCGAGTTTCTGGCATTCTCGAAATATGTCGGCAATGATCTGAGCACGGCTCGGCCCGAATTCGATTTCCCGGGCCTCAAGCCCGGTGACAGCTGGTGTCTGTGTGCCGGCCGGTTCCTACAGGCCCATGACGAAGGATGCGCGCCAAAGGTTCACCTGGAGGCGACCCATCAACGCGCGCTCGAGATTGTGCCGCTTGATATCTTGCTTCAGAACAAGGCGAATGCCTGAAAGCCATTGCGCCCGGGGCGAGACGTGATCCGCGATCCAGTTTCGCCCCAAGGTCAGAATGCCATTTGCCAGATCAGGCTGATGCTGTAGTTTTCGAAACCGCTTTCACCAATGCCATCGTAGAACACGTTTGCTGCAAGCAAGCTGTTGTTTTCCAGCCGGTAGTCCAGGCCCAGATCCGCGCGGGCACGGGCGGTATCGCCAATCGGTGTCACGCCCGGGGCGGTCCCGGTACCCGAAGTCGTGCTCCAAATCCCAGAAAGCCCACCCGTCAGCATCATCTCTCCTCGTGACACTTGCAACGGGTGACTGAAATCGACACCCAACCGTGCCGTCGTCAAACTGAAATCCTGCTGTGGAATCAGATTGCCCAGGCTGTCGGTATAAGCTTTCTGATCGTCGCTGGCATAACTTACGTCCAGCAAAGGCATCAATGTCAGGGCGCCACGCTTTATCTCACCGGTTACGCGCGACTGGACCAGCCAACGGTCACTGTCGAAACTGTCCTCGTAGGTGCCAAACGGAGAGATGTTGTTGTCGGCCTGACCATAAAGAACGCGCCCTTCAAGAAACACCGAATGATTGGGCAATTTTGCCACTGCATAAGGACCAACCAGCCAGCCCGTACCGTCCACGCTGGCCGGGCCGTTTTCCGTTTCGGCATAGTCGAACTGAAGCATGGCACCGATCAACAGGTTCGAATTGATCTGGCGATGAGCCCCGACAACTGCCAGTGCATAGGAGTTGTCAAAATCATCCTGCGAACTCCAGTTACCGGTCACACTGAACCAGACGGGGCGCGCCGGATCACTGGCGAAATTCAGATACCCCGAGCCCTGCGTGACCGAAGCGTCCAGTACACCCGACCCCGAGCCTTGCAGAAACTGGGTCAGTTTCGGCTGGTTCGACACAAGGCTGTTGGCCCGGGCGTTCTGGAACGCCTGAATCTGACGTTGAGCATTTGTCACGGCTTGAAGCGTGCTGACCCTGTTTGATTCAAGGTTCAGATTCCCAGCCGCGTCCGAGAACACCCCCGCCGGAATGAAAAGCTCGATGGTGCCGTTGTTCTGGGGCGTCAAAGTGGCGACATAGCTGGTGCCGGACCCGGTCAGAGTGGCCGTTGCATTGGTGACGGACAGGTCGCCCCCGGTGAAATCGGTGCTTGGTTCGCTCAGGGTAATGGTTGCTTGAAACGTTCCGCTGCCGGTCGGCGTCAAGGCCCCGATCGTTGCAGTTGGTTGTGTCGTATCCACCAGAACGCGCGTGTTGACGATTTGAGTGTTCGTTACACCGGACAACGCGATCTCATAGCGATAAAGCGGCCCACCGGCGGTTTCGCGCGCGGTGAACGTAATCCCCATGTATCCGTCTGCCGCATATGTGGAATCCGCGCCATCCTGACTGAGAATGGTTGCGCCGATATAGCCAAGGGAGGCAAGGCCGGCGGGCGTGATCGCACTCTGGTTCAAAATGCCGTTGTTGAAATAGAAACTGCCGCCGGGAACCTGCCCCGACCCCCCCAGAGAAACAAAGGCCGTGCCGGTAAATGGGATATTGTTGAAAAAGATGCTTCCCCCGTTCGGCGTCGGAACCGAGGTTATGATGAAGCCGCCACCAAGAGCCGCACCCTCTTTCGCGCTTCCGATCATGAGTGCTGAAATCAGAAAACAGAGGCACAACAGCCTCGAAATAACGGACCTAACCATTTTACCTCCTACAACACCGCGAGGGCGCTAAGCACCAGGGCGCCCGGGCAAAGACACTGTGCCCCGAACCACGTCATCCATTGTCCCATCCATTGCAGAGACGTCCCCTGAACCGGCCGCAACTACGCCAGTTACCCAATAGTTAATTCAATTTGGAGACACTGTATAGAATTGGAAGCAACTCAACTTTGGCGTGCGGGCCACATGGCCATGCATAAACCGCAAGGCAAAGGCGAAAAATGCCGGAAAGCACTTCGAAGCACGTTGTTTTCAGGGAGTCTTCTCGGCAAGACGTCACAACAAGCCGTGACTTTGCAAGTCATATGCTCAAGATATGCCGGATACAGACCCTCGGCTTTGACGGGATATTCGCAACAATCTCGGGCAGGGGTCGCAACTGGCAGTTGTTGGGAAACAAATGCAGGCACAATGATCGAGGTTTCACAGCAGCCGGCGATTCCTCGGGCTTCTGTGTTGTCCTTACATGCGCATTGGCGGCGGCCCTTTTTGCAGGGCAACCTGATTTCGGCGGACATGTCACATGTTTGACTATCCCGCCTGTCCTGCCTTGGAATTATTGCTTTCAGGTCTGCTTGAGCCATCGACCCCAAGACAGAGCAACCGGGACATGCCGCCCCGGTTCACACTCAGTCCGCCGTACGGCCTTCGGTGTCTGACATATCGAAGTTCAGATATTTGGCTACGGTCTGAACGTCCTTGTCTCCACGACCGCACATGTTCATGCAGATCAGGTGATCCTTGGGCAATTCCGGTGCGATCTTCATCACATGGGCCAAAGCGTGGCTTGGTTCCAGCGCCGGGATGATCCCCTCGGTTGCGCAGCACAGCTGGAACGCCTCGAGCGCTTCCTTGTCGGTGATCGAGACGTAATTCGCGCGTCCAATTTCGTGCAGCCAGGAATGCTCGGGCCCGATGCCCGGATAGTCCAGCCCGGCCGAGATCGAATAGCCTTCAAGAATCTGGCCATCGTCATCCTGCAACAGATAGGTCCGGTTGCCGTGCAACACGCCCGGCCGACCGCCGGTCAGCGAGGCGCAATGCTCCATTTTCTCGTTCACACCTTTTCCGCCCGCCTCGACGCCAATGATGTTGACGTCCTTGTCGTCGAGGAAGGGATAGAACAGACCCATCGCGTTCGAACCGCCGCCGATTGCCGCGATGATCGTATCCGGCAAACGGCCTTCAGCCTTCATCATCTGCTCTTTCGCTTCCTTGCCGATGATCGACTGGAAATCGCGGACCATTGCCGGATAGGGGTGCGGTCCAGCCACGGTGCCGATGCAGTAGAACGTGTCGCGCACATTAGTCACCCAGTCGCGCAGCGCGTCATTCATCGCATCCTTGAGCGTCCCACGACCCGAGGTCACAGGGATCACCTCGGCCCCAAGAAGACGCATGCGGAATACGTTCGGAGCTTGCCGCTGCACGTCGTGCGCCCCCATATAGACAATGCATTTCAAGCCAAACTTGGCACATACGGTGGCGGTGGCCACGCCGTGCTGCCCTGCCCCGGTTTCAGCAATGATCCGGGTCTTGCCCATACGCCGCGCCAGAATGATCTGACCCAGCACGTTGTTGATCTTGTGCGCGCCGGTGTGGTTCAGCTCGTCACGCTTCAGATAGATCTTGGCACCCCCCAGATGCTCGGTCAGGCGTTCCGCAAAATACAGCGGCGAAGGACGACCCACATAGTTTGCCCACAGGTCATCCATTTCGGCCCAGAACGTCGGATCATCTTTGGCCTTGTTGTATTCCTCTTCCAGCGACAGGATCAGCGGCATCAGAGTTTCACTGACAAAACGCCCGCCGAAGATGCCGAAACGTCCCTGTTCGTCAGGGCCGGACATGAAGGAATTGAAAAGATCGTTGGCCATGGGTGTCTCCCTCGTCGTATCTGTTGTTCATAGGTGGTGGCAGCGGGATTTGCCATGGGCAAAACGCATCATTCCACAACCTGCGTGTTTTGACGCCAGACCTGAATCGCCTGTTCCGGCGAGGGCACACCAATGCACGGAAAATGATGAAACCTGTTCACATCCGCCAAACGATCGGCTGCCAACACGGCACGCCTGTGGGGGCCGGATTGGGAAAATGTCAGCATTGCTTCAATGTCTTGCCAGACACTGAATGAAAAATAGATGCCATCCTGCCTGAACAAGTCAGCGTGCAGGCACAATGGGTCGCCTTGCGCCTGCCGACAGGCCTGTCCCGCGCGCCAGAAAAACTCCGGCGCATGGTACCAATGTTTCAAGGAAACGCCCCCGATTGCTGCGAGCATGCTCAACCCCTCTGTTTCGAGGGATACGCAACAAGATCTTTTTCAGATCACCTGAGAGCCGATGCAAAGTCGCGGATCAGGGCCGCATCTTTCACACCCGGCGCGCTTTCGACACCGGATGACACATCCACCTGCTGGGCACCTGTCATCCGGACAGCTTCGGCAACGTTCAGGGGTGTCAGGCCACCGGCCAGCATCCAGGGTCGCCGCCAGTATTTCCGTCCGGCCAACAGCCGCCAGTCAAAGGCCAACCCGTTGCCGCCCGGCAATTCAGCCTCTCTGGGCGGTTTCGCATCGATCAGCAGTTGATCGGCCACCTCCGAGTAAAGATCGATGGCCGCCAGATCCTCGGCCTCGGCCACTCCTATGGCTTTCATCACCGGCAAACCAAATCGCTCGCGAATTTCGGAAACCCGTTCGGGCAATTCCTTGCCATGCAGTTGAAGTATATCAAGCGGTACAGTCGAAACGATGCCGTCCAATTCTTCGTCAGTGGCATTCACCACCAAAGCCACCTTGGCAACGCCAACTGGGACCAGATGCGCCAGTTCTGCGGCCCGCGAAACATCCAGATTGCGTGGCGATTTCGGAAAGAAAACGAACCCAACATAGCCTGCCCCGGCGTCTGCCGCAGCGCGCACGTGATCCGGTGCGGTCAGACCGCAGATTTTGAACCGAACATCAGGCATATCGGTCAGGCTCAGCTCGCCTCATCCAGAATGGCAAGCACGTCGTCCTTGCCTTCGTTTTGCTTTTTCTTGAGTTTCTTGACTTCGCGCTCAAGCTTGCGCACTTCGGTTTTCTTCACGGTCGCGTCGCGGCGGTGCTTGTGTTCCCGCAGCCATTCCCACAGGAAACCAATAACCAATCCTGCTGCAACACCCCCTAAAACCACCATAAACAGCGGCAGTGACGCGCTGAGATTAAAACCCAGAAGCTCGGCCAGAGCATCCGGCATCAGTTTCAGTTCAACGGACTGAACATTGGCAAGAGACACGGAAATCAGGATGATCCCGAGAGCCGCCAGAAAAGCATATCGAAGGTAACGCATCATGGTGTCAGGCTTTACCGTTCAATCGATCCCTGAGCAACTTGCCAGTTTTGAAAAACGGTACACATTTTTCTTCGACCTGCACTGTCTCGCCCGTGCGCGGGTTGCGCCCAACACGTGCGTCGCGTTTCTTCACGGAAAAGGCACCAAAGCCCCGCAGTTCGACACGGTCACCGCGCGCCATGGCGTCTGTGACTTCTTCGAATACGGTGTTCACGATCCGCTCGACATCACGCTGATAGAGATGCGGGTTTTCGTCAGCGATTTTCTGAATCAATTCTGAACGGATCATGCGTGATACCCTCCCAGGCAGCCGGTGTGACAGGTCTACTGTTTTGACAGTATAGGAAAAAACCCGGAAGGGGGGAACGGATACTCTGAGTTTTGAGGCTTTATTTTGCCACATTCTCGCGCGAAATTTTATCTGTCAGGCCAATTTCCACACTTAATGCGCGATCAATCCCCTTATTAACCCTGCGGTTCGGAACATATTGATTCGCAACAAAAACGGCCCCGCACTGTCGTGCGGGGCCGAAATTCATGCTTGGGATACTGCCTTGGCTCAGTCGCCGGATTTCAAGGCTGCACCCAGGATATCGCCCAGCGATGCGCCCGAATCGGAAGAACCGTACTGTTCCACGGCCTCTTTCTCTTCGGCGATCTCGCGCGCCTTGATCGACAGGCCCAGACGACGGGTCTTGCTGTCGACGTTGGTGACGCGGACGTCGACCTTGTCACCGACCGAGAAACGCTCGGGGCGCTGTTCGGCACGGTCACGCGACAGATCCGAACGACGGATGAACGACTTCATGCCTTCGTATTCGACCTCGATGCCGCCATCTTCGATCGCGGTGACTTCGACAGTGATGACCGAGCCACGCTTCACGCCGCCCACGGCTTCGGCGAACTTGTCACCGCCCAGGGCTTTGATCGACAGCGAAATACGCTCTTTTTCGACGTCAACTTCCGAGACAACCGCCTGAACGACATCGCCCTTGCGGTAGTTCTGGATCGCATCCTCGCCACGCTCGTCCCAGGACAGGTCGGACAGGTGAACCATGCCGTCGATGTCGCCTTCGAGGCCAATGAACAGACCGAATTCGGTGATGTTCTTGACTTCGCCTTCGACCTCGGTGCCCTCGGGGTGGGTTTCTGCAAACACTTCCCACGGGTTGCGCTGAGTCTGCTTCAGGCCCAGAGACACGCGACGCTTGGCGCCGTCGATTTCCAGAACCATGACGTCGACTTCCTGGCTGGTCGAAACGATCTTGCCGGGGTGGACGTTTTTCTTGGTCCAGGACATCTCGGACACGTGCACCAGACCTTCGACACCGGCTTCCAGCTCGACGAACGCGCCGTAGTCGGTGATGTTGGTAACGCGACCCTGATGGACCGAGCCCAGCGGGTACTTGGCAGCAACCAGATCCCACGGATCTTCCTGCAGCTGCTTCATGCCCAGGCTGATGCGGTGGGTCTCTTTGTTGATCTTGATGACCTGAACCTTGATGGTTTCGCCGATCGTCAGGATCTCGGACGGGTGGTTCACACGGCGCCATGCCATGTCGGTGACGTGCAGCAGGCCGTCAACGCCGCCCAGGTCAACGAATGCACCGTACTCGGTGATGTTCTTGACAACACCCTCGACGGTCTGACCTTCGGACAGGTTGCCGATGACTTCGGCACGCTGTTCGGCACGCGATTCTTCCAGGATGGCGCGACGCGAAACAACGATGTTGCCACGGCGGCGGTCCATTTTCAGGATCTGGAACGGCTGCTTCAGACCCATCAGCGGGCCAGCGTCGCGCACGGGGCGAACGTCAACCTGCGAGCCGGGCAGGAACGCAACTGCGCCACCCAGATCGACGGTGAAACCACCTTTGACGCGACCAAAGATTGCACCTTCGACGCGCTGGTCGTCGGCATATGCTTTTTCCAGACGGTCCCATGCCTCTTCACGGCGGGCCATCTCGCGCGAGATGACGGCTTCGCCACGGGCGTTTTCTGCGGCACGCAGGTAAACTTCGACCTCGTCGCCTACAGCGATTTCAGGGGCTTCGCCGGGATTTGCGAATTCTTTCAGATCAACGCGGCCTTCCATTTTGTAGCCTACGTCGATGATGGCTTGGCCGGCTTCGATCGCCAGAACCTTGCCTTTGACAACAGACCCCTCTTCGGGTGTGTCCATTTCGAAGCTTTCATTCAGGAGGGCTTCGAATTCCTCCATGGATGCGTTAGCCATGTGGCGTTGTTTTCCTTTACAATACGTTTTTGCTGGCCGAGCGGTTGTCTCCGCCGGTCTTGTTTCATGATGTCTTCAGGCGTGATCCGGTGCGCCCCTGAGCAAACAAACACAAAGGGCCGAGGTAACTCGGCCCTGCTCAGAAACGTCATCCGGACGTTGACCGCCCTTGTATCGACAGCGCGCGTATAGGCGGATTCCCCGGTATGTGCAAGGGCAAAGCCCATATTTTCAAGGTTTGGCGGCTCTGTACCCAGGCGCGTTGCCGGTTTTGAAGGTCCAAACCCCGGCATCGCGCCGCAGCATGGCCTGTTCAATTGCGTCCAGTCGCATCAACGCTGCGGATGGGTTGCGCGCACCTCCGGCCCGGTTCCAGATTTTTTGCGCAGAAACGGGGCTCCACGGCAAGCTTGCCGAGGCCAACCACAGGCGCAGCCCTGACGGCAGAGAGTCGTAGACCTGCATAGGCGCCGCCTGTCGTCTCCGACGTTTGAGGGTACTCCGCAAGTTCCGACCCCTTGTTTGCCCTTGTTTCTTATGTTGTTGCAATACGGTCGCCTTTCGCAATGTGTATGTAATTACATTACATATCAACAAAGCACACGGAAGTAAAAAAGACGGGGAGTTTGCTCCCCGCCTTTCCTGCAAACACTCCCTGCGCGACGGGCAGGAAGCAGTCAGAACAGTTGCAGATCCTTTTTGCCGCTTTGGATTTCAGCAAAGTTCGGCATGTTCTCGATGACAACAGGGGCTGGCGCCGTGCCCGGCATCGCCACTGTCGGCTTCATTGCCGCCGCCATTCCAAAGGCAGGTTGATCAAGTTCCCCCCGGATATCGCGCAACAGTGTTTTGTGATCCGGCATGGATTTAACGATCTTCGCCAGATCCATTTTGGCGTTCTTCATACCCTGGAACCAAATCGGTTTCTTCAACGGTCGAAGACGATCACGGATGCCCGAACCATAGCCCGTATCATAAACCTGTTTGCCCAAAAGAACGGTCTGATAAACGCGGCTGTCAAACAAAGTGGCGAACTCGATATCGTGATCCATCGGCAGGCGATACTGCCACAAGTCAAGATTTTCGGCCAACCGATCCGGTATCTTCATCTCGGTGCGCGCATCGATCCAGTATTGGTCATCGGTACGGTTGCCCAACCGATAGTGCAAACAGATGAATTCCAGAACCTCATTATAGAGCTTGTCCATCTGCCGATTGTATCTGTCCCTCAGCGAAGGCTCGATGTCTCGCGTGGGCAAATGCTCGGCGAACCAGCGTATCGCATGGTCAATCATGTGGATCGCCGTGCTTTCCAGCGGTTCAATGAACCCGCCGGACAGGCCTATGGCCACGCAATTCTTGACCCAGGCATTGCGCACGCGACCGACGCGCATCGGGATCACGCGCGGTGTCAAACCCTTGCCGCTGTCTCCCAGCCACTCAAGGTATTCGTCCGCCGCCTGATCATCCGTGCGGTGTGCCGACGAATAGACATATCCTGTGCCCACACGGTTAAAAAGCGGCACGCGCCACGTCCAACCCGCGCCCAAAGCAGTGGATCTGGTGGCGCTTTCGATCTTGTCAGGATCCGGATGCTCGATCTGCAACGCCAAGGCCCGATCATTGGGCAGGTAGTCAGAGTAATCCAAAAATGGCTC
Source organism: Ruegeria sp. HKCCA0235A (assembly GCF_013033235.1). NCBI lineage: Bacteria > Pseudomonadati > Pseudomonadota > Alphaproteobacteria > Rhodobacterales > Roseobacteraceae > Ruegeria > Ruegeria sp. HKCCA0235A. The sequence continues at coordinate 66,718 of NZ_WQDQ01000004.1, read as the reverse complement.
ACCAAGTGCCTTGTTGATGATCAGCCCACGGAACCCGGTGCAATCCACGACCATCTCAATGTCATGGCGGCCTTTTGCCTCGAGCATGAGATGACTGACATTGCCCTGTTCATCCAACTCGACCGTTTGCACCTCATCCCGGATATGCTCCACTCCGCGCTTCGTGCAGACCCTGGTCAGCATGCCTGCAAACTTTACGGCATCCAGATGATAGGCATAACCAAACCGTTGTTCGAATTCCGGCTGCCCCAACTGACGCGCGCCCTTACACAAACGGGCCAGATCATCATGCGGCGATATGGACTGCGTGAAATCCCTGTCGCCATTGCCGAAGCGCAGGAAATACTCGGCAGCCTCTAGCCCCTCAAGCATCTGGCCGTGCGCAAAGGGGTTCATATAGTCGATGCGATTGCCCTTGGCGTCATTGTTCCAATTGCAGAACTTCACACCCAGCTTGAAGGACGCGTTGGTCTCGCGGAAGAAACTCCGCTCTGAAATACCCGCCTGACGCAGCGTGACAGGCATCCGCGGAACCGTGGCCTCACCCACCCCCACGGTCGAGATGTTCGGGCTTTCGATCAGGCAGATTTGCGGTCGACCCTTGGGCGCCGACGTGCGGGAAAACACCATGTCCAGGATCAGCGCGGTCATCCATCCAGCCGTACCGCCACCCACGATGGTGATTTTGTTCAAACGATTGTTCATGTAGTTTTGTCCCTGTTGGCTTGGGAATTTTTTGCTGCGCCCCTGTTTTTTTGCGGGTTGTGTCGCAGCTTTCCCTTTTCGCTGGGAAGAAACTATAACAGCTTTCCTGAATCCATCTAGGGTCTATGACGCACCGGCCTGAAGGCCCGTCCGCGCAACGTCGGCCTATCAGCTGGCGTCACGCCAGTCCCATATTCACGATGCAGTCAGATCTCTTCGCCTTTCTTCAGCAGTTCCTCAATCAACTCACGTTGCAGATCGGTGCTGTCGCCGCCTCCGAACTCTGCCGCACCGCCGGAATACAGGGTGCCATATGTCCTGGCGATGTTCACAGTCTGGGCCAGCCCCGAGATCAGCTGGTCTTTTTCCAACAGGGACAACGGGTGGATAAACGCAGCCCACAAGGTGCCATTGGCAATCGCATAGCGGGCATCCAGCGTGCTGTCGAAATTGGCCTGCATCATTCGGATCAAGTCTTCCTCCGACAGCGCATCGGCGCTGCGGATCGGGACCATGGCCCGCATCCGATCCGCATTGGTGTCGGTGATGACCAAGACCTCCACCCCTGCAATCGTCAATTGAAACCCGGGGCCGCTCGGCTCTGCTTCGGGGTCAAGCGCAAAAAGAATGTTGCCCAGCCGTTCATACGTCATCGGCGGCTCAGCTTCGGGTGGGCTTTGCACGGGCTCTTGCGCGGCAAGGCTTCGGGCAATGAAAACAAGAATGAGGGCTAATCGGATCATGATGGCACTCCTGCGGGCATTCTTTCAGCATAGGTACGCAAAACCACACTGACCAAACAAAGCTTGGTGAACGCACCTTCTGGACATTCAGATACCTGTACGATCTGCAATATCTGATGGCCTATCTGAGATTACACGTCCAGCTCTCATCCCCTAACTATGTTTCACCGGTCGACGATCCGATCGACCCGAACCCAGAACCAAGAGGAAACGTGTAATGAAAACTATCGTCTTCACCGCCCTGGCAGCCGCCATCGCCCTGTCCACTCCGGCTTTTGCCGCGGACGAAATCAACGTGTCGAACGGGATCTCGGCCGCAGGTGCCCCGCTTGCCGCACATGGGGTCGATCTGGTTGCTTTGGTCAATGATGGCAACCCGGTCGAAGGCTTCGCCACTCATTCGGCAACCTATGACGGCGCATCCTATTACTTCACCACCGCCGCCAACCTCGAGGCGTTCGAGGCGAACCCGGAGGCCTACCTGCCGCAGCATGGTGGGTTCTGTTCATTCGGCGTATCGGTCGGCAAGAAGTTCGACGGAGACCCGGATCAGTACCTGGTCGCAGATGGAAAACTGTACCTGTTCCTGAACGCCGAAACCCGCGCGGCCTTCATGAAGGACGTTCCCGCCACCGCAAAAACGGCGGACGAACAGTGGGCAAACATCAAGAGCATCGCCGTAGGCGAGCTGTAAATGTCGCCCCTGCCTGCGACGTCAGCGCGTCGCGGGCAGTTTTGCGCTTATGATTTCAAGCGCTTTGGCCAATGCAGCCTCGATACTGAGGTCCGTTGTGTCCAGTTGCACTGCATCCTCAGCTGGCTTCATCGGCGCAGCGCTGCGCTCTGCGTCGCGGGCATCCCGCTCTTTGACATCTGCCAGAACCTGTTCGCGCGTCACGTCAGCACCTTTTGCACTGAGTTCCAGAAACCGGCGTTCGGCTCGCACCTCTGGGCTGGCTGTTACAAACAGCTTCATCTCGGCATTGGGACAAATCACCGTCCCGATGTCGCGCCCATCCAAAACGGCTCCGCCCGACCTTCGGGCAAAGGCGCGCTGAAAATCCACCAAGGCGGCGCGAACCTCGGGGATCACCGCCACTTTGGATGCGGCCTGCGCGATTTCAGCCGTGCGCAGATCACCCTGCTCAAGCTCTTCGGCGGTCAGGGCCTGCGCTGCTTCAAGCGCGCCAAACCCTTCAAGAGTGCGCCGCCCAACGGCGCGATACAGCAAGCCGGTGTCCAGATGCGCGAACCCGAAATGCGCCGCAACGGCCTTGGAGATCGTGCCCTTGCCCGCAGCCGCAGGTCCGTCAATGGCGACAGTGAAGCTCACCTGCGCTCTACCTTTGCACCAAGCAACGCCATCAACGGTTCAAAAATCGGGAAGGATGTCGCGATCGGACTACCATCATCCACGCTTACCGGGTTCTGCGCGCCCATGCCCATCACCATGAAGGACATGGCAATGCGGTGATCCAGGAAGCTTTCGCACGTCCCGCCGCCCGGAACCTTGCCGATACCCAACCCTTCGACCGACCACCAGTCGTCACCCTCGTTGACCGTGACGCCGTTGGCGCGCAGACCGCGTGCCATGGCATCGATGCGGTCGCTTTCCTTCACCCGGAGTTCCTTCACTCCGCCCATCATCGTGGTGCCCGTGGCGTTTGCGGCAACCACGGACAAAACGGGGTATTCGTCGATCATCGAGGCCGCGCGTTCAGGCGGTACGTCAATACCCTTCATGTCTGGCGAGTATTTCGCGCGCAGATCGGCAACCGGCTCGCCGCCCTCTTCGCGCTCGTTTTCATAGGTCAGGTCGGCGCCCATCTCGCGCAGCGTCGTGAACAGGCCCGCGCGCGTGGGGTTCAGGCCGATACCCGGCACCAGAACGTCCGAACCGGGCGTGATCAGCGCCGCGCAAACCGGGAAGGCCGCGCTGGACGGGTCGCGTGGAACGGCGATGACTTGCGGCTTCAATTCCGGGCGCCCCGTCAAAGTGATGACCCGGCCTTCAACAGTGTCTTCCACGGTAATTTCGGCACCGAAACCGGACAACATCCGCTCGGAATGATCGCGCGTCGCCTCTTTCTCGATAACCACGGTTTTACCGGGGGCATTCAGCCCCGCCAGCAGAACGGCGGATTTCACCTGGGCCGAGGGCACCGGAACTTCGTACCGGACCGGAGTCGGGTCCGACGCACCGACGATCGTCATGGGCAAACGCCCCCCCGAGCGGCCCACGGCCTGCGCCCCAAACAGCGCAAGCGGATCCGTTACCCGCGCCATGGGGCGCTTGTTCAGGCTGGCATCACCAGTAAAGGTTGCCGTAATCGGCGAGGTCGCCATGGCACCCATGATCAGCCGGACTCCGGTGCCGGAATTGCCGCAGTCAATCACCTGATCCGGTTCGGCAAACCCGCCGACGCCCACGCCATGCACCGTCCATTCGCCGCCGCCATGATCTGTGACTTCGGCCCCGAAGGCCCGCATTGCCTTTGCGGTGTCCAAGACGTCCTCACCTTCGAGCAACCCCGAGATCCTGGTCTCGCCCACAGCCATCGCGCCAAGGATCAACGACCGGTGCGAAATCGACTTGTCGCCCGGCACCTCTGCCGTGCCGGTCAGCGGGCCGCAGGGATGCGAAGTCATCGGGATGGGCGTTCCGTGTCCGGACATGGGGGCTCCTTTTGCGCTATCAGTGCTCAAGCCGATTAGCGAATTGGCACCGGTTGGTCCAGCGGCAATCAGTCATTGCGGCGGAAGGTCAGGTAGTGGGGCGTGCGACCTTCACGCAAGGCTTTCTGCTCGTAGCGTGTGGAAATCCAGTCGTCCCACGGCTCGCGCCAATCTGCGGGGCGCTCGGCCAGCCACTCGAACCCGGCGCGGGGGACTTCCTCGAGTGTCTGCCGCACATAGTCGGGGATGTCCGTGGCGACCCGGAAGATCGATCCGGGCTTCAAGACCTTTGCCAACGGTTCAAGATGTTCCGGCGTCACGAAACGGCGACGATGATGCCGGGTTTTGGGCCACGGGTCAGGATACAGAAGGAAGGCCCGCGATATACTGGCCTCTGGCAGCACGTCGAACAGGTCTCGGGCATCGCCGGGATGCACAGCAAGGTTATCAACCTCCGCCTGCCGAATTTTGCCCAGCAGCATGGCAACGCCGTTGATATAGGGCTCGGCCCCGATGATGCCGATGTCGGGGTTGCTTTGCGCCTGATGAACCAGATGCTCGCCGCCGCCAAAGCCGACTTCCAGCCAGACCGGCTTGCCGCCGAACAACTTGTTCAGGTCCAACGGCCTGCGTTCGGGGTTTGTATCCCAATCCACCGCACCGGGCGACAAAGCCGCCAGATCTTCGTTCAGATAGGTCTTTTGGCTGGGCTTCAGGGTCTTGCCCTTGAAGCGGCCATAGAAGTTTCTGCGCGGGCGTTGTGGGGTCTCGGTGCTCATGGCGGTCGCCATACTGCGCGCCAGAGAACGTTGCAAGGGCGCGCGGTACACACGAGGAAAAAGCGCGCCCTGAAAGGCGCGCTTTGTGTTGTTCAGATCAGACTGCGGACTTCAACGCATCGACCAGATCGGTGCGCTCCCAGCTGAACCCCCCATCATCGCTCGGCTGACGACCAAAGTGGCCGTAAGCAGCAGTGCGCTGATAGATTGGCTTGTTCAGTTGCAGATGCTGGCGAATGCCGCGCGGCGTCAGATCCATGACCTCACCCACGGCTTTCTCGATAGCCGCATCCGCCAGTTGGCCGGTTCCATGCGTGTCGGCATAGATCGACAGCGGCTTGGACACGCCAATCGCATAGCTCAGCTGAATCGTGCAGCGTTCGGCCATGCCCGCCGCCACGACGTTTTTGGCCAGATAGCGTGCTGCGTATGCTGCCGAACGGTCAACCTTGGTCGGGTCTTTGCCTGAGAACGCGCCGCCGCCATGAGGGGCCGCGCCGCCATAGGTGTCCACGATGATCTTGCGCCCGGTCAGGCCCGCGTCACCATCCGGTCCGCCGATAACGAATTTGCCGGTCGGGTTGACGTGCCATTCGGTTTCGGCCGACAGCCAGCCGTCAGGCAGGGTTTCGCGGATATAAGGCTCGACGATGGCGCGGATATCATCCGAAGACAACGCTTCATCCAGATGCTGCGTAGACAGAACGATCGAGCTGACGCCGACCGGCTTGCCGTCGCGATAAACGACTGACAGCTGCGACTTTGCATCAGGGCCCAAAGCAGGTTCGGTACCATTCTTGCGTACTTCCGCCAGTCGCCGCAGGATAGCGTGCGAATACTGGATCGGTGCGGGCATCAGCGCCGGAGTTTCAGTCGTGGCATAACCGAACATGATGCCCTGGTCGCCGGCACCCTCGTCCTTGTCATCCGCAGCATCAACGCCCTGAGCGATATGGGCGGATTGTTCGTGCAGCAGATTGGTTACTTCGACGGTTTCGTGGTGAAACTTGTCCTGCTCGTAACCGATGTCTTTGACACAGTCGCGGGCGATCTGTTCGATGCGTCCCATGTAATCGTGCAGCTTGTCTTGATCAGACAGACCTACTTCGCCACCGATCACAACCCGGTTGGTCGTGGCGAAGGTTTCGCAGGCCACACGGGCTTCTGGTTCTTCATTGAGAAATGCATCAAGGACAGCATCCGAGATGCGGTCACAGACCTTGTCGGGATGCCCTTCGGAAACGGATTCCGAAGTAAATGTATAGTTCTGTCGGGACATAAATGCGCTCCATTAGGGGTTTCTCCGCCACGCCAGGAAGCCGTTGTGACAGGTCACAGACGCATACGCTCGCTTAAAGATGGGGTCAATCTTAAATTATTTGGTCAGGCGACGGATGTTGAACCACGCCAATGCAGCAAGAAACAATAGCAGTCCAAGAACAGGGCTGTCCCCGATGCGGGAATAAACTGTTGGCTGATGTGGCTGCGGCAGGATCGCATCCACGTAACCCGCCTTGCCCAGCGCCAATGAGGCCGTGACCTGACCCAATGGGTTAATCATGGCCGATATGCCGGTATTGGCCGAACGGATCATCGGCAGACCCTGTTCAATTGCCCTCATCCGGGCCTGTGCCAGATGCTGAAACGGTCCCGAACGCGTTCCGAACCACGCGTCATTGGTGATCTGCAACAAAAAGTCCGCCCGACCCGCCGCCCCGTTCACATCCTGCGGGAACACGGCTTCGTAACAGATCAGAGGCAGCGCCTTTCCCAATTTGCCAAGGCCCAAGAGCTCGGGCCCCGGCCCTGCGCTGAATCCATGCCCCGTCGTCGCCGCCATCCCATAAATCCCAAAATGGCCCATCAACTCGCCAAAAGGCACATATTCTCCAAACGGGGCCAGATGGTGTTTGTCATACAGACCGCCCTGCTGCCCGGCTTCATCCAGATAGACCATCGAGTTGAAAATCCTCGGGCCGTCTCCGCGCTGGATCCCCAAAACCACGGGCGTACCCTGAGCGGCATCCGCAATGGCCGTCAAATACGGTTGCGCGCTGCCCAGCCAGGCTGGAACTGCAGTCTCGGGCCAGACGATCAGGTCCGGTCTGGGCAAAGCGGCGGAATATTCAATCTGACGGGCAAAGAACAAGGGCGCATATGCCGGGTCCCACTTTTGGTGCTGCGGGGCGTTGGGCTGAACAACACGAACTGTGTGCGGGCCTTCCTGCACTATTGGCCGCATCGACGCATAGCCAGCTGCCAGCGCCGCCGCCGCAGCTGTAAATCCCAGTGGACGGAGCAGTGCCCGCAAGCGTCTTTCCTGAACCAGTGCCGCCCCTATCGGAAACGCCGCGGCAAATGTCAGCGCATTCAGGCCATACGGCCCTACCAGAGACAGCAATTGCGCCACGGGCGTATTCACCCAGATTTGCGCCACTCCGCCCCAGGGGAACCCGGTCAGCACGTATCCCCGTGCCAGTTCAGCCAGCGACAGCGTCGCGATCAGCAAAACGCTTTGCTGCATGGCGGTCGCGCCAACATGCCGCGCCAGTCGAAACGCAACCGCCCAGAACAAGGCGAGCCCGCCGGCCATAAACACCAGCGCAAACGGTGCCATCCAGGCGTGGCGCTCTGCATCCACCTGGAAAGGCTCGATGATCCAGCTGAGCCCATGGGCAAAATAGCCGGTGGCGAAGAACCAGCCGATCCACCCCGCGCGAGCACGGGTTTCACTGCCAAGGAACACCGGAACGATCAAAACCAGTGCAACAACCGTAGCGCCCCAATACCCATGCGGTGCCTGGCCAAAAGCGCCGAAGGCGCCCAGTGCGGCGGCGGCAAACAATCTCAACGATGACGGCCAGCCCCGGACAGGCGTCATGCAGCGACGTCCGGCAGCATGACGCGCAACCGTTTGATGCGTCGCGGGTCGGCTTCAATCACTTCGAATTCCGGCCCTTCCGGATGAATCACGACCTCACCCCGTGCCGGAACACGCCCGGACAGCATGAACACCAGCCCCCCCAGCGTGTCGATGTCTTCTTCATCCACATCCTCGTGGCTGGTCAAGGATCTGCCGATCTCGGCCTCGAAGTCCTCAAGCGGCACACGTGCCTGCACAACGTAACAGCCGGGCTTTTCCTGCACCCAAAGCTGATCTTCGTCTGCATCGTGTTCGTCCGCGATCTCACCCACGACCTGCTCGATCAAGTCTTCGATCGTCAGCAGCCCGTCGACGCCGCCATACTCATCAATCACCAACGCCATATGGCGACGTTCGGTCTGCATCTTTGTCAGCAGGACACCGATCGGCATTGAAGGCGGCACAAACAAAAGCGTGCGCAACATGGATTTCAGGTCAAACTTGTCGGCACCGCCATTGAAACCATGGGTCAGTGCGAAGTCCTTGAGGTGAACGAAGCCCAACGGCGTATCCAGCGTTCCTTCATAGACCGGGATTCTGGACAACCCACTGCCCCGGAACACGTCGGCCAGTTCATCCTTGGTGATGGTAGAAGGAACCGCGATGATCTCGGCCGTTGGAATGGCCACGTCTTCGACGCGCATCCGGCGCAGGTTCATCATCCCGTGAGGCCGAGCTGCCGCTGCGCTCTGCCCATTGATCACCGGGCTTTGCTGAGTCTCATGACCCGAAAACGCGTCGAAAATTCGGGAAATAAGCCCGCTTTTCTCTTCTGTATCATTGCCGCTGTCCTGAGGTTGCGCGCTTTGCGCTGCCCTAGAACTGCCGTCTGTTTCGCCCATTACCTTGTTCCAACTGATCGGGTCACCTGACCCACCTTATGCCTTATATGGGTTATCTATACCCAATTTGCCAAGTATCTCGACCTCAATCCCTTCCATCAAAGCGGCATCGGGGTCACGAATGTGATCATATCCCAGCAAATGCAACGTTCCGTGAACAAGCAAATGGATGACGTGATCGTCAATGTCCCTGCCCGCCTCATCCGCCTCACGCGCGCAGGTGTCGAAGGAGATCGCAATATCGCCCAAAGGAATTTCACCGGTGAAATCCGGCTTTGGCGGATGCGGCGCTTGCCCGGATTCGTCCGGGGCCAAGTCTTCTGCCGGCCAGCTCAGAACATTGGTGGCGGCTGGTTTGCCGCGAAACTCGGCGTTCAGCTCCGAAATGCGCGCATCATCGCATCCCAGAACGCTGATCTCGCAAAGCTCAGGGTCCAGTTCCGCATGGGACAGGACGGCGGATATCGCTTGCCGCGACAAAGCTTCAAGCCCTTGCCACCGGTCGTCTTCGACAGTGAGTTCCAGATTCATCTTATCGCACAACAGCCCTGTGAATGAGCCTTGCAATCAACTGGTTTCGCGGCCCGCATCCGCCTCATACGCCTCGATGATCGCGGCCACAAGCGGGTGGCGAACCACGTCCTTGGTCGTGAAATAGTTGAAACTGATGTTGGGGATCGTTTTCAACAGTCTTTCGGCATCCTGCAAACCCGACTGAACGCCGCGTGGCAAATCCACCTGAGACCTGTCGCCGGTGATTACCATACGGCTGCCTTCGCCCAGACGAGTCAGGAACATCTTCATCTGCATGGTCGTGGCGTTCTGTGCCTCGTCCAGCACCACAAAAGCATTGGCCAACGTGCGTCCACGCATGAACGCCAGCGGCGCTATTTCGATTCGCTTTTCCTCGATCAGCTTGGCCAGCTGCTTGCCGGGCAGAAAATCGTTCAGCGCGTCGTACAGCGGCTGCATGTAGGGATCGACCTTGTCCTTCATGTCACCGGGCAGATAGCCCAGTTTTTCACCCGCCTCGACCGCCGGACGGCTGAGGATGATTCGATCCACATGCCCGCCAATGAACATCGACACGCCCACCGCGACAGCCAGATAGGTTTTCCCCGTGCCAGCAGGCCCAATGCCAAATGCAAGCTCATTTTGAAACAGTGACTGCACATAAGCTTTCTGGGCGTCCGTGCGCGGTTCCACCAGTTTCTTGCGGGTTTTGATCTCGACTGAACCGCCCTTGAACATTTCCAACTGATCGCCGTCGCGGCTGCCGGTCCCCTGTTCCGAACTACCCATCCGCAGTTCTCGGTCCACGTCCGCGGCCTCGACCTCGCGCCCGCCTTCCAATCGCGTGTAAAGCGATTGAAGCACCTCAATAGCCTGCTTCTGGGCGTCTTCATCGCCCATCACGACAAGCTGATTGCCGCGGCGTACGATCTGGACGGAAAGCTTGCTTTCGATGTCGGTCAGATTGCGGTCGTATTCGCCGCACAGGTCAATCAACAATCGGTTGTCGGGAAACTCTAAAAACGCCTCGCGTTGGGGCATTTCGTCTTGCGGTGGGGTCAGGGCACCGATGGCCAATCCGTTCTCCTGTCTTGGCAGTTCACCCTGAGCGTAGACAACAAATCTCGGTGGGCGCAAGCCACAGTTTCAAAAATAAGCCCACAGATGACAAAAGCGCCGATCATACAAAAGAAAAAGCCTGTCAGACGCGCATCAGAACGTATAGTTCAGCCCGAATCTCAAGCCGCCGTATTTCGGTGTGGACTTCGTGGAAAAGCCCGAACCGAATTGAACGTCTTCGGATTTGAACTGGACGTATTCGTATTCGCCGGTGACCGACCAATTGTCGGTCAGCTTGTGTTCGGCACCGATGCTTGCGGCATATCCGCCCCGCCGATCCGACACCGCAAAATTCTGTGTCGAAGTCCCCGTTGCGATATTGTTGGTTGTCTCAACATCCCCCCACAAGTAACCGACACTGAAAAAGTACAGAACCCGACCGTTTCGACTTGTCAGGCCGCTTCGGTACCTGAGGGACAAAACGTCAGAAACCTCTGTCCCACCCTGAACATCGGCACCAGAGATCTGGGTTCTGACACTATCGTCCAAGGATCCGAAATCATAACTGACTTCAAAACCATAAACGAAATCACGCCCCCACCTTGAAGGCAGAACACCACGCCAGCCACCACGAAAGCCACCGTATGCGCCGGATACGTTCAGGTCGCCAATATCAAACAGCCCGGCGGGCGTTCTCAGTCCAAATCGATCGTCCCAGCCTGAGGCGTAGCCGCCAGCAATCCCCAGGTAAAATGCACTGACGTCACTGCTGAACTTCTTAGGGCTGATAACGACAGGATCGGTTGTCGTGCCCTTCAGGTCTCCGGCAATCGTCGCGCTGGCAAAAAAAGTGACAACCGAGGCCAAAGGCAAGGTTTTCACTAGGCTCAGGGTCCTGAAGCTGTTCAAGATTGGCACTCGTACCTCCATCACTCCGATCTCGGGATCGGCGAATAATCGTTTTTTTGACGCAAAAACAGCGCCTGAAAAAACATGGCTCCTCTCGGAGCATAGTTCCAAGCAATAAATCAAGGGTAAATTTTCGAAACAAACACCAACTATGGTGTCTGAACGGCGGAATCTTACCGACTCAGAGCAGCTCACCCGCCAAAGAATTGGCGCCCGAGTCGGTGATCCGGACCTCTTTCAGATCACCAACGGCAATCCCGGTGCCCTTCACGTGCACCGAATGCAGATACTCGGATTTTCCGACCATCTGGCCCGGCAGGCGGCCCGGTTTTTCAAACAAAACGCGGACTGTACGACCGACCATACCGTCCTGAATTTCCCTTTGGTGTCTTGTGATAAGGGCCTGAAGGCGCTGCAATCGATCATCCGCCGCAGCCGGATCAACCTGAGCCCGCTCGGCCGCCGGTGTTCCCGGGCGTGTGGAATACTTGAAGGAATAGGCGTAGCCGTATTTGACCTCTTCAACCAAATCCAACGTTGCCTGAAAATCCTCTTCGGTTTCTTCGGGGAAGCCGACGATGAAATCCCCTGACATCACGATATCCGGGCGCGCCGCACGAATGCGTTCGATCAGGCGCAGATAGCTTTCTGCCGTGTGGCTGCGATTCATTCGCTTGAGGATACGGTCCGAGCCCGACTGAACCGGCAGGTGCAGATACGGCATCAGTTTCTCACAGCTGCCATGTGCCTCGATCAGGTCGTCGGCCATGTCATTGGGGTGCGACGTGGTGAAACGAATACGTTCCAGCCCGTCAACCTTGTTCAGTTCCCAGATCAGCCCTGCCAGGGTCATGTCTCCGTCGGGGCCGGCCCCGTGATAGGCGTTCACGTTCTGACCTAGCAGCGTGATCTCGCGCACGCCGCGTTCAACCAGATCATGGGCTTCGCGGATGATGCGATCCGCGGGGCGGCTGACTTCGGCCCCACGCGTATAAGGCACCACGCAGAAGGCGCAGAACTTGTCGCACCCTTCCTGAACAGTCAGAAACGCCGTCGGGCCGCGCTTGGCCTTGGGACGGTTTTTCAGTTTTTCGAACTTGTCTTCCTCGGGGAAATCGGTGTCCAGCGCCTTTTCGCCCGCACGGGTCTTGGCCTCCATCTCGGGCAGACGGTGATAGCTTTGCGGACCGACGACCAGATCGACCAGCGGCTGGCGGCGCATGATTTCTTCACCTTCGGCCTGCGCAACACAGCCTGCCACACCGATTTTCAGGTCAGGCTTTTCGGCCTTCAGACCCTTGAAGCGACCGAGTTCTGAATAAACTTTCTCAGCCGCTTTTTCGCGGATGTGACAAGTGTTCAGCAGAATCATGTCGGCATCGTCAGGCGTTTTGGTTTCGACATAGCCCTGCCCGCCCAGCGCCTCGGACATGCGTTCACTGTCATAGACGTTCATCTGACAGCCATAAGTCTTGATAAACAGCTTCTTCGGTTCGGACATGGGACGGGCCTTTGCATTCGCTGGATCGGCGTCATCTATACGCTTCGAACGCCGCTTGCAATGCGGGCGCAATTACCCGAATTTGGCAGGACTTTCCAGCAAGGCCGGACCAAAAAGCACCCGATGACGTACGATTCCCTCGACCATTTCCTGAAATCGGGACAGGCCGCACTGTCCAAAGGCCCCGTAGCATTGATTTTTGCCGAGGACGACGTGGAGCTGGCCAGCACGCTGCACCATCATCTAAGGCTCGGCTTCAAATCCGTGATCGTCTTTGCCCCGGACGAGTTTCACCTGACAGAGGACCTGTCCGCCAAGGTGCATCGGATCAATTTGAAATGTGTTCCCCGGCTGGTCGTGTTCGAAACCATAAACAGGATCATTCAGGCCGCACCCGGCATCTGGATGTATTATTGCTACAACGCCGAATACCTATTCTTTCCCTACTGCGAAACGCGCAGCGTGGGCGAGATGCTTGTCTTTCATGGTGAAGAGCGTCGCAATGCGATGCTCAGCTATGTCGTTGACCTGTACGCCGAGGATCTGACCGCACATCCCAATGGCGTGGCCCCCGATCAGGCCATGTTCGACAGCGTTGGCTATTATGCCCATACCCGCCACGACCCAAGCGGCCAACCGCTGGACCGTCAGGTGGATCTTTCAGGCGGGTTGCGATGGCGGTTCGAGGACCACATCCCCTACGAACGTCGCAGGATCGACCGCATCGCATTGTTCAAAGCGCAAAAAAACCTGGTGCTGAGACCCGATCACACGTTCAACGAACCGGAATACAATACCTATTCCTGTCCCTGGCATCACAACCTGACGGCCGCCATTTGTTCCTTCCGTGCCGCGAAGGCGCTGAAATCCAATGCAGGGTCAACCTTTGACATCCGAAGCTTTTGCTGGCACAACTCGGTGCCGTTTGAATGGCAGTCCCGCCAGCTGCTGGATCTCGGGCTGATCGAATCAGGTCAGTGGTTCTGAGCCGGCCTGGCGCTGCAACAGAATCGGAAACCAATCCTCGCGCAGGCGCTGTCCCGGCGTCATGTCATGACCGGGAAACGGGGGCGAGGTTCGGCCGGGGCGCTCTACATACCGGGCATCGTCGCCCACCAGCCGCAGTGAAAAGGCGCGGCGACGGCTGTCCGACTGGTTTCCGCGCGCACCGTGCAGCGTGCGATAGTTGAAAGCGACGGCATCGCCGGGCTCCATCTCGAATTCGACGATCTTCATACCTTCGGCATCCGGATCCGGCACAGGGATGTACTGACCTTCATCCGGGAAAAAGCCGTCCTCGGAAACCCATCGGGTCGGCAGAACTTCTTTCTCCCATCGGTGCGACCCGGCGACACACCGCAGCGTCGCCTGCCTGACCGGATCAAGCGGAGACCAGAAGCTGATCGTCTGCTGACCCTCGACGAAATAATATGGGCCGTCCTGATGCCACGGCGTCGCCATCGACGTACCGGGTTCCTTGACCAGCACGTGATCGTGAAACATCTGAACGCGTCTCGATTGCATCAGATCCGCGGCAACCTCAGCTGCAGGAGACGTCTCGATCACGTCGCGGAACTGTGGAATCCGGGTCCAGTTGCAATAATCATCAAAGAAACGACCTGTTTCACCGGCCTTCTTGTTTTCGGACGCATACGGACCGGGATCGGCCATATTCGCGGCCACACCATCGCGCAGTTGATCCACGTGATCCGCAAACAGCCCTTTGACCAGTACGACGCCGTCGGCCTGATAAGTGTCGATCATCTGCTGAGAAACAAGAGGGTGTGGCATCGGAAGCTCCTGAAGTTTTTTTGTTTTTGCCCGGAAAAGTGTATTCTGTTCAAATCATATCTTTCGAAGTCATTATTAAGCTCATGTTATATATTTCACTGCGCCAATATGAATATGTCTGTGCAATCGGGCGTCACGGCAGTTTGTCGGCGGCAGCCCAGCATCTCAATGTTTCGCAACCGGCCTTGTCCACTGCGCTGACGCGTGTTGAAGCCCATTTGGGGTATCCGCTGTTCGTTCGCCGCCGAGGTGCAGCCATGGCACTGACACCCCAGGGACGTGCGTTCATAGACCAGGCCGAGGTCTTGCTGAAAAATGCTGCGCGAATCGAAACGTCCGATACCTCCGCGCCGGGCACCACCAGGCTGAGATTGGGCTGCTTTACGGACCTGGCCCCCTTCCTTTTGGCCCCGGCCCTGCAACTTCTCCGCGACACGTTCACCGATATCAACCTTACATATGTGGCCGGGTCCTTCGAAGGGCTGCTGAATGGATTGATGGATGGCCAGATTGACATTGCAATCACATACGACCTGACCATGGATGCGGGGTTCGCCCGTACAAAGCTGTTCGACAGCAAACCGAAGGCGTTGATGTCCCCGGATCATCCATTGGCGACAACCACGGAAGTCACCCTTGCGTTGCTGGAGGGTTATCCGCTGATTCTGTCTTCGGAAGGTTTGTCCGCCCAACACATTCTCGGCCTGTTCCGGCAGAACGGGCTGCGCCCTACCGTCGCGCACCGGGCCGCATCCCTTGAAATCCAACGCAGCCTTGCCGCCCATGGTGAGGGAATCGGGATCAGCTATACCAGCCCACCCAGCAGCGTCAGCTATGACAACAAGCATCTGGTCAGCGTACCGATTGCCAATCCGGACACAGCAGAATCCGTCGTTCTGGCACGGCACGGTACAGGGCCCTCTGACACGGTCATAGAAAAGGCCGAACGTGTTTTGGTGGCCGGGCTGACAGGCGTTTAAGGTCTGTTACTTCCTGCGCAAGCGAATGACGACATCGACAGAGGCGATTTCGACACCTTCCGGCGCCTCGGGAAGGCGCTGAATGACCAGCTGATCCGACGGCGCATCACTTAGCCTTGCGTCGTCTTCCCAATAAAAGTGAGGATGATCGTGTGTGTTCGTGTCGAAATAGCTTTTCGATCCGTCCACTGTGATTTCTTGCAGGACGCCTGCATCGCAGAAAGCACGCAGGGTGTTGTAGACCGTTGCCAGAGACACCGCATCCCCATTCGCCTTTGCCGATTCAAAAAGGCTTTCTGCGGTGACATGGCGATGGCGGCCGTCGCCCACCAGAAGCTCGGCCAGCGCCACGCGCTGACGCGTCGGTCGCAAGCCGGCATTCACCAGCCAACCTGTTGCGATTTCGCGGCTCTGAGGTGTCATCGATCCGATACCCGTTATTACTGCCTATATATATAGGGGCGCATCACCGGCAATTACAAATGAAATTCATTCGCAAGATAAGAACCAACACAACATGATGTGGCGCGCCGCTCTTGCAGGACCTTGCAAACGGGTGTTAGACGAAGCCAGATGAAAAGACAGACCCCCGGCAGGAAAGGTGGCAGAATGGCCCAGTTCCCTAGCAGTTTTGACAAAGATGATCTGCTGAAATGCGCTCGCGGTGAGTTATTTGGCCCCGGCAACGCACAATTGCCCGCCCCACCGATGCTGATGATGGACCGGATCACCGACATCTCTGCCGATGGTGGTCTGCACGGCAAGGGCCATGTGCTGGCCGAATTCGACATCACACCCGACCTTTGGTTCTTTGAGTGCCACTTTCCGGGCAACCCGATCATGCCGGGCTGTCTGGGGCTGGACGGGCTTTGGCAACTGACCGGTTTCAACCTTGGCTGGCGTGGATGGCAGGGGCGCGGCATGGCCGTTGGCGTCGGCGAAGTAAAGCTGACCGGCATGGTGCGCCCGGACCGCAAGATGCTGACGTATAAAATCGATTTCAAAAAAGCGATTCAAACGCGCCGCCTGACAATGGGTGTGGCGGATGGCATTGTCGAAGCCGATGGCGAGATGATTTATGATGTCAAGGACATGAAGGTCGTTCTGTCCGAGGCCTGAGCCTGAACGGTCTGAAACAAGGAGTGCGCACATGCGTCGAGTAGTCGTCACCGGTCTGGGGGTTGTGTCCTCGATCGGGAACAATGCCGAAGAGGTACTGACCTCGCTCAAAGCAGGTAAATCCGGGATCGTGGCCAGCGAACAGATGGCGGAACATGGTTTTCGCAGCCAGATCGCAGGAACGCTCAAGATCGACGTGGCCCAGCATGTGGACAAGCGCACATTGCGCTTCATGGGTCCAGGGGCGGCCTATGCACATATCGCCATGAGCCAGGCGATTGCCGATTCCGGGCTGACCGAAGACCAGATCGTTAATCCACGCACCGGGTTGGTTGCGGGCTCTGGCGGACCATCGACCAGCGCGATGCTGACGGCGCATCAGACTGTTCTGAAGACGGGCGCGACCAAGCGCATCGGGCCGTTTGCCGTGCCGAAATGCATGTGCTCGACGATCTCGGCCAATCTGGCGACCGCGTTCAAGATTAAGGGCATCAACTATTCGATCACGTCGGCCTGCTCGACCTCGCTGCATTGCATCGGCAACGCGGCCGAACAGATCATGCTTGGCAAACAGGACGTGATGTTCGCCGGCGGCGGTGAAGAACTGGACTGGACGCTTTCCTGCCTGTTCGATGCAATGGGCGCGATGTCGTCGAAATATAATGACACACCCGATAAAGCCTCGCGCGCGTTCGACGAAAACCGCGATGGTTTCGTGATTTCGGGCGGCGGTGGAATCGTTGTTCTGGAAGAACTGGACCACGCCCTGGCCCGCGGCGCCAAGATTTATGCTGAAGTTACGGGTTATGCCGCAACTTCAGACGGCCACGACATGGTTGCTCCTTCAGGTGAGGGCGGCGAGCGCGCGATGAGACTTGCTCTGAGTACCCTGCCCGAGGGGCGCAAGGTCGGCTATATCAATGCCCACGGCACCTCGACCCCCGTCGGCGATGTGGGTGAGGTAGAGGCAGTGCGCCGCATCTTTGGCGAAGGCAACGTACCCCCCATCTCCTCGACAAAGTCGATGACAGGCCACGCTCAGGGCGCGGCGGGCGCGCTTGAAACTATTTTCTGCCTGCTGATGCTGGAAAATGATTTCATTACACCATCGATCAATGTCGACACGCTTGCCGAAGGCATTCAGCCCGGTGAAATTGCAACTCAAGTGGTTGAAAACGCAGGACTGGACAGTGTCATGACCAACAGCTTCGGCTTTGGCGGCACAAACGGGTCCATGGTTCTTTCAAAGTATAACGGGTGAAAGTAATGTCGGATCTTCTCAAAGGTAAACGCGGCCTGATCATGGGCGTGGCCAATGACCGCTCGATTGCGTGGGGCATTGCCAAGGCCATGCACGAGGCTGGCGCCGAACTGGCATTCACCTATCAGGGCGAGGCATTCGGAAAACGGCTGGAGCCGCTGGCTCAGAGCCTGGGCAGCGATTTCATGGTCGATGCGGATGTCACCGACGACGAGTCTCTGGATCGCGCTTTTGGCGAGTTGGCCGAACGTTGGCCCACCATAGATTTCCTGGTCCATGCGATCGCCTATTCGGATAAGTCCGAGTTGACAGGTCGGTTCCTGAATACAACACGGGCGAATTTCAAGCATTCGATGGATGTTTCGGCCTATTCCTTCATCGAGGTCGCGCGTCGCGCCTATCCGATGATGAAAGACAATGGCGGTTCCCTGTTGACCCTGACTTATCAGGGTTCCAACCGGGTTGTGCCCAACTACAACGTGATGGGTGTCGCAAAGGCTGCGCTGGAATCAGCAACGCGCTATCTGGCCAACGATCTTGGCCCCGATGGCATCCGCGTGAATGCGATTTCCCCGGGGCCGATGAGAACCCTCGCCGGTGCAGCCATCGGCGGCGCGCGCAAGACCTACAAATTCTGCGATCAGAATGCACCGATGCGCTCTAACGCCACACTTGAAGCTGTCGGCGGAACGGCTGTGTACCTGACGTCAGATGCAGGTGCCTGCACGACGGGTGAGATCATCCGCGTTGACGGTGGTTTCCATGTTCTGGGCATGCCTCAACCCGAATCCATGTGACCATATCTTTCCCTGCCGCTGCCCAGATTTCACCATCATTTGGCGGCAGGTAATCGATATGAGCAAACTTGACCAGATCATTGCAAATAATGCACGCGTCACGCAAAGCAGGCGAAAACCCGGCTTTCTCAGCCAACGGGCCAGGGTGCTATTGCTTACGTTGACTTCGCTGTTGCTGGTGTTCGTCTTCTTTACGCAGCCACAGGTGCGGGCCGCGATTCACACTCTGATAGGGTGAGATCCGGGCCGGACATCCGGCCCGAACCATGTCTCTCAGTTGACTGAAACGACTTCGATCTCGAAAACCAGATCCTGCCCTGCCAGCGGATGATTTGCATCTAGGGTAACGGTGGCTTCATTCGAATCCACAACCGTTACAGGCACGGCTTGACCTTCTGGCGTTTGCATCTGCAACTGTGTCCCTGGATCCAGGGGGATGTCGTCTGGAATGCCTTCACGGGGAATTTCCTGACGCATCGCCGGGTTGATCGGGCCGTAGGCGTCGGTGCAGGCAATCTCGACCCGCGTCTTGTCCCCGGTGGACAGGCCCGGCATGGCACGGTCCAGACCCGGGATGATCTGGCCCGACCCGACCACGAATTCCAGCGGATCACGCTCGTCCGAGCTGTCAAAGACTTTGCCGTCCAGCAACGTCCCGGTGTAGTGGATGCGAACCGTGTCGCCTTGTTTGATTTCGGTCATCGTGGCCTCCGGCCGTTCCAAGGGGTTAAGCGGCCAACCCTATAGGTTGACACAATGTTGTAAACCCTCGGCTCTTTCACCCCCTGCGCCGATGTGCCAACCTGCGCGCAATCTAAGGAGGACCATATGCCGATCACGACCTGTGTGTTCGACGCCTACGGAACATTGTTCGATGTTGCCGCGGCTGCCCGACAGGCGGCAGACGAGCCGGGTTTCGAAGCCCTGAAAGACAAATGGACCAAAGTTGCGGGGCATTGGCGTCTGAAACAACTGCAATACACATGGCTGCGCGCCGTGGCGGATGCGCATGCGGATTTCTGGGACGTCACCCAGGACGGGCTGGATTGGGCTCTGGAGGCCACAGGCCTGCAAGGCAACCCGGAACTGCGCCAACGTCTGCTTGATCTCTATTGGGAATTGCAGGCCTATCCCGAAGTTCCGGCCATGCTGAATGCCCTCAAGGATGGTGGGCTGCAAACGGCGATCCTGTCCAATGGGTCGCCCCCTATGCTGGACGGAGCCGTGAAGTCCGCCGGAATCGGCGATGTATTGGATGATGTTCTGTCGGTCGAAAGCGTCGGCGTCTTCAAACCCCACGCCCGTGTCTATGATCTGGTGCAAGACAGGTTTGGCTGCGCACGCGATGAGGTCTTGTTCGTCAGTTCGAACGGCTGGGACGCTGCCGGGGCCAGCGGGTACGGTTTTGTGACCGCATGGGTCAATCGGATTGGTGAACCCATGGATCGCCTTCCCTGGACACCTGCGCATGTGCTGTCCGATCTGACCTCGATTCCCAAGCTGGCAGGTCTCTGATGTCAGAATTCATGACAACGGACGGCAGGCGCATCTATTTCGAAGAGGCCGGCACCGGCACGCCGCTTTTGTGCCTGGCTGGTCTGACCCGAAACAGCCGCGACTTTTCGTTTTTTGCGCCACATGCCTCGGGCCTGCGCATGATCGCCATGGATTACAGGGGGCGCGGGCGTTCGGAATACGACTCCGATTTCATGAACTACAATATCTTCCGCGAATCCCATGACGCGATTGAGCTGCTCGATCATCTGGGGATCGCTAAAGCAGTCATTCTGGGCACATCGCGCGGCGGGTTGATCGCCATGGCGCTGGCCGCAAGCCATCCTGAACGTCTGGCCGCCGTAATTCTGAATGACGTGGGGCCGGTTATCGAGCCGTCGGGCATCGCCAAGATCATGGCCTACGTGGGGGCGCAGCCCACGGCCAAAACCTATGATGAAGCCGCCGCCGCATTGAAACACGTAATGGAGCCGCAATTTCCCGGTGTTCCACTGGAAACCTGGCGCAAACAGGCAGAATTTCAGTATGAAATGCGCAAGGGTGGGCTGAAGCTGCGATATGATCCAGCCTTGCGCAAGGCGCTTCTTGAACAAGCTGCAAGCGGGGCAGCCCCTGATCTATGGGTGTTCTTCGAAGCCTTGCGCGACATTCCCACCGGTGTGATCCGGGGCGCGAATTCCGATGTTCTGGACGTGGCCACTCTGGCCGAGATGCGGCACCGACACCCGGGCCTGATCTCGGTCGAGGTACCAGATCGTGGGCATGTTCCTTTCCTGAACGAACCCCAATCACTGGACCTGATACAGAAGGTATTGAAGAACGCCGCATGAGCACATTTGAGATGATCGAAGCCGCCGCAGAGCGGCTGAAAGGACACGTTCGCGAAACGCCGATCCTGTCGTCGCCCTTTCTCGATACGCTTGCGGGCCGCCGGATTTGGGTCAAACCGGAATGCCTGCAACATACCGGCAGTTTCAAGTTTCGCGGCGCGTGGTCGGCCATTTCGGCGCTGGATGAGGGCATACGCCAGCGTGGTGTGATCGCATATTCATCAGGCAACCATGCGCAAGGCGTTGCGATGGCCGCCGCGAAGCACGGGATTGCCTCGGTCATTGTCATGCCGTCGGACGCGCCGCAACTCAAGATCGACAACACCCGTGCGCTGGGCGGCGAAGTCGTTTTGTACGATCGTGCGAATGAAAAACGAGAGGAAATAGGCGAAGCCATCGCTGCCGAACGGGGTCTGACCCTGATCCGCCCCTATGACGAACCGCAGGTCATCGCGGGGCAAGGTACAACCGGGCTGGAAATCGCCAGGCAGGCAGCGGAAATTGGGGTTTCGCAGGCGGATGTTCTGATCTGTTGCGGCGGCGGAGGTTTGACCTCGGGCATTGCGCTGGCGCTGGAGAAACACGCGCCGAATTTGCGGGCGCGCCCCTGTGAGCCGGAAGGGTTCGACGACGTCAAACGATCCTTGGCGTCAGGTCGCATTCAAAACAACAATGCGGCGTCGGGTAACATATGCGATGCGATCCTGACACCGCAGCCCGGCGACATCACCTTTCCGATCCTTCACCGTCTTTGCGGCCCCGGACTTTCTGTCACCGAAGACGAGGCATTGCAGGCCATGGCATATGCCTTTCTGCGCCTTAAAATCGTGTTGGAACCCGGCGGCGCCGTAGCCCTGGCCGCAGCCCTTTTCCGGGGCGACGAGATCGAAGGCGACGACGTGATCGTCGTCACATCGGGCGGGAATGTCGATCCGGGAATATTTGCTAAGGCGTTGGAATTCCTGACCTGACATGGGTGCGAAAGCTGTGCAAATTGCATCAGGACCGCATGACGACAAGGACCTTTGTCATGATGATCGCTGATCTGGGCGACGTGAAACTGAACTACCGCATCGACGGCCCCACGGACGGTGCACCCATTGTGTTTGCCAATTCCCTGGGAACCGACCTGCATCTCTGGGACGCGGTGCTGCCATACATGCCCGACGGGCTGCGCATCATCCGGTATGACAAACGTGGGCACGGGCAATCCTCGGTGCCCCCTGCACCCTATTCGATGGGCGCTCTGGTGCGGGATGCCGAGGCGCTGCTGGATCACCTTCAGGTTCGCGATTGCGTCTTTGTCGGCCTCTCTATTGGCGGGATGATCGCGCAGGGGCTGGCGGTCAAACGCATGGACCAGGTTCGTGCGCTGGTGCTGTCGAACACCGCTGCCAAGATCGCCACGCCTTCGATCTGGCAAGAGCGTATTCAGGCGGTGCGAAAGGGCGGGATCGAGGCTCTGGCGGATGCCACGATGGAGCGTTGGTTCTCGCGCGAATACCGCCCCGCGCAAAACCACCTGCCCTGGCGCGATATGATGGTCAGCCAACCAGTCGAAGGGTATCTGGGCTGCTGTGCCGCCATTGCCGGTACCGACTTTTTTACCCCAACAAGCGGCCTGCGCCTGCCCACGCTTGGGATTGCGGGCAGCGAAGACGGATCGACCCCGCCCGATCTGGTGCGGGAAACGATTGATCTTGTTCCTGGATCCCGATTTCGGCTGATCCGCCGCGCCGGACATTTGCCTTGCGTTGAGAAACCGGCGGAATACGCAGAAATCCTGACCGGATTTCTGACCGAAATCGGACATGTCTGAAGGAGAATGACAATGACGTCCTTCCTGTTGGTCCATGGCTCGTGTCACGGCGCCTGGTGCTGGCGCGACCTGATCCCCGCTTTGGAAGCCCTCGGCCATACCGCCCGCGCCATCGACATGCCCAGCCATGGTGCAGACCCCACGCCGGTGGCCGACGTCACGCTGGACAGTTGCCGCGATGCCATTTTGAACGCCTGTACACCCGATACGATCGTCGTCGGCCATTCCTGGGCCGGCTTTCCGATCAGCGCAGCGGCCGAGGCGCGCCCGGATGCAATGCGCGCTTTGATTTACCTGTGTGCCTATGTCCCCCGGGATGGTCTTTCGATGGCGGAAATGCGCAGGCGCGGGCCGCGGCAAACCATTGCGCACGCAGTGGAAAAATCTGCGGACGGGCTTTCCTATACCGTGTCCGTGGATGCGGTCCCACAGCTGTTTTATCACGATTGCCCGGACGACATCCTGCCATACGCATACGCGCGCCTGTGTCCGCAAGCCATCCTGCCACAAGAAACACCGCTGCCTGTCGGCGCACGCTTTGCCAAGGTCCCCAAGGCCTATATCCGAACAACCGACGACCACACGATACCGACCGAGTACCAGGCAGACATGAGCGCCTGCGTCCCCGAAAACCTTCGACGTACAATCGACAGCTCGCATTCGCCGTTTTTTTCACATCCGCAGGAATTGGCTGAGCTTCTGTCCGAACTGGCGGGCAAACTCTAGCAACCTGCCGCAACGACATGGGGTGTCCGGCGGAACTGTCTCTTTCCTCATTCGTCGGGCATGACTAGGGTGCCGCTCACAACTCATTTGTTCAGGTCCCATGCGTCTGCCGTTTTTCTTCATCCTCGGCATCGTCATGATCGATGCTATGGGCATTGGTCTTGTGATGCCGATCATGCCGCAACTGATTGTCGAGGTTCAGGGCGGCACCCTGGCCAATGCCGCGATCTGGGGCGGTGTGCTGAGCACAGCCTTTGCCGCGATGCAATTCATCTTCGGCCCCATTCTGGGAAACCTTTCCGATGCTTACGGGCGCAGAACGGTATTGCTGGTGTCCTTGTTCGTCATGGCGCTAGACTACGTCGTCATGGCCATGGCGGGCAGCATCTGGCTTTTGCTGATCGGTCGTGTCGTCGGCGGCATCACGGCGGCCACCCATTCGACAGCGGCGGCTTTCATGGCCGATGTGTCCGACCCAAAAAACAAGGCCGCAAATTTCGGCCTTCTGGGCGCCGCTTTTGGCGTGGGGTTCGTCCTGGGTCCGGTGATCGGCGGATTGCTAAGCGAATTTGGAACTCGTGCACCGTTCTGGGCTGCTGCGGGTTTGGCGGCGTTGACCTTCTGCATCGGATATTTCGTGATGCCCGAAACGGTGACCGATGAAAACAGGCGTGCCTTCAACCTGCGGCGCGCGAACCCGGTGAACTCGCTTCGCGCCATAGCATCATTGCCCGGCATCCGGCCGATGCTGTGGGTCTATTTCCTGTATTCGGTTTCAATCTACGTCTATCCGGCCATCTGGTCCTATTTCACGACCGAGCGCTTCGGTTGGTCCGCGCAGATGATCGGCCTGTCGCTTGGAATCTATGGTATCGGCATGGCCGTCGTGCAAGGCGGTCTGATCCGCCCGGCCATCCGGCTTTTGGGCGAGCGGGCAACAATCATCTATGGCATGATCTTTGAAATCATAAGCTTCGCCATTCTGGCCTTTCTGACCAACGGCCTGATTGCACTGCTTCTCATTCCGATTACCGCCATTGGGGCGGTCATCACGCCCGCCCTTCAGGCGATGATGTCACGGGCCACACCAGACTCGCAGCAAGGTGAATTGCAGGGTGTCCTGACTGCGTTGCATGCGCTTTCGATGGTGATCTCACCGTTGGTGATGACCAGCGTATTCGCGCAGTTCATTCGACCTGACACCCCGCTCTACCTGCCCGGCGCCCCTTTTCTGCTGGCACTCTTGTTGATGCTGGCAGGGTTCCTTCTATTTAGACGGTCCCGGCCTGTCGTAGCGTAACAACGACACGCTAATGGCGGTTTCTGCCTTGCGAGCCGCCTTTTCCCGCGCCACCGTGAACCCAACGGGAGTGAGGGACAACATGCAAAAAATCAAAGCCGCAGTCTGCCGGGCATTTGGCGAGCCACTGGTGATCGAAGACGTTCATCTGGCCCCCCCTGGCACGGGCGAGGTCGAGGTGACACTGGATGCCGTGGCCATATGCCATTCGGACATTTCCTATGCCGACGGCGCATGGGGAGGGTTCCTGCCAGCCGTTTACGGGCACGAAGCCGCAGGTGTGATCACCGCAGTCGGAGAGGCGGCCGGGGATTTCAAGGTCGGCGACCCGGTGGTGGTGACCCTGATCCGCGCCTGCGGGTCTTGCCCTGCCTGTGCAGGCGGGCAACCGACAATTTGCGAAACACCCTACGACACTGTCAAAGGTCCATTGAAAACAGGCGATGGCGGCCCGCTCGAACAGGCGATGGCATGCGGGGCCTTTGCCGAAAAGGTCGTGGTAAGCCACCGCCAGATCGTCAAAATCCCGGATGACCTGCCCAAGGAACTGGCCAGCCTGCTGTCCTGCGGTGTGATCACCGGGGTCGGCGCTGCAGTGAATGCGGCAGGCGTGCGCCCCGGTCAGGACGTGGTGGTCATTGGGGCCGGCGGTGTCGGCCTGAACGCAATTCAAGGCGCGCGGATTGCAGGCGCCCGGCGGATCGTGGCCGTGGACATGACCGAAGAAAAGCTTGAGATCGCCAAAGAGTTCGGCGCAACCCATGGCGTCCTGGCCGGCTTGGATCAACCATGGAAAGCCGCATACAGGGCGCTGGGGGGGCGCGGTGCCGATGCCGTTCTGATCACTGTCGGCGCGGTTCCCGCTTATGATCAGGCTCCGCGCTATCTTGGGCGCGGCGGCAAGGCGATCATGATCGGGATGCCACATTCCGGTGACATGGCCAGCTATGAACCTGTTGTATTGGCAGCCCTGGGCCAGGGTATCGTCGGGTCGAAAATGGGCGACGTGGTCATTCAGCGCGACATACCCTGGATGGTGGACCTGTATAAACAGGGGCGGCTGAAACTGGATGAGCTGATCTCGGGCCGCTGGTCACTGGATCAGATCAACGAGGCCATCGCCGACACAAAAACCGGATCGGCCAAGCGAAATGTGATCCTGTTCGACAGGACCTGACCCACCGAAAGGATTTGGGATGAAACTTCGGGATCTCGACGTCATCGTCACCGCCCCGCCCGCCCCGGGCTGGGGCGGGCGCTACTGGATACTTGTCAAAGTGACGACCGATACCGGCATCACGGGCTGGGGTGAGTGTTATGCCTCGTCCGTGGGGCCCGAGGCGATGCGTCATGTCATTCAGGACGTGTTCGACCGGCATATGCTGGGCGAGAACCCCGAAAACATCGAGCTCATGTTCCGTCGCGCCTATTCCAGCGGCTTTACGCAGCGCCCGGACCTGACGGTGATGGGCGCATTCTCGGG
The DNA here is from genome assembly GCF_013033235.1 of Ruegeria sp. HKCCA0235A. Taxonomy (NCBI): domain Bacteria; kingdom Pseudomonadati; phylum Pseudomonadota; class Alphaproteobacteria; order Rhodobacterales; family Roseobacteraceae; genus Ruegeria; species Ruegeria sp. HKCCA0235A. Next base: position 40,447 of record NZ_WQDQ01000004.1, on the reverse strand, counting down.
GTTGGAAATCGCCTGCTGGGACATTCTGGGCAAAGATCGCGACAGACCGGTCCATGCGCTGCTGGGTGGCAGGATGAATGACCGGATCCGGGCCTATACTTACCTGTATCCCCTGCCCCGGCACAACCTGAACGATTTCTGGACCTCTGCCGAACAGGCCGGTGAAACGGCGGCTGAAATGGTAAAACGTGGCTACACCGCCGTGAAATTCGACCCGGCCGGCCCCTATACGATCCGCGGCGGGCACATGCCCGCGATGAGCGACATTTCCATGTCCGTCGCCTTCTGCAAGGCGATCCGCGAGGCCGTGGGCGACAGGGCCGATCTGCTGTTCGGCACCCATGGCCAGTTCAACACGGCCGGGGCAATTCGGCTGGGACAGGCGTTGGAACCATATCAGCCCCTTTGGTTCGAGGAACCTACACCGCCTGACAATATCGAAGATATGGCCCGCGTCGCCCGCAACGTACGCATTCCGGTTGCAACCGGAGAACGGATGACCACAAAGGCCGAATTCGGAGCCGTCCTGCGCGCTGGAGCCGCCGAGATTCTGCAACCGGCGCTGGGACGTGCAGGCGGAATCTGGGAGATGAAGAAAGTCGCAGCCATGGCCGAGGTCTTCAACGCGCAGATGGCACCGCATCTGTATGCCGGTCCGGTCGAATGGGCCGCCAACATCCATCTGGCCGCTTCCATTCCCAACCTACTGCTTCTGGAAACCATCGAAACACCGTTCCACGATCAACTGATCAAGGGCTCGATCCGGATCGAGAATGGGTTCGTCGCCGCCCCGGATGCTCCGGGTCTTGGGATCGATGTCGACGAAGACCTGGCCCGCGCGCACCCATATGACGGCGACGGGCTGCATCTGCAAATGCAGGAGGACCCATGCAATTACGTTGAAGGCAACGCTTTTCAGGGGGGTGCGCCGGCAACCGAGGGGTGACAATACCAGTCGCCTTGATGCATATTGCCATCACAAATCGCGATATGACGGTCAGAAAGTGGCACTTAACGAAACCGAAGCTCAGGTACGCCCAACGGACGCTCTGCCGGACATGAAAGACAATGCTGCACGCGCGGCTGCATTTCTCAAAACACTGGCGCATGAGGGGCGCCTGATGATCTTGTGCCATCTTGGCGGTGGTGAAAAATCCGTCGGCCAGCTTGAGGAGCTGCTTCAGTTGCGGCAGGCCGCAGTCAGCCAGATGCTGGCGCGCCTGCGCGAGGAAGAGTTGGTCTCGACGCGTCGGGAAGGCAAAACGATCTATTATTCATTGCGCGACGGAGCCACGGAAAAAGTGATCCGTCTGCTTTACGATTTGTTCTGCGGCACGGACTGCTGATCGCTAATTGGACACATAACCGGCGATAACCTGCAACAGCTTGAATGCGGTCGCTGCATCGTTTTCCACAACGGCAAGGAATTCTTCTTCACCGATCCGCAAACAGGAAAGCGGCGTTTCCGCCACCATGCTCAGCGCACGTGGTTCTTTTCTGATCAGGCCCAGCTCTCCGACCAATGCGCCGGGCCCGACTTTGGTGATCAGTTGGTCAGGCCCCTGTTCTTGTGGCAGGTACAGACCTGCTTCGCCCTCCAGCACCACATAGGCACCGTCGGTGGGCTGGTCATCTTTCAAGAACACCACCTGCCCCGGCTCGGCATCAAACCAGCGCGCGCCAAAGGCCAGCAGGCGCAGCTGACGCCGATCCAGACCCGAAAACAAGGGGGTTTGTTCCAAGGCGCGTAGTTTCCGCGTCAAGTCCGCCGATGCCGCACTGTCTTCCTCCACCTCCACAGGCCCTCCGTCCGAGACCACACGACCTTGCCGGATTTCCACATACATGTCGAATGCACCGGGGTTTTCGAACTGATCATTCAGATAGACAACAGTGGTGTCCGGCAGCAGTTCACGGAGCCGTTTATAGACCGCCACCTGCGTTTTCATGTCGTAGCTGGCCAGCGCATTTTCCAGAATCAGGATGTCAGGTTTCTTGATCGTCGCACGGGTAAAGGCCAAGGGCTCGGCAAATACCGCCGGAAGATTCTGACCGCCCAAAGCAACCTGCACATCATAGATCAGCTCTGTGACCAATGGGCGCGCGCCGTTTTCAGCCAACACATCGACAATCAGCTTGCGGGCTTCGTCTGAACGGGAACCGCCAATCTGGCTGACTTTTCCGAACAGCGCATTTTCCATGACCGTCAATCCGGGCGCAAAGACGTTCGGATCCAATGGAACGAAGACGTCTTGCAAACGCTCCATCAGTTTCTCGGAATGGCTGTGCCGGAGTTCAAGGATGCGATCCTTCAGTTCATCCGTGAACGCAGGTCCGATCTGTTCGGCAGAGATCACAAATGGCACCGCCAACATGTTGGCAAGCTGTTCGTCATCCAGCCCGTCCGAACCTTCTTTGCGGGTCTGGTCCACCAGATCCACTGCAATTTCATAGGTTTTTGCATCAAGACCAAGCTTTTGGAACAACGGGTGGTCGGTTCCATCGATCCCGAAGATCTGGCGCAGCATGTCGATCACATCGCGTGTCAACGCGATCAATGTCTCGTCCAGCCCCAGTTCACGCAACTGTCCGAGAAAGACCTTTTGCTGCGCAAGCAAAGCCTGTGTCACAGGAACACGTGGCGTTGCGAAAAGCAGGTTTTCAGCCACAGGCAGGGCCGCGTTATAGGTGTTCCGGTCAAAGACAAGCGCCTGTTGTTCCAGCCCGGCCTCCCGAACGGCCTGCTGCACGACCGGGCGCAGCTCGATCAGTTTCTTTGCCAATTCACAATGCTCGGCCGCATCGAAACTCTGTTCGGCGCCTCGTTGGAACAGCGCTGCGCCAAACCCCATTCCATCAATCAACTGCAACCACCAGGCACGCAGTTCTGCGGCGTCCTGAAAGCCGGCCAGAGTTGGGTCCAGCCATTCCGCCCTGAACGGATCGGCACTGTTGCCCGCCCTCAGAGTTTCAAGAAAATCCGGATCGTCCGGCGGGTCAGTCAGCGGTTTGAACCGCATCGGCATCATCACGTTGTCGCCCAGCGTACCCTGAAACATGACAGGGCGTGATGTGACATACCCGATACGCGCGGCGACAACCGCCTGATGCACCTCGGCCAGTTTCAGATCCCCGATCCGAACCTGGCCAGCACTTGGACGTATTTCCCGTGTCAGCAATTCGCCGATGGCGCGTCGATCTTCCTCGCTGGGGGCGGCGATCCCAATTGTCTTTCCGGCAGGAAAACTGAGGTCCAGATCATCAAGCACCTGATTGCCATCCATGTCGCGCACCGAAACGTGATCCAGCACGATGTCGCCGTTCAGGTGCGGCCACTCGGTAGGTTCACCTTTGAACAAGGTTTCATCATGCATTCCGGCCGGGGCAAAACGGTCAAGAACCACATCCCAGCGCAGCGACATGTCCTGGGTCTGGTTGTAATAGGTCAGCAGTTCCTTCCAAGGTGAGCTGAGATCCTTGTACGCAGCCAATGCGGCAACCAGCGCCCCCAGCGAAACCGAGCCCTGAAGCACCAACAGACCACCAACCAGATAGAACATGAACGGTGTAAGCTGCGAGATGAAGTTGTTCAGGAATTTCATGAAAAACTTCTTTTGATAGATCTCGAAACGGATGCCGAACAGGCGTCCCAATTGCTCTGAGATCATCGACCGGCGAAAACGCCAGCCGCCATTGGTCCGCAGGGTGGACGCGCCCGCTGCGTTCTCGCCGATCTGCGCCGCCAGAACCCGAACCTCCTGAATGCGTTTTTTGTTCAGCAGGTTGATCTGGCGTTGCAGCTTGGGGATTAACCAGGCCTGCAAGGGTATCAGCGCCACCGCGGCCAGCCCGAACCAGACGCTTTGCAGGAACAGGAAGGAAAGTATGGTGATCATTTGGCCGGCCTGAAGAACCGGCTGGCTGATCGCATCGCCCATCAGGCCGCCCATCGGCTCGCTTTCGGCGGTGATCATTGACACCATTTCACCCTGGCTGACACGCTCGAAATAGGGTTGAGGAAAGCGCAGCGCCCGGCTGATCAACTGATAGCGAAAGCGCCGCAGCATCCGTTCACTCAGCACGCCCTTCATGGTGTTGATGCGCATTTTCATCAGGCCATGGCACAGCACGGCCGCCAGAAAGGCAAAGCACAGAACAATCAGAAAATTGGTCTGCGACATGGAATAGCCCCAGATCGTCACCTCAGAGGTGGACGACCCGATCGCGTCATTGATTATTCGTTTTGGCAACTCAAGTGTGAGGTACAGCAAAGGAAACAGCGTCGCCGTCACGGCCAGCAGGATCAGCTGTTCGCGCTTGGAGTATTTCCAGATAAAGCGGAAAATTGTGCGTTCTATGGAACCTGCCCCTGCTGCTGACCTTCGACGTGGATTAAACGCAATGCATGCAATTTCAACAGCATGAATCAAATATCATCCAGACAGGATAAGCAAATTTTTCCCTTTTGGAAAATTTCTTGACCGAATGTGAACTAGTTCATTTACGCGTGCCCGTTTTATTGCCTAATGTTGGCGTCAGAACGATATCGGGAGGGTTCTTTTGACTGCCAGTATTGGCGCAGTGTTTCTTATGCTTTGTCTTTTGCTGATCAAGCATATGTTCGCTGACTACTACCTCCAGACACCGAAGATGCTTTCCGGTCGGGGTGAGTATTTTCACTTGGGACGCGCGCAACATGCCGCTGTGCATGTTGTGGGTTCTGTCGTCGTTTTTTTGGTGTTCGGCGCGCCGTTGTCTTTTATTCTGATTGTCGGGGCGCTGGAATGGTTCATCCATTTCAATATCGATTTCATCAAGGCCAGCTATTCAGACAAAAAACGACTTGAGCCAACGCAACCCGCTTTTTGGCGCGCTGCAGGTTTGGATCAGTTGATGCACAACTTAACTTATGTTGCGATGGTTTGGGCCTGGGTTACCTTCGCCGCCGCTTGACGGTGTCAGGCCGCGTTCTCCGATACGGCAAGCCGATAGGCCCTTAGCCACATACGATCCAATGCGTCAATCGCAGCAGGGTCGAACCGGTGTTCAACTTCCCAATACCGTCCCGAGGCCACATAATATCCAAGATCATCTTCCATTCGCTGCACATTGTGCATGGCTGCAATATCGGGAAGCGGTGCGGCTGTCAGGTCAGATATGTTGACGGATGGAAATACCAGCCGGCTTGGTGCGCCGGATAACCGTACGGTTCTGCACCCCTGAGCGGCTGCAAAAAGACCCAGTCGGGCGGCCTTCGCTTCAAGCGAACGCAGTGTCACGTCCTCTCGCAAAGGGTCCGCCGTGCCATTTCCGTAAAAATGTGTTCGCCCCGATCCTGAATACATCATGTCGCAACCGGAAAAAGCCAGAACATCCGGCTTCAGGGCTGACAAAGCCCAATAGCCTGCCGTGAAAGCCATCGTTCCGCCGGCATAGACGAACCCGCCATAGTCATTCTGTCTTGGGACGTATTCGTCGGCAGTGACTATGTGTTGAGTGCCAAGAACTTTTCCAGGGCGGCGCTCTGCCGGGAAGTCTTCGGGGTGGATCAGGTAATCCCAGTCTTCTCGGATGCGCCACGCGTTGTTGATGGCGACGATATGCGTGAAAGGCGCACGCGACCATGCCCGCGCCTCCAGCGCCGATGGGGCGCTGCCAAGGATCAATACGGTTGTCTTTCGATCGGTCATGCCAGGGCCGGGCTTGTTGACAGCCCCACACGACATAGACCGTTTGCGAAACGCGACTAGCCCAGAACCGAGAAACTGCTTTCCTCATTGATCGGGCGTTTGCGCGAGTAGAAGCCAACGTCGATTGTCCGCTTGATGTATGGCAATTCGAACTGCAACGGTTTCGCGTCGTGATCGGCGCCACCTTCACAGTAATCGATCAGTGCCGCCATCATCTTGCCCGCAATCGGCGCATTCTTGTACTGGTTTCCGCTTGACCCACAGGCCATGTAGAACCCCGGCAGGCTGGATTTGTCATAGATCGGAATCCAGTCGGTAGACGCATCATACAGGTCAACCACGCCCCGCGTTTTCGATGGAATACCAAGGCTGGGCACACGCTGCGCATACCGCATGGCCTGCGTGGTCCATTGATCGGTGAATTCACGATTGTAGTTCACATCGTCCTCGCACCACTGATGCGGATCACATTCCGGATCCTCAGATCCGACAAGGATGTGATTGCCGTGTTCCGGCCGGCAATAGCAGGCAATGTCACTGTCCGAAACGATGGTTCCGTCGTGTTCAAAATCGAACCCTTCAGGGGCTGGAACGTGCACGACCTCCTGCCGCAAGGGCCGGGTTTTGATGGTCATATCGTCCAGAACGCCGGCCATCTTGTTGATGATGGACGAACCAGGTCCTGCCACATTGACCACAACCTTGGCGTGGATTTCCTCGCCCGAGGCCAGCTTGACGCCGGAAACGCGCCCGCCCTCGGTCAGGATTTCCGTGACTTCAGCGCCGGTACGGACCTCGGCTCCATGCAGCTTCGCGGCATCCATCAGGTTCTGGGCCGACAGGGCCGGGTCGGTGACATAACCCGCCTGAGGCCAGTACACACCGCCCGTCATTCTGCGCCCGTTGGGTTGGCCGAATTCAGGATCGTCCATACGGCGCGCGGGGGCAAAGCTGTCCAGCGAATAGACCGGCAAGCGTTCCAGCACTTTTTCATCTGACCATTCCTCGAACGGGCAATCCAGCTCGGACGAATTGCGCATGTGCTTCTCCAGCATCCCGTTCGCCTCGGTTTTCATGACCAGACAGCCGGTTTCGCGGAACTGCGCAAGGTTGGCGTCTTCCGGCAAGCCAAGATACGCGGCCCAGTCGCGCCAGTAGTGGTAGCCTTCCCAGGCAAACGCGGTTCCATCAAATGTAGAATAATGCATCCGGATAATCGCGCAGGACCCCGCGGTAGAACCGTGCCCGACCTGAGAATTCCGGTCCAACGACAGGGTTTTCCATCCCGCTTTGGACATCTCGAACGCAATGGCCGCGCCGATCACGCCGGTTCCGATGATGATTGCGTCTGGTTGGCTCATGTCTGGTTTCCTTTCCAAAAGCGCAGGGAATACGCGCTGAATTCTTCAACTTCCTCGGGTTTCGGCTCGACGCCTGTGAAGGCGTAGAGGTAATGCGGCACCATCGACAGCCGCATTTCGATAGGTTCATTCAATTGCGCCAGATCATAACCGATCTGCATGTAATACAGCACGCGCGCCCGGGTTTCGGCTTCGATCTCGGAATAGCCGTAGCGGGCGAACATGGCGTGCAGCGCTTCCAGCCTGCGGGCGTCCGACTGGTCCAGAATACGCCGCACCTTGCCTGATTTTCGCGCCCAGTCACGTACGGCAAAATCCAGCGCAGTATCGAACAGATCGGTGTTCACCACGCACCGATGAACGTTGCAGACGGCCGCCGTTATCGTCTCGGCTGGTGCTTCGGCCTGCGCGACCAAGGCGGCGGTGTTGGTGGCCTGCCAGCGCGCCAGCAATGCATCCAGCAACTCTTGCCGGGATTTGAAGTACCAATAGAACGACGACCGCGATACTGCCATCCGTTCGGCCAGGTTCAGGACCTTGATCTGGTCCACCCCGTCCGAAATCAGCACATCCATTGCCACGTTCAGCCAGTCGTCACGCGTGACCTTGATGTTGCCGATCAATGGTTCGGCCTCGGGGTCATCGCGATGAAGGATCGGTTTCGGGCTCATTCAACTCTCCGGCGGTGCCCCGCCCTCGGCGGTACGACGGGCAATGAAGTCATGTAAATCACCTGTCCGATCATTGTCGACAGCGGGCGCCTGGAAGTCGTTCAGAATGCCTTTCCAAACATCCGTTGCCCGATGGTTTGCGTCCACAGACCCGCGTTCGGCCCAGGTGCCGAAATTGGCGTAGTCATGGACATGCGGTTGATAGAACTCAGTATTATAGCGCTCCATCGTCTGGCTTGATGCAAAGAAGTGGCCACTGGGTTCAACCTCACTCAATGCAGTTTCAAACCCGATCTCGGACGGCCCTGCCTGAACGCCCACGCACAGTTCGGCGACCATATTCAGCACTTCCGCATCGCAGACCAGCTTTTCGAAGGAAACCGTCAACCCGCCTTCCAACCAGCCTGCGGAGTGGATGATCACCGTTGCACCGGCCATAAGGCATCCCCAAAGGCCAAACTGGTTCTCGTTTGCGGCCTGTACGTCGTTGGTGTTTGACGCCGATCCGGCAGCCGACCGCCAGGGCAAACCAAGATGCCGCGCCAGTTGGCCCGCAGCCAGTGATGCCTGAAAGTGCGAGGGCGTGCCAAAGGCGGGCGCGCCGGACTTCATGTCCACGTTACTGGTGAACGTGCCATAGCAGACCGGCGCACCAGGATTGACAAGTTGGGTCAAAGTCAGCGCGGCAAGGGCCTCGGCATGGGACAAGGTGATCGCCCCGGCCACGGTGATCGGTGCCATCGCCCCCATCAGAGTAAAGGGTGTGATGATCGACATCTGACCGTGGCGGGCGAAGTCGATCAGACCTTGCGCCATCGGGATGTCCAAGGTGCGCGGGCTGTTGGTGTTGATGATCGTATAGCAATGCGCGTTGCCCTGGAACGCATCATCCGAAAGACCGCGGGCCGTGGTCAGCATCTCAAAACAGTCCATCACCTGCGGCGTCCCGCGCGAGAAGAAGAACGGAAACTTGTCCGTCAGTTCCATCTGGGCCCGAGTCGTGAAGTAATGGCGCAGATGGGTCGGCACATCCTGCGGTTCGACCTGTGGCGAAATCATCTGGAACACGTCGAAATGATGGGTGAGCTTCAGAAACTCCAGGTAATCCTGACCTGTCGCCGGGCGCCGACCACGTTCAAGATCGGTTGCGTTCGGCGCGCCGGCTCCGGGTTGAAACACCAGCGAGCCCAGTTCGAGAGTAAAATCGCGACGCCGCGAGCCGGCGCGACAGGCGATGGATTTGGGCGCTGACGCGACTGCGGCTTCAACCATCTCGCGCCCGATAAACACCATCTCAGTGTCTTCATCCACCCGCGCGCCGCCCTGTTTGAACAGTTTCCGCGCCTCGGGCAGCAGGGTCTTTACCCCCAACTCTTCCAGTGTCCGCAAGGCGGTGTCATGCATATCCGCGATCTGATCGGCCGGGAACACTTCCATCTGTGGGAAAGGGTTCCTGAGCTGGCGATAGTTCACATCGCGACCGGGCTGCGGGGCGGCTTCAGCCCCCCGCCCCCGCCGTCGGCGCCCGCGCTCCGCAGCAGTCATGATCAGCCTCGCATCGCTTTGCCTTCGGGGTCATAAGGTGACGGCGCAATCACGCGCGCCGGGCGTTCAACCCCCACCACGTGGACGGACAGTTCCGTGCCCGGTTCCGCCTTGTCCCGATCGATCAGGGCCATCGCCAGTGACTTGCCGGTGTAGTGCCCGTAGCCGCCCGAGGTTACGAACCCAACGCGTTCGCCATTGGCCCAGACCGGTTCGTATCCGCTGGCATCTGCGTCCAGAGCATCGATTTCCAATGTCGCCTGAATTTGCGCGGGGCCGTTGCCGTCACGTTCGGCAAGCGCGCCCGCCTTTCCAACAAAGGCCTTGTCCCAGGCGATCCAGCGATCCATTCCGGTCATGCCCGGTGTATAGGCTTGCGTGAATTCCGCCGACCAGATGCCAAAGCTTTTTTCAAGCCGTGTTGACAGCATCGCGTTGAAGCCGCATTCGCGGATGCCTTCCTCGGCCCCTGCTTCCAGCAGGATGCGGCGCAGCTTGATATGGTCGCCATAGCGGCAGTTGATCTCGTACCCTTTTTCTCCGGTCACCGACATGCGGGCGACGCGGGCGCGCACGAGGCCGATATCGAAATCGCCGCACCCCATGAACTTCAAGCCCGAGATATCCTGTTCCGCCAGTTTTTCCACAACCGCCTGTGACTTCGGCCCGACCACGGCAAAGCCGCAATATTCCTCGCCCAAATCACGGATATTGACGCCATCCATCATGTGATCGTCGAACCAGCGCATATGCCAGGCCCGCAGGTAATAGCTGCCCATGATCCACCAGGTCCCGTCGCCCCAGTTCAGCACCGTCAGATCGCCCTTCAGCCGCCCATCCTCACCCAACATCGGGGCCAGTTTCGCACGACCCGGGCCGGGGAGCTTGGAGGCCATTACCATATCCAGCCAGGCTTCTGCGTTCGGACCGGAAACCTCGAACCGAGAAAAGCCCGAAATATCCAGCAAGCCCGCACCTTCGCGGATCACATTGCATTCCTCGGCCACGATGTCATGCGCGTTCGAACGCTTGAGCGTCGGGGTTTCCTCGAACCCTTTCGGCGCGAAATAAAGCGGTACTTCAAGATCCCAGCTGACGCCCCATTTGCACCCTGCCTCGGTCATCGCATCATGCGCCGGTGCCATTTTCAGCGGCCGCCCGGCGGGCAGTTGCTCGTTTGGATAGGTCATCACGAAGCGGCGGGAATAGAACTGCCCCGTCGTCTCGCGGATATAGCGCTTGTTCTGGGCATAGTCGCCATAGCGCGCCACGTCCATCGGCCAGGCGTCGGCCTCGGGCTCGCCATGGATCATCCATTCGGCCAACGTCTTGCCGACGCCGCCGCCTTGAAGGAACCCGGCCATCACCGCGCAGGCGGTCCAATAGCCCCGCTTGCCCGGCACCGGACCGACCAGAGGGTTGCCGTCGGGCGAGAAGGTGAACGCGCCGTTCACCCATGTCTTGATTCCCACGTTCTGGATCGCCGGATAGCGTTCGAACCCCAGCGTCAGCTCGTTTTCGATACGGTCCAGCTGCTCCTGGAACAGCTCTTCGCCATAATTCCACGGCGCGCCGTCCATGGCCCAGTGTTCGTGATCGACCTCGTAGATGCCCACCAGAACGCCCTTCTGGTCCTGCCGCATATAGGTGAAGCCCTCAAGATCCACGGTCATCGGCATCTCGAAATCAGCCGCTGCGACCTCGGGCACCGTGTCGGTGATCAGGTAATGGTGTTTCAGCGGAGAAACCGGCAGTTCGACCCCTGCCATGCGCCCCACCTGCTTGGCCCACAGGCCGGCGGCGTTGACCACATGTTCGCAAGTGATCGTGCCCCTGTCGGTCACCACCTGCCAGCCATCCGCCGTCTGGATCAGTTCCTCGACCTTGGTTTCCTCATAGTATTCCGCCCCGCGCTTTTTCGCGGCTGTGGCATAGGCCTGCACGGTGCCTGTGGTGTCGATATAGCCTTCGCGGTCGGCCCACATCGCGCCCAGAATGCCATCGGTGGACATGATCGGGCAGCGTTTCTGCGCCTCTTCAGGGCTCAGCAGTTCACAGTCATCAATGCCGATGGACTGGAAGATACGGTAATTGGCCTGCAACCACTCCCACCGTTCGGGGGTTCCGGCCAGCGTCAGACCACCGGTCATGTGCAGGCCGATATTCTGGCCCGATTCCTTCTCGATCTCGCTGAGCAGATCAATGGTATAGGCCTGCAAAGACGCCATGTTCGGATCAGCGTTCAAAGCATGAATGCCCCCCGCCGCGTGCCAAGACGACCCAGACGCCAGCCGCCGGCGTTCCAACATGACCACATCCGACCAGCCGAACTTGGCCAGATGATACAGAACCGAGGCCCCGACAACGCCTCCTCCGATGACCACGACGCGATATTGGGACTTCATCCCGACCTCCCCTGAACAGAATCTGAGGAGACGCTAGTGGCACTGTTCACATCTGTCTAGACATTTCTGTACAGTACAAACCACAACGCAACCCGGCTCGGCTTGGCAGTTTTACAGGCTTGCGCTTGGTCGAGATTGGATGGCTTGAAACCACGCCAAGGTGGCGGCGTTGTCTTCCGGGATACGCATCTTGATGACGCGGGCGAAATCGACAAAAACAAAGGCCGAGATATCCGCCAAGGAAAATACATCACCGGCCACAAACGGGCTTTCCGTCAGACGTGATTCCAGCATTTCAAAGAAGGATGCCACACGCTCGCGCCCGCGCTGCGCAAGTTCGGGGATCTGCGCATGATTGGAGGGGCCCGGAATGGCGCGATCCTTGAAGGCGGGATGGCCGTTGCGCAAAGCCTCGGCAATCGGCGCCCCGCCCTGCTGTTCGACAATCGCGTTCCACATCAGGACCAGACCCTTTTCCTCGGGGGTTCGGCCCATCAAAGGTGGTTCAGGAAACTGCGCCTCAAGAAAAGCGGCAATGCCCAGGTTTTCCGTCAGAACGGTTCCGTCATCCGTTACCAGAACCGGTATCGTGGCCCGTGGGTTCACGGCGCGAAAGGCTTCGCTCAATTGTTCACCTTTCGCAATCGAGACCTCACGGGTTTCGATATCCAACCCTTTTTCGGCAATGAACATCCGCGCGCGGCGCGGACTCGGAGCAGTGGAGCAGTCGTAAAAAATCATGCCGTTACCCCTTTTCGGTCAGCGGCGATAGATGAAACAGCGCCCTTCAACGGCGCCTTCGGGCAACGGCATCTCGGTCAGCCCCTCGAAATACATCCGATCACTCGAGACCATCAGCCCGCCCGGAGCAAGCAAAGGCTCGATGAGCGGAGATACAAACCGCGCGAATTTGTCATTCTTTTCGCGATTGTGCCCACCAAGATCCGCGTGGATCAGGCTGGCTGACGCGCCGAACCGTTCAACCGATGCAGGCAGGGTGTCCCGCACATCGCCCAGAATCACGCGATCTTCGGGCGGGGTCGAGTCGGGGTGCGAGGCCACCGAGCGTTCGAACACATATACCGGGCGGCCATCCATGTGCTGCACAAGATGGTGATATGTACGCCCGTTGCCCAAACCCAATTCGAACACCGGACCCGCCATGCCCGCAGTGAGCCGGATTGCGTGATCCAGACAAGCGCGCTGTGACACCATGCGATCGATGAACAGATCCAGACGGCTTTGATTCTCGGACACCGGAAAATATCTCCTTGATACCAATCGAGAGCATAAATGCGCCCGATGCCGCCCTTGATGACAAAATCTCAAGACTTTGTGTAGCGACGAAGCCCATAGTTTCACGATTTCGCGACATTTCGGCCCAAGAACGGGTTTGACTAGACGGGCGGAACCGCGCGACACTGAACAAAAAATCACGGGGAGTTGAAATAACCGATGTCATCGAACGGTCAAACGGGTGGAAAACCCGCATGAGCGCGTTGTTGTCCGTAAGAGACCTCAGTATCGGCTTTGGTACGGGCAATTCCGTGGTCACGAATGTGAACTTCGATGTCGAAGCGGGACAGACGCTGGCCCTGGTCGGTGAATCGGGATCGGGGAAAACAATCACCTGCCGCGCCGTCTTGCGCATTCTGCCCCGCACGGCGCAGATTCGAAGCGGTACGATTACCCTGAACGATTCCAAGGGCATGTGCGAGCTCACCACAGTGTCCGAACGTGAGTTGCGCGACATCCGCGGCAATCGGGTTTCAATGATCTTTCAGGAGCCCATGAGATCGCTGTCCCCGCTGCACAAGATCGGCAATCAGGTCAGCGAGGTTTTGTGGCTGCATCGCGGGCTGTCCGAGTCCGCGGCACGCAAAAAGGTCCTGACGCAGTTCGAACGCGTCGGTTTCCCAGATCCGCAACGGGCCTATGACTCGTACCCTTTCGAGTTGTCCGGCGGTATGCGCCAACGTGCCATGATCGCCATGGCCATGGTGTCCAAACCCGAATTGCTGATCGCGGATGAGCCAACCACCGCTCTGGACGTGACCACCCAGGCGCAGGTTCTTGGCCTGATCAAGGAATTGCAGCGCGAAACCGGCATGGCGCTCATTCTGGTGACTCATGATCTGGGTGTCGTCGCCAACATGGCCGAGCAGGTCGTCGTCATGCACAAGGGACGTATCATGGAGGCCGGCCCCGCCGCCCCGATCCTGACCGCGCCCGCACACCCGTATACCAAGCAGTTGTTTGATGCCGCGCCGGAAATACCGGATCAGGATGCGGTGGGCATACCGATGCCCGACACGGATCTGATCCTTCAGATGAAGGATGTGTCCAAGACCTACACCATGCGGTCCAGCAAAGGATGGCAGTCCGACAAAGCAATCTATGCCTGCCGAGGTGTCGACCTGAATCTGGCGCGCGGAAAGACATTGGCAATTGTCGGTGAAAGCGGATCGGGAAAGACGACGGCGGCCCGCATCGCGTTGGGGGCTGAATTGCCCGACCCCGGTGGTGAAGTCCTGTTTCGTACCGCCCCCGATGCCGACCCGATCACGGTGCACAACATGACCCGAGCCCAGCGCACGGCGTTTCAGCGCAAGGCGCAGATGGTGTTTCAGGACCCCTATAGTTCGCTCAGCCCCCGGATGCGCATCCAGGACGCCATGACCGAACCACTGGAAATCCACCGCATCGGCACAACAGCCGAACAGCGTGACAAGGCCGCCGAGATGTTGCAGCGCGTCGGCCTGACGGGTGATATGCTCAAACGCTATCCGCACGCGTTTTCCGGAGGGCAGCGACAGCGCCTTTCAGTGGCGCGGGCCATGATGCTGGACCCGCAGTTGATCGTGTGCGACGAACCGACCTCGGCATTGGATGTGTCTGTTCAGGAACAAATCCTGACCTTGCTGGAAAACCTGCAAGACAGCCTGAACCTGTCCTACCTGTTCATCTCACATGATCTGGCCGTTGTCGCACGGATCGCTGACGAAGTTGCCGTCATGCGGCGGGGTCTGATCGTCGAACAGGCACCGCCCGAAACTCTTTTCTACAATCCGCGCCATCCATACACCAAGGCGCTGATTGCCGCTCAACCCGAACCCGACATCAATCGCCCGATTGACCTTCAATTGGTTTCTCTGGGTGCCGGCGCGCCGGACAGTTGGGATGAAGCCTTTCGTTTCTCGGACACCGTGATACCCTCACTGGTGGAATTGGAACCGGGCCATAAGGTACGTTGCCATGTTTAATACCATTCGCCCTCTGCTGCTGGCTGCTATGCTGGCGTTTTCAGGGATCCTGCCCGCGGCGGCAGATACAATCCCAACACCTCAGGAAAGCGCCTTCTGGAGCGCCGAGGTTGAAAGCGGCAATCTTCCGCCAGTGCAGGAGCGTTTGCCCAAGGACCCTATGATTGTGGATCTGGCCGCAAAAGGAAGAGCATTCGGGAAACCGGGTGGCACTCTGCGCACTATGGTCACGCGATCCAAAGATATCCGGCAGATGGTTGTCTACGGCTATGCAAGGCTGGTTGGGTTCAACCAAGATTACGAATTGGTACCCGACCTGCTGGCCTCGTATGAAAACGAGGGCAATCGCAAATTTACCCTGAAACTGCGCGAAGGGCACAAGTGGTCGGACGGCTCACCCTTTACCTCGGAAGACTTCCGTTATTGGTGGGAAGACGTCGCCAACAACGAGCTGCTCAGCCCGTCTGGCCCACCTGATTTTCTGATCGTCGAAGGCAAAGCCCCCAAGGTCACGTTTCCTGATGAGACCACAGTGATCTTCGAATGGGATGATCCGAACCCGAACTTCCTGCAATCTCTGGCACAAGCACGACCACCATTTATTTACCGGCCGGCCGCCTTTTTGAAACAGTATCACGAGAAATACGCGGACGCGGAAGAGCTTGCCTTTCAGGTTGAAGATGCCCGGGTCAAAAGCTGGGCCGCGCTGCACAACAAGCTGGATAATCTTTACAAGTTCGACAACCACGAACTTCCCACGTTGCAGCCATGGCTGAACGCCAGTTCGGGCAAGAAAATCCGTCACAACTTTGTGCGCAACCCCTATTATCACCGGATCGACAGCAAGGGGGTGCAACTTCCCTATATTGACGTGGTCGAGATGGAGATCGTCGCCCCCGGTCTTGTTGCCGCCAAGACCAACGCCGGTGAAAGCGACCTGCAAGGCCGTGGCCTTGCCTTCCGAGACGCGTCGATCCTCAAGAAAGGCGAAGCACAAGGCGGATACAAAACGCTGTTGTGGAAAACCGGCGTGGCCTCGCAGATCGCGATCTACCCGAACCTGAACTTTTCTGATGATGTCTGGCGCGATGTACTGAGGGACGTTCGCGTGCGGCGCGCCTTGTCGCTGGCCATCGACCGGCAGACCATCAACCAGGCGCTTTACTTCAAACTCGCACACCCCGCCGCGAACTCGGTTCTTCCCGCCTCGCCCTTCTACAGCGAAGAAAACGCTGCGGCCTGGGCGCAATACGATGTTGATCAGGCCAATGCGCTTTTGGATGAGGCTGGTCTGGATCAGCGCGACAAGAACGGCATTCGCCTGTTGCCTGACGGTCGCCCAATGGAGCTGGTAATCGAAACCGCAGGTGAGCGGCAGGAAGTCGAAAACGCGCTTCAGATCGTAACCGATACCTGGCGTGAAATCGGTGTCAAACTGGTCATGCGCCCGCTGGACAGGGACATCCTACGCAACCGTGTGTTCGCGGGCAATTCGATGGCGTCCGTCTGGTTCGGTTGGGATGATGGTATTCCGCAGGCGCATACGTCCCCGGCTTATCTGGCCCCGACAGATCAGGTGTTCCTGGCCTGGCCAAAATGGGGGCAGCACTATCAGACCGGTGGCGAAGCGGGAGAAGCCCCCGACATGCCAGAGGCGCAGCGCCTGATGGAATTGGCGCATGAATGGCAAACCGCCACGACCGATGAAGAACGCGCAGCTGTCTGGACCGAGATGTTGAAAATCCATGCCGATCAGGTCTATGCCCTAGGCATCCTGAACGGCGCCCCCCAGCCCATTGTGGTGTCAAACCGCCTGCGAAATGTTCCGGAACAGGCTATGTGGGCCTGGGAACCCGGTGCACATTTCGGCATTCACCGCCCGGACGAGTTCTTTTTCGCCGACTGAGCAGGAGCAGCTAAATGATCATGCTGCGCTACGTGGTGTATCGCTTTTTCACGATGCTGCTGACTTTGTTGGTGGTCTCGGTTCTGGTTTTTGTAATCATCAACCTTCCGCCCGGCGACTATCTGAGCAACCAGATCGCTGAACTTCAAGCCTCAGGCCAGTCGGCAGGTGTCGCAAAGGCAGAGTTCCTGCGCGCTGAATACGCTCTGGACCGTCCGATGTGGGAACAATACCTGATCTGGATGGGATTCTGGCCCGGACCGCACGGGTTTTCGGGGTTGATCCAGGGCAATTACGGGTGGTCCTTTGAATTTGACCGTCCCGTTTCCGAAATCGTCGGCGACACGCTTTGGTTGACGGTTGTGGTCAATCTGGCTGCGATCCTGTTTGTCTATGCCGTCGCGTTGCCGCTGGGCGTTATCGCCGCCGCGCGGTCCCGGACATGGATCGACTATACCTCGGCCTTCGTGGGGTATCTGGGGCTGGCAACGCCGAACTTTTTGCTTGCGCTGATCCTGTTCTATTATGGCCACCAGTATTTCAACCTGCCGATCGGGGGCTTGATGGATCCCAGTTTCGAAGGCCAGCCGATGAGTTGGGAGAAACTGAAATCCATCCTCATCCACCTGATCGTACCGACCTTCGTCATCGGCACTTCAGGCGCATCGGCGATGATGCAGCGTCTGCGCGCGAACATGCTGGACGAACTCGGCAAACCCTATGTGGAAACCGCCATTGCAAAGGGCATGGCCCCGTCACGGATGCTGACCAAGTATCCCCTGCGGGTGGCCTTCAACCCCTTTGTCGCCGATATCGGCAACCTGCTGCCGTCGATGGTGTCCGGCTCGGTTCTGGTATCGGTCGTTCTGGGCCTGCAAACCATTGGCCCTACACTGCTGACTGCCTTGAAGACGCAGGATCAGTTCCTGTCCGCGTTCATCCTGATGTTCGTCGCCCTGCTGACGCTGATCGGCACGATGATTTCTGATATCCTGCTGGTGATGCTGGATCCGCGCATTCGGTATGAGGGGCGCGAGGCATGACTGGTCGTCCTGACAACCGCTATGTCGATGATGCGCCGTTTGATCCGCAGGCCTCGATTCAGCAGCTGGAACGCGCCGATCTGGATGCCCCCAACTGGGTTCTGGTCTGGCGCAAGTTCAAAACCCACAAGCTGGGCCTGATCTCGGGCATCTTCCTGCTGTTTTGTTATCTAATGCTGCCCTTTGCCGGGTTTATTGCGCCTTACGGGCCAAATGACCGAAACGGAGAGCACCTGTACGCGCCGCCACAATCGGTAAACTGGTTTCACGAGGGTGAGTTCATCGGCCCCCACGTTTACCCGATCGTCGCCGAAGCGGACCTTGAAACCTTCCAATGGAAGTTCGTCCCCGACACGGAAGACCCGCGCCCGATCCGGTTCTTCTGCGAAGGCTCTGAATACAAGCTGGCCGGTCTCATACCGTCGGACACACACCTGTTCTGCCCGCCGGAAGGAACCACGCTGTTCCTGTGGGGATCCGACCGGCTGGGCCGAGACATCTTCAGCCGTATTCTCTATGGCGCGCAGCTGTCTTTGACGGTGGGTCTGATCGGAATCTCGGTGTCCTTCTTTCTTGGCATCCTGTTCGGTTCGATGGCCGGCTATTTCGGCGGGCGTATCGACTGGACCATCAACCGTGTCATCGAAATCCTGCGTTCGTTGCCGGAACTGCCGCTGTGGCTGGCCCTTTCTGCCGCCGTACCTTCGAACTGGAGCCCGGTCGCGGTGTTCTTCATCATTTCGATCATTCTGGGCATCCTCGACTGGCCGGGTTTGGCGCGCTCGGTTCGCGCGAAATTCCTGTCTTTGCGGGAAGAGGAATATGTCAGAGCCGCCGAGATGATGGGCGCAAGTTCGGGCCGTGTGATCCGCAAGCACCTGCTGCCCAACTTCATGTCGCACCTGATTGCATCGGCCACATTGTCGATCCCGGCCATGATTCTGGGGGAAACGGCGCTCAGCTTTCTTGGCCTCGGCCTGCGCGCACCTGCGGTCAGTTGGGGCGTGATGCTGAATGACGCGCAGAACCTCGCTTCGATCGAGATCTATCCCTGGACGGCAATCCCGATGCTGCCGATCATTGTCGTGGTGTTGGCGTTCAACTTCCTTGGTGACGGGCTGCGCGACAGTCTCGACCCCTATCAGCAATGAGTCTTCTGGCCACTCTTCCCGCTGCTGACAGCTATCACAGGGTCGGTGCCGGCGTTCTGCCAAGCGCCTTCGCCGTTTCCGAACTGGCCACCGCCAGTTTCGCAGCCGTGGGGCGGGAAATGGCCCGGTTGATCCAGGCTCTCAACCTGTCTCCGAAGACACCTGAGGTCACAATCGATCACCGGCTGGCATCTCTGTGGTTCGGCTATTCCTTCAAGCCGGATGGTTGGGACATGCCCAGTTTGTGGGACCCGGTCGCGGGCGATTACAAAGCCGCGGATGGCTGGATCAGGCTGCACACAAACCTGCCCCGCCATCGCTCTGCCGCGTTGAAAGTCCTTGGTACCCGGCCAGAGCGTGAAGCCGTGGTAAAAGCCGTCAGGTCTTGGGCAATATCGGATCTGGAAACGGCGGTTGTTGCCGAAGGTGGGGTGGCCGCTGCCATGCGCAGCCGAGTGGAATGGCTTGATCATCCGCAAGGCCGCGCCGTGTCGCGCGACCCATTGATCGGATGGCAGGGACCGCGCTATGTCAATTTGCGCGACAGACCTCAGGCAACCCCTGATCGGCCTCTGGCAGGGTTGCGGGTGCTTGATCTGACACGTGTTCTGGCCGGTCCGGTTTCAACGCGTACGTTGGCCGGTTTTGGGGCCGAAGTTCTGCGCATCGACCCACCTGGCTGGGATGAACCGGGGGTGATCCCTGACATCTCGCTGGGGAAACACTGCGCCTATCTTGACCTGAAATCCGAAACCGGCCTTGAACGTCTGCACGGGCTGTTGTCTCAGGCCGATGTGTTCGTACACGGGTATCGGCCCGGCGCGCTGGATGCACTGGGATTGACACGGGCCAAACGTGACGAGCTGGCTCCGAACCGGATCGAAGTCACGCTGGATGCCTATGGTTGGCAAGGTCCATGGTCGACCCGGCGCGGGTTTGACAGCCTTGTCCAGATGAGCGCGGGTATCGCCCATGCCGGGATGGGGTGGGCGAACGCGGACAAGCCGACCCCGTTGCCGGTTCAGGCTCTGGACCACGCAACGGGCTACCTGATGGCTGCGGCCGTCCTGTCCGCACTGGCCGAGGCCGCATCGGGCAATTCCATCATGCACGCACATCTCTCTCTGGCGCGTACCGCCGAACTTCTGGCCGTGCTCGGCAAGGACGACGCAGAATCCGCGCCCATCAGCCCGGCAACAACAGATTACGGCACGGCAACAGAGACTTCCGGCTGGGGCCCCGGCCATCGCCTCAAACCTGCGCTGAGGGTCGGCGAAGCGTTGATGCGCTGGGATTTGCCTGCGTCGAAACTGGGCGCTTCGGACCCTGTCTGGCCCTTCACCGCCAACTGACCATCCGCCGCGTGGGACGCGCGGCCGGGCCCAACGCTTTGGGTGGCGTCTCGTAAGAGACGCAGTCCAAAGCGACGGGAGCGCCCCTAACGATCATCGCCGCCTGGCCCGATATCGTCCAGATAATCCTCATCAATCGCCGCCTGCACCGCACCTGTCACGGCCTCACGTTGTTTGGGCGTCAGGTCATCAGCCTCTTTGCCATCCGCCAACCTCACGGTGACTTCGCGATGCGCGAATTTGATGCCTTCCCGCGCGAACAGCTCGCGAATTTCCTGATAGACCCTCTTGCGTACCAGCCACTGATCGCCCGGTTTGGTCATGAACTTGACCCGGATGATCATCGCTGAATCCTGCATCTCGATCACGCCCTGGGACTTCAGCGGCTGTATGAAGTTTTCGCCGATCACAGGATCGCTCAGCAACTCCTGCCCCAGCTTCTTGATCAGCTTTCGCACCTTTTCCACGTCAGTGTCATAGGTCACGCGCAGCGGCAGTTTCATGATCACCCAGTCACGGGAATAGTTCGTCAGAACCTTGATTTCGCCAAAAGGAATCGTGTTCAGCGCGCCAAGATGGTGACGCAGCTGGAAGGACCGGACCGAGATTTTCTCGACCGTTCCCTTGACGTCTCCGATATCGATGTACTCACCCTTCCGAAAGGCATCATCCATCAGGAAAAACGCCCCGGAAAAGATGTCCCGCACCAGTGTTTGAGATCCGAAACCGACAGCCAGACCAACCACACCGGCACCGGCAAACAGCGGGCTGACATTGATACCAAGTTCCATGAGAACGATCAGCATGATGGTCACGACCACAACGGCCAGAATTGCGCCGCGGAACAATGGCAGCAGCGTCGCCAGCCGGCTTTGCCCGCCTTCCCCGCCCTCATCGCCCAGTTCGGCCTCGGTGCCATCATCGACTTCTTCCGCTATCTTGCTGTCGATCCAGATGCGAAAGAAATGAAACAGGATGTAGCCGATGAAAATGATGACCATTACATCCAGCACGCGTGCAACCGGCAGGTCCTCGCTCCAGTCCGCATCGGGATACCAAATCACCACAAGGGCATAGACACCAATCACAAAGGCCAGAATTCCGGCCACCCGGCGCGCCAGATCTTCATAGGTCAGAAGATACTGTTTGCGCTGTTCTGCCTCGGGCGTTTCCACGGGCTCGGCATCCGCTTCGGCAGCGGCGGTTTCTTCGTTTATCTCGTTGATCTTGCGCGAACGGTCAAAATACCGCTCCAGCACGTAGTTCATCGCACCATAGGCAACGACGACGGACATGAAGATCATATAGCTGCTTGCGATCAGCGGCAGCGGCGTTGGGTTCTCCAGTGCAAGATCAACCGCCAGACGGAACCAGCTGAACACGACATAGACGATCAGTGCAGGTGCCCAGCCGAAGGATACGAACCGCAACAACCACGAGACCTGATCCGGCGCTCTTCCGCCCCGGATGGCATTTGAAATGGCCCGGGCATTGAACAGGATCATCAGAATATTGCCGAAAGCGCCCACCATTGTCAGACAGCCATAGACCATGGCGTAGACGTTGTAGTTCAGCCCGAAATCCGCAACCCAGGTCGAAAACAGAACAACCGTGATGTCATAGGTCGCGAGTGCCGAAGCCCACAGATACAGCCGCTTGGCGTCCCGGTCCGAGAACGGTGGCAGCCGGTATTGGCTCAGGTAAGGTGACAGAACCATCCGCCACAGATCGGACACCGTGCGCGACAGGAAGAACGCCGTGAAGATCGCCGTGACCGTGAACTGGATCGAGATATCGTCAGCTTCACCAAAAAACAGGTATCCGACGATCAGGGCCATGAGCATGGCAAATATCGTCGCTCCGATCCCCATCAGGAACCGGAACAGAAGGAAGGGCATCTTTTCTCGGTAACCCTGCGGTTCATCCTTGATCCGCGCCACGACCCAGCGGCGCGCGATGCGTTTCCCGTATATCTCGATAGACAGCCAGCGGCCCAACAACAGGAACAGAATGTTCCAGCCCAGAACTTCCACATAGGTCTGAATGCGACCGTCCGGACTGGTCTGGCGCAGGATATACTTCACTTCGAACACCGAATACGGCAGCGCCTCAAGCCGTGATTGCATGGACTCACGGAATTTCGAGAACCGCTCCTGCGCCTTCATCAGCTGCGATCCCTCACCCATGGGATTGTTCGAATCGCCCGCCGCATCACCCGTGCCCGTATCCGTGCCGCCGGCTGTTGTCACAACCTGCCCGGCGCTGTCGATGACGATCACACTGGCCCCGGCTTCGCTGGCGGCGCGAATTGCGGCAGCCAAGTCGCTTTCCTGCGTAGACGCAGACGAACTGTCCGCGTTGTATCCCGGAATCAAGGATGTTTGCGCTGAAACGCTGACCGGAAGCGCCAGTACAAAAGCCCACAAAGCCAGAAGTGTTGCGGCCAGAAAGGTATGTTTCATGGGGTTTTGCATCCAGTTTTTCCGATAGCGGTCAGATTACAGAAGGGTTTCAGGCAGTTCAAACACTCGGGCGCACCCTGCTCAATATCGTGTCCGGGCGTGTTCTTGGCGCACTGCCTGATTCCGGATGTTTTCAATCTGGCGAAAATTGAATATGAACGGGATCTGTAGGCCCTACCCCTTTGCCAGTTCACCGGTTCTTTTGCGATCCCCCTCAAGCCTTGGTGCGACATGACGCGAAACCGTCAATATGCTGTTGCCAAATCGCAATGCTTGGAACATTTGCGGAAGAGCAATTCCTCCTTTGGCAAGCGTGACGGGGATATATACAGTAACGCTTGCAAACGCGCGGATTTCGAACCGGGATCAAGAAGACAGGCAACACTATGAGCCTAGGCAAAACCAATTCCAAACCGGGCCGCGCACCGCGTATCCTGTTTTACAGTCACGACACGTTCGGGCTGGGCCATCTTCGCCGGTCTCGGGCTTTGGCGGCCGCGATCACGCAGGCGGACCAAAGCGCATCCGCGCTGATCCTGACGGGATCACCCGTGGCCGGACGGTTTACCTTTCCCCGTCGCGTTGACCACGTGCGCCTGCCCGGTGTCACCAAACGCGCAGACGGGTCTTATGCTGCACGCACGATCGGGATGGGCATCGAAGAAGTGACCGAGTTGCGGTCGGGTCTGATTCAAACCGCTGTTCAGCAGTTCGACCCTGATGTGCTGATCGTCGACAAGGAACCGACGGGGTTCCGGGGTGAGCTGCTGCCGACACTGAACCACCTGCAACAGAACTGCGGAACCAAAATGGTGCTTGGGTTGCGCGATGTTCTGGATGAACCCGAAGTCCTGGCCGCCGAGTGGGCGCGCAAGGAAGCGGTTGAAGCCACCGAACGGTTTTATCACGAAATCTGGGTTTACGGTTTGCAGTCGATTTACGACCCGACAAAGGGGTTGCCGCTGAGCGCCGCGGCACAGTCCCGCATCCACTGGACGGGATATCTGCGCCGCGATCTTGGTCCGGTCGGTGAGCCTCCGCAACAACCCTATATCCTGATCACGCCCGGCGGCGGCGGCGACGGCAAGGCGATGGTCAACCTCGTCCTGTCTGCCTATGAAAAAGATCCAAACCTGTCGCCGCGGGCGGTTTTGGTCTATGGCCCCTTCCTGTCCGGTGAGTTGCGCGAAGATTTCGAAACCCGCGTTGCCGCATTGAACGGTCGCGTCACCGCCGTTGGGTTCGAATCCCAGATCGAAACGCTGTTTGCAGGGGCCGAAGGCGTCGTCTGCATGGGCGGCTACAACACGTTCTGCGAGGTTCTTTCCTTTGACAAACGCGCTGTCATCGTCCCGCGCACCACGCCTCGTCTGGAACAGTGGATACGGGCCTCGCGCGCAGAAGGGCTGGGCCTTGTCCGAATGCTGGATGAAAAGCGGGATGGCTTGACGCCGGACGCGATGATCCGCGCCATTCGGGAATTGCCGTACCAATCCCTGCCGTCGCAGGCGATACAAAGCGGATTGCTGGACGGGCTGGACTATGTCACCGACCGCATCGAAAGCCTGCTGACCTGGGAACAGGAACGAGCCACCGGATGACCTCAGATTCTCCTCGATTGGCGGTTGTGGTCAAAGGCTGGCCACGACTGTCCGAAACGTTCATTGCGCAGGAACTTGTCGCCTTGCAGGAGGCCGGGCATCGCTTTGACATCTGGTCTTTACGGCATCCGACCGATACGAAACGCCATCCCTTGCACGACCGGTTCACAGGACAGGTCCGATACCTGCCGGAGTATCTTCATGACGAACCCAAACGGGTCTGGGCGGCACGGGCCCTTGCCCAAACGCTTCCCGGTTACGACAGGGCCTATCGGATCTGGCGTCAGGACTTGAAGCGCGACCCGACACCCAATCGCATCCGCCGGTTTGGGCAAGCCTGCGTTCTGGCCGCGGAATTGCCTGCCCGGACGCAAGGGTTGTACGCTCACTTCATGCACACGCCGTCATCCGTTGCCCGTTACGCCGCCATCATGCGCGGATTGCCGTGGAGTTTTTCGGCTCATGCCAAGGATATCTGGACGTCGCCGGATTGGGAAAAACGTGAAAAGCTGCAAGCCGCATCCTACGGGGCCACGTTTGGTGCCACCTGCACAGCCATCGGAGCCGAGCATCTGCGCAGCCTGGCCGATGACCCCAAGCGCGTGGACCTGATCTATCACGGTTTGGACCTGTCTCGCTTTCCCAAGCCCCCAACGCGAAGGCTGCGTGCTGTGAATGATCCTTTTCACATGATTTCCGTCGGGCGGCTGGTCGAGAAGAAAGGCTTCGATCGTCTGATCGCGGCTTTTGCATTTCTGCCCGATGACCTGAACTGGCACTGGACCCATATCGGCGGCGGCGCATTGGGTGACGCTTTGCGGGCACAGGCGAACGCAGCCGGCATTGCGAACCGGATCACCTGGAAAGGGGCTTGCGACCAGCCCCAGGTCATCGCAGCAATGCGTGATGCCGACCTGTTCGTTCTGCCCAGCCGCATCGCGAAGGACGGAGACCGCGACGGGTTGCCGAATGTGTTGATGGAGGCCGCGTCTCAGTTGTTGCCAATCCTGTCGACACCGGTCTCGGCGATCCCCGAGTTTATCGAAACCGGAACACATGGGGTTCTGTCCGATGACGCCCCCTCTGCACTTGCGGATGCCGTCGAACGTTTGTCAGCCAATCCGCAGCAAGCGTCACAGATGGCGCATGCGGCCTATGATCGCCTGATCGCCGAATTCCGGATGGCTCCCGGCATTGCACGGCTGTCGGAACGCCTCAATTCCATGTGCATGGAAAACGCGTAATGGCGCGGGTCGCGTTTTATGCCCCGATGAAATCTCCTGACAGCCCGAAACCTTCGGGCGACCGTGAAATGGCCCGGAATCTGATGCAGGCGCTGACCGCCGAGGGTGAAACGGTCGATCTGGCGACCGACTTGCGCATCTATGACAAAAGCGGCGACGAAGACCTGCAACAAGCCCTGAGGCGCGCGGCAGAAGATGAAGCGAAGCGACTTGTCTCTGACTTGCCATCAGATACCGATCTGTGGGTGACCTACCACAACTATTACAAGGCACCTGACCTGCTGGGCCCTCGGGTTTGCAAGGCGCGTGGCATTCCCTATGTGCAACTGGAAAGCACCCGCGCATCCAGTCGGTTAAACGGGCCGTGGGCTGAGTTCGCCAAGGCGGCGCATCAGGCCTGCGATGCAGCGGATGTGATCTTTTATCATACGGCCAACGACCTGATCACTTTGCAGCGGGATCGCTTTGGCGATCAGGCTTTGGTCGAATTGCCTCCGTTCCTGCCCATCTCGGAACTGCCTCCGGCCGCCACAGGTGGCGCACCCATGCTGACCGTCGGCATGATGCGGCATGGGGACAAGCTGGCGTCCTATCAGATATTGTCCGAGGCCCTGGCGCATTTGACCGGGGACTGGCACCTGAACATCGCAGGAGACGGCCCAGCGCGCAGGCAAGTTGAGGCGCTGATGGCGCCGTTCGGACAGCGGGTGCGTTTTCTGGGTCAGCTTGACCGGGAAGAACTGCAACGCGTCTATCAACAATCATCTCTGCTTGCATGGCCCGGAGTGAACGAAGCTTACGGCATGATTTACCTCGAGGCGCAGGCTGCGGGATTGCCTGTGGTCGCTCAGGATCGGCCCGGCGTACGCGATGTTCTGTCCCCGGCGGCCTATCCATCCGTCGAAAGTGGCGCCAGGGGATTTGCGGATGGCATGCAGGCCCTTTTGTCGGATTCCACGCTGCGCCACACTCTGGGCGCTGCGGCACGCAACTACGTGGCAGAGCGCCACCTGATGCCACAGGCGACCGAGCGCTTGTGGGCAACCCTCCGCCCCCTGCTGAAGGACGTATCATGACCCGGCTTGCACTGCTCCGACACGGGCACACCCATTGGAACCGAGCGGGACGGATCCAGGGGCGCAGCGACATACCGCTGGACGATGACGCCCGAGCCGAATTGGCGGGCTATGGATTGCCACAGGACTGGGCCGAGGCTGACATCTGGTCCAGCCCCCTGCACCGCGCCAGTGAGACGGCGCAAATCGTGACCGGTCGCGACCCGAACACCGCGGACGCGTTGACCGAGATGAACTGGGGCGATTGGGAAGGTCAGCGCGGGGTCGACCTGATCGCGGACACATCCAGCGGATATCGTCATATCGAGCATTGGGGCTGGGATTTCCGTCCACCAAACGGGGAAAGCCCGGCCGAGGTTCGGGACAGGCTTCGCCCCTGGCTGTCCGCGCTGCGGCAGGATACGGTCGCGGTCTGCCATATCGGTATCATGCGGGTCATTCTGGCTTGGGCATGGGGTTGGAATTTCGAAGGACCTGCCCCCTTTAAGATCAAACGCAATCGGCTGTATATCGTCGACATGAAGACCATGACCGCCGACGCCGACCCCGTTCGCCTGATCAAATACGAGGCCCCGCAATGAAGGTGATGATCATCGTCACGCACCTGTTGGGCACCGGGCATCTCAGCCGGGCGCTGACATTGGGGCGGGCCTTTCGGGATGATGGCCACGACGTCATGGTCGTGACGGGTGGCGTGCCCGCGCCGCAATTGGACAGCACGGGCATGACCCTGTTCGGCTTGCCGCCGCTCAGATCAGACGGAACCAACTTCACCCGTTTGCTGACCGAAGCCGGCGACGAGGCTGACGCGGCCTATCACGCCACGCGCGAGGCCGCCCTGGTGCAGGCGGTGAACAGCTTCCAGCCGCAGATCCTGATCACCGAGCTTTACCCCTTTGGTCGCCGATCACTGTCGGCCGAGTTCGATGCGGCCCTGAATGCGGCAAGCGCGTTGCCTGAGCGTCCCGTCATTCTCGGATCGGTCCGCGACATTCTGGCTCCGCCCTCCAAACCCGCCAAGGCCGAGCGCGCGGATGAAATCGTGTCTCGGTATTATGACGGCATTCTGGTTCATTCGACCGAAAGCGTTACGCCCCTGTCGGTCAGCTGGCCGGTGTCGGACCGATTGGCCAAGCGACTTCACTACACCGGCTTTGTGGCGCCTGCATTGCCCCAACCTCACCCCGACGCGGCGGGCCAGGATGAAATCCTGGTCAGCGCTGGCGGCGGATCCGTCGGGCAACCGATCTTTCGCGCAGCCATCGAGGCCGCCCGAAAGATGCCCAGCAGGCGCTGGCGCCTGCTGGTCGGTGGAACGGATGCAAAGGCACGGATCGCGGAATTGTCTCGGATGGCCGAAGGTGCTTCGGTTGTTCTGGAACCGGTGCGGCCGGATTTCCGCCAGATGCTGCCCCTTGCAGCGGCATCCGTAAGCATGTGCGGCTACAACACTGCCATGGATATCCTTCAAAGTGGCACCCCCGCCGTGTTTGTACCTTTCGACGACGGCAAAGAGGTGGAACAAGGGCTGCGCGGGCAGAGCCTGTCCGATCTGCCCGCAATCGAAGTTCTGGAAAGCAGAGCGTTGAGCTGGGCGACATTGGCTCGGGCGGTGGAGCGTGTCGTGGCCGACGGCCCCCGTGTACAACAGGATTTCGGTTTTCACGGGGCCATCCAATCCGTTCACATCGCCAAGCGCCTGCTGGAGCAGCGCACATGAACCCCGACTGGCGCCCACTTGACGTCGAGTTGAACCATTGGCGTGCCGAAAGCTTGCCCTTGCCTGTGTGGTGGCGCGATGATGATGCCATTGCGCCAACACCGCAATTGGACCGCCTTTCCGAGCTGGCCGACAAACTGGGCCTGCCCGTGCATCTGGCCGTCATTCCACGCGACGCGACGCCCGCGCTGGCGGAATACGTTGCCGCGCGCGCATCTCTTGTTCCGGTCGTACACGGGTGGGCGCATACAAACCATGCGCCCCGCGGCGAGAAGAAGGCCGAGTTTCGGCTCGACCGTCCGCTGGACGTGATGGTGACGGATGCGCAGGCCGGGATGGCGCGTCTTCGGTCCGTGTTTGGTGACAATATGCGACAGATGTTCGTGCCCCCCTGGAATCGCATTGCACCCGAGATGGCCAAGCAGTTGCCAAAGCTGGGATACCGCATCCTGTCCACCGCAACGCCCCGCAAATCACGTCTGACCGCACCGGGGCTTGAGCAGATCAATACCCACCTTGATCCGATCGACTGGCGCGGGTCGCGTGGCCTGATCTCACCCGACGCCCTGATCGCACAGACTGCTGGTCTTCTGCGAGATCGACGCGAAGGCCGTTCAGACAACACCGAGCCCTTTGGCATATTGACCCATCATCTGGTCCATGATCAGGGCATCTGGACCTTTACCGAGGCCCTTCTGAGCAAACTGCTGAGCGGGCCCGCCACAGCCTGGGTCGCGCCACAGAACGAATGAGGACATCACCATGAGCCGATTGGATTCCATGCTGCGCCGACTGACGGCCCAACGCGACGGATTGAACTGGGCGGCCGAGCGGATCAGTGGCCAGCCGGGGGATGTGCTGGATATGGGCCTGGGCAATGGCCGCACCTATGACCACCTGCGTGAAATCCTGCCAGAGCGCCGGATCTGGGTGATGGACCGGGTCCTGCAATGCCATCCGGACAGCACCCCCCCGGCCGAGGATTTCCTGCAAGGTGAGGCCGAACCGATGCTGCTCAGACTGGCGGCCGACGGGCATAGGATCGCGCTGGCGCATTACGATTTCGGACGCGGCATCAAGCACGAGGACGTCGCCGAAGCAGAGCGTCTCAGCCCGCTGATCGCGAAAGTCATGCAGCCCGGAGGGTTGTTGATTTCAGGTCAGCCCCTGGTCGGCTTTGCCCAGATCCAGGGGCCCAAGACAATCGCCCCGGACCGTTACCTGTTCTACACGGCCTGATCACGCCACGCGTCGACCGCGCACCCAGACCGAACTCGGGACGGGTACACCCGCGCGCATCCGGAAGCGGATGACATCGGCGCGGGCGTCGGCGCGCAACTCGCCCAGCTCCTCCAACCCTGCGGCCCGAGCCGGGGCCAGCGTTACCGTCTTCATCCCCCGCGCCATGTCGCCCCAGATCTCGCCCAGCCTAACCGCCGAAAGCAACAAGGCCGACGGCACATAATCCGAAGACAGGATGTCCAGATACCCAAGCTGGGCCAGCTCGTGGGCAGCAACATTGCCAGAATGCGATCCCCCACGGATTATGTTCGGCGCACCCATCATGATCTGAATGTCGTTTTCGTGGCAGGCGCGTGCCGCCTCGACGGTCGTGGGGAACTCGGCCAGACGGATGCCGTGACCTGCGGACACTTTCACCTGATCTTCCGTCGTGTCGTCATGGCTGGCCAATACTGCTCCGAAACGGCGGGCAGCTTTGACAGCTTCGACCTCGTGCAGTGCGCCATTGCGATCTCGAAGCCCTTTCAATTGCGCCACGTGCTGAAAGAACGTGTCATCATCCATGGCATATTTGCCCTTCAGAAAGGTCTCCAGCTTGCCCATATCTCGAAACTGACGCTGACCGGGTGTGTGATCCATTATGGACACAATGCCAACCCTGTCTTCCGGTCCAAATTCGCTCAGCTCTTCAACCAGAGTTTCCGAACACACCTCGGCCCGCAAGTGCAGAAAGTGGCTGATCTTGAGCGCATCCTGTTCGCGCAGATCCCACAACTCCTGCGACAGGCCGCGGGCGTATTTCCCATACCGCCGCGCGCCCGACGGGACCGATCCAACCCGCATGGCATCGAACACTGTCGTGATCCCGGCGCCGGCCAATTCCACATCATGCGCAAGAATTGCAGCGGCATGGGGCCAGTTCACCTGTGGGCGCGGTTGAATGTGACGTTCAAGGTTGTCGGTGTGCAACTCGACAAGCCCTGGGCTGACATAGTCGCCTTCGCAATCTATCGCGCCCGCGGGAACCCTGTTTCCGGTGTCGATTTCAGCGATGGCCTCACCCACAATCCGGACAGTGCCGGTTACGGTTTCATTCGGTAATACAAGCGTGGCATTGGCAAGGATCAAGTCTTCTGTCATCTGAACTTCACGCATGTTGAGACCGAGGAAGGCCACGCAAAAGGAGGCCGATATGACATTCACGCGATACGCGATCTATTTTGCGCCGCCCGCGGGAAAGGAATGGGCGAAATTTGCAACCAGCTGGCTGGGTTGGGACATGGAGGCGGGAAAGCCGGTTGCCCATCCGATTGTCGAAGGCATCGACGTTGCCGCCGTCACGGAGGTGCCGCGCAAGTACGGGCTGCACGCGACACTGAAGCCACCGTTCAGACTGCGCGACGGCAAAACGTACGAAGCCCTGCAAAAGGCTTGCAGCTCGCTCGCCTCCCGCCAACCACCTGTGTCGCTGGATGGCCTCGAGATCGCCCGGTTTGGGCGCTTTCTGGCCCTGCGTCCGTTGGGTGAGACGCGGGCACTGAATGCGCTTGCCGCGGCCTGTGTTCGGGAATTGGACTGTTTTCGTGCGCCTACCTCCGAGGCCGAACTGACCCGCCGCCGCGCCGCCGGGTTTACCCCAGAGCAAGACGCCAACCTGGTTCAGTGGGGCTATCCTTACGTACTGGACGCGTTCCGCTTTCACATCACGCTGAGCGGCAAGCTGGACAAACCGACCCTGAGAGCAACTCGGAACGCGCTGCAAACCCATCTGGTCCCACTGCTGCCTCAGCCCTTCCAGATCACGGATCTGGCCCTTGCGGGCGAGGCTGAGGACGGGCGCTTCCACCTTATCCATCGCTACAGGCTTTCCGGTTGAAGACGCGACAGGATTTCGGCAACCGTATCTTCCATCGCACCGGAGTTGTCGATTTCCACGACCTGGTTCAAACCGTTGGGCAAAGACGTTTGGGCCCGGTCCAGACGCCGCGTCTGTTCCGCCTTGCTTTCCCGCCCTCTTAAGGACAGGCGTTCGGACAGAACCTCGGGCTTTGCCGTCAGGGAAATCACGATCAGATCACCAAACACCTCCTGCGCCTGAAGCAACACCGTTCGTGACAGGTTGACCAGAACCGCCTCGGCTACCTGCCGCTGCCGCGTGATCGTCTTCGGCACGCCGTAATACAGCCCATGCGCATGCCAACTCAGCGCAAACGCACCATCCCGTTCCATTCGCTGAAATGTATCGACCGAGACCCGGTCGAAATCTTCGCCGTCTTCGCCTTCGGGACGGGTAATCACCCGCCGCTGCCGATGAACACCCGGCGCCCGGGCCACCAGCGCGTTCATTACGCTGTCCTTTCCGACCCCCGAAGGACCCACGACCGCTATGACCGGAGCAAGCGTCATGCAGCCATCTCCGGCGTGAAGTCCGAGACATCGACCTCGCGGTCACAGACCCGTTCGCGTGCGTCGAGATCATGAAAAATCCCGACAATCGTCACGCCCTTGTTCTTGGCCTCTTCGATCAGGGACAAAACGGTTTCCCGGTTCTGCGCATCCAGGCTTGCGGTCGGTTCATCCAACAGCATTGCCGGATATTCATGCGCAAAGCCCCGCGCAATGTTCACTCTCTGCTTTTCGCCGCCCGAGAAGGTCGTCGGGCTGAGGGTCCACAGACGTTCGGGAATATTCAGCCGTTTCAGCAACCCGGCTGCCCTGTCCATTGCCACTTGCCTGTCACAGCCCACGGCCAGCAGCGGCTCTGCCACAACGTCCAACGCCGACACCCGAGGCACGACCCGCAGGAACTGACTGACATAGCCCAAGGTGTCACGACGCAGCAACAGGATCTGCCGCGGTTCAGCCCTGGCCACGTCCAACCTTGCGACCAGCACCTGACCAGTGGCCGCCAGATAGTTGCCGTAGATCACCCGCATCAGCGTGGATTTGCCTGCACCCGACGGCCCGGTCAGGGCGACGCACTCACCCGGTTCCACTTTCAGAGACGCGCCTTTCACCACCGGGATCGTGGCGCCGCCCTGATTGTGCAGGGTGAAGCTTTTGCTGACATCAACAAGTTCAATCATCGCTTCATCTTTCCCCAAAGCCTCAAACCTGCAAAACGCTGGATACCAGCAACTGCGTATAGGCATGTTGCGGGTCGTCCAGCACCTGATCCGTCAGCCCGGCCTCGACCACGCGACCGCTTTTCATCACCATCAACCGGTCCGCCAGCAGACGCACCACGGCAAGATCATGGGTGACGATGATCGCACTCAACCTCATCTCACGCACGAGTCCACGCAACAAATCCAGTAAACGCGCCTGTACCGACACATCCAGACCACCGGTCGGTTCGTCCATGAACACCAGCCGAGGACCTGTCACCAGATTGCGCGCGATCTGCAAACGCTGCTGCATCCCGCCCGAAAACGCGCTGGGGCGGTCATCGACGCGGCTCTCGTCAATCTCGACCCGGCCCAGCCAGTCAATGGCCTTGCCCCGAATGCTGCCATAGTGGCGACCGCCGACAGCCATCAGCCGCTCGCCAATGTTGCCTCCGGCGCTGACAGACATCCGCAACCCGTCGCGCGCGTGTTGGTGGACAAAGGCCCAATCGGTGCGACTCAGCATCCGGCGCTCTGGCTCGGACATTGTGACCGTATCGACCGGGCCGTCTGCACGGGTATCAAAGATCACCTGCCCGGCATCCGGCTTCAGAAGGCCGGCCATACAGTTGAGCAAGGTCGACTTGCCCGACCCACTTTCACCAACGATTCCCATCACTTCTCCGGGGAAGATATCAAAATTCACATCCGCGCATCCGATCCGGCGGCCATAGCTTTTTTCAATGCCTTTGACTTGCAACAGAGGGGTCATTGCGCGTTCTCTTCAGCCAATCGATCCGCGTAACCCGCCTCGCGGCGTGACCGGCAGTAATCCGTGTCGGAACAGACAAACATCCGGTTGCCAGCGTCATCCATGATGACCTCATCCAGATAGCTGTCTTCGGCCCCGCACAGGTCGCAGGGATGATCGGCCTTGGTGGCCTCGAACGGGTAGTCCTCGAAATCGAGGCTCACGACCCTGGTATGCGGTGGCACCGCATAAATGCGCTGCTCGCGCCCGGCGCCAAACAGCTGGATCGCGTCCATCTCAAGCTTTGGATTGTCGAATTTCGGAATTGGGGACGGGTCCATCACATAGCGCCCCGACACCTTCACCGGATAGGCATAAGCGGTCGAAATCGCCCCGTGCTGACTGATGTCCTCGTACAATTTCACATGCATCAGCCCGTATTCCTCAAGACTGTGCATCTTGCGCGTCTCGGTCTCGCGCGGTTCCAAAAAGCGCAAAGGTTCGGGAATCGGCACCTGAAAAACGATGATCTGGTCTTCGCGCAGTTTTGCCTCGGGGATGCGGTGGCGGGTCTGAATGATTGTGGCCTGTTCCGTCTTTTCCGTGGTGGCGACGCCTGCGGTGTTTTCAAAGAACTTGCGGATGGATACGGCGTTGGTCGTGTCGTCTGCGCCCTGATCGATCACCTTGAACGTATCCTCGGGCGTCAACGTCGCGGCTGAAACCTGTACGCCCCCGGTACCCCAGCCATAGGGCATCGGCATCTCGCGGCTGGCAAACGGCACCTGATACCCCGGTATGGCCAGACCTTTAAGGATCGCCCGCCGGATCATCCGCTTGGTTTGTTCGTCCAGATAGGCGAAATTGTACGCGCTCATAAGCAACCTCTTTCTGCAAGAGCGCGTTCAAGCGCGTGCGGCGCGGTGAAGTGGATCCCATCCATGCCTATCGCACGCGCGCCTTCGACATTGTGCAGCCCGTCATCGATGAAAATGCAGTTCTCGGGTGAAAGCCCGGCCCGCTTGCACAACAGATGGAAAATCTCTGGCTGAGGCTTTAAAAGTTTCTCCTTCCCCGACACGACGGTGACACCAAACACTTCGCCCAATTTGGGATGTGCCCCCACGCCGACAGGCCAGGTTTCCGCTGACCAATTGGTGATCGCGTGAACCGGAGTGCCTTTCTCTTTCAGGCGGTAAAGCAGGCGCCAGCTTCCCTCGATCTTTTGCGGAACGGTTCTGGCATAACGTTCAACGTAAACACTGAGGCGCTGCCGATCTTCCGCATTTTCCAGTTCAGCGGCCAGATCGGCGAACATCTCTCCTCCATCGGCCCGCAGGTTGCGTTCGGGGAAATTGATGCGCGCCAGGAACTCTGCCACCGCCTCGCGGCTGCCCATCTCCTCCAGCCATGCCAGATGCGGATCCCATTTGACCAGCACGTTTCCGATATCAAAAACGACGGCTTTCATTCCATGGCCTCCTCTGACATGCGCTCTTCGGCCTTTCGACGCAGTTTGCGGACCAGTTCCAGCTCGGACTGGAAATCGACGTAATGCGGCAGCTTGATATGTTCGAGAAAGCCGGTGGCCTGAATGTTGTCCGCATGGCTCAGGACAAATTCTTCATCCTGCGCGGGCGCACCCACGTTGTCTTCACCCAACTCTTCCCACCGCAAGGCCCTATCGACCAGCGCCATCGCGATGGATTTTCGTTCAGACTGGCCAAAGACCAGCCCATATCCCCGCGTGAACTGCGGCGGTTCCGTTTTCGAACCGGTGAACTGGTTCACCGTTTCACATTCGGTCAGCTCGACCTCGCCAATGTCGATGGCAAAGCCCAACTCGGGGATGTCCAGCTCAACCACGACCTTGCCGATACGCAATTCTCCGACAAAGGCGTGGTTGCGGGCGTAACCGCGCTGGGTCGAATAAGCCATGCCCAGCACAAAGCCCTCATCCCCACGAGTCAGCGATTGAAGGCGCACCGGGCGGGTGGACGGGAACTCCATCGGTTCACGGGTCAGATCGCCCGGAACGTCATCGCGGGCAGGTTCATCCTGAATGATACCCTCGCCTTTCAGGAATGCGGTAATATGTGGCATCGGTTCCAGCCGCACAGGGCCTTCAGGCGCCTTTGGAACTTCGCCCTCGGCCGCCAGCTTGAAATCCAGCAATCGGTGGGTGTAGTCGAAGGTTGGCCCCAGAACCTGACCACCGGGGGCATCTTTGAACGTGGCCGAGATCCGGCGATCACAGGCCATGTCGCCGGTTTTGACGGGGTTGGAACAGCCGAAACGAGGCAGGGTCGTGCGGTAAGCGCGGACGAGGAAAATCGCCTCGATCAGATCGCCGCGCGCCTGTTTGATCGCGAGCGCAGCAAGGTCGGGATCGTATAACGACCCTTCGGCCATGACCCGGTTCACCGCAAGGCTCAACTGTTCACGGATCTGCGCGAGGCTCAGTTCCGCGACATCTGTCGCACCACGGCGTTCTTCGGCAAGCCACGCATGGGCATTCTCGATGGCTTTTTCGCCCCCTTTGACCGCGACATACATGGCTTACCCCCTGGACCTGATTTGCGTGCTACGCGGCAGAGCTGCGACCGCCTCACCGCAGGTGAAGAAAAAATCACACCCCAAAGGGTAAAGCAGCGCATTGTTCTGAAGAGCCGGAACATCCGGCAGAGAAAGCCGCGCCGTGTCCCGGATGCCGGGGCCGCTCAGAACCGCACCATTCTGCTCCAGGCGCGTGCATTCCACAACAAGTGTCGCGGACCGGTCCGGGTATTCCGGCGTCCCGATACGATAGGTGTTGAGCGGCGCCAGTGCATCCCACGTACCAAGGGCAAAATCAGCATCTTCCGCCGCCACCATCGGTGCACCCGTGTGAAAGGTCAGCCATTTGCGCACCACATCGGTGTCGGCGTCACCCGCCAGGTGAACGTTTGTCTCGGCGTCGCAAAGCGTCAGGAGCAGCGCGCCGGCCGCGAAGGACAAGGGCGCAGGTGGTTCACAGCCAGTCAGGGCGCGGATTTCACCCGGACGCGCCATGACGGTCATGGCCGCGCGGAATGCATGTGCCGCGTCGACAGGTGCGTCTTGAAAGCCCCCCGAGAACCGCATTTGATCAGGCATCAGTCTTCCCCCCGAGCCAGCGTGAAAAACTCGACCTTGGTGGCCGCTGCCTTTGCGGCGCGCGCTGTCTTGATCGACTGCATTTGCAGCCTCAACGGATCAAGCAGCCGTTCCTGCAAATCATCAGCAGCGACCGTCTGCATCATCGCATCAATCAATGCCGCCGCTTCTGCCTTGGATTTCGACCTGCCCTGAACATATCCGTGACCGACCGTACCATCCTGCAACACGACCGAGCAGCGCGTAACGGTCATTTCGCCCAGGTTGAACAAAGCGCCGGTTCCTCCGATGCGGCCACGCACCATGACACCACCCACCTCGGGCATGCGTAGCCATTCGAAACTCGGGCAGTCCTGAATGCCGTCCCACAGCGTCATCAGGGCGGCGTCAGGCGCGCGCGCCAGCAGACCCATCCATTCCTTCCGTGCCTTGATCCCGATTTCCGTCTGGTTTGCCATCAAAGCCTCTTGGACAGGTTGTCTACATAAACTATACAACTAGACAAATGTTAACTGACAGGTTGTTAAAACGCAATCTGCGACCGTTTGAAGGTTTGGTGAAATGAGCAAAACGCCGATCTGGAAAAGTATTGCCCTGCGCCTGACCTCGGACATTGCCGAGGGGCGCTATCAAACCGGAGATCGCCTGCCGACCGAAGCCCAGCTGGCCGCCACCTATGGCGTCAACCGCCACACGGTACGGCGCGCTTTGGCTGACATGTCTGATCAGGGTCTGGTTCACGCTCGGCGCGGTGCGGGCGTTTTTGTTGCGGCACGGCCAACAGATTATCCGATCGGCAAAAGGGTGCGCTATCACAAGAACATCTCGGCCAGCGGCAAGATACCGGGCAAGAAAATCCTGGCTTTGACCACGCGCGTCGCCGATGAAGCCGAAGCCGAAGCTCTGGGCCTGAACAAGGGTGATCCAGTGCACGTCTATGACGGATTGTCCCTGGCAGACGGGCAGCCCATAGCCCTGTTTCAGAGCGTTTTCCCCGCGGAACGGTTTCCGGATATCTTGCAGACATTGACCGAAACCCAATCCGTCACCAAAGCGCTGCAAGCCTGCGGCGTCAGGGATTACGTCCGCGTGTCGACTCGCCTGACCGCGCGCGGGGCGACCGCAACGCAGGCGCTGCAACTTCAATTGTCAGAAGGTGCTCCTGTTCTCTTCTCGGTCGGCGTCAATGCCGACCCGGATGGACGGCCAGTCGAGTACGGCCGCACGGTTTTCGCGGGTGAGCGTGTAACGCTGACCCTGAACGAGGTATAAGCCAACAAAGGTTCTCAGCCGCATCCGACCGCCGGTCCCTGGTCTAAGCCCATCGGGTCAAATGCCGCGCGGTGAGAGTTTTGTGGCAACACAGCGTTTGCGGGGGCTATCCATCCCACCGGCTCACGGGTATACGCATCCGCGACTCTTCAGCTGATACGAGGCCACCATGAGCTTTGACCGCACCATCAAGATCGCGCCGTCTATCCTGTCCGCCGATTTCGCCAATTTCGGGCAGGAAATTCAGGCCATCGAAGCGCAGGGCGCCGACTGGGTTCATGTTGACGTGATGGATGGCCATTTCGTTCCAAACCTGACCTTTGGCCCTCCGGCCGTGAAAGCTTTTCGCCCGCATGTGAAAACGGTGATGGACGTTCACCTGATGATCACGCCGGTCGATCCCTACATCCAGGCCTATGCCGATGCCGGAGCGGACATTCTGACCGCACATGTCGAAGCCGGCCCCCACACCCATCGCACCTTGCAGGCCATTCGCAGCGCCGGAATGAAAGCCGGCGTTGCCCTGAACCCCGGCACCCCAGCCGAAGCGGTCGAGCATCTGCTGGACCTCACGGATCTGGTTTGCGTGATGACCGTGAACCCCGGCTTTGGGGGCCAGAAATTCATCGACATGACCGGCAAGGTCAAAAAACTGCGTCAGATGATCGGTGATCGTCCGGTGCATATCGAGATTGACGGTGGCGTCGACCCGAAAACCGCTCCGCTTGTGGCAGCGGCAGGTGCGGATGTGCTGGTGGCCGGTTCCGCGGTATTCAAGGGCGGATCGGTTTCAACCCCACAGATCTACGGAGACAACATCCGTGCCGTCCGGGCAGCTGCTGAATCAGCGCTGTCCTGATTTGAAATCACCGGCGGCTGTTAGCAAGACTGTCAGCCGCCGGTATGGATCGCAGCCCTTGTCAAACAAGGACTTAAGCCCGCGCGGAACACGCCCAAATAAGGCGCTCTGCCCGTTTCCTTGACATTGCGGTTGAGAGGATGACAGACGCGCATCACCACCCTTCATCAAACCCAAATGGCGGGAAACTCCCACCTTGACGTTCTTGTTGAGAACCCGCGTGCATTGGTGAGGTTCGCAGGACTTGGCAGGGGGCGAAATGCGACCAGGACCCCAATACAGTTTGTAAAATGGGTGATGAGCCACCGCGCAACGTAAAAACCGATAGACCCTACCCAGTTTCAGGATCGTTTTGGGATTGACCCAGTTCCGCCAACTCGCTCCAAACTGCATCCGGAATAGCCCAGTTGGCCCATTCGAATGTTTGGTCCACATGTTGCGGCCATGTCGCCCCGCAGATTGTTGAAGCAATGTCTGCGTTCTTGACTGAGAACTGCAACGCAAGCGCCCCCAACGGTACATCGTAACGAGAACAGATACTCTCAACTGCACGAACCGGGCCAAGAACGGCTTCGGTCGCCTGCTGATAGACGTAATAATGATGAGCAGAACTTCCCTTGGCCAAAATTCCTCCGGAATAGGGCGCCGCATTCAGAACCGCCACACCATTGGACCGCGCAAGCTCGATCATTGGAGCGGAGTTCACGTTGACCACCGTATGTCTGTTGTGTGTCAGAAGGACGTCAAACTCGCGATCACGCAGCATCGGCATCAGGACGTCAATCCGGCCGCCTGCAAGCCCCACTGCCTTCGCCAGACCTTCTTCCTTGATCCGGAACAGCTCATCAAGTGCACCGCCGGTGCCGGTCACCTCTGAAATATCTGCAGCGTATTCGGGGTCATGTAGATGGAGAATATCCACCCGTTCCACCCCGAGGGCCTGAAGACTTGCTTCAAGTGACCTTCGCGCTTGTGTCGCATCAAACCTGTTGCTCTCCATGTCCCGGTCCAGTTTCGTAGAAAGAACCCGGCCTTCAGGCCACCCCCCCAGTTCACGAATGACTTGCCCGATACGCTCTTCACTTCGACCCATCGCGTACCCACGCGCTGTGTCAATGAAGCCATCCGGGCGCTGGAGAATTGCCCTTATTGTGTCCAGCGCACGGCCTTCGTCTACCTCGTAACCATATATCTGAGGTATGCTTCCCAGACCTGTTGAACCGAACCCTATTTGCGGCAGCCTGACTCCAGTCCGGCCGATTTCAACATGCTTGGTCATCCCACCATCCTCCCCTACAGGACATTTCTGACTGCAATTTTGTCGAGGGTCGCCGTTCAACGCAAGCTTGGCGTATTGGCTTGCTATCTCGAAATCGAGGGAAGCATGGCATTTGAATCCTAACAAAAAGGGCGCCCCGCGGGACGCCCTTTCCGTCTGATCATTCGCTTGCGCGAATTATTCAATGATCTTCGACACAACGCCGGCGCCGACGGTGCGGCCGCCTTCGCGGATCGCGAAACGCAGGCCGTTTTCCATCGCGATCGGCGCGATCAGCTCAACGCCGAACGACACGTTGTCGCCGGGCATGAC
>NZ_WQDQ01000031.1:0-1118 GCF_013033235.1 Ruegeria sp. HKCCA0235A | reverse complement strand
ATGGCAAAGGAAAAGTTTGAGCGTACAAAACCGCACGTCAACATCGGCACGATTGGCCACGTTGACCACGGCAAGACCACGCTGACCGCAGCAATCACCAAGTATTTCGGTGACTTCAAAGCGTATGACCAGATCGACGGTGCGCCGGAAGAGAAAGCGCGCGGCATCACCATCTCGACCGCCCACGTGGAATACGAGACCGACAACCGCCACTATGCGCATGTCGACTGCCCCGGCCACGCCGACTACGTCAAGAACATGATCACCGGTGCGGCGCAGATGGACGGCGCGATCCTGGTTGTGAACGCCGCTGACGGCCCGATGCCGCAGACGCGCGAGCACATCCTGCTGGGCCGCCAGGTTGGCATCCCGAAGATGGTCGTGTTCCTGAACAAAGTTGACCAGGTTGACGACGAAGAGCTGCTGGAACTGGTTGAGATGGAAGTTCGCGAACTGCTGTCCAGCTACGACTACCCCGGCGACGATATCCCGATCATCGCAGGTTCGGCTCTGGCGGCGATGGAAGGCAACAACCCGGAAATCGGCGAGAACAAGATCCGCGAGCTGATGGCGGCTGTTGATGAGTATATCGACACCCCCGAGCGTGCGGTTGACCAGCCGTTCCTGATGCCGATCGAAGACGTGTTCTCGATCTCGGGTCGTGGTACCGTTGTGACCGGTCGTGTTGAGCGTGGCGTGATCAACGTTGGTGACGAGATTGAAATCGTCGGCATCCGCGACACCACCAAGACCACCTGCACCGGCGTTGAAATGTTCCGCAAGCTGCTGGACCGCGGTGAAGCGGGCGACAACATCGGCGCGCTGCTGCGTGGTGTTGACCGTGACGGCGTTGAGCGTGGCCAGGTTCTGTGCAAGCCGGGTTCGGTGACCCCGCACACCAAGTTCGAAGCCGAAGCCTATATCCTGACCAAGGAAGAAGGCGGTCGTCACACCCCGTTCTTCGCGAACTACCGTCCGCAGTTCTACTTCC
This sequence comes from Ruegeria sp. HKCCA0235A, assembly GCF_013033235.1. Lineage (NCBI taxonomy): Bacteria > Pseudomonadati > Pseudomonadota > Alphaproteobacteria > Rhodobacterales > Roseobacteraceae > Ruegeria > Ruegeria sp. HKCCA0235A. The sequence goes on along the minus strand of NZ_WQDQ01000031.1, from coordinate 127 downwards.
GGACCACGGACGTGACCGGCACCGTGACCCTGGCCGAAGGCACCGAGATGGTCATGCCCGGCGACAACGTGTCGTTCGGCGTTGAGCTGATCGCGCCGATCGCGATGGAAAACGGCCTGCGTTTCGC
>NZ_WQDQ01000030.1:0-1197 GCF_013033235.1 Ruegeria sp. HKCCA0235A | reverse complement strand
TTGTCGTCTTCGCCATTGGCAGCCAGGCCGTCGACCACTTCGATGATCCAGTCGGCGATCTGGCGGAATTCGACCTCGCCGAAGCCGCGGGTGGTGCCGGCGGGCGACCCCAGACGGATGCCCGACGTGATGGTCGGCTTTTCGGGATCAAACGGCACGCCGTTCTTGTTGCAGGTGATATGCGCCCGGCCCAAGGCTTTCTCGGTGGCGTTGCCTTTCACCCCTTTGGGGCGCAGGTCGACCAGCACCACATGGGTGTCGGTGCCGTGGGTCACCGTGTCCAGACCGCCCTTGATCAGCTGATCCGACAGCGCCTGGGCGTTGGTGATCACCTGCTTGACATAGTCCTTGAACTCGGGCCGCAGCGCCTCGCCGAAGGCCACGGCCTTGGCCGCGATCACATGCATCAGCGGGCCGCCTTGAATGCCGGGGAAGATGGCCGAGTTCACTTTCTTGGCGATATCTTCATCATTGGTCAGGATCATGCCGCCGCGCGGGCCGCGCAGGGTCTTGTGCGTGGTGGTGGTGGCCACATGCGCATGCGGGAAGGGGCTGGGATGCTCGCCCGCCGCGACCAGACCGGCGAAATGCGCCATGTCCACGTGCAGATAGGCACCGACCATGTCGGCGATCTGACGCATGCGGGCAAAGTCGATCTGGCGCGGAATGGCCGAACCGCCGGCGATGATCAGCTTGGGCTGGTGTTCCTTCGCCAGCGCCTCGACCTGATCGTAATCCAGCATGTTGTCCTGCTGGCGTACGCCGTATTGCACCGCGTTGAACCACTTGCCCGACTGGTTCGGACGGGCGCCGTGGGTCAGGTGGCCACCGGCATCCAAGCTCATGCCCAGAATGGTGTCGCCGGGCTTGATCAGCGCCTGAAACACGCCCTGGTTGGCCTGAGAGCCGGAATTGGGCTGCACGTTGGCGAATTCACAGCCGAACAGTTGCTTGGCGCGGTCGATGGCCAGGTTTTCGGCGATGTCGACGAACTGGCAGCCGCCATAATAGCGGCGGCCGGGATAGCCTTCGGCGTATTTGTTGGTCATCACCGAGCCCTGCGCCTCCATCACGGCGGCAGAGACGATGTTCTCGGACGCGATCAGCTCGATCTCGTCGCGCTGACGACCCAGTTCCGACGTGATCGAGCCAAAAAGCTCGGGATCACGATCAGAAAGGGACTGGGTGAAAAATCCG
>NZ_WQDQ01000003.1:0-403410 GCF_013033235.1 Ruegeria sp. HKCCA0235A | reverse complement strand
CTTCGGTCGCTTGTTTGCCATTCTCAGTCCTCCGTTTCCTAAACATAACGGTGGACCCGTTCAGTTGGGGAGGCTCATTATGTCGAGAAGCTCAACACCTTGCCAAACAAACTCGTTCAGGCCGATGTCGATGCCGTTCTTGAACAGGGGTGGGTTGAGGAAGCGCTGTTCGAAGCAATTGAGGTAACCGGGCTTTTTAACATGATGAGCCGCATCGTCGAAGGCGGCGGCGTCACCTTTGACTATGGTGGGCGTACTCAGGGTCACACCTTGCAGAAAGCTGGCCCAGACGCGGCTAAGGACTCCTACTTGGTTTTCTTAGAGATGATAAAGCAGCAAGCCTCTGCGTAGAGTCAGGTGGCGCCTGACGACAAAACTCATACTTTCCTGTCACAGACAATTACCACCGTTTTGCGCCGCGTCCATTCTTCGAAAACGGACTTAGGCACAAGTGCAGCGTATTGGCGCTTCGTCCCGCTCCAGTCACGTATTCGAAAGACAGCGAACCGCGACACCTTACCTAAGTTTTGCTAGGCAGGCAGGATCTCTCTGTTGTCCTCCACCGCATCAATGCTTGTATTGTGGGTACTCGAAGTCCATATACATAAAGCTTACGTTTTTCTTTTTCGACCTGCTGTCTCCTCAATTCGGCGTTCAGTCTTTCGATTTAGACCGACCACGCCGGGTCGCCGCATTGATGCGGGCGACACGCAATTGGAGACTTCCACCATGGCAAATGGCACAGTAAAATGGTTCAACTCGACCAAAGGTTTTGGCTTTATCGAGCCTGAAGACGGCAAGCGCGATGTGTTCGTGCATGTATCCGCTCTTGAACGTTCCGGCATCAGCGAATTGAAAGACGGCCAAAAGGTTACTTTTGACGTCGAAGCTGGTCGTGACGGACGCGACAGCGCTTCCAACCTGGCACTCGCATAGCCTGCTACGGGCATCCTTCTGGGGTGCCCGGTTGCTCAGAGGGTTCCCAAGAGCCGTTGGAGAACAAGTCAGTTGCAACAGCAGGAATTGACCCGGGCGCTCGTTCAATACCGCGTACCCGATACGAAGCGTAGTGTTTTTGAACTGACAATTACTGTTATCCCTTTTTTCGCGCTATGGGGCGCAGCGTGGTTTGCGCTTTCCCTTGGTGTCTGGGTCGCTATTCCACTGGCAATCCTTAACGCTGCATTTCTGGTGCGTCTCTTCATCATCATGCATGATTGTGGTCACGGATCATTTTTTAAAAACCGTACCGTTTGCAATTGGACAGGCCGGGTCTTGGGTGTTCTCGCCCTCACACCTTATGACGTCTGGCGGCAAAGCCATGCGATTCACCACGCCTCAACCGGCAACCTTGATCGGCGCGGGATGGGCGATATCCCTACGTTAACTGTAGAGGAATATCTGAAGCGAAAGTGGGTCGGGCGTGCCGCTTACAGGTTAATCCGGAACCCCTTCTTCCTGTTCTGTATCGTGCCTGTCTACACGTTCTTTCTGCAAAATCGCTTACCCTTTGGTTTCATGCGGTCAGGCTGGCTGTATTGGGCAAGCGCAATGGGAACAAACGCCGCGATTGCGGTGGTCCTGGCCCTGATTTTTTGGACCGGAGGCCTGGATGTGCTGGTTTATGTATTCCTGCCAACCATGATCGTCGCCGCCTCGATTGGTATTTGGCTTTTCTATATTCAACACCAGTTTGAACACACGACATGGGAACGGGAAGAGGGGTGGAACCTTAAGAACGCCGCATTCTATGGAAGTTCTCACTATGCCCTACCAGGCATCCTGCGGTGGTTCTCTGCTAACATCGGCGTACACCATGTTCACCACCTTGCCAGCCGCATACCGTTTTATCGGCTAAACGAAGTTTTGCGGGACCATTCCGAGTTGGAAAATTGCCAACGTATTACTCTATGTGAGAGCCTTCACTGTGCACGATTGCATCTTTGGGATGAAAAAAGCCAACGTCTACTGACATTTTCCGAGGCTTTGTCGAACGCCAATTCCAAAAGGTATCTAGTGTAGCCTGGCGCGTACCAGATAGGCTTCGACCGTTTCGCCGCCCAAGGCGCGAATGGCCTCTAATCGGTGAAGGCCTTCAATCAGCACGAACCTCTTATTGTCCGAGCGTATCTGGATCGGGGTCTTCTGGCCGTTCTTCAGGATATCTTCGGCCAGCGTCAGAACTTTTTGTTGATCAAGCGTTTTCGCCCGTTTCACAGGAACATAGATCAGGTCGAGCGGATATGGTCTTTTCTCCAACATTAGCTACGTGAGCAACCTTTCGTGCATTTGTTCCGGTTCAGAGCTCGCTTCAAAAGCGGGGGCTGGAACGTACGTCATAGAACCGAACGAACAGCGTCGCGCAGTTCCTGATGCATAATCCAAGTTGCTGGCTCATCGTCACTTTCGATGTGAGAAAATGCCAGGACCTGAGCGGCGCCATCATTCTGCACCGATCCGGCTTCGGGTAGGTCCAGTTCCAGATATTCTGCGATCAATAGTCCGATTTTCTTGAAAACCTTGATGGAGGCCTCGCGCGATTTGTAACCAGCTGCCTGAGACAAGTGACCAATAGTCAGACCTTCCTTGCCTGCGATTGTGAGTGCTTTGAGCAATGTGACCTGCGCGGGGGTGAGCCTGATCTGGCGCAATGCCTCGGCATATTCTCTTTCACTGGGAACTAGGGTGCCGGAGTTTCCTTCCAAACGGCGTTGACCGCTACGCTTCCTGTCTCGTTCTTCGAGAATTTCTTTTAAGGCTTCAATGGCCAATACTGGTGTTTCTCCAACTGCATCGGCAATCATTGCCTGCGTTTTAGCCGGCGGCTTGGGAAATGCCCGTGCAACACTATTGCCGCTCAGAACGCCAGCCTTAATCAAGTACTTTCCAAATTCTTCCTCAATCACTCCTGATACGTCAGCGTTCCGCGACTTACGAACACTGCGGTCCTGAAACGCTCTTTGTTCCAAACCATGAGCTGACATCTTTGAACCGGGAAGGGTTACTTGAGGGGCATTTTTACGCATCAGAGAAACACCGCTACAATTATCGCTGCAACGCACACTGCTGACGCAATAGATATCTTAATCCCATAGGACCGGCGACGCGCCTTTTCGGCTTTGAGACTTTTACCCAGGTTTTCGTCAATCGAGTTATGGTTCACGGCGTAGTCCTTCCGGATTTGTCAGGCGGCTTTGGTTTCCACCAACTTATTGTCGCGCCACATTTTCGGTGCACTTGTCGTTCTGTCTCGTGAACGGCCGATTACATTCCCAACCATCACCTCTTCGATTCAAATGCGCGTTTGAAGGGACAAGGATCGCAACGCACCTGTCTCGGTTTGCGCGAAAACCACGTTCGCATTTCCATCCGGAATAAGTTTCAGGCGCAAGGTATGCATGCTGTGGAACTGCCACGGGCTCACAGCCGCTATCCGCTGCCCTGTAACCTCTGAGGCATACCCAACCATCCGAGCTTCCTCTGTCGCTCAGACGACCGTTTTCTGGGACTTCTATTGCAACACAATCCTGGTTCTCCTTACGAAATCCCCAGTTGCAGTGTATTTCCTGCACGCCAAACCGGGTTTCGACGTACCCATTTTGGGGCGAAATCACTTCTTCACACTCTTCTCCGGCACGCTGGAACAGCCGATTGCACGCCCACTGATCTCCGGTTGATGCCAGGTAGGCATTTTCAGGAACTCTTATTTTCTCACAGAGTTCTCCGACAATCTGAAAACCGTGATTGCATTCCCACCCGCGGCCATAGGAGCTACCCGTTAAATATGCGTTTTGGGGTACGTCTGGACTTTGGCAGGATCCGTTTCTGTTTTCGAAACCTTCGTCACAAACCGTTGCACTGGCATTGCCTGCGACTTGGGCAGCAAGCTGCGTTCCTGAGAGCGACACCAAAAGTGTCGAGATCAAACAAAGTATGCAGCGAGCAAACACGATGAATGAATGGTCGAAACTGAGCCTGAGACCTGATCTATCGGGCATCAAGCACGCAATTCAAGAGCCATGTGTTGTTCATACGGCGCCTTCTTTCATGGGTCACGCGATGACTGGAGCACGTCAGGTGACAGTTGCAAATGCTTGCGAGGAACGAGCTCATAGCGAAGACCCCAGCGAAACCCGTTCCTATGCTGGGGCACATGCTACAGTTAGTCTGAAGGCCATTGGATTTGCGAAGCCGGCAGCATCGCGGCATCGAGTAATTTTTACCAATACACTCTTGTGGTTCTTAGCCAGCATAGAGTCAAGGCCGCACCGTCGTCACGAAGCCTGTGCTACGGAGATATCTCATTTTTGAGACCGGTGTTTGACCAGGTGGCTTAGCGAATAATTGAGAGACAAAATTCAGCGTGACATCACCTTTGAAACGTGGTCGTTGACGAACTAACAGGGACCGAGCTCTGCTAAGGGCTGGCAGAAGCTCGAAGCTATTAATACGCCACCAATAGGTGACCGCTTACATATTGTGTCTCAATCCCAATCCGAACCGATCAACCAGTCTTTGGCTGTGCTTCCAGACAGCGGCAATAGCAACCGCTATCTGGCATCGTTTGTGAATTGCCTACTGCAATTGCAGGTTTTCGGCGGAGGTCTTGCCGCGCATCCGGTCTTCCTTCAGATCGAAGCCGACCTTTGCGCCTTCTTTCAGGCCGTCGAGGCCGGAGCGCTGAACGGCACTGATGTGCACGAACGCGTCGCCGCTGCCGTTATCAAGCTCGATGAAGCCGTAGCCTTTAGTTTCGTTGAACCATTTTACTGTTCCGGTTGTCATGAGATTATCCTTTCAATGACATGTGTGCCCGCCGGGATTGGCTGAGCTGCGCGCTGCGTTCAGGCAGCAGGTTGGGTGAACTCACCAATATTGGAGAGCATTCGCATAAGACCGTCCTGCGCTTGGGTGGGGTCGATCTTGTGTTTTTGGTGCCCGTTCCGCTGACGCGTTACGTGACGAACCGCTAGCGATTTTGGCGACGGTTCAATTTTGGCAGCACAGGGCATTTTCGGCTTGGCATCGCGACCGCATTTCACAGGCTCGTCTTGCGATCCTGTGTCGCTTGGCAGCCTGTTACCGATCAGCTTTTCGATATCCCGCAGGAGGGGCATCTCTTCGCGATCACACAGTGAAATCGCGGTGCCGGTTCTGCCTGCGCGCGCCGTCCGGCCAATGCGGTGCACATAGGATTCCGGCACATTCGGAAGCTCGTAATTCACCACATGGGACACATCGTCGATGTCTATTCCACGTGCGGCAATATCGGTGGCCACAAGGACGGTCGTTGCGCCTGACCGGAAACCTGCCATGGCACGTTCGCGCTGAGGCTGGCTTTTGTTTCCGTGAATGGCAGCGGAGTTGATCCCAGCAGCAATCAGGTGCTTGCAGACGTTTTCAGCCCCGCGTTTGGTGCGCGTGAAAACAACAGCGCGATGCACGTCCTTGTCCGACAGAATGTCTGACAGGACACGGCGTTTGTCCTGCTTGGCCACATGCCGGACGCTCTGCGCGATCCGTTCAATCGGCGTTGAAACAGCCGCCACCTGAACCTCTGCCGGATCGTTCAGGAAGTCATCGGCAAGCTTTCTGATCTGCCCCGGCATTGTTGCCGAAAGCAGTGCCGTCAGGCGTTTCTCGGGCAGTTTTGCCATGATCTTGCGAATGCTGGGCAGAAAGCCCAGATCCAGCATCTGATCAGCCTCATCCACCACAATGGCTTTGGTCGCGGACAGATCGATGACGCCTGTGTCAAGGTGGTCGAGCAAGCGTCCTGGTGTTGCCACCACGATGTCTATGCCGGCACTGAGGGCCTTGATCTGCCCTCCTGGACGCACGCCTCCGACGACCAAGGTCGTGGAAATGCGGCTGAACTGGCTGTAAGCGCGGATGTTGTCCACGATCTGCGCCGCAAGCTCGCGCGTGGGCGTCAGGATCAATGCGTTGCAGTGTTTTGGAGCGGGTTTCGATATTTCACATTCAATCCGATGCAACAGGGGCAATACAAATGAGGCGGTTTTTCCTGTGCCGGTCTGGGCAATGCCGATCACGTCGCGCTTAGATTGCAGCAGCGGAATGACCTTGGCCTGAATGGGCGTAGGGGTCGAATATCCTTGAGCCTTGATGGCCTTCAGGATGGGCTCGGCAAGGCCGAGGGTGTCAAATGTCGTCAAAAGCGTTTGGTCTCGTGCCATAAACGCGGTTCACCGCTATCGGCACTTGGTCTCTCTAATCTACTGGGAAGCTCGTATGAAATAGCCGCCGTCGTTTCGTTGCTCTCAAGGAGCTATTCAAGACAACGATCTGGGGATCACGGGCGAGAATACTTTGCCGCTGATTTGGTCATCCACACGCGGCGTTGCGCTTCTCCTACAGGGCAAAGGTTAAGAAAGCAACAACTCATTTGAGAGCAAATATTTGCCCAAGGTTGGGTTTGCCCGCGTCTTGCGCGTCCATGAACCATGCGGCGAAAGCGCGGTTTTGGGTAGGTTTATCATGTGCGGTTTGAATGTCCGCAAAGCGGGTGCAACTGCAGCATCAAGATCAAGATAGCGGGTTGGATGTCGGCTCTGGGCCGGAATTCCCCTGACGTATCCCCGTGCCATGAGAGACCGAAGTCAGATGTAGTCACGAGGACGCTGGAAAACCCTTGTTCTCTTCTCGAATTCCGATTGAACGTTGAAGAAGTAAAATCAGGCGCGACTTGCGGTATCAGGTTTTTTCTCCTGGACTTCTTCATGAACCCCGAAGAAACACTCGCCCCCGCAGTGAGGCGAAAGACGCCGGCCCTCGGCTGAGCAGCCAGAGCGTTTCAACAAGGTACTTCATTCTCAGAGTTCCCACCAAAGAAGAGGCCCGGCGTTCTCCTCTACGTTCGCTTGCCGAAAAACCGAGAATGCTGCATCATCAAGCGAGTGAAGCACGGCTTCAACATCAGGTAGGGACTATTGCTACATATGTGCTACGCGCCAAATTCACCCCCAATAAACACATATAAAACAATACGCTACGCTCAGTCGCACAAATCCATCATGGGTGCCACGCTTAGACGCGCAGCTTGTGTTGCCTTGCCTGTCACAGCAACGCCTCCGTCCTGCTATGCTTCGAAATCCGATGGCCTGTCAGTGGTCTTGCCCATCCGAATCAAGTCGAAAAGCCCTAACACATTCCTCTGACGACGTCCCGACTGCGACCATCAGAATTCAGCTCCTTCCGATCAGACGCCATATCGACTCATCACCATCTGGACACTGCTTTCGATCGTTTCCGTCATCTCGGCTTCGCTGAGCACCCCACCCGTAAACAGCAGCGGCCAGAAGGCGCGCGCCTTGATCAGGCCAATGAATTCGCGCCCGGCCCGTTCCGGATCATCGATCCGAAGCTGCCCATCCTCGGCCGCATCTTTGAGCATGGCAATGAATGTCGCCGTCTTGTCCAGCTTGCCCTGCGCTTCCGCCGCAAGCGTCGGGTTGCGCAAGGTTTCGCTGATCACCATCCGGGCCATTGCGATAACATCGGGCCGCATCAGAATGCGCCCTTCGGCCCAGGCCAGTTCAGTCAGTTGCGTACGAATATCGCGACCTTTTTCATACCGAATTTCCAACACTTCAGCAAAGCGGCCGGACAATTCGACCACGATGGAGCGGAACAGGTTTTCTTTACTTTCAAAGTACTTGTACAACGTACGCTTGGACACTTCGGCCCTTGCTGAAATGCGATCCATACTGGCCGCGGCAAAGCCCTTTTCCTGGAACTCGGCCACGGCAGCTTCGATGATCTGTGCGCGCTTGGACGCATTCTGTGCGCTGCATTCGTTCATGTCAGAGCTATAGACCTATTGACGTGCCCCGGTCAAATACTAGGTAAACGCAGGAGTTTACAAGGGCGAAATTATATGCCATGAGTAAACCCGCGAGTTTACCAATTGCGGAAACCAGCACCAACAGGAGACCCCCTCATCATGGCTCTTAAATTGAACCTGAACGGCACGACCCACGAGGTTGATGCCGAACCCGGAACGCCTCTTCTCTGGGTGATCCGAGACGAACTGAAACTGACCGGCACAAAATTCGGCTGCGGCGTGGCATCCTGCGGGGCCTGCACCGTGCACGTGAATGGTGAGCCCGTCCGTTCCTGTCAGACATTCATTGAAGACGTCGAAGACGCCGAAGTCACGACCATCGAAGCTGTCGGTGACGACAAGATCGGCGCCGCCGTACAACAGGCCTGGGTCGAACTGGATGTCGTCCAGTGCGGCTATTGCCAGTCGGGTCAGGTGATGTCGGCTGTCGGGCTGTTGTCCGAGAACCCGAAACCGTCAGTCCAGGAGATTGACGAGTACATGTCCGGCAATGCCTGCCGCTGCGCCACCTATCAACGCATTCGCGCCGGCATCCAGCGCGCGTCTGAAATTCTGGAGGCCTGATCCATGACCATCAACACTTCTCGCCGTGGGTTTCTGAAAAACGCCGCCGCTGCCGGTGCCGTCCTTCTGGTCGGCACCCGTCCGGACGGTGCGCTGGCCGCGGCCTCATCCGAGACCGCGCAGTTCAATCCATTTGTGAAGATCGATGCCGATGGCACCGTGACCGCCATCGTCAAACATTTTGAGAAAGGTCAGGGCCCGGCGACCGGACTGCCGACGCTGATTGCCGAAGAAATCGGCCTGACCATGGACCAGATCGAATACGAGTTCGCCCCCTCGGATCCGAATGTCTACAACAACCTGCTGTTCGGCCCATTCCAGGGCACCGGCGGTTCGACCGCGATGGCGAATTCGTGGCTGCAATACCGTCAGGCCGGTGCTGCCGCGCGCGAAATGCTGATCAACGCCGCCGCGCAAAGCTGGGGCGTGGATGCATCCGGCATCACCATCGAAGACGGCATCGTGAAGGCAGGCGACAAGTCGGCTCCGATCGCTGAATTCGTGTCCGCTGCGTCGCAACTGGACGCTCCGGCAGAGCCACGCCTGAAGGACCCATCCGAATTCCGTCTGATCGGAAATGAAACGGTGCGCCGCAAGGATACGGCCATCAAAAGCAACGGCCAGGCGATGTTTGCCATGGACGTTCACCTACCCAACCAGATGATCGCCATGATCAAACGCCCCGAAGCAAAGGGCGGCATCGCGCTGGGCTTTGATGACAGCGCATCGAAAGAGGTCAAAGGCTATATCAGCGCCGCGGTTCTGCCCAATCAGGCGGGCGTCGCGGTGTACGCCGAGAACACCTGGGCCGCGATTCAGGCACGCGATGCGCTTGAGGTCGAGTGGGACATGTCCGGCGCGGAAACCCGCAACTCGGACCAGATCAAGGCCGAGATCATGGCCGCGCTGGAGGCGGAGCCCACGTATAACGTCAACAAGGCGGATTTTGCCGCTGTGGCAGCCGCCATCGACGGCGCGGACAAGGTCGTTGAAAAAACGTTCTACTTCCCACTGCTGGCCCATGCCCCGATGGAACCGTTGAACTGCACCATCGAGCAGACCGCAGACGGAGACATCGTTCTGCATGACGGGGCACAAATGCCGACGGGTCCTCATATGGCCTACCAGCAGATCTTTGGCCTGCCGGCCGAGAAGATCCACATCAAAACCATGCTAGCAGGCGGGTCGTTCGGGCGCCGCGCCACCCCGGATGCGGATTATCAGGTCGAGGCCGCCCTGGCCTTTGTCGTCACTGACCGCTCGCGCCCGGTGAAACTGGTCTGGACGCGCGAAGACGACATTCGCAGCGGATATTACCGACCGGCCTTTGGCCACAAGGTCCGCGTGGGTCTGGACGCCGAAGGCAACATCGTCGGGTGGCAGCACCAGATTGCCGGCCAATCCGTGATCAAGGGCACCCCGTTCGAGGCTGTTCTGGTTCATGACGGCATCGACCACAGCTCGGTCGAAGGCGTTTCGGACAGCCCCTACAGCATCCCCGGCATGGCGGTGGGTCTGACCGACACGCCAAAGGCGACGACGGTTCTGTGGTGGCGCTCGGTCGGGCACACCCACACCGCCTATACGATGGAAACCATGATGGATCTGGTGGCCGAGGCCGCCGGTCGTGATCCGGTGGAGTTCCGTCTGGCCCATCTGTCCGACAGCGGCAACCCGGACCAGCAACGCAAGGCAGCTGTTTTGAAGCTGGCGGCCGAAAAGGCAAACTGGGGCAATGCGCCAGAAGGCCGGTCGCAGGGGATTGCCGTTCACAAGTCCTTTGGGTCTTACGCGGCTGAAGTGGTCGAAATCTCGGGCGATCCGGAAAGTGGCATCAGGATTGAAAAGGTCACCTGTGCCGTGGATTGCGGTATCGCCGTGAACCCCGATATCGTGCGGGCCCAGATGGAAGGCGGCATCGGCTATGGCATTGGCCATGTGATGCGTGACCAGATCACCCTGACAAGCGGGGCTGTGGATCAATACAACTTCCCGGATTACGAACCGCTGCGTATCGGGGATATTGCCGCAATCGACGTGCACATCATGCCATCGGCCGAAGCGCCGACCGGCGTCGGAGAACCCGGCACGCCACCGTCGGCACCGGCTTTGGCCAATGCGATCAAGGCCCTGTCAGGTTTGCATGTGGCGCAATTGCCCATGGAAGAACATGGCGTAAGCTTTGCCTGAAAACAGCTCTCCGCGCCGGTCAATACCGGCGCGGGGCGTCCCATGAAGCCCTAAGTCAGAATTTGATCAAATTTGGTGACAAAGCACATCCATTGAAGTAAATCACTGGGGAGTTTCACCGACGGAGCCCCCAATGGATCTGAGAGCCCTGCACAATTTTCGCGTTGCCGCATGTGACCTGAACGGTCAGATGCGAGGCAAACGCGTGCCCCCCGGCTATGCTGACAAACTGGGAAAAGGCGCCGTGCGAATGCCGTTTTCGGCACTGAACGTAGACCTGTGGGGCGCTGACATCGAAGGAAGCCCGCTGGTCTTTGAAACCGGCGACGCAGATGGGGTGCTGCGCCCGACCGAACGCGGCCCGGTCCCCGTGCCTTGGCTGGATACGGAAACAGCGCTGGTGCCGATGTGTCTGTATGATGATGACGGCGTACCTTTCCCAGGCGACCCGCGGCATGCCCTGTCCGCCATACTCGACCGCTATGCGCAACGCGGCTGGTCCGTTGTTGCCGCGACGGAGTTGGAGTTCACACTCGTTGACGCTTCTGCCGCGCAGCCGCAACCACCGGTGAATCCGATCACAGGGCGGCGCCTTGCGGATGAGGCCGTTCTGTCGGTTGCCGAAATGGACGCGTTCGAGGCGTTCTTTACCGATCTGTACGATGGCTGCGCCGCAATGGGCATCCCCGCGCAGACGGCCATTTCCGAAAGCGGCATCGGCCAGTTCGAAATCAACCTGAACCATCAGGACGCCATGCGCTGTGCCGATGATACGTGGCTTTTCAAGGCATTGACGCGTGGATTGGCGCGCAGGCACGGATTTGCGGCCACCTTCATGTCCAAGCCTTATGCCGATGACGCGGGCAACGGAATGCATGTGCATTTCTCGGTGTTGGACCAGAACGGACACAATGTGTTCGACAACAACGGGCCGGAAGGCACCGAGATATTGCGGTCTGCCGTAGCGGGCTGTGTCGCGGCCATGCCGGGCAGTACGCTGATATTTGCACCCAACGGCAACTCCTACACACGGCTCGTACCGGGTGCACATGCGCCCACGGGCGCCTGCTGGGCCTATGAAAACCGAACGGCCGCCGTTCGCATCCCGGGGGGGGCGCCCGCCGCACGGCGCATCGAACACCGCGTCGCCGGCGGGGACATAAACCCGTATCTGATGCTGACCGCGGTTCTGGGCGCGGCACTTGTCGGCATCGAGGACAGCTTGACCCCACCTGCCCCGATCACGGGGAACGCCTATGACATCGCGGACCTGCCTCAACTGATGCCGGATTGGTCGAGCGCGATTGACACGTTCGCCACGGATCCCCTGGTGGCCCGGCTGTTCCCCGCTGACCTGATCCGCTATCTGACCATGACCAAGCGACAAGAGATCACCCGATTTGCGAACATCCCGCCCGAGGATCACTGGCTGTGCTATCTCGAGACGGTTTGACCCCCTTGCCGCGTCAACCAGTCTCGGTTAGGGTTAATTTGATCAAATTTGGTGACATATGAAAATCGGTATTCTACAAACCGGCCACACCCCCGAAGTGCTACAGGAAGAATTCGGGGATTATGACGAACTTTTCCCCGCGTTGCTGCGTGACAACGGGTTCGAGTTCGTGACCTTCGCCGTCGTGGACGGCACTTTCCCCGATGGTGCGGATGATGCGGATGGATGGATCATTACCGGATCGCGCCACGGGGTTTACGAGGACCTTCCCTGGATCGCCCCGCTGGAAGCGTTGGTGCGCGAGATCCGGGAAAGTGGAAAACCCCTGATCGGCGTTTGCTTTGGCCACCAGATCATTGCTCAGGCACTGGGTGGCAAGGTCGAGAAATTCTCGAAAGGATGGGCCGTAGGTCGTACGGAATACGAATATGACGGCAGCAGATTATGGCTGAATGCCTGGCATCAGGATCAAGTTGTCAAATTGCCGAAGGAAGCGCGGGTTCTGGGCCGGAATGCCTTCTGCGAAAACGCGATGCTGGCTTATGGGGACACAATCTGGACAGTTCAGGCCCACCCGGAATTCACCAACGGATTCGTGGCAGGCCTGATGCGGACACGGGGCAAGGGCGTCGTCCCGGAGGATCTGATGCGCGAAGCCGCAAATCGCGAGACGGCCCCGGACGACAACGCCAAAATCGCGCGCCACATGGCCGAGTTTCTAAAGAAAGAGAGAGCCTGATGGCTGATTGGACCGATAAACTGCCGGAAGCCGCAAAGGCATATTTCCACGGGCAACGACTGGACGAAGTTGAATGCATCATTTCGGACCTGCCGGGCATTGCGCGCGGCAAGGCGGTGCCTGCATCAAAATTCGCAAAGCAATCCTATTTCCACCTGCCCGACAGCATCTTTTACCAGACCATCACAGGGGGCTGGGGCGAAGCGGCCGGCGATGACGGGTTCATCGAAAAGGATATGATCCTGAAGCCCGATTTCTCGACCACTTCCGCTGCGCCGTGGACGGGGGATTGGACATTGCAGGTGATCCACGACGCCTACGACCGGGATGACAATCCGATCCCCTACAGCCCGCGTAACGTGCTCAAGCGTGTTGTGCAGCTTTATCATGATAAGGGATGGAAGCCGGTTGTTGCACCAGAGATGGAGTTCTTTCTGGTTGCCCCCAACGTGGACCCGGCGCAGGGCATCAAACCCATGATGGGGCGTTCCGGCCGCCCGGCCGCGGCGCGGCAGGCCTATTCCATGACGGCCGTGGACGAGTTTGGCCCGGTGATCGACGACATCTATGATTTCGCCGAGCATCAGGGGTTTGAGATCGACGGCATCACGCAGGAAGGCGGCGCCGGGCAGTTGGAAATCAACCTGCGCCATGGCAATCCGGTAAAACTCGCCGATGAAGTCTTCTATTTCAAACGCCTGATCCGCGAGGCCGCGCTGCGCCACAATTGTTTTGCCACCTTCATGGCAAAACCGATCGAGGAAGAGCCGGGTTCGGCCATGCATATCCATCACTCGATCATCGATATGGAAACCGGTCAGAACATCTTCTCTGGTCCTCAAGGGGGTGAGACGGACGCGTTTTATCACTTCATCGCCGGTTTGCAGAACCACCTGCCCGCCGGTCTGGCAGTCATGGCGCCCTATGTGAATTCCTACCGGCGCTATGTGAAAGATCACGCGGCACCGATCAACCTGGAATGGGCCCGTGACAACCGCACCACCGGTATTCGCGTGCCCCTGTCCGGCCCGGAATCGCGACGCGTCGAGAACCGCATCGCCGGGATGGACTGCAACCCGTATCTGGGCATCGCGCTGTCGCTGGCCTGCGGCTATCTTGGCCTGGTCGAGCAGGAACGCCCACGTCGTCAGTTCTATGGCGACGCTTATGAAGGCGAGGGCGATATCCCGCAGGTCATGGGCGAAGCGCTGGACCTGTTCGACGAGGCCACTGCCCTGCACGAAGTTCTGGGCCCCGAATTCGCCCGCGTTTACGGCATCGTCAAACGGGCCGAGTACGAGGAGTTCCTACAGGTCATCTCTCCGTGGGAACGTGAACATCTGCTGATCAACGTCTGAGACCTTCCGTGAACCTGCTTTATTCCAATGACCGCAGGGGCCAGTACCCTGACAGTTGGTATGCCGCGACGGCACATCCGATGGATCGCTTTCCCGCGTTGTCAGAAGACACCAAGGCGGATGTATGCGTTGTCGGTGGCGGTTATACGGGGCTGTCCGCGGCCCTTCATCTGGCCGAAGCCGGGTTCAACGTCGTGCTGCTTGAAGCGCACCGCGTCGGCTTTGGCGCGTCGGGCCGAAACGGCGGCCAGTTGGGCAGCGCACAGCGGATGGATCAGGAAGACCTCGAGCGTCTTGTAGGCGATGCCGACGCCGCCAAGCTGTGGGAACTGGCTGAAGACGCCAAGGATCTGGTCAAATCCCTGATTGCAAAACACAAGATCGCCTGTGACCTGAAACCCGGTGTCGCCGTTCTGGGCCTGAGCAAATCCGAGCAGAAAGAACTGCATGACCATGCCGGCCATCTTTCCGAGCGGTACGGATACGACCAGATCGAGCTGTTGGATGAAAACGCGGGTCATTCGCTGTGCCCGTCGCCCGCCTATCACGGGGGGTATCTGGATATGGGTGCGGCGCATCTGCACCCTCTGAACTTGGCGTTGGGACTGGCGCAAGCCGCGGCCAAAGCGGGCGTTCGCATCCATGAAAGCACCGAAGTGACCGGGATCGACGAGGGCCAGACGGCAGTGATCCGAACTGCACACCGCAATGTTCGGGCCGAGCACGTCATTCTGGCCTGCAACGGGTATCTGGGCGACCTCAATCGTTCCGTCGCCGCCAGGGTCATGCCCATCAACAATTTCATTGCGGCCACCGAACCCCTTGGAGAGGACACCGCCCGGGTTTTGGCCCGGGATGTGGCGGTTGCGGATACGAAATTCGTGGTGAACTACTTTCGCCTCAGCGCCGATGGCCGCCTCTTGTTCGGAGGCGGCGAAAGCTATGGCTATCGCTTTCCATCAAATGTCGCCGCCAAGGTCCGCAAACCGATGACCGAGATTTTCCCGCATTTGCGGGATGTGAAGATCGACTATGCCTGGGGCGGAACGCTGGCCATCACAATGCGGCGGATGCCGTATCTGGCCCGTGTCGCACCCAATATTCTTTCGGCTTCGGGATATTCCGGTCACGGTGTCGGCACCGCGACCCATGCCGGACAACTCATGGCGATGGCGATTCGGGGTCAGGCCGAAGGGTTTGACACGATGGCACGCGTGCCCGCGCTGTCTTTTCCAGGCGGCCCTGCCCTGCGCAGCCCGCTTTTGGTGCTGGCCATGACATGGTTCGCACTGCGCGACCGGCTTGGGGTCTGATCCACGTAAATTGCGACAGATTGGTGAATTTTCGCCTGCCCGGCGATTGAGGGCTTGGATTGCCTTCCGAATATCTTTATCTTTCCCAAAGATAGAATTCGGGAAATCCAAATATGACGCTGCCCCCCAACGTTCACGACGCCGAACCCATCCCTGCCGCCGCCAAGGACGCGATCGAGGCCCTGATGCAGTCAGGTGACCTGTTCCGCTATACTGCACCGCAGGATGCCCCGGTGGCCCTGCTGGAAGCCGAGTTCGCGGAACTGTTGGGCACGAAATACGCTTTGGCGGTGTCGTCCTGTTCGGCCGCGTTGTTTCTGTCGCTCAAAGCACTGGGCCTGCCCCGCGATGCGCGTGTTCTGATCCCCGGCTTCACCTTCGCGGCCGTGCCGTCGTCGGTCGTCCATGCCGACTGCATTCCGGTTCTGTGCGAAGTGAGTGAAAACTATCGCATCGACATGGCCGATTTCGAGGCCAAGCTGGACAACGTTCAGGCAGTCATCATCAGCCACATGCGCGGGCATACATCCGACATGGATGCGATCATGGCCTTGTGCGACGCACGAAACATTCCGGTGATCGAGGATGCCGCGCATTCGCTGGGCACCACATGGCATGGCCGCAATATCGGTACGATCGGAAAGGTCGGATGTTTCTCGTTCCAGTCCTACAAGATGATCAATGCCGGCGAAGGTGGCATCCTGATCACGAATGATGCAGATCTTGTCGCGCGGGCCGTCATCATGTCAGGCGCGTATGAGCACAATTGGAAGAAGCACAAAGGTCCTCAGGGTGACAACTCACCCGAACTGCAAGAGGCCTTCGCCCGCTGGCAAAACAAGCTGCCGCTGTACAATCTTCGTCTGAGCAACCTCAGCGCGGCGGTGATCCGTCCGCAACTTCCGGAACTGGCGCGCCGCGTCCGCGATGGCCTGGCGAACCACGATTACGTGGCCGGTCGCCTGAACACCTCGTCTCATATCGAGGTTCCCGCCCCCCTGCCCCCCGAGCAGCGTGCGCCGGATTCGATCCAGTTCAATCTTGTCGGAATGCAGGAACATGAGATCCGCGCCTTTGCTGCAGCGTCCGAGGCACGCGGCGTCAAGGTTCAGGTTTTTGGTCTGAGCGAAGACAACGCCCGCGCCTTCTGGAACTGGCAATTCCTGCCAGATACTTTCGACCTGCCCAAGACGCGCGACATGCTGATGAAGGCCTGTGACGTGCGCCTGCCCGTCCGCCTGACCCGCGAAGAGCTGGACGTGATTGCAGACATCCTGCTGGCATCGGTTGGCGAAGTGACCGGCCCGATGCCGGTTTATGGCACGTAGGACGAAGGCATTTTGAACAAGAAAGGCCCGCACAATGCGGACCTGTTTCTTGGTTCGGAACGGATCAGTTCAGCTTGGACAGTTTTTGCTGCAACTCGGCCAGCTGTTTCTTGATGTCGTCCAGATCCTCTTTTGGTTCGGACTTTTCCTCTTCCTTTTCCGGGCTGGACCATCCGCTGGACAGCCCACTGGTCATCGCCTTCAGGAAAGCCTGTTGCTGCGCCTGCAATGCGTCAAAACCCGGCATCTGAGACATCGGATTCATCGCGCTCATGTTCTCCATCATCTTGTTTTGGCTTTCGCGCAGCATCTCGAACGAGCTTTGCAGAAACTGGGGCATCATTCCCCCGCCCGGCAGCATGTAACTACGCACCAGATCATTCAGCACATTCACCGGCAGCACGTTTTCACCCCGGCTTTCATGTTCGGCAATGATTTGCAGAAGATACTGGCGTGTCAGGTCATCACCTGTTTTCAGATCAATGATCTGCACTTCGCGCCCGTCGCGGATGAACCCCGCGATATCTTCGAGCGTCACGTAATCGCTGGTCTCGGTATTATACAGCCGACGGCTGGCATAGCGCTTAATAAGCAGCGGTTTTTCTTGGTCCGACACCGGGTTCCCTCCCCAAGGATGATGCGTTGCAGCACAGGTTATGCGAGTGCAGCACAAAAAGAAAGGGCAGGTCAATGGACCTGCCCAACGCGATTGCACCTAATGGGAGGGTTGGGTGCGCTTCGCGGACGTTTCTTACTTTGCAGCTGCAGCTTTCTTGGCTGCGGTAGTGACCTCGTTGGTCGCCTTTTTGACGGCAGCGGTTGCTTCTTCCGCGGCGTCTTTGCCGGCAGCCATCAGCAGCTCGACGGTTTCGGTCTGAACTTTTTTCGCGATTTCAGCGAAAGCGGCCAGGTTTTCAGCTGCAACTTCTGCCGACGCGCTTGCGAAGTCGGTTGCGGCTTTTGCGTAGTCAGCAGGCTCTGCCTTGGCTTTCGACATCTCGCTCAGCTTGGCCAGGGTGTCTTTGGTCCATTTGTTCGAGATCTCGGCCGATTTCTCGGCAGCGTCCAGAGCAACGCCCGACAGCTTCTCGTTCAGCGAAGCGGTCGATTTGAATGCGCCTTCCATTGCGGTGGTGTCCACCGGAAATGCACCCATCATGTCTTTCATGATCGCGGTAAAGTCTTGGGTCTTTGCCATTGTCCTAATCCTTTTAGCCGGTCCGGGCCCACCCCGGGTTTCATCAGCTTGAGGACAATATGATTGCTGCACCGCAGCATTGCAAGTTTTTTCTTGCTGCGGTGCAGAATTTTTAAGTTTCAAAATGAAATCAGGCGTTTGGTTTCGCCACAACATAAGTCCCGGGTGCGGATGCAAGGCTCGGGTGCTTCGAATCACCCGACTCACGGGCTGGAACCTGCTTGCCGGAGCGCTTCTTCAACCACGCATCCCACATGGGCCACCAGGACCCCTCGTGAAAATCAGCTTCTTTCAGCCAGGTGCTGGCATCCGACTTCATATCCGGGTTGGTGTAGTGGCCATATTTCTTCTTGCTGGGCGGGTTCACGATACCCGCAATATGACCCGATTCTGAAACCACGAAGGTTTTGGACCGCGAGCCCATTTTCTGCACGCCGCGGTAACAGTCTTTCCATGCCGCGATGTGGTCCGTTTCGCAGGTTATGGCCATCAGCGGCACATCCACGTCTTCGAGTTTCAGCTTGTGCCCCATCAACTCGAAACCGTCGGTCGCGAACTCGTTGCGCTGGCAGAGGCCTCGCAGATATTCCACGGCCATTTTTGCTGGCAGGTTTGCACCATCGCCGTTCCAGTAAAGCAGATCAAAGGCCGGAGGCACTTCCCCCATCATATAGCTGCGAATAGCCGGACCATAAATCAGGTCGCGTGATCGCAGGAACGACATGGTGCGCGCCATGATCCACGACCGCAGAACGCCCTCCTTTTTTACTTCCTCTTCGATTCCGTCGATGAAGTCGTTTTGCAGGAATGGCGTAAACTCACCCTGATCGGAAAAATCCGTCAGTGCCGTGAACAGCGTTGCGGATTTGACCGACTTGTCGCCACGCTGTTTCAGCAAGGACAAGGTCAGGCTCAGCGTCGTGCCCGCGATGCAATAACCCACAGCGTTGACCTGTTTGACCTTGCAGATCTTCTTGGCCGTTTCGATTGCGGTAAGGAAACCGTCCTGAATATAGTCTTCCATGCCGGTTTCGGCATAGCTTTCATCCGGGTTCACCCAGCTTACGACAAACAGGGTATAGCCCTGTTCGGTGATCCATTTGATCATGCTGTTCTGGGCTTTTAGATCCAGAATATAGAACTTGTTGATCCAGGGCGGGAAAAGAACGATGGGCGTCTCATAAACCGTTTCAGTCACCGGCTTGTATTGGATCAGCTCCATCATCCGGTTGCGATATATGACCTCGCCCGGCGTTGTCGCCAGGTTTCCACCAACCTCGAACGCGCTTTCATCCGCCAGTTTGACGACCAACTCGCCATCATTGGCTTCGAGGTCTGAAACAAGGTTCTCCAACCCTTTTATCAGCGACTGACCTTCGGTCTCGACCGCCTTTTGCAAAGCATCCGGGTTAGTCGCCAGAAAATTCGTGGGCGCCATCATATCGATGATCTGCTGCGAGAAATACTGTAGGCGTCGTTTGTCCTTGGCATCCAGATCATCGACCGACGAGACAGCCTGCGCAATCGCTTCCGCGTTCGTCAGGTATTGCTGCCGGATCAGTCGGAAATAAGGGTTTGTCTCCCAAAGGGGATTGGAGAACCGTTTGTCACCGGGCTTGGTTTCCTCGGTTTCCACCTCACCCGTTGTCAGCGCTTTCTGCGCTTCGGCAAAGTTGAGAACCGACTTGCCCCAGAATTCTATCTGTTGCTCCAACAGTTTGGCGGGATTTTGCCATGCATCGGCCCAATACGCCGTTGCTGCTCGTGCGAAAAGCTCTTGATTCGGGCCGTCCAGCGCTGGGGTGTGCGACTTTTTTGACGCCATAATTTCAATCAGGCGCTTCGAGAGCTGCTCGACCTTTTCCATATTTTCTTTAATTCGTTCAATATGTTCTTCGGACACGTCCGGCATTTGGTCTTCACTTGTTGTCATTTTAACAATTCCACCCTAACCTCGCTGCCATGCAGAATAACGTCGTGGGTGCTGGGGGGCAAAGCGACGAATGGTCCGAACTCTCAGGATGACACTCAGGAGGCCCCATTTATGCGCTATATGATGACCTACGACCTTATGGAGTCCATGCGTAACACCAACCAATGGCTTGGTGCAACCGCAAGCGCGATGGCGTCCTACCCGCTGTTTTCCATGACACCCAACCCGGCGTTCAGCTGGATGGCTGCCTGGGGCGAAGTTACCGAACGAACCTTCCAGCGAATGATCGTCAAACCTGACTGGGGCATTCGTACTTTCACCTGCGAGGATGGAAAGGACCATCTGGTCGAGATCACGACAGTTCTGGAACGCCCCTTTGGCGATCTGGTTCACTTCCGTGTCAACGGCCGGGAAGAACAACCGCGCAAGGTCCTGCTGGTTGCGCCCATGTCCGGCCACTACGCCACGCTGCTGCGCTCGACCGTCAAAAGCCTGCTGGTCAATTGCGAAGTTTACATCACCGATTGGCATAATGCGCGCGATATTCCTGTGTCTGCCGGCAAGTTCGATGTCGAAGACTACACGCTCTACCTTGTAGATTTCATGAAGGAACTGGGGCCGGACACGCATGTCGTCGCGGTTTGTCAACCCGCCCCGCTGACACTGGCGGCCACCGCCTATCTGGCCGAGGTCGAACCCAAGGCTCAACCCAGCACTCTGACACTGATTGGCGGGCCGGTGGACCCGGACGCGACCCCGACCGACGTCACCGACTTTGGACGCCGTGTGACGATGGGTCAGCTGGAAGAAACCATGATTCAACGGGTCGGATTCAAGTACAAAGGTGTCGGGCGTATGGTCTATCCCGGCCTGCTGCAACTGGCCTCGTTCATGTCGATGAACGCCGATCGCCACTCCAAGGCGTTTTCCGATCAGATTCAGCGTGTTATCCGCAACGAAGCCTCGGACCTGGATGCCCATAACCGTTTCTATGACGAATATCTTGCGGTGATGGACATGACGGCCGAGTTCTATCTGTCGACGGTCGAACGCGTCTTCAAAAACCGCGAGATCGCACGCAACGAATTTGTTGTCGCCGGCCACAAGGTGGATATCGGCAAAATCACCGATGTTGCCGTGAAATCGGTCGAAGGTGCGAATGACGATATCTCGGCGCCCGGGCAATGTATTGCTGCACTGGACCTGTGCACCGGTTTGCCAGACAGCAAAAAGGCCAGTCACGTAGAACCCGGCGCGGGTCATTACGGCATTTTCGCGGGCCGCAGCTGGCGCGACAACATTCGCCCGCTTGTGATTGATTTCATGAACGAAAACAGCCGCAAGAAACGTCGCCGCGCAGCGAACACCAACAAGGTCGCCTGATGAACATGGGCGGGCCGGCACATGGTGGCCTTGCCTTTTCCTGCAGTTGCGGCCAGTTGAAGGGTCAAATCTCGGACCGGGGTGTTCGGCTTGGAACCCATGTCGAGTGTTTCTGTCATGACTGCCGCGCGGCGCAGCTGTATTTCGGGCAGCCCGACCCGGCGCCCGGCCCGGTCGACATCTTCCAGATGGCACCGGATGAAATCGAAATCACCGCCGGAGGCCAATTCCTTTCCGCCATGAAGCTCAGCCCAAATGGTATGCTGCGATGGTATGCCAGCTGCTGCAACGCCCCGCTGGCGACGACGCCCCAGACTGCACGTTTGCCCTTTGCAGGGTTTATCGTCGGCAGGATTACTGGTGATGTTTCCGCATTGGGGCCGGTCACAACCCGTGGGTTTGTCCCTAGACCCGATGGAAAACAAAAACATGAAAAGGTCAGGTTTGCGGCGTTTGGCCTTTTGCGCCGCGCCCTGCAATCGCGCCTGTCAGGACGGTGGAAGAAAACGCCGTTTTTCGACCCCGAGACCGGCGATCCTGCGGTCGTACCGAATGTCATTTCGAAAGACGAGCGGGTGGCGCTTTACCCTTAGACAAACCTTTGCGGGATATTCAGCCAGGTTTCCAAGGCTTTGTTCACGGCATCGGGCGCTTCCAGCGGCAGCAGATGTCCGGCATTTTCGACGATCTCCAACGCGGCCTCCGGTATCAGGTCAGACATGAAAGAATGCCGTCTGACCGGGGTAAGCGTGTCATGGGCACCGCACATGATCAAAGTGGGGACTTTGATCCGGCGCAACGATCCCTGTTGGTCGGGTCGGCGCTGCAAGGCACGCATTTGGCTCGCAAAAGTTTCGGCGCCCAGATCATTCGCCATTGTCAAAAGATCATTCAGAATGGGGATTCGCCTGGGCCCCGGCGCCAAAGTATCGGTGCCGACCAGTTGGCGCATGACTTCTTCCAGCCGCCCACCCAGGGCCCCGATGATCAGATCCTCGCGGCTGGCCGCGATCTGAGGTGTGTCCGCCTGTGCGTCCGTCGACATCAGGCACAAGCGCGTCACCCGTTCCGGTGCCCGCCGGATCAGTTCCAGCCCCACCACACCACCCATGCTCTGCCCGGCCAATGCAAACTGATGTGGAAGCTGATCCAACAGCCCCGAGGCGATCTCTTCAATTCGCTCGCCTCCGGAAACAGGTGCAACAGTGACGGGCCGCGACCGTGACAACACCTCGATCTGAGGTCGAAACAGCCGGGCATCACACATCAACCCAGGCAACAACACCAGCGGTTCGTTCACGCGGGGGCTCCATCTGCTCGGTTTTCCGAGTCCTTCCAGTTGTTGTCAGGATGAGAGTTTTGCCGCAGCCGGGCAAGGAAAACTTCACGGGTAGGCGATGGCGCGAAATGCCGGAAAATCGGCGTAACGGGCTTGCCGCGTCGCAAGGTCTTCACCGGGTTCAGCGCCGGGCCTCAACAGACACCCACGCGGAGCAATATAGCTGTCGATCCGGCGATGCGGCCTGGGCCGCCACACAAGATTGAACGCACAGAGCTTGGGGAAAAACCAGATCTCGGAATACTCCAGATGATCGTGCATCCACCACGCCAGATCCCGCCAGTCCCTGCCTTGCGCGTATTGATCCGCGAACCACGGAATAACGATGGACGCCCCGGCGATCCGCGCATCTCCTTCCCCGCGATCCCAGATATGGCATTCCAGCGGGTGATCGTTTCGGGCGCAGTTCAGCTTGTTTTCATTGCCAAACCGGTTCAAGGACGATGAACGATAACCCGACCTGACCGCGACCCGGCCAAATGTCTCTTCCAAAGGGTCAAGAAGGGTTTCGCAAAACGCGCGGCCTGTTTCGATCGCCAGATCCGGGTTGTCCGGAATATTCTGCTTTTGGTGGAAGTTGCCGATTTCCGAATACAGAAAATCGCGCATGAAGAAGTGCCGGGACAAGCGGACACGACCCAGGGTCTCAAGGCTCCACATGCTACCCGGCTTACGCATCTTGCATCCTTTTTGTCCGATCAATCAGGGTTTATTCCACCCCCAAGCCCTTCAGCCACTCCAGAATACCAGCAACGGCGGCATCGGTTTGACCCGGCGACATCAACCGCCCCGCGATAACATGTGAAGACGGATCGTCACCCGGCCCCATCGTTACCAGCCTGACCGTTGCCGGAGTGCCCCAGGCCTCGGCAACCTTGTGCGTCCGGTCCGGCCGCACAACCTGATCATCATCAGAAAACCAGAACAAGGCGGGTATCAGGGCGTCAGAGAAATCCAGCGCATAGACCGTATCCACCAGTACGGACATCGGCACGACGGCTTCCCACGGGTAGACCGACGTCCAGTACCTGTTCTTCTCTGGGTCCGGCCCTGACACATCGCGTTCTTGCCCCATGAGAACGGGCAACCAACTTCTTGCCCAAGGCAACGAAGGCACCCACGCCGCGACGGTATTCACACCAAAGTTCGGCGAGACAAAAACCATGCCGACCACATCCTGGCTGAGGTCGGCATCCAACGCAGCGGCCGCTGCCAGCGTTCCTCCGGTCGAGGTGGAAATGACGATCACCTTTTCCCCGACCGCGCGCGCCGCTGCCAGCCCTTCTGCGGTATCCTGCATCCAGCCCGAGGCCGTACCCTCGGCCATCGCCGGCCCATCCCGACCGTGACCTTGCAACCGCGTGTAGACCAGATTGGCGCCCAAAGCGTCAGCCACCAGATCAGGAACAGGGCGGATTTCCTCGGAACTTGCTGAAAAACCGTGGATGTAAAGAACAGAATACGGCGTGCGCTGTTCCTTGAACCCGTCCTGCCAGATCACGCGCTTTTCGACACCCGGAACGATGTCATCATAGGCAGACTCGGTGCTTTCAAAATAAACCTGAACACCTTCACCAAATTTTCGAGAGTCAAAGGTCGGGTGCAGGTTCACTTCCTCGCGCGGGCCGAACCAGAAGACCAGGCCGCCAAGAACAACCAGCGCCAGAAGAGCGCGCCCCAGAAACCAACCAAAGCGCCGCATCAGGCTTCTCCCAACACGTCAAGAACCGCGGTCTCGATCAGACGCAGGCACTTCTCGTCCGAAAAGCGATGATCGGCCCCCTTGACCAACAGCAGCCGCATGTCAGGGCCCGCAGCATGTTCCAGCAGCCGCACGGCTGTTTCGGTCGAAACGGCCGTGTCTGCGGCGCCTTGCAGGAAACGAACCGGGAACGGCAGATCCAGAGCGCCCCGCAGAACCAAATTCTGGCGTCCGTCTTCGATCATACGCTTAGTGATGACATAGGGTTCCATATAGTCGGACGGCAGCTCGACATGGCCGACAGTGTCCAGCGCAGCTTTTTGTTCGTCGCTGAACGAAGCCCAATACCCGTCCTCGGTGAAATCCGGCGCGGCGGCGATTGTGACCATGCCAGCAATTCGCTCGGGCATGACTTTGGCCAGCAGCAATGCCTGCCATCCCCCCATTGATGAGCCAACCACGATCAAAGGTCCGTCCGTCAATGCCTTTACCGCAGCCAATGTGTCCTGATGCCAGTCACCGATACAGCCCTCGGTGAACACGCCCGAGCTTTCGCCGTGGCCGGAATAATCGAACCGCAAGAACGATTGCCCCCGCGCCTGTGCCCAGGCTTCCAGATGCACGGCCTTGGTGCCTTCCATGTCCGATTTGAGCCCGCCCAGAAAAACGATGGTCGGTCCTGCCCCTTCGGTCTTGTGATAAGCCAGTCGCCGCCCCTGCGGCGTCTCCAGAAAATCCGTCGCTGCCATGAAATCCTCTTTCTCTTTAGGCAACATCATGCACGGCAGCACGATGGTCGCAATTCCGGAATTCGATTTCCCGTTGCGTCAGCTACGCACCTTGCGACACTTGACAGTAATTGTTGCACCTGCCACATGGGCCGAACACACATAACCCGCAACCGGGCGTTCAGTGGGCGCCAAACCGACGAGGAGAGCCGATATGGCCCTGGATTCTCAATCCGTCTCTCTCACCTTTCCCGATGGCAATGCACGCACCTACGCCGCAGGCGTCACGCCCGCGCAGGTGGCTGCCGACATCTCAACCTCGCTGGCCAAAAAGGCCATCTCGGCCACCGTTGACGGCCAGCACTGGGACCTGCAATGGCCCATCGAATCCGACGCGCAGATCGCCATCCACACCATGAAGGATGAGGCCCAGGCCAATGAGCTGATCCGCCACGATCTGGCCCATATCATGGCGCGCGCGGTTCAGGAGATCTGGCCCGCCACCAAGGTCACCATCGGCCCTGTCATCGAAAACGGCTGGTATTATGACTTCGACCGCGAAGAGCCGTTCACGCCGGAAGATCTCGGCCTCATCGAGAAAAAGATGAAAGAGATCATCAACAAGCGTGATCCCGTCACCACCGAGGTCTGGGACCGCGAGCGGGCGATCGAGTTCTACAAGGCCAACAACGAGCCCTACAAGGTCGAGCTGATCGAGGCTATTCCCGGCAACGAGCCGCTGCGCATGTACTGGCACGGGCACTGGCAGGATCTGTGCCGAGGTCCGCACCTGCAACATACCGGGCAGGTTCCGGGGGATGCGTTCAAGCTGATGTCCATCGCCGGCGCCTATTGGCGTGGCGACAGCGACCGTGCGATGTTGCAGCGTATCTATGGTGTGGCCTTCACCGGAAAGGAAAAGCTGAAAGCGCACCTGCATATGCTGGAAGAGGCCGCCAAGCGCGACCACCGCAAGCTGGGCCGCGAGATGGACCTGTTCCACATGCAGGAAGAGGCCCCCGGCCAGATTTTCTGGCACCCCAACGGCTGGACGATCTACACCCAGTTGCAGGACTACATGCGCCGTCAGCAGCGCAACGGCGGCTATGTCGAGGTCAACACGCCGCAGGTTGTGGACCGCAAACTGTGGGAAGCGTCGGGCCATTGGGACAAGTATCAGGAAAACATGTTCATCGTCGAAGTGGACGAGGAACATGCCCGCGAAAAAGCGATCAACGCGCTCAAGCCGATGAACTGCCCCTGCCATGTGCAGATTTTCAATCAGGGCCTGAAATCCTATCGCGACCTGCCGCTGCGCATGGCCGAGTTCGGGTCTTGCAACCGCTATGAGCCGTCAGGTGCGCTGCACGGTATCATGCGTGTGCGTGGCTTTACCCAGGATGATGGGCACATCTTCTGCACCGAAGACCAGATCGAGTCTGAAACCGCAGAGTTCATCCGGTTCCTGTCCCGGATCTACAAGGATCTCGGATTCGAGAACTTCTCGGTCAAATTCTCGGATCGCCCCGAGAAACGGTCGGGGTCGGATGAAGTCTGGGACAAGGCCGAAGCCGCGTTGCTCAGCGCGACTCGTGCTGCCGGGATCGAGCCGGAGCTCAACCCCGGTGAAGGCGCCTTTTATGGTCCCAAGCTGGAATTTGTTCTTACGGATGCGATCGGTCGCGATTGGCAATGCGGCACGCACCAGGTTGACTTCGTGCTGCCCGAACGCCTTGATGCCACCTATATTGGCGCTGACGGCGGCAAGCACCGCCCCGTCATGCTGCATCGCGCGACGCTGGGCTCGTTCGAGCGTTTCATCGGTATCCTGATCGAAGAACACGCCGGCAAGCTGCCCTTCTGGCTTGCGCCGCGTCAGGTCGTGGTTGCGTCCATCACCTCCGACGCGGATGGCTATGTCGCCGAAGTGGTCGAAACGCTGCGCGGCGCCGGTGTGCGGGCCGAAGCCGACATTCGCAACGAAAAGATCAACTACAAGGTTCGTGAACACTCGGTCGGCAAAGTTCCGGTCATTCTGGCCGTCGGCCATCGCGAAGTTGAAGACCGCACCGTCAGTGTCCGGCGTCTGGGCGAAAAACAGACGCAGGTCCAACCGCTTGACGTTGTAACAAACGAGCTGTCGCAGGCAGCCACCCCGCCGGATTTGCTGTAACAATCGGCAGCATATTGCTGGGAATCTGGCCCCCGAATTGGGGCCAGATTGAAACAATTCACTCTTTCTTCATCAAAAACAATGCATTACGCTGCAAGAGGGCACGCCGCCCTTTGACGTGCTTGTGAGACACGGGCTCGTGAATTCAACTCTGTCTACCAAGCTACTACCTTTGTCATTGTCACAAGCAGACATACCCAGTCATCAAGAGGATTACCGAGATGTCGAACACAGCCAAGTCCCTGGTTATCGCAACCGCAGTCGCAGCCGCCGTATCGGGCGCCGCAACCACTGCATCCGCTCAGGCAAAGGAAAAATGCTATGGCGTATCGCTGGCCGGTCAGAACGACTGCGCCGCGGGCCCCGGCACCACCTGCGCGGGCACCTCGACCGTTGATTATCAGGGCAACGCATGGACCCTGGTTGATGCAGGCACCTGCGCGGATATCGAACTGCCCGCACAGGCAGACGGCACCCCGCGCAAAGGCTCACTGGAAGCTCAGGATCGCGACCTGCCGGCATAAGAACGGCCTGACGAATTCAGGGGGCGGGCACCATCGCCCGCCCCTTCCCTTTCGTGATCAAGGAACTGGCCCATGTTGGATGATGCCCACAGGTCGAACCGCCTGCCCGCAGCTCCGGGCGTAGGTTACAAGCCGCAACACTTCGCTCAGATACTTGAACACGCGCAACCCGTCGCATGGCTGGAAATTCATGCGGAGAACTATATGGGCGATGGCGGGCGGCCTCTGGCGCAGCTGCGCCATCTTTCCGAACAATTCCCGATCTCGGTCCATGGCGTTGGCCTGTCCATCGGCGGCGAAGGCGCGCTGGACCCTGATCACCTGGCCCGGCTGAAACATCTGGTAGGCTGGCTGAACCCCGCCAGCTTTTCCGAACACTTGGCCTGGTCCACCCATGACACCCATTTCTACAACGACCTGCTGCCCCTGCCCTATACCGACGCAACACTGACACGCGTTTGCGATCATATCGATCAGGTTCAGGACACCGTCGGACGGCAGATGCTGTTGGAAAACCCCTCAAGCTATTTGGCTTTTGAGGAAAGCACCTGGTCCGAGCCCGACTTTCTGCGCGAAATTGCACGTCGTACCGGATGTGGCTTGTTGCTGGATGTCAACAACGTCTTTGTCTCTGCCACCAATCTGGATTTCTCTCCTCAGGGTTACATCGATGCCTACCCACTTGAAAAAGTGGGGGAAATTCACCTTGGCGGCCATGACGAAGATGAAGACGATCACGGCCATCCGCTGCTGATCGACAGCCACGGGCGTGAAGTGGTCGACCCGGTTTGGGCGCTGTTGGATTACGTGCTGGAACGCACGGGGCCGAAACCCGTCCTGGTCGAATGGGACACCGACGTCCCCGACTGGCCCGTTTTGCGAGAAGAGGCCGTTCGCGCGCAGACCGCCCTGGAACGGATCCCGGCATGAGCGTTTCGCAATCCGAATTTCGCGCAGCCATGATGGATGCGTCAGCCTCTGTCCCCGAAGGTTTGCTGGACGCCGAGGCGCAGCCAGCCGGTCGTCGGTTCAGCGTCTATCGCAACAATATCGCCGCGTCCTTGACCGAGGCGATGCATCAGGCGTTTCCAGTCATCACCAAGTTGCTGGGGCCGCAGAACATGGATGGGCTGGCCGGGATATTTCTGCGCCAGCACCCGCCATCATCACCTCTGATGATGTTCTATGGTGAAGCCTTTCCCGATTTTCTGGCTGGAATGCAGCAGCTTTCGCATCTTGGGTACCTGCCGGATGTGGCGCGGCTGGAACTTGCGTTGCGCAAGTCGTACCACGCCGCCGACAGCCAACCCGCCCCGGAAGACGCACTGGCCGCAGACCCCGAACAGGTCATGCGGGCCCGGTTGCGTTTTGCCCCGGCCATGCGGGTGGTGCGCTCGGACTGGCCCATTCACGCGATCTGGCGCTTCAACACCGAATCCGACGCGCCGAAACCGGTTGCCCAAGCCGAGGATGTATTGATCACACGCCCGGAATTCGACCCGGTTGCCCAATTGCTGCCCGCCGGCGGCGCCGATTGGATCGCCTATATGCAAGGTGGCGACATGATCGGCGAAGCGTTTGAGAAAACCGCGACGGCGCAACCTGAATTTGACCTTGGAACCACTCTGGCACTGCTTTTGCAGGGCGGTGCAATAACTTCTGTGACTATCGAAAGGCTGGAGACATGACTGCCCTGATCTCACTTCACAACAACGTTCTGGGAAAGGTGGACCTTGCGTCCAACTGGCTTACACCCACGCTGGCGCGGCTGGTCTTTGTCGCTGTCCTTCTGGTCTATTACTGGAACTCGGCGATGTTGAAGATCGACGGTTCGATCTTTTCACCTTCGGCGGGTGCCTTCGGTCAGATTTTCCCCAAAGCCGCCGAAGCCGTCCTTTACGACGTATCCCAAATGACGTTCTTCCAACGTATCGTCATTTTCTTGGGCACGGTTGCAGAATTCGTCCTTCCTGCGCTGCTGCTTGTCGGTCTGTTCACCCGCCTGGCGGCCTTGGGTATGATTGGTTTTGTTTGGGTGCAAACATTAGTAGATATCACAGGCCACGGAGCAAAACTTGGCTCCTTCTTTACAAGCACAGTGAACAACGCTGACGTTCTTCTTGGCGACAGAACGATGTGGACTTTCTTGTTCCTTGTGATCGTGATCAACGGTGCGGGGCCCATCTCACTTGATCGGATTCTGCGTCTGAAATGACCTAGAAATGCGCTTTGGGCTGGTCCGGTTTACCCGCCGCCAGCCCAAGCACCCCGGCAAACCCGGCAAATGCAATCGGGAACATGGTGAAGACACCAAATCCGAATGCATAATACATCGCCCCCGCTGAAATCAGCAGCAGGATCCCGGCAACAAGGGCGCGCGCGGGCGCCATCGCCCCCCCGACAATAGCCAACAAAGGCGCGATGATCGACACGGCCTGAATCAGATCAGGGTTGTCTACCTGCCTCAGAACGCCGTCTATCTCGCCGACGTGATCGATCACGACCACTTTCGCATATCCGAAAAACCCGACGATCATCCCGATCAGCCCGGCAATCACGCCCAGGATCATGGCGGCATTACGCATTGAAGGTCCTCACTGTTGCTTGCAGGCACATAAGCATTTCTTAAGAAATACCAAGCTGCATGCGTGTTTCCGCGGTCCAGCCAAGAAACAGCTCTCCATCTTTCTCGATCAACGGGCGCTTCATCAGGGTGGGATGCTGTTTCAAAAGCTCCAAAGGTGCTTTCGCGCGCTGGTTGTCATCCAATCCGCGCCATGTCGCTGACCTGGTGTTGAGCAAAGCGTCGCCGAAGTCAGCAAGAGCCTGCGACAGCACAGCATCCGGCACGCCGTCGCTGCGGACATCCACGAACTCTGCGTCTGGCAATGTTTTCAATGCTTTGCGACAGGTGTCACAGGTTTTCAATCCATAAAGGCGCATGTTTTTACTGCTCCTGCATTTGATTGCATTTTAGGCAAACTTGCCAGTTTCCGGCGGTTATTCTTGATTTTTTACTTCACCGTGCAATGTTGAAAAAGGCGAAACACACGAAACGGACTGTTCAGAAAGTGCCAAACAGTCTTTTTTGTGGTGACGCTGACCACAGCCCCCACCAATTTGTGGGACAATGCGCAAGTAGAAGGAGACACGGGACATGCCAACCGGCACCGTGAAATGGTTCAATACCACTAAAGGTTATGGTTTTATTGCCCCTGATGAAGGGGGCAAAGATGTGTTTGTACATATCTCGGCCGTAGAACGGTCCGGCCTCACCGGACTCGCAGACAATCAGAAAGTCTCGTACGAGTTGCAGGACGGACGCGACGGCCGACAAATGGCTGCGGAATTGAAGCCGTTGTAACGACATCCCCGCTGATCGCGGGATGGATCCATTAAGGATGGCGGCCAATTTCCGGCCGTCAACCACCCCCTACCGGGCCTGTTCCATTACCCGCGCGCGGATTGTTCATTTGTGCGGCGTCGATGGTGTATATCCGTTGCAGTGGTGTCGGATACCCCGGGTTCCTGCGAACAGATCCCAGCCCCGCCCGCAAACCGGATTTCCCAGGCTTCATTGTGTGCTCGGGGCGACGCTGGCACGTTGCGACGCCCTTCGTTCCGGTTTCAGGTCATCGTGCATGCGTCGCAAAAGCCCACACTCTGCTTAGGCGATGGATCGCTTGGCATGACAATCCGAAAAAATTGGCGCCCGACAATTCGAATTCTATTTGCGAATGATCTCTTCGAACTCGCGCCACTCCCGAGCCGTCATGCCCGAGCTTTCCTGCGTGACGTTCTCACCCGCCAGCATACGGCGCAGGCTTTCAACCATCTGAGCCGACAGGTTGACGGCCCCAAGACGGTAATCCTCGAATGCTTTATACGCAAAGGGCACCCAGTCGGCGACAATCTTGCACATCGTATCAGCGTAAACTCGGATCTCATATTGAGCATGAGGGTCAGCGCGCAGTCGCAAAAAATGGAACAGGTTGTGCAGGTCGACCTTCCAGTACCACTGCGTATAGATGTTTGCGGGCAGGTTCATCCGCGCCAATTCGCGAGCCAGACCCTGCTGCCCGTCCTGGCTGATCATCGACTCGTAATTGTCATAGCACCGGGCGCTGTCGGCCTTGAGGATGTCCAGAACACGCGCGGCCTCTTCACCTTCCAGAGCAGAGCCACGGCCCTGATTGTTCACCTCTGATTGGGCGGCCACATGTTCGGGTGCGGGAATATAGAACTCACGATCCAGAATCGAATACCGCGCCGAGTATTCATTTACATTGGCCGTACGGTGCCGAATCCATTGCCGCGCCACGAAGACCGGCAGCTTCACATGCAGTTTGACCTCGCACATTTCGAAAGGGGTCGAATGCCAGTGCCGCATCAGATACCGGATCAGACCTTCGTCATTCTGAACCGATTTGGTTCCTTTGCCGTAAGACACGCGCGCGGCCTGACAGATGGCCGCATCATCGCCCATATAATCAATCACGCGGACAAAGCCGTGATCCAGAACCTGATGCGCGGTGTACAGGTGATCTTCCATTCCCGCTGAAACGACGCGACGAGTGGGATGCGATTGGGCACGTTGCGCTTCGATCTCGGCCTGTTGGTCAGCGGACAGCGGCATCAAGTTTTCCTTTCTGGCAATGAGTCGCCCCCTACTATATCTCGCCAACCGCAACATCGAAACCGCGATATATGCCGCAACCCACGCAAAATTCAGTTCGCCAGACCCAGCGGTCTCGACACGCTAGGTCGGCGCGCTAAGCTCTTTGAAAACTGAGTCGAAAAGGATGACCAAAATGGCGCTGACATATCTTCACACCATGGTCCGCGTGAAGGATCTGGAAAAATCCATGGCGTTTTACAAGCTTCTGGGCCTGAAGGAAACACGCCGCTATGACAGCGAAGCCGGGCGGTTTTCACTGATTTTCATGGCGCCTCCGGGGCAGGAGGATGCGCCGATCGAGCTGACCTACAACTGGGACGGTGATGACCGCCTTCCCAGCGACAGCCGCCATTTCGGTCACCTCGCATACGGCGTCGACAATATCTACGAGGTTTGCCAGCACCTTCAGGACAATGGCGTCACGATCAATCGCCCTCCGCGTGACGGTCGCATGGCCTTTGTACGCTCACCCGACAATATCTCGATCGAGCTTTTGCAAAACGGGGATGCGTTGGAGCCGAAGGAACCCTGGGCCAGCATGGAAAGCGTTGGCCACTGGTGATCCGGTGGGTCATAACGCTTGGGTTGGCCGCGCTGGCCAGCCCGATCAAGGCCGAGACGTGTCGTCTAGCCCTTGCATTGGCCATGGACATTTCAGTGTCGGTCGATGAGGCCGAGGACGTACTGCAACGGCAGGGTTTGGCCGCTGCCCTGATCGCACCCGAAGTGCAGGAGGCTTTTTTCTCCTCTCCCATGCCGGTTGCTTTGGCTGTTTATGAATGGAGCGGTCGTTCCACCCAGCACGTCATTTTGAATTGGTTGCTGATAGAAGATGTTGCCGACCTGCTTTTCGCCTCCGGTCAGATAAGTGCCTCTGTGAGATCAGATTCCGGATCAGCGACCGCCATGGGCTATGCCCTGGCTTACGGGTCTACCTTGATGAACCAGGCACCCGACTGCTTGTTTCAAACGATTGACCTGTCCGGAGATGGTTCAAACAACGATGGCTATGGGCCGCAAATAGCCTATCGTCACTTCGCGTTCCAGAATGTGGTGGTCAATGGCCTCGTGATCAACGCGGCGGATTTTGAAGGCGAACTTTTTCTGATCCCGTTTTTTGAAAACAATGTTCTGCATGGTCCCGGTGCCTTTTTGGAGGTCGCTCAGGGGTTCGAAGATTTCGAACGGGCCATGCGGAAAAAGCTGAAACGGGAATTGAGCGGTTTGCAGATTGGTGCGCTTGATGAAGACCCGCAATAAATCCGCGCCTGAGTGCTGCTTTTGCGGGCCTGTTCTCTGGACCGGCATTTGAACAAGGCCGCCAGGCCTGTGCATCAGTGCAGGACGGTTTTGGTTCTGCGCGACACACAACCCCGGTCAGTAGATGTATCGGATCTGGTCGGTCCAATATCGCTCCACCCGGCGCAGTGACGTGGTGATGTCTTCGATACCTTCCAACTCCAACACGCCCCTGCTTTGCAATCCTTCGGCGTGACGCGCAAACAGGTCGGACACGATATTGCGGATTTCCCTGCCTCGTGGTGTCAGACGTACGCGGACAGAGCGGCGGTCAATCTCGCATCTCTGGTGGTGCATATACCCCATCTCAACCAGCTTCTTGAGGTTGTAGCTGACATTGCTGCCCTGATAGTAGCCGCGGCTTTTCAGCTCGCCCGCCGTCACTTCGTGATCGCCGATATTGAACAGCAGCAGCGCCTGAACCGCGTTGATTTCCAGCACGCCGACGCGCTCGAATTCATCCTTGATGACATCCAGCAGCAACCGATGCAGCCGCTCCACCAGGGCCAGTGCCTCAAGATAGCTGGTCATGAACCCCTTGGCTTCAAGCCCGGAGACCTGCATTTCCATACTCATCCGACCCTCCGATTCAGTCGTGCTGTTTGAGACACGATGACCTGAAAGTCCGAAAAATCGGTTAAGCCGGTATTTTCTTATTTCTGAAAGGTCTGCGCGATGTTTGAAATCAGACTGGCAAACTGCGCCGGCGGCTGCACCTGACCTGTGACCCATTGATAAAGGTCCTGATCGTTTTCGTGCAGCAGCGCGTCAAAGACATCCAGCCCGGCGGCATCCATATCTGCCAGGTTGCGATCGGCATAAGCGGACAGGATAATGTCCATCTCTTTGATCCCGCGCCGCATGGATCGCATTTTCATTCGCTTGATGCGTACGTCCCGGGGTTCACTCAATTCTTCTGCTCCAGCATCAGACGCATTTTCTTTTCCAGACGCGCCGCACGTTCAGCGCAAACCCGCATCTCTCCTCGGATGGCGCGCAGTTCGGCCACCGCGGTCGACAGTTCCATTCCACCTTCGCCCTCTTCCACCGGGGCATCCATGCCATCGCCCTCACCGGTCAGCAGCCACATGATCGAGACATTGACCAGCCCCGCCATCATCGACAACCGGTTCGCACGCGGCTCGGACAGATCGTTTTCCCAATCGACAATCGTCGTCTTCTTGACCCCAAGGCGGCGCGCCAGCTCTGCCTGGGTCATTCCGGCCGCTTCGCGCGCGCCTGCCAGACGGTCCCCGAATGTCGCAGACTCAGGTCCATACCAGTCTTTTTCATCATTCATCGGGGTCTCCAATTCACATTGTCCATTCGGCTTGATCGTCATTCCGGCGCACCCTATGACAGTCGGGTTGAACATACAAACCGAGGCCATCCATGAGTTTCCTGTCTGCGACACTGTCACGCGTTAAACCATCGCCCACGATCGCCATGACAGCCAAGGCCGCCGAGTTGAAAGCCGCCGGGCGCGACGTGATCGGCCTGAGCGCGGGTGAGCCGGATTTCGACACCCCGCAAAACATCAAGGACGCCGCCGTTGCAGCGATTGCAGCCGGAAAAACCAAGTACACCGCACCGGACGGCATTCCGGAACTGAAGCAGGCGGTTTGCGCCAAGATGAAGCGCGATCACGGGCTTGACTACACGCCCGCGCAGATCTCGGTTGGAACGGGCGGAAAGCAGACGCTGTACAACGCCTTGATGGCAACAATGAATGACGGTGACGAGGTCATCATCCCCGCGCCATATTGGGTAAGCTACCCCGACATGGTTTTGCTGGCAGGTGGAACGCCGGTTGTTGTTGAAACGACGCTGGCCAACAGCTTCAAGCTGACGGCAGAACAACTGGAAGCCGCCATCACCCCAAGGACAAAGTGGTTCATCTTCAACTCGCCCTCGAACCCGACAGGCGCAGGGTACAGCCGGGATGAGCTCAAGGCCCTCACCGATGTTCTGATGCGCCATCCGCATGTTTGGATCATGTCGGACGACATGTATGAACACCTGGCCTATGACGGGTTTGAATTCTGCACGCCTGCCGAGGTGGAGCCCGGCCTGTATGACAGGACGCTCACCTGCAACGGTGTTTCGAAAGCCTACGCCATGACCGGCTGGCGCATCGGTTATGCGGCCGGTCCGGTCGAACTCATCTCGGCGATGCGCAAGATCCAGTCGCAATCCACCTCGAACCCCTGCTCGATCAGCCAGTGGGCGGCGGTGGAAGCGCTGAACGGAACACAGGATTTTCTGACGCCGAACAATGAAACGTTCAAACGCCGCCGTGATCTGGTGGTGCGCATGTTGGACGAGATTGACGGCATAACCTGCCCGACACCCGAGGGCGCGTTTTATGTCTACCCCTCGATCGCCGGGCTGATTGGCAAAACGACACCCGCGGGAACCGTCATCGAAAACGATGAAGCCTTTGCCACGGCCCTGCTGGAAGAGGCGGATGTCGCCGTCGTGTTTGGCGCGGCCTTCGGCCTGTCACCCAACTTCCGGGTCAGCTATGCGACGTCCGATGCAGCCCTGACCGAAGCTTGCGCTCGTATACAGCGCTTTTGTGCATCTCTGAGGTAAACATGTCTGCCGACCTGCCCGAATATTATTTTCGTATCCGTGAAAACGGGGCCGCGGTGTTTCGGATCGATACGGAAAACCGCCAGCGCCGGATCGAGATGGACCAGATCGCCGTCATCAACATCCGCAACGGTGAGGTCAAGCCGCACGGCCAACGGGTTTTGTCCGAACGGGATCAGGCAGAGATCGCCCAATGGATGGACGAGCGCCGGGCCGTACTGGCCCAGCGCGACATCGACGACATTCACCGCGCTGTCGACTATCTGAATCTGACAACGCAATGGGCGCAGTCCAAGGCAAGCGACGAACAGCTTGAGGATGTAACCGACAGGTTGCTGATGGCGATGCACGATCTGCGCACGGTTCTGGTTCGGAAAAAGGCCGACCGGTTGAGCAAAGACTAGGCAGGTTCCGCTGGCGCCTGCATCTGCCGCACCGAATGCATCCAGAACCGGGCCATCAGCAGCACCGCCGCGAAGGCCAGGCCAAGCACCAGTCCCAGCCAGACACCGATGCCATCCATCTGACGGACGAAGCCGAAATAGTAGGACGCCGGAATTCCCACCACCCAATAGCTGAGCGCCGCCATAACCATCGGTATCTTGGCATCCTGCAAACCACGCAGCAGTCCCAGCGCAATCACCTGCGCCCCGTCGACCAGTTGGAACAGGGCAGCCATGGCCAGCAATCCTGTCCCGATTGCCAGAATTTGTCCGCGCTGCGGATCATCGGCCTCCATGAACAGGGAAATCAGCGGCTCGGCATATGTCAGGAACAGGATGACGGTCACGACGGACATGACCAGCGACATGCCCGTCACGGCAATCGCACCTTTCTCCAGATGCGCCTTGTCCCGGCGGCCCAACGCGTTGCCGGCCCGGATGGTGGCCGCATTTGACAGCCCCAGGTGCACCATGAATGTGGCCGACGCCAGATTCAGGGCGATCCCGTGCGCGGCCAGCGGGACCTGACCCAGCCAGCCCATCATCACGGCGGATGTTGCAAACAGCGACACCTCGGCCAGGGTGGTCAGGCCAATGGGCACGCCCAGTTTCCACACGCTGATGAACATTTCCCAATCCGGACGCCAGAAGCGCTGGAACAGGCTGTGTTCCGGCAAGGTCCGGACCACATAGACGACAACCGCGACCAGAGAAACGACCTGCGTCGCGATCGAAGCGATCGCAGCGCCCATCACGCCCAGTTCCGGCGCGCCCCAATTGCCAAAGATCAGCGCATAGTTGGTAAACCCGTTCACAACCGCCGCCGTAACCGTGATCCACAGCACGATCTGAGTTCGCTCCAGAGCCGCAAGGTAGGATTTCAACACCATCACGATGAGCGCCGGAAACAACCCCCAACCGGCAACACGCAAATATTCCGACGCGGTTTCAGCGATATGCGGCTCTTGTTTCATGGCGATCAGGATCGGATAGGACCACCACAACAACGGCATGACCACCGCAGCGTATAGCAGTGACAACCACAGCCCCATGCGCGTCGAGCGGCGAATGCTGGTTTCGTCCCCTTCTGCCGCGGCGGTGGCAACCATCGGCATGACGGCCCAGCCAAAGCCTGCACCAAACAAAAACAGAACGAAATAATAGCTGCTGGCTAGGGTAACCGCTGCCAGCGCCTCGACCCCGTACCAGCCCAGCATGACGGTGTCGGTCAGGCCGATGGCAAACTGCGCCAGATGGCCACCGATCAACGGCAGGCCAAGCACGGCAATTGCCCGAAAGTGGGCCGGATATGTCATCACTTTTGTCATCGCACCAGCCATATGCGCGGGCTTGGCGCGAGACAAGGGATGATCGCCAAAATGTCAGCATGATACTTCGATGCCCGCTGGCGCAGTCCAGGCGGGCACCGGCGTGATTAACGAGCGTCCGGATGCAGTGCTGTACCCAGAATATGCTCGGAGCGGTGAATCACGTGATGCGCCTGCCCCACGATCAACGGATCGGGCTCACCCACAATGTCGTGATCCTTGCCCGGATAGTCCAGCGTCGACAGGAAATGGCGCATACAATTCAGCCGCGCGCGTTTCTTGTCATTCGACTTGATGATCGTCCACGGCGCGTCCGCGGTATCGGTGTAAAAGAACATGGCCTCTTTTGCTTCGGTATAATCGTCCCACTTGCTGAGGCTGGCCTTGTCAATCGGTGACAATTTCCACTGTTTCAGAGGATCCGTCTCGCGACTTTTGAAACGACGCTGCTGTTCTTCCTG
The DNA here is from genome assembly GCF_013033235.1 of Ruegeria sp. HKCCA0235A. Taxonomy (NCBI): domain Bacteria; kingdom Pseudomonadati; phylum Pseudomonadota; class Alphaproteobacteria; order Rhodobacterales; family Roseobacteraceae; genus Ruegeria; species Ruegeria sp. HKCCA0235A. The sequence continues at coordinate 364,817 of NZ_WQDQ01000003.1, read as the reverse complement.
CGTGACCGAGAACCAGTATTTGTAAAGCTGGATGCCCGAACGCACCAGCATCCGCTCCAACTCCGGCGTCTGCCGCATGAATTCCAGATATTCATTGGGAGAGCAGAAGCCCATCACCCGCTCGACACCCGCGCGGTTGTACCAGGACCGGTCGTAGAACACCATTTCGCCAACTGTTGGCAGTTCCTGAATATAGCGCTGGTAATACCACTGCCCCTTTTCTTCCCAAGTGGGTTTATTCAAGGCCACGACCCGGGCCTGACGCGGATTGAGGTGCTCCATAAACCGCTTTATTGTACCGCCCTTGCCGGCAGCATCGCGCCCTTCGAACAGCAGAACGAAACGCTGCCCGGTTTCCTGCGCCCACAACTGAACCTTCAGCAACTCTGCCTGAAGCTTGGCCTTCTGTTCTTCGTACACCGACCGCGCCATCTTGCGGCCATAGGGGTACTTGCCGCTTTCAAACGCCTGCCGGATCTTTTCAGGGCTGGGCTCTGCGACCTCTGCAACCGGCGTCGGCCTGGTCTTGACCTGAGTTGAATTTGTTTCGACCCGAGCAATGGCTTCCATGAAATCTTTCCTTTTCTGTTGTCCCGGAAAGGAGCTAGCAGAAAGGCCACGGATGCGCTTTGATTGGGGTCAAATTGATGCCTCAAAAACCCATATATTCCGCACTGGATACAAGGTTCCGATACAAACGCCGTTTTTCAAGCTGTGCCCGAGCGGCCCTTGCCTGAATCCTCAAGAGGATCTTCTAATCGACCTCGGCCAACATGGCCGAGGCTGGCGCCCGTTTGGCGCACCGGATCTGCCGATACCCCTTGCTTCAGGCTTTATCGATGCCCCCAATCGTCAGGGTTGTCAGAGTTGTTGGGCGACAGACCCAATTCGTCGCCTTCCGTCGAACATCCCAGCCCCAGAACCATGCGGTTCGCATAAGAGAAGTAGGAACAGACCTGATTGATCTCGAGGATTTCTCCATCATCCCACCCTGCCGTGCGCAGCGCGATCACATCCACTTCGACCAGATCGCCCGGATCCTCGGTCAGCTTGCGCGCATAGGCCATGGCCGCCACCTGCGCTGCATCCAATGGCGCGGCGGCCGGATCGCGGGCTTCGATCGCGGCCCGGATCGCGTTTCCCCGTTCTTCGTTGGCCAGCAACCGCTGCAACCCTGCGAAATGGTGTTCGACGCAATATCCGCATCGGTTCAGAGAGCTGACCCACACGCCCAGCACCTCGAGAAACCATTTCGGTATCTTGTTGCCCGAGTGATGCAGCACCGCCTTGTAGATCGCCATGTGCCCTTCCATCGAATGCGGACGCAACGAATGCGCCATCATGATATTGTCCACATTGTTGCCCGGGCCCGTGACGCGGTCATAGAGTTTCTTCAGCCTGCCTGTGGCCTGCTCGAATGGGATGGTTCTGATCCAGCTCATTTGGCTTCCTGTTGACGTGATTGCCTGTCCTTCAGAGACTAGAAGCGCTTTGAGCCCGAGGCGAGACGAATTCGACACCCCGTTAGAAAGAACCCGGACCAGCACAAACCGCAATTCGAACGTCGGCCCGGTTTCCCCAAGCACCAACACGGCATGTCCAATTTAAGCCCTGCGAGCATCCGCCCTAAACCATCAGCCGTTCGGCACCCCGGTCAGATTGGGCTAGACGCCCTCTATCTCCATGGTGCGGAACTCATTCTTCAGCCAATTGTGCCGGGCACACATCGGTCTTGTGAAATGCTGACGTATCAATTTGCTCATGGCCTTCTGGATCAGCACCGACGTCGTTGCTGGGTATACTTCAGTTGTAAACAGCGACACTGTGCGAACGAAGTTGCTACCGGGAAATGGCATAGCCTTTACGCTGTTGTGAAACCTCTGCGTTCGGTGGAAACACGCGGCGGTCGTGATTGCCCACCCGCTGCCCTGCGCAACCAAGCCGATGATGGATTGATTACACTCCAGCTCAAACCGGTTGGGCAGGCTGTATTTGCTCCGGGCCAACTGCGTTTCAATCTGCTTGCCGATCACATAGTCACGCGAATACCTCAACAATGGCAGGTCGGCATCCGGGTTGAACAGCTCGTCCGGGGACCCTTCGAACTTGTTGGGAACCACGACGATGAAGGGATCTCTCATCAACGGGTATTCGATCAGCCCCTCGGTACGGCCCAGCGGTCGTGTGGCGACGCCCACGTCAAGCTTGTGTTCCTGAAGTTTGGCAAGAATTTCGTGGCTCGGGCGCGTGAAATGGCGGAAATTGCACCGCGGCAGAGCCTGCGCCAGAAAACGAACAAGGTCGGGCGCGATCTGGTTGTCGAAATCATCGATCAAAGCCAGCCGCAGATCCGTCGCATGCTGCCAGTTTCCCGTTCGTATCTCGGCCTCACCGCGTTTCAGCACAGTCAGACCCTCACGCACATAGCGGGCAAACACCTCGCCCGCCGGCGTCAGGCCCATCGGGCGGCGCCCATGGTCGACCAATTCAATACCCAACGCGCGTTCGAGGCTGCGCAGGTGGTTCGAAACCGTGCTGATCGACAAGTCTGTTTCTGATGCGACTTGCTGAATCGATCCGGATTTGGCGATCAACTGAAACACTTCCAGCCATCGAAGACTCAGAGATTTGGACACGGCAACCGACCATTGTTTCGATTTGTTCGAAACTAGCGAAGCAAAGTTTTGCCCATGCGGCAATGAAGAAGTTGATCGAAACGGTCGATTCTAGGCTTTCATCCGCACAAAATCCGGGTCGTACGGGCTTGGGCTGATAACCGTCGCACCAATCCGTTTCCCGCAGCTGTCCAGTTCCATTTCGCGGCCAAGCTGCGCCAGGGACGGATGAATGAAAGCGTGCGCCAGATTTAGCTCCGTGCGATACCCCCATTCGCCCGACGTGATGGTGCCAACGACAGTATCATCCTGCATCAGTGATGCGCCGGGATGCGCGGGGCCAAGGGATGAATCGATGCGCAAGGGGACCAGCTTGCGTCGTGGTCCATCCGATTTCCGTTTCAACAAGGCATCACGCCCCACGAAGGCGCCCTTGTCCAGTCGGACGAACCGATCCAAGCCGGTTTCAAAAGGATCAAATTCGGTGATCAGATCGGCTTTCCAGTGCAAAAAGCTCTTCTCCATGCGCATGGATTCAACGGCCCTGGCACCGAACAGTTTCAGCCCATGCGTTTCGCCGGCCTCGCGCAAGGCAAGATAGGCCGCATAGAGCGAGGCGTTGGGAACATGGATTTCATAGGCCAACTCGCCCGAGAAACTGAGGTTCATAACCGTCGCCGGAGCAATACCGACAAAGCACTCGCGCACGCTGAGCCACGGGAACGCATCTGCCGACCAATCTCCTCTGGCGCAGGCTGACAAGACAGAACGCGACTTCGGGCCAGCCAGAACCAGAATGGTCTGATCATTTGTCAGGCTGCGCAACTGAACGTCCTCATCGATGCGCAGATGCAAGCGCAACCAATCCATGTCGTGAAACTCGCTCGCCGCGGCGGAACCATACCAAACGCGGGCCGGCCCCCTGTCGCAGGCGGGCAGATTGGCAATCGTCGCTTCTGCCTTGATCATACCGTGGTCGTTCAACAGGTATCCCAACCCGACACGCCCGTCACGCCGAGAGACCAATCCACAAAACAACCGGTCCAGAAATGCGTGCCTGTCGGATCCTGTGATCTCGATGCGGTTGAACCCGTTGACCTCTGCAAGCCCGACGCCGGTTCGAATGCTTTCGACTTCGGCAGCTACCAAGTCGAAGGTTTCGTCAAAATCGAAACCAAGCGTCGGCGAAAATCCGGGATCGGGTTTGATATAGTCCACCCTCTCCCACCCGTTGACCACAGTGAACTCGGCCCCTTCGGATGCCAGAACAGGCGTCAGAGGGGTCGTCTTGGCGGGTCGGCCCGCAGGGCGATGTTCATGCGGAAAGTGGAACCTGAATTCGTTCTGGTAATCTTCAATCGCCTTTAGTGCCGTGAGTTCCACATTTGCATGTCCGGCGAACCTTCGGGGATCGAGGCACCACGTGTCATAGCATGCCTCGCCATGCACGATCTGCTGTGCCAGCAACCATCCGTGACCGCCACCTTCACCCAGCCCGGCCCGCAGGCCAATGATACAAAACGCGTTGCGTTTTCCCGGGATCGGACCGACCAGAGGCGCCCCGTCAATTGTGTAGGTGATTGGCCCGTTGACCACGGTGTGAATACCAACCTCCATCAAGGCAGGCATGCGCGCGAAGGCCCCTTCCAGCACATCGGTCACACGGTCCAGATCATCCGGGCACAAAGCGTTCACGAAGTTCGGATCGATCCCGTCCATACCCCAGGTCTTACATCCCTGCTCGTAGAACCCGAGTAGCAGCCCGTTCTTTTCCTGTCGGCAATAATAGTCGCTGATCGGGCAGCGCAGCAGCGGCATCCGATGCCCGGCATCCCGGATAGCCTCGATTTCTTCGGTCAGGAAATACTGATGTTCCATGGACGACACGGGATGATGAACACCCATCATGGCGCCGACTTCGTTGACCCTGTAACCACAGGCGTTGACGACGACATCACAGTCGATATCCCCGTGCTCGGTATGCACGGTCCAGGTGTCATCGTTGTGCTGTGTCAGCGCGGTCACCGGCGTACTTCGATACACCTCGGCGCCCGCCTTGCGTGCCCGGCGCGCAAGGGCCTGGCACAATTGCGCCGGATCGATGTCGCCGTCCAGCGGATCCCAAAGCCCACCGATGAGATTATCGGTCGAAATCAACGGGTGTCTCCGAGCACATTCATCCGCGTCTATCACCTCGAAATGCACGTCCATCCCCCGCGCCATGGACGCAAAGTGACGATAGCCCTGCATCTGCCCTTCGGTGTTGGCCAGACGGATCCCACCGTCTGCGTGGTGATAGTTGATAGGGTAATCCGGATCGTCGGCCAGTTCCTTGTACAGACGGATCGAATGAGATTTCAGGCCGACCATCGTCTGGTTCATGCCGAAATTGGTGACCTGCGCCGCCGAATGCCATGTCGTGCCCGAGGTCAGTTCATTCCGTTCGACCAAAACCACATCGGTCCACCCTTCCCGGGTCAGGTGGTAGAGCGTCGAACATCCGGCGATCCCGCCCCCTATCACAACGGCTCTGGTACGCGACTTCATGGCATTGCTCCTTCAACTTCGGCACCAGTCTTGCTGAATAACGGGATGGGCATACAACAGGGCAGATGCGGGTGCCGGAAAATCGAAACCGCGATTTCGAATTCTGAAAACGGCACTTCTTCTTTGATACCGGGACAAGTTGGGTCCTAGGGTGCAGGAAAACGCAAGGTAACGTAAACGAATGCCATCGGAGAGCGTCAAAAGAAGCGGTCGAAAGGCACGGCACGCACAGCGTGCGGCCAAGCCCGTTTTTGACCCTTGCCCGCCCGGTCAGAAAGGCGGGACATTCAGGCCCTTAAGCATTTCGGAAATCGAGAAAATTTACGACACCGCGCTGCGTCTGCTGGAAGAACTGGGGATGGGAGACGTGCCGGACAGGCTGGCCATCGACCTCAGGGCAGCGGGGGCTCAGGACCGGGAACAGAACCGGCTGGTTTTTCCCCGTTCAATGGTCGAACAGGCCATCGCCTCGGCCGCGAAGAGCTTCACCTTTCATGGCCGGGATGAAAACCGGTCCATCGAGGTGGGTGGCGACCGCGTGTATTTTGGCACCGGCGGTGCTGCGGTTCAGACACTTGATATCAACAGTGGGCTTTATCGCCCGTCTACCCTGGCGGATCTGCATGATTTCACCCGGCTACAGGATACGCTGGCCAATGTCAGTTGGTTCACCCGGTGCTGCGTGGCGACCGACGTCCCCGATGTGTTCGATCTGGACGTCAACACGGTTTATGCTTTGGTACGGAACACAACCAAACCAATAGCAACGTCTTTCACGTTGGCGGAACATGTCGGCCCGATTGTCGAGATGCTGGACATCGTCGCCGGAGGGGTCGGGGAATTCGCCAAACGCCCCTTCCTGAAAGCGCATATAAGTCCGATCATTTCACCAATGCGATACGGCGAGGATGCCGTGGATGTTGTCTATGAATGCATCGCCCATAACATACCGATGTCCTGCATCACGGCCGCGCAGGCGGGTGCGACCGCCCCGGCAACTCTGGCCGGATTTCTGGCGCAATCACTGGCCGAAACGCTGGCCAGCCTCGTGATGGTCAATGCGATCAAACCCGGCTTTCCGATGGTCTTTTCCAACTGGCCTTTCATCGTGGATCTCAGGACCGGCTCTTTCGCAGGTGGCAGCGGTGAGACCGCAATCCTGAATGCAGCGTCAGCGCAAATCACGAACTGGCTGGGTTTGCCATCGGGTGTGGCCGCTTCGATGGCCGATGCCAAGGCCATCGACGCCCAGCATGGGGCAGAAAAAGGCATCACGTCGCTGGCGGCAGCGCTGGCAGGAGGCAATCTGATCTATGAAAGTTCGGGGATGACGGCATCTCTGCTCGGGGTCAGCTTCGAGGCCTTTGTTCTGGACAACGAAATGCACTCGCACACGTATCGCATCCTGCGCGGGATCGAAGTCACCGAAGCGAACCTTGGCTTTGACGCCATCTGCCATTCGGTTCTGGGCGAGGGGCATTTTCTGGGCAGCGAGCAAACCTATGAAGCCATGGAACGAGATTACTTCTATCCGAAACTCGCCGATCGCCAGGAGCCTCGCACGTGGCAAACAGACGGTGCACTGGATGCATGGTCATCCGCACGGCAAGTCGCTCAAGAGGTGTTGAGCACGCATCACCCTGAATACCTCACCTCAGAACAAGACGCCGAAATTCGCCGACGTTTTCGTATCCTGCCCTGAATGACGGCGGGCATTCCCAGCACGTTGCCGAACCGTTAGGGTCACTGGAGAAACTTGTATAGGATGGGGCATCATGGCCGATTCATTTTTTCAACCGGTATCCGCCATGGAACTGGCCCGATTTGCCGGCATTCCCGCATTCATGCGCCTGCCTATTCTGGATCTGGCGCACGAACGGATCTCGGAGGTCGAACTGGGCCTCGTGGGGATCCCTTGGGACGGCGGAACCACAAATCGCCCCGGCGCCCGGCATGGTCCGCGGCAACTGAGGGACTATTCCACGATGATCCGGGCGATGAACCCGGTTACGGGAGTGGCACCGTTTGCAATGGTGAACTGCGCAGATCTAGGAGACGTTGCCCCCAATCCCGTCGACATAGAAGACACGCTGGATCGGGTCACGCGTTTCTACACGGATCTTCAAGCCCGCAACATCACACCATTGACCGCCGGAGGGGATCACCTGACCACCCTGCCCGTCCTGCGAGCCGTGGCCGCTTCGGGTCCGGTTGGCCTGATCCAGTTCGACAGTCACACGGACTTGTTCGACACTTATTTCGGAGGTCACAAATTCACCCACGGCACCCCGTTCCGCCGCGCGGTCGAGGAAGGGTTGGTGGACCCGAAGCGTTTTGTACAAGTCGGGATTCGCGGCACGGCCTACAACACTGAAGATATCGAATGGGGCGAGGCGCAGGGCATCCGCATCATCCGTATCGAAGAGCTGTTCGACAGGGGCATGGACGACGTTATGAACGAGGTACGCGATATCGTTGGCATGCAGCCGACCTATTGCACCTATGACATCGACTTTGTCGATCCAACTTACGCCCCCGGCACAGGAACACCTGAAATCGGCGGGCCCAACAGCTTTCAGGCCCAGCAGGTCATTCGCAGGATGTCCGGTCTGAACCTTGTTGGCGCCGATCTTGTCGAAGTGTCACCGCCATTCGACCCCCAAGGTGGAACGGCGTGGCTTGGCATCTCGCTGATGTTCGAGTTGCTGTGTGTTCTGGCACAGGCGATCGACGCGCGGCGCTAGGCCCGCGCGACGTTCTCGGCGATCATCGAAATCATCTCGAACACCACGGCCGCCGCCGTCAGCGCGGTGATGTTGTTGGGGCTGTCCTTGGTGGGCATCATGCAGACCACATCGCCGCCGATGATGTTCAATCCGCGCGCCGCGCGCAGGATGCCGACCGCCTCATCTATGTCAAACCCCTTCTCACCCGGTTCCAGATTGGACACGGCCGGCGCGACGGTTGGGTCCAGACAGTCCAGATCGAAGGTGATGTAAACCGGGCGGTCACCCAAAACCTCTTTGGTCTGCGCGACCACATCGGCCAACCCGCGCTGTCGGAACTCTCGCATTGTGACGATATTGTACCCGTAGTCATAAGACGGTTGCAGCCAGTCCAGGCTGCGTGGATGGCCCCGCAGACCGATCTGCATCGACCGGGTTGGATCCACCTGCCCCTGATCGGCCAGATAGGCCCCCCAGTGAGCCGCTGATTTCTTGGCACCAAGAAAGTGATCAACCTTGGTGAAGACATCCGTATGCGCGTCCAGATGCAGAAAGCTGACCGGCTGCCCGCCTGCAAGCTTGCCGCCACCCAGGGCCTGAACAATGCCACCGGTGATGGAATGGTCGCCTCCGACGGAAACGGGGCGCGCTCCGGCCGCGTCTATGGTCTTGTAGAATTCAGTGATGCGTTCGATGCAGTCTTCGTTGTCGTTGGCCTTTGGAAAAGGCACATCACCAACATCGGCGATCCGCGCACTCTGCCAAGGATCAATTTCAAAGACCGAATGCACCCTGCGTTGTACGGCCGAGACATGCCGCAACGCGCGTGGTCCCAGGTGCTGGTCCCTTTCGGTCGTGCCGTTGCCCGTCGAATGCGGCACGCCCGCCAGTGCGATATCCTGCCCTTCGGGCCCGACATTGGGACACCGGAACAGTGTGGGCACGCCCCACCAATACAGGTTGTCCATCATCGATTGTTCGTACGGGTCGGTCATGATTTCCTCGGATCAAAGAAAAGCGCCCCCGATCAGAACCGGGGGCGTTTGCGTTCAGAGTTTTTCGTCTTCTCGTCGGAACGCGCCCTGCACGATCCGGTCCATGACCATGGCAAGGAACAGGATCGCAAAGCCCCCCAGCAGGCCCGGCCCCTTGGCAGCGTATTGCAGCGCCTCGAGGATTTCCTTGCCCAAACCGCCCCCGCCAATCAGTGAGATGATCACGACCATGGACAGGCACATCAGGATCGTCTGGTTCACACCGGTCATGATCGATGGCAGCGCCAGCGGGATTTCAACATCCTTCAACAGTTGCCATTTCGACGCGCCAAAAGCGACGGCAGCTTCTTTGATGCTTTCCGGAACCCCGCGCATGCCCAGTGCCGTCAGGCGGATCACAGGCGGCATGCCAAAGATGATGGTGGCCAGAATCCCCGGCGGGTTGCCGGTGCCGAAGAAGGCGATGATCGGGATCAGGTAGACGAAGGCGGGAAGCGTCTGCATCAGGTCCAGAACCGGTTCCGCCGCGCGATAAGCGCGCTGCGATTTGCCGAACCAGATACCCAGCGGAATGCCGAAGACGACGCACAGCAACACCGCCGCACCGACCAGAGCAACCGTTTCCATCGCCACGTCCCAATACCCCAGCAACGCGATATAGGCCAGGGAAGACGCGGTGAAGATGGCAACCCTTGGTCCCGCCGCACGCCAGGCCGTCACACAAATGACCAGCATGACCACCGGCCAGGGCGACCCAATCAGTGCAATCGTCAGCGCATCAAGCACCGAGCGCACACCCGCCACGATCCCGTCAAAGATGTCGCCGCCCGCCGCAGCGGCCGCATCAATCCTGGCCTCCATCCAGTTTGCCAGGCTCGAGAACAGCGTGCCGTTGCCCTCGCCAAGAAACATCGCAGAGACTTGCTGTTCCGGGAACGCGTCCAACAATGGAAGGGATGCGTTCACGGTGAACTTGTACACGATCAATGGTCCGATTGCTGCGACAAGGATCGCACCCATGACGATGTTACGGGTCGAACGCCCGCTTTCAGTGCTGTCCGGATCGATACGCCAGTTCGAATACTGTTTTTCGTAGACGCGGTCGGCGTAGAACCCTTGAACCAACTTGAACACCAGCAACATCAACAACCCGGTAATCAGGATTCCTGCCGCCTCGGACTGGGCGGCGGCAGCCCTTTCCAGACTTGTGGCCGCTGCTTTCTGTATGTTCTCGGCCAGTTTGGTGAAACGGTCGATATCGGCCTGTTCCGTGGCATCCGCTGCGCGCGCCAACAGTTCGGCCGCACGTTCCTGCTGACGCGCAGCGCGCTCGGCGAAATCCGCGCCGGGATTGCCCCACGCGCCCCTGCCGATCTGGACCCACGCGATGATCTCAAGGATCAGAAAGGTCCAGAACATGCCCCAAATGGCGCGTGACGCAGACCAGAATGGCCCCAGCACCGCGGCCCACTTGTTGAACGTGTTGGGAATCGCGCTGGTCGCATCATGAATCTTGTGGAACGCATTGACATAGTAGTCACCGTTCGGACCCGCGAACTCTTTGATGGAAAGGTCCAGGGCCTCGCGATCGACCTCGATATCAGAGGCGGCCGTTACTTTCATCTCTGTTGCAGCATCAGTCATTTTTGCCCCCCTGGATACCGCGCAACAGGCGCGGCTTGGTCACGACACCCACATCGATACCCGCATCCGTGATGACGACCGGCAGATCAGAATTCACGGCCAGGTCGATCAATTGATCCAGATCCGCGCCCTCGTCGGCTCGGGGCGCACCGTCAAGTGGCCCTGAGTAACTGCCCACCGGCTCCATGATGGAATGCGCCTTGACCAGTTTGAGCTTTGAGATGCCCTGAACGAATTCGCGCACGTAATCGTCGGACGGGTTCATGACGATGTCTTCGGGGGTTCCGATCTGTACGATGACGCCATCTTTCATGATCGCAATCCGGTGGCCGATCCGAATGGCTTCGTCCAGATCGTGGGTGATGAACAGCGTGGTCTTTTTGAGCTGCGCCACAAGTGCTTTGAACTGGTCCTGCAATTGCAGGCGGATCAGCGGATCAAGGGCAGAGAACGGTTCATCCATCAACAGGATTTCCGGGTCCGAGGCCAGCGCCCGCGCGATCCCCACGCGTTGCTGCATCCCGCCCGAAAGCTCTTTGGGCAGGCGGTCCTCGTAACCTGTCAGATTCACCAGGCTCAGCGCGTGATCCGAGACGGCCCAGCGCTTTGACTTGGACACCTTTCGGATCTCCAACGGATAGGCCACATTATCGCGCACGGAACGATGCGGCATCAGCGCCATGTGCTGAAAGACCATCCCGATTTGCTGGGCGCGAATGCGGCGCAACTCGGATTCCGACAGTTTCGAAACGTCGTGACCCAGAATCTCGATCCGACCCGCCGTGGGTTCGATCAATCGATTCACATGTCGCACCAATGTGGACTTGCCCGAGCCGGACAGCCCCATGATACAGAAAATCTCACCCCTCGGCACTTCGAACGTGGCGCCCTGAACGCCGACAACACAGTTGAACCGCTCCAGAACCTCCGGCTTGCCTATGCCTTCGTTTCTGACGGCTTCCATTGCCTCTTCCGCACGCGAGCCGAAGATCTTCCAAACGTTTTCTAATTTTACGACAGGTTCGTCCATTTATCCCCCACAGGGCGATGCCCTGCCCGACAGAAAAAGGCCGCCGCGGTTTTGCGCGACGGCCCGAAGAGTGGTGATTTAGTTGGTCAGCCAGCCGATGACGGTGTCTTCATTTGCAGCCACCCATTCCTTGGCGAAATCCGCAGCTTCGATGTTGTCGACGGCCAGCGCCTTACCCATCGCGCTAAGATCGTCGCCTGTCATCTGGTAGTTGCTGAACAGGGCGGCCACTTCGGGATAGCTCTCTTCCAGTTCCTTGGCGTAGTGCAAGTGAAGCGTTGCTCCGTTCCAGGCCGAGGACGCCTCGGACTTGGACAACCAATCCGGATCATCCGTGGGCTGAACGATTGTCCAGGTGGCCGGATCATGAGGCGGTTCTTCCAGAACCGTCAGATCCTGTGTCACGAAGATATAGTGGGGGCTGTAGCAAAACCCGATCCACGGGTCGCCCGCTTTGGTTGCATTTGCCAGATTGGCATAGGCAATGGTTTCTTCGTATTCCGTCAGCTCGAAGATCTGGTCATAGCCATAGGACTTGGCCCGGATCTTCTCGACAACGGTCGACGCCCAACCCGGCGCACCGATCCATACCTCGGGTGTTCCGTTGCCATCAGTATCAAAGATCGCAACCTTGTCGGGGTCGCTCAGGTCATCGATCGATTTGATGTCATATTGTTCCGCGATATAGGTCGGCACGCACATGCCCTGTTCGGCCTGAACCGGGTTTTGGTTCATGACGACGGTGCCGTTTTCCTTGACATAGGTATCGTGCAGGTTCTGCTGATTGGGCATCCACACTTCCGGATGGACATGCATCGAACCGCTGTCCATCGCCTCGAAGACAATCGGGTTGGTGCCGTTTTGCAATTCCACGTCCAGGCCGAGGTTTTCTTCGATCACGACCTCAAGAATATGTGCCGTGGCGTTCACCGAGGCCCAGTTGGGCACACCGATCACGATATCCGCGGCCATGGCCGGCCCGGCAATCGCGAAAGACGCGCTTCCAAGTAGCGTTGCAATTTTTTTCATCTGATATCTCCGTGTTGGGTAGCTTCCGCGCTTGTTTTTCTCACCCTCTCGGGCAGCGGTGCGCTCAGGTTTTTGGTGTGGAAAGGTAGTGCCTTTCGGTTTTTTGGGGCCAGCAAAATCAAATGCTGACATAGCCCCGAAAGTGAAGCATGCGGATGCGTTGCCCATCAAGGGTTACGTCTTTCTACCTCATAAATGCGATATTATCACAAGTTTGTTTCGACTTCATGCAATTCAATGCGGTATTTCCGAAACCTCCGAAACCGAAGATACCCGCTGTTTTCATGAGCACTGAATTGCCTCGCGCGAAAACCACAGCCAGTTTCAAAACGGCTATTGAAGCTTTCCTTTTGCAGGAAGCAATTGATATCAAGCAGATATTGCTGCACCTGATATAGCGTGTCGCGCACGCCCCGCCCTCAAAACGAGGCGTGAAACCTCTCCGTGGCGGTTGCGCCACCTAACCGTACGACCAAGCCCCCTGACAAGAAACCGTTCAACACTCTGTGAAACGTGTCGAGTATTCTAGTTTTGCAGCTGGCGCTTACCTACCTACTAGTAGATAATATCATGCGTCGTAACCAAGGAAGAGACCTGACCCCATGGAAATCAATTCGGACTTCTCTGACCGCGTTGTCGTTCACTCAGACCAGCTGGAATGGCAGGCCTCTCCTATGAAGGGTGTGGATCGCAGGATGTTGGACCGGATCGGAGGCGAGGTCGCACGGGCCACCACTATCGTGCGTTATGCGCCGGGCAGTCATTTCTCTGCCCACACCCATACCGGCGGCGAGGAATTCATTGTCCTTGACGGTGTATTTCAGGATGAACACGGCGACTATCCGGTGGGGACCTATGTGCGCAATCCGCCAACCTCGCAACACACACCGGGGTCGGAACCGGGATGCACGATCTTCGTCAAGCTCTGGCAGTTCGACATGAACGACCGAACCCAGTTTCGCAAAAACATGGTGGATGAGCTGCGCGCGCCCGCGAACGGCATCGCCACCGCAGTCCTGCATGAGGATGCGCGCGAGATAGTGACCTACTCCCATCTGGACGCGGGCGCGACGCTGCGCTCGGACGCCCCTGGCGGGATCGAGGTTCTGATCATCGACGGGTCGGTCACCGAAGGCGGGGACGAACTGGTCAAAAACGATTGGCTGCGCCTGCCTGAAGGCCATAGCCTGACGGCCGTTGCTGGGGCGGACGGGGCCAAAATCTGGATGAAGACAGGCCACCTGCCTTACGCCCAACCGCCGGCGGTGTAACCGATGGCTGAACAAAAAACCTTGGCGCTTGTCGCCGGAGCGGGGGCTGGGCTTGGCCAGGCGTTGGTGTCGCGTTTCCAGGCCGAAGGCATGGTGACCGTGGGTCTGGGCCGAACCCAACCCGACAACCCAATCGGTTCCTTTCATCAGGTCGATCTGTCCGACCCCGGCGAAACGGCACCGGTCATAGCCGATTTGATTGCCACTTACGGGCCGCCCAAGATCGTGGTGCACAACACCGCAGAACTGGTGATCTCACCCTTCCTGAAAACAACGCTGAACGATTACCAGCGCAGCTGGACGTCGATGGTGCAAACGCTGATCGTGCTGGCGCAATCGGTGATGCAGCCGATGGTCCGTGGCGGTGGCGGAACCTTGATCGTGTCGGGTGCAACCGCCTCTCTGCGCGGTGGTGCACAGTTTTCAGCATTTGCTTCGGCCAAGTTTGCCCTGCGCGGGCTGACACAATCGCTTGCACGAGAGTTTCAACCGGTAGGCGTGCATATCACGCATGTCACTCTGGACGGCATAATCGACACGGCCCGGTCACGCGACCGGCACAGTCTGGACCCAGCCAAAATGATGAAGCCCGAAAATATTGCCGAGGTATATTGGCAACTGGCGCAACAACCCAGGTCGACTTGGACCCAAGAGCTGGACCTGCGTCCTTCAACTGAGGGGTTCTGATCCATGCGCACCGATACGCTCATCATCGGCGGTGGGCTTTCAGGGCTCAGCCTGGCGACACAGCTTGTGGATCAGGGTCAGGAAGTTCTGGTTGTTGAGGCGCGCAGCCGTCTGGGCGGACGCATTCTGACCGAGTTTCAGGGGAACGCCCATCTGGACATGGGTCCGGCTTGGTTCTGGCCCGGCCAGCCACGTATCGCAGCGCTGACAGACCGGCTGGGCCTGCACCGGTTTGACCAATTCAGTTCCGGCGCGCTGAGTTTCGAAGATGAACAGGGCCGTGTTGAGCGGGGCCGCGGGTTTTCATCCATGGAAGGGTCATATCGTCTGGTCGGGGGGCTCGCTGCTTTGACAGATGCGCTGTCGGCACGGTTGCCGGATGGGACAATTCACCTGTCCACGCAGATCACCGTCTTGGCCTGCACCGAAGGTGGGGTTCGGGTCACCACGCAATCTGGGCAGCATATTTTGGCAAACCGTGTGGTACTTGCCGTGCCCCCACGCATCGCGGCCGAGTTGATCTATGAGCCCGCCCTGCCCGATGGCACGTTGTCAGCCATGCGGCACATCGCGACCTGGATGGCCGGGCAGGCCAAAGCGGTTGCGGTCTATGACACTCCGTTCTGGCGCGAAGACGGACTGTCAGGGGATGCTATGAGCCGGCACGGTCCCATGGCGGAAATCCACGACGCGTCGCCTGCCAGCGGTGGTCCCTTCGCGCTGTTCGGTTTCATCGGCATCCCTGCGCAAGCGCGCCGGGATGAAGGGGATGTGCGGCAGCAGGTTCTGGCTCAGCTGGGGCGATTGTTCGGGCGCAAGGCGATCAGCCCCAGCGCGCTTTTGCTGAAAGACTGGGCGTTTGACCGCTTCACAGCGACCAACCTGGACCTTCAGCCCGTATATGCCCATCCGCAATACGGCATGCCGAAGGCCATGAGGCGGATCTGGGAAGACCGGATCATTTTCAGTGGCACCGAAACAGCCGCGCAATTTGGGGGATATCTGGAAGGTGCATTGGAAGCAGCAGAAAACACCGCGGCATTGTTGAGCGCAAATAGGATGAACGTGGTATGGAAATAGATACAAAAACCGCTTTGCTGAATTCTGCCGAATTTGCCGTACGCAGCAAAGGCTTCGACGGCTTCAGCTATGCCGACCTCGCCAATGATGTGGGCATCCGCAAGGCATCGATCCACTATCACTTCCCGACCAAAGCCGCGCTGTCAGCCGCTTTAATGACACGCTACCATACCGAGTCTACGGGACGCTGCGACGAGATCGAGGAAACTTGTGACACGGCGGGCGGGCGTATGCGTGCGCTGATCGCGCTGTATCGCGCGGCTTTGAACGACGGAAAAACCCTGTGCTTATGTGTGTCGCTGATCATCAGCCGGGAAAGCTTGTCGAATGAGGTCACCGACAAAATCCGCGAGTTCCGGCGCATGATGACCCGGTGGATCGAGAATGTCTTTGCGCTTGGCAAAACCGATCATTCGATCACTGGCGTTGAAGATCCGAAAGCAGAAGCACGCGCGGCATTGGCCTTGCTGGAAGGCGCTCATCTGACGGCGCGGGCCGAGAATAGCGCCCAAACCTTTGATGACGCCGTGGAAGTGCTAGCAGCACGTTGTTTGTGACACGGCCTAAGTTAGCTTATACAAAATGGCCGCGTCGATTGTTGAGGCGCCTGCCCGCCTCAACCCGGTTTTTCAAACAAGGCCGGCAATTCAACCCGCAAAACAGAAAGCCTCACTCCAGCTTTACCCAGGCCGAATTTCTGGCAGAGCTTTGCACGCATGCGGCCACAAACCTGACGCCTTCAAGCCCATCCCGGACCGTTGGATAGACAACGGATGCGTCAGGTGAACTTCCGTTTCTGAACGCCAGTATGGCTTCGGCTGCTTCGCCATAGATATTGGCGAACCCTTCCAGGTAACCTTCGGGGTGTCCCGGGGGCACTCTGCTGAGCCGATTGGCCGCATCCCCTGCCGCAGCCCCATTTCGGGTGATCAGACGCTTTGGCTCTCCGTAAGGAGTAAACCAAAGATAGTTCGGGTCTTCCTGAGCCCACTCGATGCCGCCCTTTTCGCCGTACACACGCAATCGCAGAGCGTTTTCGTTACCGGGCGCAACCTGCGAAGACCACAGCATGCCGCGGGCTCCGCCTTGGAACCTCAGCAACACATGCGCGTTATCGTCGACCTGACGCCCCGGCACAAAAGCCTGCAAATCCGCCGCAAGGCTTTCTGCCCTTAATCCGGTTACAAAGCAGGCAATATTATACGCATGAGTTCCAATATCACCGGTTGATCCTCCGGCACCGGAGCGTTCCGGATCAGTCCTCCACTCGGCCTGCTTGAAATCCTGCGGCTCTGTCAGCCAGTCTTGCGGATACTCAACCTGAACCACGCGGATCTTGCCGATATCCCCGTTGGCAACCATCTCACGCGCTTGCCGAACCATTGGATAGCCCGTGTAGTTGTGGGTAAGGATGAACAGCGCGTTTGAGTTTTCAGCGGTTTTGACCAGTTTCTTCGCATCACCAAGGGTCGACGTAAGCGGCTTATCGCAAATCACGTGAATGCCGCGTTTCAGAAACTCACGCGCGGCAGCATAGTGAACGTGATTTGGCGTGACGATCGAAACCGCTTCGATCCCGGATTTCAAACGCGCTTCTCGCATCGCCATTTGCTTGAAGTCATCGTAAACCCGCTCGAGGCCCAGCGCCTCGCCGCTTTCCCGGGATTTTTCGGGCGTCGAGGACAACGCGCCTGCAACCAGCTCGAACTTGTCATCCAGTCGCGCGGCTATGCGGTGGACACCGCCGATGAAAGCATCGTTTCCGCCGCCGACCATACCAAGGCGAATGCGCCCCGTTCTTTCTTCGTTGCGTCCTGTTACCATCAGCCTATCCCCAGCATTTTCCGATTGGCCGCTTCGTCGGTGCCGCCGTCGGCAAAGTCGTCAAAGGCCTTCTCGGTCACGCGAATAATGTGATCGGAAACGAACTGCGCACCTTCACGCGCGCCATCCTCGGGATGTTTCAGGCAGCATTCCCATTCGACCACGGCCCAGCCATCAAAGTCGTTTGCCGCCATCTTGGAAAAGACAGCCCCGAAATCCACCTGCCCATCACCGAGTGACCTGAACCGCCCTGCCCGATCGACCCAGCTTTGATAGCCGGAATAGACACCTTGCTTTCCGGTCGGATTGAACTCGGCATCCTTTACGTGAAACATCCGGATGCGGTCTTTGTAGATGTCGATATTGTCAAGGTAATCGAGGCATTGCAGGACATAATGCGACGGGTCGTACAGCATGCACGCCCGCGCATGGTTGCCTGTTCGTTCAAGGAACATTTCGTATGTCACCCCGTCATGAAGATCCTCGCCGGGGTGGATTTCATAGCAAACATCAACGCCACAGTCTTCGGCGTGGTCCAAAATCGGCACCCAACGACGGGCGAGCTCATCAAATGCGGTTTCAATCAGACCAGCAGGACGTTGAGGCCAGGGATACACGTAAGGCCAGGCCAGCGCGCCAGAGAATGTTGCATGAGCCGAGATTCCCAAATTCCGAGAGGCTGAAAGCGCTTTCTTGACCTGATCAACGGCCCATTCCTGCCGGGCTTTGGGATCTCCCCTGACGCTTTCGGCCGCAAAACCATCAAACGCCGTATCATAGGCCGGGTGAACAGCGACAAGTTGGCCTTGCAGGTGCGTCGATAATTCTGTGACTTCAACGCCGTTCTCTTGGGCTTTGCCCTTGAAGTCATCGCAATAGTCTTTGCTTGTCGCGGCCGTTTCAAGGTCGAACAACCGCCCGTCCCAACTGGGCACTTGAACGCCCCTGTATCCGCAATCCGCCGCCCATTTGGTTATGGCGTCCCATGAATTGAACGGCGCTTCGTCACCGGCAAATTGTGCAAGAAATAATGCAGGCCCTTTGATCGTCTTCATTCAGTTTCCTCCCCGAAACCAATGCCTCTATGGCGGCAAGTTTTCCTTCAGATAGATGTCGATGCGGATGCGTTCCTGTGATTTGTTGAAAGGGACTTTGTCCGATGTTGCACGCAACAGACGCACGGCGGACCGCACCAGATGCCCGGAGTCCTGCGAGATCAGCGCGTCAAAGGTGCCACGGCGAAGCGCATCACGACTAAGCGGCGTGAGTTCATGCGCGATAATGACCAGATCCTTGCTGATTCTGCTCTCTGACAGAAATTGAACCAAACCCGCATTGCCCGCGGCGGAAGAGTATATTCCGACCAGGTCAGGGTAGGTCTCAAATATCCCAGGCATCATCTTGTAGATCAGATCCGGGTCATCTCTGCCCTCGACAGACGCCACGACTTCCAGATGAGGGAACTCTTCAGCGACAACAAGATCAAATCCCTGGCGCCGCTCCAGATGATCACGTGCCAAACGTGAGCCCGTCAGAACCAAAACCTTACCCGGACGATGCACAAAGCGCCCCATCAACTGAGCTGCGGTTCGCCCGGCCGAAACGTTATCGATCCCGACAAAATGATCTCTGTCCGAGCTTGGCAAGTCCGACACCAATGCAACCACTGGAATGCCTTTATCCCTGACCCTCTTCACAGCGTCGCGGACCGAAGGCGTTTCCGGCCCGAATACGGCCACTCCGTCGACATTCAGGCGGTCGACCCCATCCAGAATGTTAACTATGTCCTGAGGCTCGAACGGAGCGACCTTTTTTATCGTGACCCGTGTTCTTTCGATGAACTGATCGCGCGATTGTTCAGCTATCTGATCGCATATCGCCTTGACAAATTCATTGCCGGCATCCGGCAGAATAAAGACGAAATTGTAGACACGGTTCCGCGCGAGGTTGGCAGCAGCGGTGTCGCGCACATACCCAAGCTCATCAATCGCCTTTTGTACTTTCTGCACGGTCACCGCCCGCACACCGGGACGCCTGTTCAAGACCCGGTCAACAGTCGCCAGACTGACACCCGCAACGCGCGCGATGTCGTTTACGGTTGGTTTTTTCACCAATTCTAGTTTTTGCTTTTGGTCTTCCACGTGTCTTTCAGCCCTCAATCTCCCGTGCCAAGCCTTCGAACAACAATGCAACAGCTTCTGCACCCGGGTCGTTATGTCCGATCAGGTTTTCTTCGGGAACATAGGCTGCGCGGCCTGCCTTGGCACGGTGAATATTTGCGGTTTTGTCAGCACCTTCGCGCGCGGCTTGCGCGGCTTGCACCAGCCCTGAAGGCAGCGCCTCAAGCGCAGGTGCCAGAGCATCAATCATTGTCCTGTCGCCAACTTTGGCCCCACCTACCTGGCTGACCCGGTTCAGGCCTTCGACCAAAGACTTTGATATGGAAGCGCCACTGGCACAGGCATCTCCGGCGGCATTGAAAAAGATCGCCAGGATCACACCGGAAGATCCCCCCATGGTCTGGCTCAGCTCATTGCCCAGCGCGGGAAACAATTGCGTCAGATCCGCAAGAGGCATTCGATCCAGGCTTCCCTGCAAAGATCTGGCTGCTGTCGCCAAGGTACTGCCTGTATCTCCATCTCCGGATTTCGCGTCCAATTCGTTCAGGTCTTTCTCGGCTTGGATCAGCAGTTCGGCCAAGCGATTTATTGTTTCCTTGGTCGTCGGGTTGTTCGACGGGATGGGGTCAATCGGGGTCAAACCATCAGGCAAAGGGGCAATTCGAACCGGCTTTATCGTTTTGACCCCTGGCCATGCCACCAACTCGACCGGTTCTTCCAACGCCAACAAGTCACTCGGATCAACCGGCAGAATCGAAACAGAAAATCCATGCATGTCCAGCGAAGTCATCAGCGGTGCCGGACCGATAATATGTCCCGCGATACCGGTTTCGGACAAGGCGTGCGTCAAAACAGACATCTCAAGCGGTGTTGTAGACCCCAAGTTGTTTACCAGCGCCACGCAGTCACCCGCCCCCACTCGCTGCTGCAACTTTTCCACGACGGTGGACATTGCGGTCACGGCATTTGCGAACTCCACCTGCTCAACACCCGGCTCGCCGTGAATACCCAGCCCGAGCTCTGCTTTGCCGGGGGCAATCCTGTCTTCTTTCGGGGAACCCGGAACGGTGCAGGTGTCCAAACTCATCCCGATACTGACTACTTTCTCGACTACGTTCTTAGCGGCCTTGGTTACAGTTTCCAGATCAGCCCCACGTTCTGCCAATGCTCCGGCAATCTTGTGCACGAACAAGGTCCCTGCTACGCCACGCGGTTGCGGCAGGTCAGGAAGCGCGATGTCATCATCGACCACTACCATTTCCACCTTGCGCCCCAATGCGCGGGCGCGCTCGGCCGCCAGTCCAAAATTCAGCCGGTCGCCAGTATAATTCTTGACGATCAGCAAACACCCCGCCTCACCGGTCACGGCCAGAATGCCCGCCAGGACAGCTTCTACCGATGGGGACGCAAAAACCTCTCCGCATACGGCCGCAGTTAACATTCCCGCGCCCACAAACCCGGCATGGGCAGGTTCGTGGCCGGAACCTCCGCCCGAAACCAGGGCGACTTTCGATTTGTCCCAATCTGATCTGTAGACAACTTTGATATGAGGGTACCCATCCAATCTGGTCAGTGCCCCACCTGAGGATGCAAGAAGACCATCTATCGCCTCGGTCACGAGGGTTTCTTTTGTGTTGAGGAACTGGGCCATGCTTTTGCTCCTTAATTCACGCGCGCGCCGGACGCGTCAAAATACAACGGGTTTCGTGGGCTAATTTTGATAGTCTTACCTGCGGGGTAATCTTGATGGACATCGATCAGCGTCACGACCGGATGGCCATTCAAGTCCAGATGAAGTCGGGTTTGGTCACCCAGGTGTTCGGCACGTATCACGCGCGCGTCACTGCCTTCGCCTTCAATGATGTTTTCCGGGCGAAGACCAATCTGCGGGCCCTTGTGATCTCCTCCGAACAACTCCGACGGAAGGATATTTATCCGCGGCAGACCCAATCGACTGGCAACATAAACACTGCACGGGTTTTCATAGATGTCCCTTGGCGTGCCGTACTGAACCAGCCTGCCCTCTTCCAGAACTCCGATATGCGTTGCCATTGTCATGGCCTCAACCTGATCATGAGTCACATACAAAAGCGTAGACCCAAGGTCGGCCTGAATTCTCTTGAGCTCGACGCGCAGATCCGCTCTCAGCTTGGCATCCAGTGAACTGAGCGGCTCGTCCATCAAGAAAATTTGGGGATCCCGCACCAAGGCGCGGCCAATCGAAACACGTTGCATCTCTCCGCCGGACAATTCCGTGGCCTTGTTGTCCAGCTTGTGCGGGATTTGCAGGATTTCCGCGACTTCGTTCACCTTTTGCTTGATCTGATCCTCAGGAGTTTTCAGGATCGGCGAACGCAGTGGAAACGACAGATTCTCGCGCACCGTCATATGCGGGTACAGCGAATATTGCTGAAAAACCATCGCCACATCGCGTTGGGCAGGCGTTTCCAGGCCAACATCTCGGCCGGCGATGCGTACCGATCCCGAATCCATCTTCTCGAGTCCGGAAATCAATCGAAGCGTTGTCGTTTTTCCCGCACCTGTCGGACCCAAAAGCACGACGAAGGCACCATCGGGAATTGTCATCGAGATACCGTCGACGGCTTGAACAGTTCCGAATGACTTCGAGATGTTCTGCAAAATGACTTCAGCCATTGCTCAGCACCTCTTCGTTCAGGGCGGATTTCAGCGCCCGGCCCGTGGAGCGCTCAAAAAGAGTCACCGTTGTCGAACGGAAATCCAATCCCACGGTTTCACCCGGCGCAACCTTTTCACCTGCGCCGATGCGGGCCTTCAACTCACCGTTCGGGCTTTGCAATGTCACGATCTGGGTTGTCCCCAGGTATTCAGCTGCCAGAACTTTGGCCCGATAGTCACTGTCGTCGGACAAAAAAACATGTTCCGGCCGGACACCGAAGACCAGTTCCCCTTCCGCCCCCTCCATCAGCTTCGGGACCGCTTCGTCATGGCCGTTCAGCCTGACCCTTTCAGAGCCGGGTGCCACTTTTCCCTGAAACGGCAAGAAGTTCATTGACGGAGATCCTATGAAATCCGCCACAAACATGGTCGCAGGTTTGTCGTAGATTTCTTGCGGCGTTCCGAATTGTTCGATCACTGCGTTATTCATGACAACAATCTTGTCGCCCATCTGCATGGCTTCTAGCTGATCGTGTGTGACGTAAACCGTTGTCGCTCCCATTCGATCGTGAAGCGCGCGCAACTCTTCGGCCATATGCTCGCGAAATTCGGCATCCAAAGCGCCAAGAGGTTCGTCCATCATGAACGCCTTGGGCTCGCGAACGATCGCCCGCCCAAGTGCAACGCGCTGCCTGTCGCCACCCGAAAGCCCCCCCACCGGGCTTTCCAGAATGTCAGTTATCCCCAGAATTCCGGCAACTTCTTCGACTTTGGCTTTGACGGCTGCACGTGACATGCCTTGTGAAATCAGTGGATAGCTGATGTTCTTGCGAACATTCATGTGCGGATACAGCGCGAACATCTGGAAAACGAACGCTATGTCACGTTCTGAAGGCGGCTTTTGGCTGATTTCCTCACCATCCAAATAGATTTCGCCGGAAGTCGGAAGTTCCAGCCCCGCAATCATCCTGAGCGTTGTCGTCTTTCCACATCCCGACGGCCCAAGCAGCATGAAAAACTCACCGTCCTCAATTGTAAAAGAGCTTTCGCGCACAGCAGTGAAATCGCCGAACATCTTCTTTACGTTTTTGACTATGATTTGGGCCATTTCTACTCCGGAAAATGGCTGACGATGATGAACATGACGGTTCCGATCAGCGTGACGATGAAGGAATAGGTGAACGCCCAAAGGACAAAGGGCTGCATCAGCATGAAGACACCCAGTGCGATCAGGATGGTGGCGACCATCTCCCACGGGCCGCGGCGGAGCCGCATCAATCCGGTAAGAAACTCGCTCATTTGCGTACGGCTCCGAATGTGATCCCGCGCAGCAGGTGTTTGCGCATCAGGATGGTGAAAATCATAACGGGGATCAGGAAGATCGTCGCACCGGCCGCAACCGCAGGCCAATCCAGACCGCCAATACCGATGATGGTGGGGATGAACGGGGGCGCTGTCTGCGCGTTGGCCGAAGTCAGCAGCACGGCGAAAGCATATTCATTCCATGCGAAGATCAGGCAGAAGATCGCAGTTGACGCAATGCCTGTGGCGGCTTGCGGCAGCACCACTTTGTAGAAGGCTTGAAACCTCGTGTAGCCATCTATGAGGGCGGCTTCCTCGTACTCTCTTGGAATTTCGTCGATGAACCCTTTCAGCAACCAGACCGCCAGAGAGATATTCACGCCCGTATACAGGAGGATCATTCCCAGATGCGTGTCGCTCAGCCCAAGGTTTCTGAACATCAGGAAGATCGGGATGGCGACAGCGACCGGAGGCATCATCCTTGTACTAAGAATGAAGAACAGAAGGTCGTCTTTGAGCGGTACCTTGAACCTGCTGAACGCATAGGCGGCCAGCGTGCCGAGGAAGATACTCAAGAACGTGGAGCCAAATCCGATGATGACCGAATTCATGAAACGCTCGCCGAACTTGGAGGGCCCAACGATCACCATGTCATATTGGCGGACGATCTCATCGGCCCAGTTCTGCGGCGGGTTGGCTTCCAGAAACTCCTGCGTCTGCCTGGTGCGCGTGGTGAAAAGATTGACGTAACCTTCGAGCGTTGGGTCAAAGACCACTTTGGGCGGGTAGCTGATCGCGTCGGCAGGGGACTTGAACCCAGTCAGCAAAATCCACACCAGCGGGATCATCGTGATCAGCGCATAAGTGATGACCAGGATTCCTGCGATCCATTTGGACCGGTTCGAAGGTTCAGTGACGGAAAAGCCGCTCATCTCTGCTTCACCTTGTTCAGGGCTTTGACGTAAATCGACGCAAGGCCGAACACAGTGACGAACAGGATGATTGCATAAGCCGATGCATACCCTGTACGCCACTTCTCAAACGCCTCTCGCTTGAGATTGATCGAAGTGAGTTCCGTAACGGACCCCGGCCCACCGCCGGTCAACTGCACCACCAGATCAAACATTTTGAAGTTCTCGATCCCTCGAAACAGCACCGCCAGCATCAGGAATGGCAGCACCATCGGGATCGTAATCGTAAAGAACTGCCGCAGCTTGCTGGCCCTGTCGATCTCGGCCGCCTCGTAGATGTAATCGGGAATACTGCGCAGCCCGGCCAGGCAGATCAGCATCACAAACGGCGTCCACATCCATGTGTCGACGATGACGATGGCCCAGGGCGCCAACGTCACCGAACCCAGCATCTCAAAACTTGACGGGTCTTTGCCGGTGAACCACGAAACGATATAGTTGAACAGGCCGATCTGAGGCTGATAGAGAAACTTCCAAAAGTTCCCGACGACAGCAGGGGACAGCATCATTGGCAAGACAATAATCGTGGTCCACAGGTCATTTCCCTTAAACTTCTTGTTGATTAGCCACGCCAAAGTGAACCCGATCAGAACCTGAAAAAAGATCGTCCAGAACAGAAAATGCGCCGTCGCCTGCATATTCAACCAGGTGTCGGAATCCGTCAGGATACGCTCGTAATTCCTGAACCCGACATCCTTGACCTCGCGCCCTATCCGATTGGCTTTGTAGTTGGTAAAGCTAAGCTGGATTGTCCAAATCAACGGAAAAATGTTGATTGCAAGCAGCAGGAAGATCGTCGGGGAAATGAATATCCAAGCAATTGCTCGATCGGATAAGCCTCTGATTTTGCGCGCAACTCGCGTGGGCGTTGCCTGCGCAACGCGATCTATGGTCCGGTCAGACATTTCTTTGCCAGTTCTTGTCGGTTTGGGACACACGGGTCATGGTGGAGCGGGCTTGAACCCGCTCCTGCCCTGCTTCCGGATTAAAGCTTGCCTTCGTCTTCGAAGACTTCGGTCCAATCCTCGATCAAAAGATCAAGCGCTTCCTGGGCGGTGCCTTGATCGGCGACAACGTAGTCATGGATACGTTTCTGCATGGCCAACAGCAGTTCCGCATAAGCAGGCTCCTGCCAGAAGTCCTGCACACCTGCCATGGCTTCCAGAAAGTCACCGGCAAAGGGTTGGCTGTCCACGAAGCCGGGGTCTTCCAGCACGGAATTATGTGCTGAATAACCACCCAGTTCCCACCATTTGGCCTGAACTTCGGGTTGCGCGAACCACTTGATGTACTCAAGCGCGGCATCCTGTTTGTCAGAATAGCTGACGACAGAAATCCCTTGCCCGCCCAACGTTGAACCTGCCTGATTTTGCGGCGGGTTCACGAAGAAGTCGATCTTGTCGCCACCGGTATTGGGATCGGCATAGAGGCCCGGGAAGAATGCAAACCAATTCATGGCCATGGCGACCTGACCTGACTTAAAGGCGTCCAGGCTTTCACCCATGTAAGAGTTTGTGTACCCCGGAGGTGTGGCTGTTTTGTAGAACTCTTTGTAGAATTCCAGCGCTTCGACGGCTTCGGGTGAATTCACGGCGCCTTCCATGTCATACGAGCCCGGCGTATTTTCATACTTGAACCCCCAAGGGTAAAGCGCACTCGTCACGCCCATTGTTATCCCTTCCGAACCGCGCTCGGTAAAGATCGCAGCGCCGTACACGGTTTTTCCGTCGATCTCGCGACCTTGGAAAAATTGCGCAATCTGCAACAGCTCTTTCTGGGATTCCGGTTCACGCAAATCTTGACCGGTTGCTTCTTTGTAGGCGGCTTGGATATCGGGATCTTCGAACCAGTCCTTGCGATAGAACCAACCGTTCGCATCACCCATTGCAGGCAGCGCATAGTAATTTGGCGTGCCCTTTGGCCAAGTCGAATAAGCGTACACAGTTGCCGGCGCGAAATCATCCATACTGATGCCTTCAGCATCAAAGAAGTCATTCAGCTTTACATAGTGACCGTTCTCAGCTCCGCCGCCAATCCATTGGCTGTCCCCGATCAGCAGGTCACAAAGCTTCCCTCCGGAATTCAGCTCGTTCAGCATGCGGTCCGCAAAGTTCGGCCAAGGCACAAACTCGAAGTTCATTGTGTGGCCAGACTCGGCCTCGAATTCCTTGGATAGCTCAACCAGCGCGTTGGCCGGGTCCCATGCCGCCCAACACAGTGTCAGGTCTTCAGCATTTGCCTTGGTAGAAAGAGTAGTAGCGGCAAGGACTATTGCGCTGGTAGACGCCAGTTTTGAGTAAGTCATCCATTCCTCCCTTTTTAACGCCGTCAATCGAGGATGTGCGAATCGCGGCATACTTCCAAGGCTATTTGAGGTACGCACCTCAAGTCTAGATAATTTTGAGGTTCGTACCTCAAAATGCCCCATGTAACTTAAATTTACGCTACTAATTCATTGTTTTTGAACAATTTACGCTGCACCATTTCCTTCCGCATACTTTCCAACAATCCACAGGAAAAACCGATAGTCTCAAAACAGTTCTTTGAAACTGACCTGCTGGCAGCTTTGGATAGCCAGTTCTCACAGGCCCTGCATTGCTGGATTTCCGGCTTTACGCCCCCCGCCCGAACGCGTGGAAATCGATGGCCCAGAAGACGCAAGACGAGCCAAATTCGGCTGTTCACGACGGATCGGAAACCAACGCATGAGCGAACTCACCATTGTCAGAATGAAGCGTTACCCTATCAAGGGTCTGAGTCCGGAGCCGCTGAAAACAGTCAACCTGAGCGCGGGTGAGGGTGTACCTGGTGACCGCCTTTTCGGCTTTGCTCGCTACAATTCCGGCTTTGACCCGACTGACCCAAAGCCACTTCCTAAAGACCGCTTTGTTGTTTTGCTGAAAGAAGCTGGGCTTGCGGGTCTCAGGACACGTTTCGACGCAACAACTCAGCAGTTGGAAATTGATGTGGACGGCCGCACCCACTGCTTCCGCATGAGCGAGCCCCAAGGAAAAACCGATGCCGCCAGACTCCTCTACGATACGCTGGAACTACAGGATCCTGAACCGCCTAGATTCGTGTCTTCGCACCCGCATCGTTTCACGGATGTTTCAGTCGTTTCACCGAAGATGATGAATGCGATATCGGTTCTCAACTTAAGCTCTATTGATGCGTTAAGCAGAAAGTTGCGCACAGACATTCACCCGGACAGATTTCGGGCGAATATCGAAATTGACGGATTGCCACCGTTTTCCGAGCTGAGCTCTGTCGGTTCCACCTTTGTGTTCGGCGATGTCAGGCTGCGGATACTCTCGCGGACGAAAAGATGCGCCGCTACCGAGGTGAATCCTGAGACGGCCCTACGAGACTTGAACATTCCGTTCTTACTTCGAACCCATCTGGGCCATATGGATATGGGGGTTTACGTAGAAGTGCTGGATGGCGGCACCCTCTTTGCTGGCCAAAAAGGAAAATGCCCGCAGGAATAAGTGGCCCAATTGATCAGACACTTAAACGTCTCCGGAATTCTTTTGGCATTCATCGGACGTGATCAGACCAACCTGTGCTCGGAACCACGTAATGCAACTCGCGAAAATTGCAGCATGAATCCAGATCGTCGAATGGAAATGATGCGAAACGGATACAAATGGCGGTGCTGTACGACAAATTGGAAGCAGTCTCTGCTAAGCCAGTACAGCTGCCCTTTTTGCCGCACCAAGTTCGCGCGGCCCGGCGAGAGCGACTGTGCGTGTTCGCTTGAAGGTATCTCTGCTGGCTAACGATCTTTTATGGTTGAAGTGGTTGTAGACGGAGGAGTGGACTACAGCGAACTTCTGCAAACTTCGCATGCGCCTAAAACGTAGCATGGCGCGTTCGCGTCGTTGAAACGGCAGGTGCGAATTCTCGACACGGTTTTTAGGCATCTACCAGCTTGCTGATTTTCTGTAGCACCCAAATCTCTGATTGCCGCCACAGATTATCGGGCTGGCCGTTGATCTTAAAAAAACCTCATCCACATGCCACTTCCATTTTTGAGTACGCCCGCTGCTGCTGGACCCGTTTTCTAAGGATTTCCGTGGCGAACATTGGGCCGAACCGGGTCCACCAGTATCGAACTGCCTCCTGGCTCACATCTATCCTACGCTCATTCATCAGGTCTTCGACATTGTAAAAGGCACAGGAAACCGAAGGTACAATATCACGGCCCGACGAATGATCCTGGGGTTGGCCTAGAATTCCTTGAATGGGCCTGGGTTGGTCACAGGTGGAGGCTTCGAAAGCCCCTGCCCGTTTCAACCCGAGTTCTTCTGACAAGACCCTTTTAGATGTCCACCTGTTCTCGCAATTCAGGTCTGCTTTGGGGTTGGTGTAATAATGGTTCAGAGCTTGCGAAGGAAATCACTGCACTCCGGCGAAAAGTATTTGTTTCTTGCGGTCTGCATCCCTTTGACACAAATCGAAATCGCACTCATGCAAAAAGCCCCGAGGGGAAGGCGCAACTAAGAAATGCCCAAAATCATCTCGCCCTGCGACTAGCGCAACCAAAGTTTTCACGCCGTTTTTCTGTTTCATTGAGGGTTTTATGAAACGCAACGCCGCGCCAATGCGTCTGTCGTCAGTGTAATTGGGTCCCGATGCGTGAAAGAGATGCCCGTGATGCATGGATGCCTGCCCCGCACGCAATTCCGCAGCCACTGCATCTTGTTCGTTCACATCGACTGCGATTTCCTGCCCGCGTGATAACAGATTGTTTTTGCTGAAGGTGTCTACGTGAGGCACGATACGGCTTTTATGGCTGCCTGGAACAAACTTCATACACCCGCTTTGCTCAGACGCTTCTGAAATCGCAACCCAACAAGTAACCTCTTCTGCATCATCCAATCCCCAATAGGTCAAGTCCTGGTGCCACGAGACGATTTTCGATGATCGCGCCTCTTTTACGAAAAGTGCACCGCTCCAAACCATGAGGTCCGGCCCCAACACCGTTGAAGCAGCCTCAATCAGCTTCGAATGGCGGAGAAGTGCATCGAATGATGGTATCAGCCTGTCCGGATACGAGTATAGAAGCTTGAGTTTCTCTGGGTCATCTCTGAGGGTGCGCTCTGCTTTCTCAAAATCATCGCGCAGCGTTTGAACCTCGGAAACTGTCAGGATATCCAGCGGAGCCACGAAACCATCTCTTTCATAAGTCGTCGCTATATCAGGCATTCGTTTAACCATTGTCATTATCCGGAAATGTTAACTGCACCTTCATTGATTGGCTTCGATCAGACGCAACCTCGAAAGCAGTGACAGCCTCCCCAACTTCGAAGGAATGCGTCACCAGATGGTCGACGTTTAGTAGTCCGTTTCGCATCATTTCGACAGCGACCGCGAACTCGGAATGGAAACGGAAAGATCCGCGAAGTGCAATCTCTTTTGCAGTCAACGCCTGCATCGGCACTGTCATGTCTCCGCCCAGGCCAAGCTGAACCAAAGTTCCACGCGGGCGCAAGCATGCGACGCCAGAAGCCAGGGCCGATTGAGCCCCGGAACATTCCAGTTGGACGTCAATCTGGCCCTTGTCCTTTTCAAACCGTTCCAACATTTGCGGATCAGTGTAGGTGTTGATGACATCGTCTGCCCCGCATTCACGCGCTATGGCTAGGGTCTGGTCCGAGATATCTGTCGCGACTATTCTGGCCGCCCCAGAACGACGTGCCACCAAGATCGTAAGGCAGCCGATCGGGCCGCATCCGGTGATAAGCACCGTTTTACCCACCAGGCTTCCAGCTTGTTTAACCGCGTGCAAACAAACCGCCAGCGGTTCTGCCATAGCGGCCTGTGCAGGGCTCAACCCGTCTGCCGGAACACATTGACTGGCTTTCGCCACGAGTTTGCTCCGAAAAGCGCCTTGGATATGCGGGAACGGCATTGCGCTGCCATAGAACTTCATATCAAGACAGTGGTTTTGCTGCCCGTTCAGACAATAGTAGCAGGCTTGGCAGGGGCGGGATGGAGAAACTGCAACCAATTGACCTAGGTTCAGCCCCTGCACACTTGACCCGAATTCTACGATTTCGCCGGCGACTTCGTGTCCAAGCACCATCGGTTGAAGCAACTTGATCGCGCCGAAGCCACCGTGGTTGTAATAATGCAGGTCAGAGCCGCAAATCCCCCCCACGCGCAATGCAATTAAAACTTCGTCTTGTCCCAGGTCGCGTACATCCCGGTTTTCCAACCTCAGATCTTTCGCAGCATGGATAACAACAGCAACACTGGCCGAAGACATTGCGCAGACTCCCTATACACATCGCCAAAAGATACGGATAGTCGGTGCCGACAACCAAGGGATTTTTGCATGACGCTTGAAATGTTCAGCCTAAGTGGAACTCGGGCGCTGATAACAGGCTCCAGTCAGGGAATTGGATTTGCACTGGCACGAGGTTTGGCTGCTGCCGGTGCGCAGGTCGTTTTGAACGGGCGCGACACCACAAAACTGGCGGCAGCAGCCTCCGAACTAAGTGAAACAGGCGCCTCGGTACGGGAACTTGCGTTCGATGCGACCGATCATGAAGGCGTCCGATCTGCTGTGGACGACTTTGAAGAAAAGGTTGGCCCGATAGACATCCTGATAAACAACGCCGGAATGCAACATAGGGCGGAGTTACAGGATTTCCCCGCTGATGCCTTCGAACGCTTGCTACAAACAAATGTAGCGTCCGTCTTTCATGTCGGTCAGGCAGTGGCACGACACATGATTGAAAGAAAATCAGGTAAGATCATTAACATTGCGTCGGTTCAATCCGCATTGGCAAGACCGGGTATTGCGCCTTACACGGCGACAAAAGGTGCCGTGACCAACCTTACAAAAGGAATGGCAACTGATTGGGCTAAGTATGGTCTAAACTGCAATGCCATTGCGCCTGGATATTTCGATACACCTTTGAACGCCGCATTGGTTGCTGACCCAGCGTTTAGTGCATGGCTCGAGAAACGTACCCCGGCCGGTCGCTGGGGCAATGTAGAAGAACTTGTCGGTGCCGCCATATTCCTTGCGTCCCCTGCATCCAGTTTCGTCAATGGACATACTCTCTATGTCGATGGTGGAATAACGGCGTCACTTTGATTTGTGGCTTTCAATCCTCTGCTGAATGCGACTGACCGAAGATATCGTTTACAGCGCCGACGCCAAAGCAATCACCACAACAACAATCAAGGAAGCCGCCATCGCAAAGTTGATCCTTCGATGCGATCTTTGGCTTATATCAAGGCTGCCCAGTTTTGCGCCAGCACCCAGCCAGATCATGTGCACTGGCACCCAGATCATATTGAATACAAGGATTTTTATGACGACCTCCCAAACGGGCGCATCGGGCAAAAAGGCAAACCCTGAAAACAATGCTGTGCTGACCACGTAAGCCTTGGGATTAATGAACTGAAGTGTCAGCCCGTTCGCAAAACCAAGTGGCGAAACCGCTGGAGAAAACCCGACCTTTGAGCCAGCGCTGGCAATTCGCCAGGCCAGAAATACCAAATACCCGAGTGAGGCGCATAGCAGCAAAGTTCTGAGCGCCGGTATAGCCAAAGCTACCGCAGCGACTCCAGAGACAACCAACATCATGTTGATGAACCCGCCCAGCATCAAACCAGCCACAAAGGCAAGTCCAGCTCGAAAACCAAATGCCGATCCAATACCCGCAGTTGTTAGAACACCCGGGCCCGGCGTAATCAGCAGAAAGAAAACCGCGACAGCAAACTCAAACACTCTTCAGATTGGCCTTTTACAGATCTCTGCATTCTGGCACAGCTGTGATCACCGATCCGTCCTTAAGGTGTTGCAGAAGATTGTCGACGGTTAGGTCACCCATAGCTGCACGCGTCTCAATAGTCGCGCTACCAGCGTGAGGGAGCAGAACGACATTGGACATCTCGCGCAACGCTTTTGGAACACGCGGTTCGTCCTCGAAAACATCAAGCCCCGCCCACCCAAGCTCGCCGTTTTGCAATGCGTTGATAAGGGCAGTTTCGTCGACGACCGAACCTCGACTAACGTTTATCAGAGTGCCGCCCGCCCCCAACGCGCGAAGCACCTCAGCGTTGACCAGCCTATTGGTCGACGGACCGCCGGGCGTGATGCATATGAGGACGTCAACATGTTCTGCCATTTCAACCAAATTGTCGAAATAACGGTACGGGACATCCTTTTGATTGCGGGTATGATAAGAGATTTCGGGGGCCCACGGCTCTAACTTATCAACGATCGCCTGACCAATGCGACCAAGACCAAGAATGCCTATCTTTTGATTGTCTGCTGATCGGGTCAAAGGGGCATTGCCTTCAACCTCCCACCGTCCGGACCGAACGTAATTGTCGTCACGTACAAGCTCTCGGTAACATGACAGCAATAGCAGAACGGCGGTGGTTGCTACTTCTTTGTTCAAAACATCGGGTGTGTGCGTCACACAAATCCCGCGCTCAGCCGCGGCATTTGCGTCTACGGCGTCGTAACCGACTCCATAGACGCTGATCATCTTAAGATTACTGAGTGATGTCATCAGGTCATGCGGAACACCATCGTGCCCGTTCGTTACGATATGCGTAATACTATCCGCGTTGAAATCGTCCAATTGATGAATGTCGAACGCTGCGGACAGGCGTTCTCGCATCCGTTCAGTGATCCCGCCGATTTGCAATAAGTCAGTCATCTTGGCCGACCGTTTGCCGCTGAACACCAAGCCCATCGATGCGAAGCTCCATTACGTCGCCTTTTTTCAGGTAAACTGGTTCCGGTTTGATCCCCATTCCGACGCCGGGCGGTGTTCCAGTTGAAATGACGTCACCGGGGTGCAGTGTGAAAAGTTGGCTTAGATGTTCAATGATCTCGGCAACGGAAAAGATCATCGTAGATGTATTCCCGGTTTGCATGCGCTGACCGTTTACATCCAGTGACATACCAAGACTTTGAGGATCCGGCACCTCATCCCGGGTCACTAGCCAAGGACCTGTGGGGCCAAATGTGTCGCAAGACTT
The DNA here is from genome assembly GCF_013033235.1 of Ruegeria sp. HKCCA0235A. Classification (NCBI taxonomy): domain Bacteria; kingdom Pseudomonadati; phylum Pseudomonadota; class Alphaproteobacteria; order Rhodobacterales; family Roseobacteraceae; genus Ruegeria; species Ruegeria sp. HKCCA0235A. The sequence continues at coordinate 331,327 of NZ_WQDQ01000003.1, read as the reverse complement.
GCCTTTGGTCCATTGACCGGTCAATTGAGTTTGAAAGTGCCTTTCAGACACATCGTTCACGATGCAATAACCGGCAACGTATTCGAGCGCATCAGCCTTGGACACGTATTTGGCCGTTTTGCCGATGACGACGCCCAGTTCGCATTCCCAGTCGGTGTGAGTAGATCCGCGCGGCATGACAACATCATCATAGGCACCAATGACGGCTGAGTTTGCCTTGAAAAAAAGTATCGGATGCTCTGGAATATCTGCGCCGGTTTCTGCGGCATGGTCCGAGTAATTCAAACCGATGCAAAGAAATTTTCCGATGCCACCGACACACGGTGCGATACGAGGATCCCCCTCGACAATTGGCAGGTTATTCGGATCCAATGAGCGCAGATTATCAAGCGTTCCGTCATCCAGAACATCGCCCGTAACATCATTGATGTGGGCGGACAAATCCCGCAATTGACCCTGGGAATCGACCAAAGCAGGCTTTTCCGAGCCCTCGGCTCCGTAACGAACAAGTTTCATTTCAGTTCCTTTTAGTGATTGTCGCGTGGCATGAAGCCTCGCGCGATATCGCGGTAGTTTTCGGCACCCTTGAGCGTCATACCGCGATCCAACCGATCTACTTTTTCGCGGAATATTTCCTGCCATGGGGATTGATTGGGCGGCATTGTATACCCACCCTTTGCCTCCAGATCGCGGGCGCGTTCATGCAGCTCTTCAAGCGAAACCAGCATATCTGCAGTGCCTTTGCTTAGATCGATGCGCAGTCGGTCGCCAGTTCGCACCAAGGCCAACCCACCGCCCTCTGCAGCTTCTGGTGAAGCATTCAGGATAGACGGGCTTCCTGAGGTGCCGGATTGCCGGCCATCACCGATGCAAGGAAGGGCTTCGATGCCTTGTTTCAACAAATATGCAGGCGGACGCATGTTCACGACCTCTGCGGCACCCGGGTACCCTTTTGGTCCTGCTCCGCGCATAATCAGAATACAGTTTGCATCGATTTTTTCGGCGGGATCATCGATCCGATGGTGAAAATCCTCGGGCCCATCAAACACAACCGCCCTGCCCTCAAATGCATTAGGATCATCCGGGTTCGACAAGTAGGTCTCTCGAAATGCCTGCGAAATCACAGATGTCTTCATAATCGCACTCTCGAACAAGTTGCCCGAGAGATTGATGAACCCCGCCTGTGGCTTAACCGGGCTACTGACAAGCTTGATTACGTCGCTATTCTGAGACCGGCGCGTCGAGCAATTTTTGCCTATCGTCTTACCGTTCACCGTTATCGCATCGGGATGCGGCAGCAATCCAGCATCAAGAAGCTCTCCCACAACGGCGGGAACACCCCCGGCCTGTTGGTAATCTTCGCCCAGATATTTACCCGCAGGCTGCATGTTAACCAACAGAGGAACGTCGTGGCCAAGCTTCTGCCAATCATCGTTGTTCAATGGAACACCAAGATGCCGGGCGATCGCATTCAGGTGTATCGGCGCGTTCGTCGATCCACCGATCGCCGAGTTTATGACAATCGCATTCTCAAAAGCCTGACGTGTCATCACATCACTGGGGCGTAGATCCTCCCAGACCATGTCCACAATGCGTTTACCCGTTTCATAACTGATTTGACCGCGCTCTCTGTACGGGGCTGGTATGGCTGCTGATCCTGGCAATTGCATACCCAAGGCTTCAGCAAGCGAATTCATGGTCGTTGCTGTTCCCATCGTATTGCAATAACCCACCGAAGGTGCCGCGGCGGCTGCGATCTCCATGAACTCATCGGTGTCGATTTCATCAGCCGCAAGGTCTTCGCGCGCTTTCCAAATAACCGTTCCTGATCCGGCGCGCTCACCTTTCCACCAGCCGTTGAGCATTGGGCCGACCGACAGGGCAATCGCTGGGATGTTGACGGTCGCAGCGGCCATAAGAAGTGCGGGCGTGGTCTTGTCGCAACCAATGTTCAGAACAACGCCATCAATCGGATACCCGAATAGACTCTCAACCAGGGACAGATAAGCCAGATTGCGATCGAGAGAGGCCGTTGGCCGTTTACCGGTCTCTTGTATCGGGTGGACCGGTATCTCGATGCACGTTCCCCCGGCGGCGATGATCCCGTCGCGAACGCGTTTGGACAACTCGATATGATGCCGGTTGCAGGGGCTCAAATCACTCCCGGTCTGAGCAATCCCAATGATCGGCTTGCCGGATTGCAGTTCTGCGCGGGTCAATCCGTAATTCAGGTATCTCTCTAGATACAATGCCGTCATCTCAAGGTTCTCAGAATTCATGAACCACTTGCGAGATCGCAGATCATTTTTTGATATTTTAGTCATTGGCCTGACCATCCCCCATCAATTATGTGCGTGTGTCCCGTGGTGAATGCACTTTCATCGCTCGCCAAATAGACGACCAATGCAGCAATCTCTTCTGCCTTCGCTACACGCCCCATGGGCTGACGCGCCACAAATTGTGCAAGGGCTTCTTCTCTGCTGCCCAGTTGCTCGCCCAACGCATCTACGCGGTCACGCCAACTGGGACTGTCGACTGTTCCCGGACAAATGCAATTGCACCGAATTCCTTGTGTTATGAAGTCCACGGCTACCGATTTCGTCAGCCCAACAACAGCAGCCTTAGTTGTTCCATATACAAAACGATTTGGCGCACCGATTATGGAACCCAATGCGGAAGACATGTTGATAATCGAGCCTCCTCCGCGCTCTAGCATCCCCGGCAATACAGCCTTTGTTGTGCGCACCATTGAACGCACATTCAGGTCCATGGCGAAGTCCCATTCTTCATCGGTTGCATCCAGAATAGTTCCATGATGCACGAACCCGGCGCAGTTGAACAAAACATCCGGCCGCGCTCGCGCGACCCCATGATGAATACTGTCATTATTTGTCACATCCATCTCGAAAATTTCGAGATTTTCGAGATTCCGATCGCGAATCAAATTTAGTTTTTCAGGGTCAATATCCGTCGCATAGACTTTCGCACCCTCTCTTGCCATCGCAATTGCGCTTGCAAGTCCGATCCCTTGTGCGGCGGCTGTAACCAGGACGTTTTTTCCCTTAAGTCTCTCTGACATATATATTTTCCGACCCTAAAAGTGGCGACTGGACAAGTGTTGCTTCGTCCCACAGATCAACCGAGAAGCAAAGAAACCTTGGTGGATTTGCAACGACTTCTGGCATGTGGGCCCAGAGCCGTTAGCGTATGACAGAGATTTTGGTTTGGCCATAACCATGCGTGGCGCACCTTCGGAAGGACAGAGGATTATGAGCAAGCAGTTCAAAGTAGCTCTATTGGGAACCGGCCTGATGGGCGCTCCTATGGCGAGGAATATTTTGCGCGCCGAATTTCCGTTAACTGTATGGAACCGCAGCTTGGATAAGGCAAAACCGTTGACGGCGGAAGGCGCGACATTGTCGGAAACTGCCCCGCTGGCGGTTTCGGGTGCAGACGTAATTGTAACGATGCTGTCGGACGGATACGCGAGCGGCGCGCTACTTTCTGACGAGGCTTTCCGCAAACAACTCAAACCCGGAATGATCTGGATTGATATGTCCAGCGCCAAACCCGAACACGCCCGAGAACAATCCGCGCAATTGTCTTCGATGGGGTTGCAGCATCTGGATGCCCCGGTTTCCGGCGGCACCAAAGGTGCCGAAGCTGCCACGCTTGCGATCATGGTCGGTGGTGATCAGGACGTTATGGAGCGCGTGCGACCGGTTCTGTCAGCAATGGGCCGCCCTGTGCATGTAGGCCCAAGTGGTTCTGGTCAATTGTGCAAACTGGCCAACCAGACGATTGTCGCTGTGACTATATCGGCTGTCGCCGAAGCGACTTTACTGGCTCAGCGAGGCGGGGCTCACCCTGCCGCGTTGAGGGCCGCACTGAAGGGGGGATTTGCTGATAGCATTATCTTGCAACAACATGGCGAACGCATGTCTGACGGAAATTTTGTACCCGGAGGTTTGTCCAAGTTTCAGTTAAAGGATTTGGACAACACGCTGGAGGAAGCGCGAAGCCTTGGAGTTGAGCTACCTAGCACCCAATCTGTGCGCGACCGTTTCGAATATCTGATTGACGAAATGGATGGGGCCGAACTGGATCATTCGGCTTTGTATCTAGAACTCAAAAAACGGAACGGAATGCTGTGACGCGGATCCTGATTATAGGCGGCGGAGGAATGCTGGGCCAGAAACTGGCCCATCGCGTGTCGACCCAAGAAACCTTTGGAGCCGATGCCCAAGTTTCACTGTTCGATCTCTCGTTCCCGCCCGACAGTGCGGCAGGTAATCAAATTGTGGGGAACTTGACTGCGTCAGGCATAGCTAAGTCTTTTGCTACGCAGCGGCCAGACGTCATTTTTCATCTTGCAGCTATCGTTTCAGGCCAAGCTGAAACAGACTTTGCGTTGGGTTGGGATGTAAACCTTATGGCAACGTGGGCACTGCTGAACGCACTTAAGGATGAACACGAGGCATCAGGAAGGGAGTACACACCTCGCCTGGTTTTTGCCTCGTCCATAGCAGTTTTCGGGTCACCATTCCCTGAAAAGATAAGCGATGAATTCCTTTCGGCACCTTTGACAAGTTACGGAGCGCAGAAAGCGGCGGCTGAATTGATGATCACGGATTTCAGCAGGAAAGGATATATCGACGGTGTTTCCTTGCGCTTGCCCACTTTGTGTGTGCGCCCGGGCAAGGCCAACGCTGCCGCTTCGTCCTTCTTTTCAGGAATAATCCGCGAGCCATTGAATGGGGATGAGGCTGTCTTGCCAGTTGCCGAAACTGTTCGACACTGGCACGCTAGCCCCCGCGCCGCTGCGACTTTTTTGACCCACGCAGCAACATTGGACACGCAGCTTTTGAATGACCGACGCGCCTTGAACATGCCAGGTGTCAGTTGCACCGTCGCCGAACAAATCGAAGCTCTGCGCAATGTCGCCGGTCAAGACGCTGTTGGCCTAATCAGGCGAAAACCGGACAAGGCAATTGAAGGAATAGTCAAGAATTGGCCGCGCGACTTTCAAACAGATCGCGCTCTGAAGCTGGGGTTTGAGGCGGAATCAAGTTTTGATGAAATCATTCAAGTGTATTTGGAAGACGATTTTAGGCCTTAGTCGCCCATCGTCTTTCCGGTTAGATGGCGTTTCAGATGATTGTGGATTTTCTCCCGTGTTAACTGCTCATCCCCCGACAATGCCGCTTCAAGTATATCTGCATGATGCCTTATGTTCTGAGAAATGAACTCAAAGTTCCGGTCTGCCACCATCAACTGCTGTCTGAATTGCGCGTAAATCCGGCTATGCAATTGTTTTAAGGTTTCCGAGCCACAGGCAGAAATAAGCGTCTGGTGAAACTCCTTCTCCGAGGCAAACCAGATCTCGACAAGGTCGCTTGGGTCGTCCGTGGCGTGAATGCGTTTTTCGATATGGCTGAGTTTGTGATGTGCAGCCGTCAATCTTGCTTCCCAATCCACCCCGCCATTTCGGATCGACATTGCGGTACCTTCGGCCTCCAACAGAACACGGACATGTGTCAATTCGATAAGCTTCTGCGGTGAACGCATTGGTACGCGAAAACCTTTTTGTTCCTGAAAGTCCACCAGACCAACAGCGGCCAAACGAAAAAGGACTTCACGAACCGCACTTGCGGAACAGCCATACACTTTACGTAGTTCTTCGGCCCGCACCTTGGCTCCATGTTCGAATCCATTAGAGATCAGGCGCATCTTAAGGTCTTGATAAATATCTATTTCTTCGTTCATCCCGGCATGCACCTTAAAGTTTTGTCCAAGTAGCGTCCTAACCTTATTTTCGAATTATCGCAAGAATCTCGAAATTTTTAGAAATTTCAATTTTTTCTTGTTGCATTCGATTCGTCGGCTTAACGTTTACCTGCGTGACAGCAAAGGAGGCGGCAAGATCTTCCACACCGCGCAACGCACAACGTCTGGGAGGACAATATGAAAGTAGTCAAGACAGCGGCCGTGGCGGCCGTAGCCACGACAATGGCAGCCGGTTTCGCGATGGCCGAAACAACGAAGCTTAGAATTCAAACCCATTTTTCGCCCGAAACTCTGTCTGGCCAGATGGCTGCAAAATTCGTTGAAGACATTCAGGAAATGTCGAACGGCGAAATCGAAGTTGAAATGTTCTATTCCTCTTCGGTGGTCAAATCGGTTGAAACCTTCGATGCCGCAGCTACGGGAATTCTGGATTGCGACATGACGGGCGGCGGCTATCAGACCGGGAAAAACCCGGCCTTCCAGTTTGCGGGTGACCTGCTCGGCGGATATCAGAACCCATACCAGCAAATGGCTTGGCTTCTTCATGGCGGCGGAAGAGAAGCTGTAAACGATCTATACAACGGCTACGACATGGAGTTCATCGGATGGTGGATTCCCGGGCCGGAGTCGCTTTCTTCGACCAAGCCGATTGCAAAAGTTGAAGACTTCAAGGATTGGAAATTCCGCTCGCCTCCAGGCCTTGCAACCAAAGTGTTCGCGGAACTTGGTGCTTCTCCGATCGTGATGGACTTCAACGAAATCTTTACGGCCTTGGAAACCGGCATCATTGATGGTGCGGATGCTGCGAACCTGACTAACAACGTGGGCCTCGGTCTGTACGAGATCGCAGGTCATACAAACTATCCCGGTTTCCACTCGATGCCCGCAGATCACCTAGCCTGTCGCAAAGACGTCTGGGAAGCGATGCCTGCGCACCACAAGAAGATCATGGAAGTCGCAATGGATAGCTTGGCATTGCACAATGCCACAATCAATGAAGTGCAGAACGCTCAGACTGCAAAAGACCTGAAGGCAAAAGGTGTTCAGTTGTACGAATGGTCGCCTGAAGACCTGGCAGCGTATCGCGCGGCCGTTCAGGTTGGTTGGACTGAGTTCGCAACGACTCCTGAGGCAAAGGCGCTTTTGGAAAGCCACATCAACTTCCTGCGTGACCTGGGCGCAATGCAGTAATCAGGCTTCGACCGAATTAGGACACTCGGAAAGGCCGCATCAGCGGCCTCTCCGCATCTGCGCCAGGATTCAGAACTTCATGAAAATTACCAGAATTATAAGTCATGTACTGCAGTACGACATGCCGGAAGTTCTGGGCTATTCGCAACAGTATTATGACAGGCGCACAACCCATCTGGTCGAGATTCAGACAGATGAAGGGGTAACCGGTTGGGGCGAGTGCTTTGGTCCCGGAAACGTAGCCATAGCCAACAAGTCCATCGTCGAAAAGGTCATCCAACCAATGGTCCTCGGCTTGGACCCTTTGGACAAAGACGTGATCTGGCACAAGGTGTACAACCTTTTGCGAGACCATGGCCAAGGCGGAATGCCAATACAGGCTTTGTCCGGGGTGGACATCGCACTTTGGGACATTACCGGAAAAATCTCTGGCCTCCCCCTCCATAAACTTGTCGGGGGCGCGCATCGCAAAAGCGTTCCTTGCTACGGCTACGGCATGATGCTCCGGGATGAACCGATTTCTCATCTGGCCAGCCGTTTTGAGGATGAAGCCGCAAAGATCAAGGCAATGGGATTTACCGCCACCAAAATGAAAACGGGCTTTGGCCCGAAGCCTGATGTGAAGCTGTGCGAAGCAGTTCGACGCGGAGTTGGTGACGACTTTCCTTTTATGGTCGATGCGAACCATGCCTATACGACTTCGGACGCGTTTTTTGTCGGTCGGGCGCTGGAAGAGCTGGACGCATATTGGTTCGAAGAACCGGTCGCGCCAGAAGACATTGACGGGTACCGCGAACTGCGAAGTTCGCTTAAAGTCAACATCTCGGGCGGAGAGGCGGTATTCAATCGCTGGGCCTGGCGCAGTCTTCTTGAAAATCGCGGCATTGATATAGCGCAGCCAGAAGTATGCGCTTTGGGCGGTGTTTCAGAGTATCTCAGGGTACTGGCTCTATGCCACGCACATTTCACTCCGGTCGTAAATCACGTCTGGGGCAGCGCCATCGCCGTCGCAACCAATCTGCACCTACTGGCGGCCATGCCATCAATTCCGGGCGGTTTGCATCCATGGGAGCCGATGCTGGAGTTCGACACAACGGACAACAAGTTTCGGGACGATCTGCTGACCGTACCGCTGGAAATTCAAAATCAGGTCAAGGCCAATAATGGCCGTGTCATGATCCCGACTGGCCCCGGACTGGGTGTCGAGCCGGATCGAGACTTTATCGATCATTACAGGATCGAAGGATAGGGACGAGGGTTACGCGATGCACAAGAATTCAGGCGGACCAATTGAATGGCTCATACCGTTGGCCTTCGTCGCGACTGCCAGTTGGCTTGTTTGGCATCTTCCAGCATTCCTGTTGGATTGGCTGCCTTACACCTCTGAATCCCTCAAAAGTCAGGTAACGGAAATATATCTACGCAGCGACGTCACGCCCGAATTGCCTGGTGTGTTCGGGGGGTTTGTCGACATCATCGACGTGGCCGCGCTCGTCCTTCTGCCGTTTCTTGCAGTGATTGGTACAAAGACCGTGCGCCCGGCGACGATGGAGTTCGAAGGCTCGACGGTTATGGATCGTTTCGCCCTGTTCATAGGCCGAGTTACGATGATGATGATCGCAATCATGACTGTCGTCATGCTCTACGAAGTCTTCATGCGCTATATCCTTGAGAAGCCGACCGAGTGGGCCAACGAAATGACGCTCTGGTTCGCCAGCTTTGTGTTTTTGATGTCTGGCTACTACGCCATGCAGCAACGCAGTCACATACGAATATTCCTGCTTTACGACGCAGTTCCACGTTGGCTTCAGCGCGTTTTTGACACGGTTTCAACAATACTGATCGTCCTGTTTGCCTTCTTTCTGGTCTACGGCAGTTACAAACAGGTGTTCGTCAACAAGCTCTATAAATGGGAGCTTTACGGCTCCGCCTTCAATCCTCCGATCCCGGCGACGTTGCAGCCGATGGTACTGATCGTGATTACGCTCGTCGCAATGCAGGCAATTTTGAACTTGGTTGCGGATTGGAACAAAGAACCGGAAATCCACACAGATGAACCGGACGAAGACGAAATTGAAATGATCAAACGGGCGGTGGGACAAGACTGATGGATATTGGAACAATCTCACTCATCCTGATGGTCGCCCTGATCATTCTCCTGGCGATCGGGATGCCCCTGGGTCTGGCCTCGGCTTCGCTTGCGGTTCTGGTTCTTGTCCTGAAGTTCGAACCGACACTTCTTTTGAACCCGTTTTCATTCGGCGACGGGATTCTCACCGGGCGGCCAGGCACTGGGCCACTCTATATTCTGGCGCAAAAGATATACGGGCTCTTAACGGACTACGTGCTTATTTCCGTGCCTTTGTTCATCTTCATGGCGTCGCTGCTAGAGCGGTCCGGGATCGCGCGCGACATGTATTCGTCGCTGAATGTCTGGCTGTCCAGAACGCGTGGCGGTATCGCGATCGTGACCTCGATTATGGCAGTGATCATGGCGGCCATGTCCGGCATCATCGGCGGTGAGGTTGTCCTGCTGGGCCTGATCGCCCTGCCCCAGATGCTGCGCCTCGGCTATGATCAGAACCTCGCAATCGGCGTCATCTGCGCCTCGGGGTCGCTGGGTACCATGATCCCGCCCTCGATCGTTCTGATCATCTATGGGCTGATCACCGAAACCTCGATCAAGTCGCTGTTCACCGCATCTTTCATTCCCGGCTTCATGCTGGCCTCGATGATCATCCTGTACATCATCATTCGCACGCGGCTGAATCCTCACCACGCGCCGCTGCCGGAACCGGACCCGAGCGACCCCGAACCGGCTGAAAAGCGCAAACTGTTTGCGGCCTTCATGAGCATCGTCGTCGCTGGGTTCTCTACTGTTCTTTTTATCCGGGCTGCGTTTTTTGAGCTTTCCGGCTCGAACGCTGCCAGCCAGGGCGAGCCCGCACGGCTGGGTACGGCTGACTACCTGCCTTGGTTTGCCGGCATCACCATCGTCGCCCTACTGCTGATCTTCTTTGTCTTTGGGAGACAGCGCGCAAAAATCGGCTGGGAAATGGGCAAAGGCCTCGTCGCGCCGCTGGTCGTCATCGGCGTCGTACTCGGCTCGATCTATGGCGGGATCACCGGCATCACCGAGGCTGCAGGCATGGGCGCCTTCGCCGTTCTGATCATCGCCATCCTGCGGGGCGAAGGATCGTTCGAGCTGGTTTGGGACAGCTTGATGCGGACGCTCAAATCCACAGGCACCATCATATGGGTCACCATCGGGGCCGCCGCGCTGGCGGGTGCCTACACCATTGCCGGCGGACCTCAATACGTGGCCGACCTGATCGTCGGGCAAGACCTGCCGACCATGCTGGTCATTCTGGTAATGATGCTGATCCTGCTGTTCATGGGCGCGTTCATGGATTGGGTCGGCATCGTGCTGTTAATCATTCCGGTCTTTCTGCCGATCGTCCTGCGCCTTCCTATCGAGGAAATCGGTCTCATTGGCGAGTTGCAACCGAGTCATGTCGCAATCTGGTTTGGTGTCGTGTTCTGTATGAACATGCAGGTCAGCTTCCTGTCCCCCCCGTTCGGCCCGGCTGCGTTCTATCTGAAATCTGTAGCTCCGCCGCATATCAGCCTGACGGATATCTTCCGCGGCTTCCTGCCGTTCATCGGGATCCAGTTGCTGGCACTTTCCGTTCTTTTGATCTGGCCGGGCATCATCGCGCTGCTTTTGTGAGGTTGCACACATGCTGACACAAGATCAGATTGGCAAGTTCCAGACCGATGGATACCTCGTGGTAGAGGATGTAATTCCCGGCGATGTCCTGGATCGGGTGCAGTCCGAATACTCGAATGTCCTGAACCGGCTATATGACGGTTGGTACGATAAAGGGCTGGTCAAGGACGAGCCGTCCGGAATGTCCTTCTGGGACAAACTCCTGTCCGCCTATCAGGCCGGTTGCGACTATTTCCAGCCGCTGGACATCTCATTGCCCGGCGACCGGATCATGGCGGACACACCTTTCCATATTGGGCCCGCCGTGTTCGACTTGCTGACGGCCCAACCCATGCTGGACATCGTCGAGCAGTTGATCGGGCCAGAGTTGGTCAGCAATCCGATCCAGCATGTTCGGCTGAAGCCCCCTGCCCTCAAGCTGTCCAAGGACGAGGTGCGGGCGCATATCACCGCAACGGACTGGCATCAGGACCGGGCAGTTGCGTTGGAGGATGCGGACCAGACCGACATGGTCACGGTCTGGATTGCCGTCAACGATGCAACGGTCGAAAACGGCTGCCTGCAAGTGCTGCCTAAGGCAAAGGACCAATCCATCCTGCCGCATTGCGCGCGGACTCAGACAGGCATTGCCGACGGGTTCATTGACGAAGACCGCGCCCTGCCCCTGCCTGTCAAGGCGGGCGGGATCATCCTGTTTCACCCTCTGACACCACATGCGTCGCTGGTCAATGAAACGGACCGGTTCCGCTGGTCGTTCGACATCCGCTTCAGTGCAGCAGGCCAACCCACCGGTCGAGACCATTTCCCAAGCTTCATCGCGAGGTCCAGATCGCGCCCCGAAACCGAGCTGCGGGATTGGCGTGTCTGCAAGTCAAATTGGGAGGCGGCGCGGGCAAGGCTGTCCGGGCAACCGCACATAGATATTCACCGGTGGACATCGGACTCGCCCTTTTGCGCTTAGATTCGGCTGCCAGGAAAGCTGATTATGACTTTTGTACGTTTAGATCGAATGGATAGCGTGGTGGTTGCAACTCGGCCCCTGGAGGTCGGCAGTTTGGTCGAGGATGTCACGACCAATGCGCGCATCCCGTCGGGCCACAAGGTCGCCACGCAGATGATTGTACCGGGCGATCCGGTGAGAAAATATGCCCAGATCATCGGTTACGCGACCCAAATGATCCACCCCGGCGATCATGTGCATACCCACAATGTCAAGTTCCGCAACACCAGCGTGGACTATGAGTTTGCGACGGATCACAGGCCTATGAGACCCGCCGCTTCGGTTGATACGTTCATGGGCTACCACCGGGACAGTGGTCGGGTCGGTACGCGGAATTTCATCGCGGTTCTGACCACCGTGAACTGTTCGGCGACGGCGGCTCGCATGATCGCCAATCACTTCACGCCGGACAAGCTGGCCGAGTATCCAAATGTCGACGGCGTGGTGGCCTTTGTCCACGGAACGGGCTGCGGAATGGCCGATTCAGGCGACGGTTTCGAAGCTCTTCAACGGGTCATGTGGGGGTTTGCGAAACATCCCAACCACGCTGCCGTTCTGATGGTCGGTCTGGGCTGTGAGATGAACCAGATCGACTGGCTGTTGGATGCGTATGGGTTGAAGCAAAGCCCCACTTTTCAGACGATGAACATCCAGAACATCGCCGGACTGCGCCGGACCGTGGAAATGGGCATCACCAAGATTAATCAGATGCTTCCCATTGCCAATGAGGCGCGGCGCAGCGAAGCCCCTGCGTCCGAATTGATGGTTGCGCTACAATGCGGTGGATCGGACGCCTGGTCCGGAGTGACCGCGAACCCGGCGCTCGGACGCGCCTGCGATCTGTTGGTCGCCCAAGGCGGCACGGGTGTCTTGGCTGAGACGCCCGAGATTTACGGAGCCGAACACCTTTTGACCCGCCGTGCCCTTGATCGCGCAACCGGGGAAAGTCTGATCGGACTGATCGATTGGTGGCAGGACTACACCGCCCGCAATCACGGTTCGATGGACAACAACCCAAGCCCCGGCAACAAACAAGGGGGTCTGACGACCATCCTTGAGAAATCGCTGGGGGCGGCGGCGAAGGGCGGAACCAGCCCTTTGACCGGTGTGTTCAAGTACGCCGAACCCATCACCGCCAAGGGCTTCACCTTTATGGACAGCCCCGGATATGACCCAGCCTCGGTGACAGGGCAGATCGCGGCCGGGTGCAACCTTGTGTGCTTCACTACAGGGCGCGGTTCGGCCTTTGGGTCCAAACCGGCGCCGACGCTAAAAATCGCCACCAATTCTGAATTGGCGGCGCGCATGTCCGAAGACATGGACGTGGACGCGGGCGACATCCTGACCAAAGGCGTCAGCGTCGAAGAAAAAGGACAGGAGATATACCGACGGATGCTCCAAGTCGCCTCGGGCGCGCGAACCAAGTCCGAGGCGCAGGGCTTGGGCGACTACGAATTCGTTCCTTGGCAAATCGGAGCGGTGATGTGAAACGGATCCTTGTAGCCGGCGGCGGATTGATCGGTATTCGCCACGTCCGCGCCGTGATCGAGCATCCCGGCTGCACCTTGGTCGGGTTGGCTGATCCGAATGTCTCAATCCAGATCGATGCGCCGCGTTTTGCCAGTATGGACGAGGTGCAGGACACAGTAGATGGCGTCATCATTGCAACGCCGACCCGCCTGCATGCCGAACATGGCATTCTGGCCGCATCCCGCGGTTGGCATATGCTGATCGAAAAGCCGGTTGCCGCATCGATCGATGATGCACTGCGCCTTAAGACAGCCGTTCGCCAGGCCGATGTACGCAGCCTGGTCGGCCACCATAGGCGGTACCACACAACCTTGCAGCACCTGAAGAAGGTGATCGCGCAAGGTACGATCGGACAAGTCATCAACGTCTCGTTGCTGTGGGCCATGCGTAAACCTGACAGCTATTTTGAACAGAACTGGCGGACTTCCGATGGCAGCCCGGTGATGATCAATCTGGTGCACGACATCGATGTCCTGCGCTTTGTGATCGGAGAAATCTCGGATGTCGTCGCCCTGCCCGGCGCGCCGATCCGCGGATCGGATCGGATCGAAAGCGGCGCTGTCGCGATCGCATTCGAAAACGGCGCGACGGGTACCATCAGCTTTGCCGACACCACGCCCAGCCCTTGGGGATTTGAGGCCGGAACCGGTGAAAATCCGAACATCGGCACGACCCATCAGGACATGATGTGGATCACGGGAACCAGGGGCGCCGTCAGTTTTCCCTCCATGACCCTGTGGCGCGGACAGGATTGGGGCACTGCGGCCCAAAAAGACCAACTTCCAAGACCGGACCAGAAACGCACACCGCTGGAGGCGCAACTGGATCACTTCCTTGACGTGATCAATGGCGCTCCACCTTTGATCGACGTCGAGGATGCAGCCCGAACGCTCGAAGTCACATCACGCATCGAACAGGAGCTGAAGGCGCGAACGGCCCGAGCGCGGGCGCCGGCCTGACGGAGACGCGGCAGGGCAAAATTTCGGACCATTCAAAAAAACCAATGACTAATCCCCGGGCAATATGAGCAATCAGACTGCAAAGCCGCCCGCGACAGACACAAGAATGAAAACCAGACATATTCACGGAAAGGGAAACCAATGAGCAAACCATCAATCGGGTTTATCGGCCTGGGACTCATGGGCGGAGCCATGGTGAGCCGGCTGTTGGACCAGGGATACTCGGTCACGGTGTTGGGAAACCGCGACCGCACACATCTGGACGCCGCGATTGACCGGGGCGCCCGCGAGGCGCAAAACGCCCGGGAGCTGGCTCAGGCCAGCGACATCGTGATGCTGTGCATGGGAACGTCCGAACAGGTCGAGGGCCGTATGCGCGGTGCTGATGGAGTGATCGCGGGACTGAAGCCCGGGGCGATCGTCATCGACTTTGGCACCTCGCTTCCGGGCAGCACACGCGCCCTGGCCGAGGAGGTTGCCGCAGCCGGCGGAAGCTATCTTGACGCGCCACTGGGCCGGACGCCGTCGCATGCACTGGAAGGCAAGCTCAACATCATGACGTCCGGTGACAAGGTTGCCTTTGACAAGGCCGAGCCGACACTGAAGGATCTGGGTGAAAACGTCTTTTTCCTGGGCCCTGTCGGATCGGGACATACGATCAAGCTGATCAACAACTTCTTCGGCATGACGGTCGCGAACGCGATGGCTGAAGCCTTTGCAATGGCTGACATCACCGGCGTTGACCGCAAGCAGCTGTATGACGTTATGGCCGCAGGGCCGCTGCATTCCGGCATGATGGATTTCGTCAAAGCCTACGGTGTCGAGAATGATCCAAACCAGCTGGCCTTCGCCATCAAGAACGCGGCAAAAGACCTTGGGTATTATGATCGAATGGCGCGCGAAGCCGGTGTTACCAGCGTGATGTCACAGGGCGCGCTTTCGGCGCTGAACGACGCGCGCGACCACGGTCAGGCGGATGACATGGTCAGCCAGATGGTTGACTACTACGTCAAACGTTTCAACACCTGATCTATGGCCGTAACCGCCAACCCCACTGCGGATCTGCCGCGCCTTGGCATCGTGCTGATGCTGACGGCGTGGCTGTTCTTTTCGCTGGTGGACCTAGGGGCCAAATGGTTGGCGTTGGCCGGCGTGCCGGCATTTCAGTTGGCGTTCATGCGCTATGCAGGGCACTTCGTGATCTCAGTGGGCGTGATCGCCAAGGGCGGGATCGAGGCTGGCCGGTTCAAGACCGACCATCCATGGCAGGTCATTAGCCGGGCATTACTGCTGATCTCGGCGACCGTTTTCAACTTCTATGCCCTGCGGTTTTTGCCTCTGACCGTCGTATCGGCAATCATGTTTTCCAGCCCTGTCATCGTGTGTTTTCTGTCCGTCTTTGTATTGAAAGAAAGCGTGGGCCCATGGCGTTGGGCGGCCATCATCCTGGGCTTTTTGGGGGTGTTGGTTGTCGTGCGGCCGTTTGGTTCGGCCTTTCATCCAACCATGTTTCTGATCGTCTACAATGCCACCGCGTTGGCCCTGTACTCGATCATGACGCGCAGGCTGTCCGGAGTTGTTGCCGTGGACACCATGCAATTCTACCTCGGGCTTACCGGGACTGTGGTTCTGTTGCCCTTCGCCCTCTGGTTCTGGGTCCAGCCGGAAAACACCTGGAGCCTGATTGTCCTGATCGGCCTTGGCGTCTTTGGCTGGGGCGGGCATCAACTGCTGACGAACGCGCATCGGTTCGGAACGGCCAACCAGTTGATGCCATTCACCTATTCGTTCCTAGTCTATGTTGCGATTTGGGGCTATCTGTTCTTTAACTCGGTACCGGATGCATTCACGTTGGCAGGAGCTGCGCTGATCATGGTCGCCGGGCTCATCATCTGGAAAAGAGAAAAGAAATGACGCGAATTGCCTGCATCGGCGAAGCAATGATCGAATTGTCCATGCTGGAAACCGGCGCACAGGTAGGCGTCGCGGGGGATACGCTGAACACAGCCATCTACATGCGCCGCGCAGCGCCTGACCTGCAGGTGGAATATGTGACATGTCTGGGTGACGACCCGTTTTCGGGGCGCATCGCGGACTTCATCGACAGCCATCGCATCGGGACATCCGGCATCCGCATCATTCCGAACGCCTCTCCTGGATTATACGCAATCACTACATCCGCGGACGGTGAACGCAGCTTTACCTATTGGCGCAGTGAGGCGGCCGCCCGTCAGCTTTTTGCCGATCACAATTTCAGCCCGCTAAATGGTTACGACGTGCTCTACTTGTCAGGTATTTCCGTGGCCATTCTTCCGCATGCGGTTCGGCTTGCACTTCTGGACTGGCTCGAAGGCTCTTCCGTCCGGTTGGTCTATGACAGCAACTTTCGTCCGCGTCTTTGGGACAGCGTTGAACACGCCCGGCAGATCAACCAGCGGCTTTGGCGGCGTGCTGACATTGCCCTGCCATCCATCGACGACGAGATGGCACTGTTCGGGGAAAGCGCGGATCAGGTGGCAGCACGCTTTGCCGTCCATCACGGCATCGGTGCGTTGAAACGCGGAGAGAACGGTCCTCTGTCCATCGGTCAGAACATTGAACAAACCTATGAACCTGCCAAGAGCGTACTGGATACCACAGCAGCGGGCGACAGTTTCAACGGTGGGTACCTCGCGGCCTTGCTGACCGGGAAATCACAGGCCGAGGCCCTGATGGCTGGACACAATCTGGCATCCACCGTTGTTCAGTTCCGCGGCGCCATCATTCCCGGATAAGTGGCGCGAGGTCTTCGGCGCCGACAAGACGCAAAAGCGGCACTAGCGGATCTGGCTGCTTGGCAGCCAAAGCGATTTCCGACGCGCAAGGATCGTTCAGCGCCCTGCCCTTGGCGGTCTCGGACGTGCAATAGGAAATCCAGGCCCGCACCCCCGTGATCACCGCCTGAGACCCGGTTTCACGGAGTGTGGGAATAAACCGATAGGGCAGCTTTTGGCTGCCATCCATCGCTATTTGGTCCAAACGGTGCGCCAGCTCGGGGTTTTCAAACCGGCGCAACAGAGCCTCGGCATAGTCCATGACCTGCGCTTGCAGCGCAGCGGGCAGCGTTGCGCCCGCATCCTTCATCAACCCGGAAACCAGCGGGCGCAAAACCGGGTCTCGAACCGCTTCGTGAACGTAGGTCAGGCCCCGCTCCAAACCTGCATAAGCCAACAGTGAATGGGCACCGTTCAACATGCGCAGCTTTCGCATCTCGTGCGGTGCCACATCATCGACCAGTTGCACGCCCGGCCAATCCGGGTGCGGACCGGCGAAATTGTCTTCGATCACCCACTCCGAGAACGCTTCGGTCGGAACGGCCATCGGATCGCCGCTGATTGCGCGAACGGCGTCCGTAGTGGCTGGGGTGATCCGGTCGACCATCGCGTTGGGAAAACGAACGGCATCCCAATTGACGTCCAGACCGGCTGCATTCGCAAAATCGGAAACGGCCATCTCGAGCGTTTTTCCGTTTTCCATGCGGTTGTCGCAACTCAGCACCGTCACTGGCTTGCGCCGTTCCGCAAGGCCAAAAGCCAGAAACCCGATCAGCGTCGCAGGCCCTTGCCCCGCCAGATCGGCGGCAATCGCCGATTCCTGAAGGTTCAGCTTGCCCGCGGCATCCAAATGATAACCTTTCTCGGTCACGGTCGCCGAGATAATCTCGGCATCCGCCATCGCGTCGAAAACCGCTGCACGATCCTCGGGCGCGACCAGAACGTCCCGCAGGGCCTTGATGCGCCGGACTCCCTGCCCCTGTACGCACAGGTCGTACTCGAAACCCTGACGGGCCAATCCATCCCGAACCGAGGATGAACGCAGGCTGACGCCGACAACGTCCCATCCGCCCTCTTGATCGGTGTAGTCCAGCAAATGCGCCCGGGCAAAATTTCCAAGGCCGAAGTGAAGAATTGTACCCATCTAGCTTTGCAACCCGTAAACCTGTTTCGCCAGATCAACCGCCAGCAACCGCGCAAGATGCTCGGCACTGTCCCGACTGAAGCAACCGCGCGCAACCTGCTCGGCCAGATGAATCGCCACTCCCCGCCGCCAAAGGTCGTGTCGTGCAGGAATGGACAGAAAGGCTCGCGTGTCGTCATTGAATCCGGCCAAATTGAAATATCCGGCCGTTTCAACAACCTGATCGAAATACCGCGCAATCCCGGCTGGGCTGTCATGGAACCACCAAGGCGGCCCTATCCGAAGGCATGGCCAATGTCCCGCCATCGGGGCCAGTTCACGGGCATAGGTGCTTTCGTCCAGTGTAAACAGAATGATGCGCAGTTCCGCCGTGTTTCCGACCCGGTTCAACAGTGCCTCAAGGCCCGTGACCCAGTCCATCGCTATTGGAATGTCGGCCCCCTTATCCCGTCCGAAGTCCCGCATTACAGCGGGGTTCGTGTTGCGCTTGCTCCCAGCATGTATCTGCATGGTAAGACCATCATCGACAGACATCTGTGCCATTTCGATCAGCATATGCCCATAGAACCGGCGAGCATCCTGTTCGGTCCCTTCCCTCCGTCTCAGCCGCTGGTACATCGCATCCGGATCTTCCAGCCACTCGGTCTGCACGCGTTCGATACCGTGGTCGGTGGCTGTACAGCCCAGCTGGATGAAATAAGCCCGCCGCATCCGCAGCGCATCGAGATAGCCATCATAGCTGCCCAGATCGCAACCTGTCAGTTCAGCCAACTTGTTCAGGTTCTGTACGAACTCCGGATCCGCCCCATCCAAAACCCCGTCTGGGCGGAACGTCGGAACAACCCGCCCGCCCCAACCGCTTGCACGGATCTCCTGATGCTCCACGAGGCCGTCGAGAGCGGAATCCGTGGTGGCCAGAACCTCGATCCCAAACCTGTCGAACAAAGCCCTCGGGCGAAATTCGGGTTGCGCGAGCTTTTCTGAGATCTTTTCATAGATCAGATCAGCCGTGCGCGAAGACAACTCGTCAGACACGCCCAGCGTTTCATGCAGCACGTAGTTCATCCAGATCCGGGATGGCGTTCCCAGAAACAGATGCCAGTGCTCGGCAAAGGCGCGGAACACGGCGCGAGGATCCTTCTTTCGCCCCTCTTCCCCAACACCGAGTTCTGACAAGGGAACGCCCTGCGAATAGAGCATACGGAACACGTAATGGTCGGGAACCACCAACAGCTCTGCCGGGTTGGGAAACGGCGCATCGGTTGCAAACCAACCCGGATCGCAGTGACCATGCGGAGACACGATCGGCAGGTCTTTGATGCCCAGATACAGGTCTTCTGCCATCCCATTCAAATTACCAGTCAATTCTGCCTCCGATACTGCCGCCCGCAATTGTTAACACAGTTTTTAATGGTTGCATCTTTCCCGTTCGAACCCGCAGACTGACCGAGTGATCCGGGGGATTGAATGAATATTGCGCTGATTGGTTTGGGGATGGTTTCTGGCACGCATGTCGCCGCCATTCGGGCGTCGGAACAAGGCCTCAGTCTTGCCGGCGTCCTCGGGCGCAACCCTGAAAAAACAGCTGAGTTCGCGCGGCGAAACGATACCCGCGCATTCGGCTCGGTCGAGGAAATTGCAAACGACCCAAACGTTGACTTTGCGATCATCGCAACCCCGCCCGATCAGCGCACAGAGTTGGTGCGGGTTCTTTCGACCGCTTCGAAACCGATCCTGATGGAAAAACCCATCGAAAGAACGCTGGACGCCGCGACAGCCATTGTCGATCAGTGCGAGATGTCTGGCGTGCCGCTGGGCATCGTCTTTCAGCACCGCGCCCGCGCCGCCTCGCAGGCGCTGAAATCAGCCATCGAACAGGACGAGTTGGGCGCGATCGCCACGGTCGAGATCCGTGTCCCCTGGTGGCGCGATCAAAGCTACTATGACGAACCGGGTCGCGGCACTTATGCACGCGACGGTGGCGGCGTCATGATCTCGCAGGCAATCCACACGCTTGACTTAGCGATGTGGATGCTGGGGCCGATCTCGGACATTCAGGCCGTGATGAGGAAAACTCCACTACACGATCTCGAGGCCGAGGATTGGGCAGGTGCCATCTTTGAAATGGGGAACGGCGCGGTGGGCACGTTGATGGCAACCACCGCCGAATTCCCCGGGGCCGCTGAATCAATCACCATCCAGGGCACGCGCGCCAAGGCGCATCTGGAGTCAGGTGTCCTGACCCTGACCACTTTCGACGGTCAGAAATCCACCATTGGCGAAACCGCCGCCACAGGCGGAGGGGCCGATCCCATGGCGTTCACGCATGCGTGGCATCAGACGGTCATCGAGGATTTTGCCAAGGCCGTTTCCAGTGGAATGCTGCCCATGGCCACCGGACACAGTGCCCTTTTGACACACGCCGTCATAGACGCGATGCAGATCGCCAATCGAACCGGCCAGAAAACACGAGTCATCTCATGAGCCTGACCTGCGTCGCCCTTGGCCTGGACCACCGCCATATCTATGGCATGACGGAAAACATGCGCAAAATCGGCGTGGACTGCGTTGGCTATTGGACACAAGGCGATCCGGAAACGCTGGTGGGCTACGTCAAAAGGTTTCCCGATATTCCGCGGCTGGCCCGACTGGAAGACGCCCTGACCTGCGGGGCGGATCTCGCGCTGATTTCGGCAATACCGGCAGATAGGGCCGCGTTGACGATCCGCGCCATGCAAAACGGCATGGATGTCATGAGCGACAAGCCTGGCTGCACGACGTTCGAACAACTCGAGCAAATCAAGCAAACGGTCGCGGACACCGGTCGCATCTGGTCGGTGAACTTCTCCGAACGGTTCGAAACGCCCGTCAGCACCCGGGCGACCGAGCTGCTCGAGGCCGGTGCCATCGGGCGCGTGATCCAGACGGTCGGGCTTGGCCCACACCGATTGAACCGAGCGACCCGGCCAGAATGGTTTTTTCAGCGTGACCACTATGGCGGCATTCTGACCGACATCGCCTCTCATCAGATTGATCAGTTCCTGCACTACACAGGTTCGAAAACCGCAGAAATCACGAACGCCTATGTGGCGAACTGTGCAAACCCTCAAGATCCCGGACTGCAGGATTTCGGCGAGGTCAATCTGCGCAGCGAGAATGGCACCGGGTACATCAGGGTTGACTGGTTCACGCCGGATGCCTTGCCGAACTGGGGGGATGGTCGCCTGACGATCCTGGGCACGGAAGGATATATCGAGTTGCGGAAATACGTCGATGTGGGCGGAGTCCCGGGGACAGATCATCTGATCCTCGTCAATGGTGAAACCTGCCAAAAGATCGACGCATCCGACGCCGGCCTTCCCTACTTCGCGCGACTGGCCGATGACATCCGCAACCGGACCGAAACTGCGATGTCGCAGACCCACTGCTTTACGGTCATGGAACTGGCACTGTACGCGCAGGAAATGGCGGAACGCAGATGATCAACGTTGCGATCCTTGGCGCAGGTATCGGCGCGCAACATCTGAGCGCACTGGAACGGCTTGACCGTACTTTCCGGGTAACCGCCGTGGTCGACCAGAATAAGGACCGGATCGAACAGATCCGGCAGAACTCGGATTTTCGAGCACTGACCAATATTCAGGACGCACTGGATGATCCGACGATTGATGTCATCGACATCTGCCTGCCGCCCCACCTGCATGTACCGACTACCCTTGCAGCACTGGCCGCACGAAAACACGTTGTCTGCGAAAAGCCTCTTGCGACCTCGATGCGGGATGTGGATCGGATCACGGCAGCCGCACGCGACGCGGGCAAGGAGGTGTTTCCGGTTTTTCAATACCGGTGGGGCCCGTCACTGGCCCAATTGCGCCACCTGCAACGCGCAGGCCTGACCGGAGCGGTCCAAACTGCCGCGCTTGAAACCCATTGGTCCCGAGGGGCGGACTATTACGCGGTACCGTGGCGGGGAACATGGGCCGGTGAACGCGGCGGCGCGGTTCTGGGCCATGCCATCCACAACCATGATCTGCTGACTCATATCGCGGGTGATATCGCCTGGGTGTCTGCGATGACCACAACGCGGGTCAACCCGATCGAGACCGAAGACTGCGCCGCGATCTGCTTCGGCATGACGTCCGGAGCCTTGTGCACAAGCAATATCACCTTGGGCGCAGCCACGGACGAAACCCGCCTGCGGTTCGTCTTTGAAAAACTGACCGCCACTTCTGGCACCGAACCCTATGCCCCGGGTCAAACGCCCTGGACATTCGTCGCGCGGGACCCTGTGGATCAATCCGCTATCGACGAGGCCCTTGCAGCCGCCGCTGCCGAACCAACGGGGTTCGAAGGGTTCTTTACTGAAATCGGCAAGGCGCTGCGGTCCGAGGCAAATTCGGCCGTTACGCTGAAGGATGGCGCTGCGTCCATCGGCCTTGTGACGGCGATTTATCACGCGGCGCGCAGCGGGCATCGCGTTGCCCTTCCCATCAGGCCCGATCACCCGCTGTATGAAGGATGGCTGCCATGAAACAATGTTGGCGTTGGTTCGGACCCGATGATCCGATCGCCCTGGCCGATCTCCATCAGGTCGGGGTTCAGGGCATCGTCACCGCGCTGCATCACATCCCTCCGGGACAGCCCTGGGACGAACCAAGCATAGCCGACCGGCAAGCCGTTCTGGCCGCTGCCGGGTACAGTTGGGACGTTGTCGAAAGCCTACCCGTCTCCGAGGCGATCAAGACGCAGTCGGCGGACATGGCCGAGCATCTGAAGGCGTACAAATCCAGCCTCCGGGCCCTGTCCGCCCGTGGCGTCAAAGCCGTTTGCTACAACTTCATGCCGATCCTGGATTGGACGCGCACCGCCCTTCGCGCCCCGCAGCCGCATGGCGGAACGGCCATGCTGTTCGACCTGACCGACTTTGCTGTATTTGACATACATATTCTCGAACGTCCGGGCGCGTCCGAAGACTATTCCAGCGCCGTCCAGCAAACGGCCAAGGATCGCTTCTTGCACATGTCGGATGAATCCAAAGCCCATTTGCAGCACAATGTCACTGCGGGATTGCCCGGCGCCAACGATCAGTGGAGCGTGCAGGACGTGCGCGCTTTGTTGCAGACATATGCGCATATCGACCGTGACCGGTTGCGCGCAAACCTTGTCGACTTCCTGTCCGAGGTCGCCCCATTCGCCCAAGAACTGGGGCTGCGCTTGTGCTGCCATCCTGATGACCCGCCATTCTCGTTGCTTGGCCTGCCGCGGATCATGTCCAGCTCCGATGACTACGGCGCCGTTTTGGATGCCGTTGACATACCGTCGAATGGCGCAACGTTGTGTACCGGGTCTCTGGGTGTTTCCCCGGAATTCGATGGGCCGGATTTCGTGCGCCGGCATGGCGACCGGATTCACTTTGTTCACTTGCGAAACACCCGACGCATTGCGGGGTCGGACAGACAGAAGCCGGATTTCTATGAGGCTCCGCATCTGGAGGGCGACACCGACATGGTCGGCACCATTCGCGAGCTGATGAACGAACAACGCCGCCGCAAATCCCAAGGACGCAGCGACTGGCAAATTCCGATGCGGCCTGACCACGGACAAGAACTGCTGAGCGATCTGGGCGGACACAGCACTCCGGGCTATCCGCTGATCGGGCGTATGCGCGGGCTGGCGGAACTGCGCGGCATTATGGCCGCGTTCTCATAACGCGTCCGGTCAGGCGGTTTCTTCCCGCCCGGAACACTTCTTTGCTTGCCTGAACGCCGCATTCTTCGTTTACTTACGGCACGTAAACGGGCAGCGGGGTGTCTTCCGGACTCGCCCGACGTCTGTTCAAGACGCGTGAAACTCCCGCGAAAACCGATGCGATTGGGCATCATTTTTCGAAACGTCTGCCATACGGAAATGGCGGAAAAACGGGAGGACTCCAAATGAAAACTGCAGGCGTAATCGGTCTTGGCGACATGGGCAGCGGCCTTGCCAAGAACCTGATCAAGAATGGCTTTGAAACATCAGGTTTCGACCTGAGCGAGACACGCATGACGGCATTTGCCGACATGGGCGGCCTGCCCAAGAACAGCGTTGGAAAGGTTGGTCGTCACGCCGACAGCGTATTTGTCATGGTGATGAACGGAGATCAGGCACGCGATGTCATTCTGGGTGAAGACGGACTGGTTGCGAATATGCCCAAAGGCGGAACGGTCATCCTGTCGGCGACCATTACCCCGGCCGAAGCCCGCGCTATCGGGCAAGACATGGAGGGCTCGGGCATTCATCTGATCGACACGCCGGTCTCGGGTGGGTTTCCCGGCGCGCAAAACGGCACATTGACGATGATGGCTGCCGCCGCAGCGGATGTGCTGGACCGAAACGCCGAAGTCATGCAGGCAGTGTCAGCAACCATTCATCGGGTCGGAGAAAACGCCGGCGACGGCCAAACCGTGAAAGCCTGCCTGCAATCCCTTATCGGATCGATCTTTTCCGCCACATTCGAGGCTGCGGCCCTGGCGGCCAAAGCCGGTGTCAGCGGTCAAGCATTGGTTGACGTGTTCTCATCCTCCAGCGCGGGGTGCGGTGTGGTGAATACCGCCCTTGAAAACATCATTGATCGCAAGTTCGAGGCTACCGGCAGCCACATCGCAACCATGCACAAGGACCTGACGATCTCTCTGGCACTGGCCGGTACGTTGGGCGTTCCGATGCATACAGCCTCGTCCGCAATGCAGATCTTTCACGCCGGAAAAACCAAATACCCGAACGGCGACAATTGGGTGTGTACCCGCGTCATCGAAGAGATCGTTGGCGCAGAATTGCATCGCTGAGGAGGCTGAACATGAAACTAGGTGTGATTTGCGACGGCATTTCCCGCGATTTGCGGCATGCCGTTGACGTGATGGACGAATTCGGTCTGGAATATGCAGAGCTTCAGTTCGTTGGTGATACGGAGGTTGGGGACCATTCCCCGCAGCAAATTGCCGAGATCGACGCGCTCTTGCGTGACCGGGGCAAGCCTGTGTCCTGTCTGTCGCGCCATATCTTTGCCGGGATGACAGCTGCAAACAGGCCCGGTGACGACCTGCACACCGGGCACATGGACGCCTTGAAACGCGTAATCGACATGGCGCATGTTGTTGGGTCTCCGCTGGTTCGGATCATGACCCAACGAAAAGAGCAGATACTCTGGGGAAAAAACGGCGCCGAAAAGTGGAACGTAGCACATGGGGTATGGGACTCGATGCCTCCGTTAATCGCGCCAGCGGTTGAACTGGCAAGGGCCGAGGGCGTGACGTTAGTCGTAGAAACCGGAAACGGCACCCTAGTCAACTCCAACTATACAGCCCGCAAGCTGATTGACGAGTTGGACGCAAAAGATGCTTTGAAGGTGCTGTGGGACCCCGGAAACAACTGCTGGTGCCATGAACTGGCATATCCGGACGGTTATGAAGAGTTGCGCGGTGGTTATCTGGGTCACATTCACATCAAGGACGTAAAGGTCGACACACCGCGGGCAACGCTGGAAGTGCGCCGCATGGGGGAAGGTCAGCTTGCGCCTCTGTTCCAACCCATCGCGGGCGCGCTCAGGTCCGACGGCTATGATGGCGTCATTTCCTTCGAGAGTGTTTATCACCCCGGCAACGGAAATTTCGAAGATGGTTTTCGCCTGTGTGTGGGCAGGTTCAAAAGCCTGTTTGCATGACTCACAGTCAATATGCGTTACAAATCAGAATTTTGAACCCCGCAGCTGAACGCGAAATGGGGTGTGTGAGACTGGGCGCGTTCGCGCGGGATCAAAGGAAGGGCTTGCCGGATGAAACAAGAGTTTTTTGACCTGTCCATTGAAACGCCCGGCAAATCCCTCACCGACATCAGCGGAATTGTTCAGCGTGCGGTGTCCGAACATGAGCTTGTCTCGGGCCTGCTGACCCTTTGGTGCGTCCACACAGGTGCCGCGCTGTTGGTGCAAGCCAATGCCGATCCCGAAGTGGTCAAGGATATCGAGACGTTCTTCGAGAAACTCGTACCCAAGTCACCAGGCAAGTATCACCACCGCCCGACCGAAGACGACAACGCCCCGTCGCATCTGCGGGCGCTGTTGACACAAACTCAGGTATCGATCCCGGTCGAACAGGGGCAGCTTCCGCTGGGCCGCGTGCAAAGCCTGTACCTGTTCGAACATCGCGAGGCACCTAAAACCCGCCGATTGAAGGTGCACTACATCGGGGATTGATGCCTTGGGTCCCATGGAGGGTTGACGGTGCTACCGCCCCATCCAGCCCCCGTCGACAACAAGGATTTCACCGTTGACGTAGTCCGACGCTGCAGAAGCCAAAAAGACTACAGGTCCGGCGAAATCACCAGGCGTACCCCAACGGCCTTGGGGTGTTCGTTCCAGAATCGACTTTGATCGGACCGGATCGTCCTGCAGGGCTTGAGTATTGTCGGTCGCGATGTAGCCGGGGGCGATCGCATTCACGTTCACACCCTGCCCGGCCCATTCATTGGCCAAGGCCTTGGTCAGCTGTCCAATCCCGCCTTTCGACGCCGCATATCCGGGCACGGTGATGCCGCCCTGAAACGTCAGCAGCGAGGCGGTGAAGATGATCTTGCCTGAGCCGCGCGCCAGCATGTCCTTGCCGATCTCTCGGGACAGAACGAACTGCGAGGACAAGTTGACCTCAATCACTTCGTCCCACCAGTCGTCCGGGTGTTCGGCGGCAGGCTTGCGTTTGATCGTACCGGCATTATTGACAAGGATATCAGGGGTTTGTCCATCGGCTCTTAACTGATCAATAAACCCATGCAGTGCAGAGCGGTCCGAGAAGTCGCATTGGTAAGCCCGGAAATTGCGCCCCATCGCGGTGACGGCTTTTTCGACCTCCGAGCCGGACAGCTCGAGCGAGGCGGACACTCCGATGATGTCTGCTCCAGCCGATGCCAATGCCTCGGCCATGCCGCGCCCGATGCCGCGTTTGCATCCGGTCACAAGCGCAGTCTTTCCCGTCAGGTCGAAACTTTGCAAAACACTCATGAACGCGGTCCTACTTCGATCAGGCTTTTCATTGCGGTTGGGCTGCGATCCAGTGCTTCGAACGCAGCCTGAATGTCTGACAGAGGACTGACGTCGGTAATCACAACATCCGCGTCCACTCCGCCCGAGGCGACAACTGCGATGGCTTTCTCGTAATCCTCCGGCTCATAGACCCGAGCACCGATCAGTTGCAGCTCTCGCCAGAAGAATTGGAACAGGTCGATCTGGGGCTTTTGGGCATGGATCGCGACCATCACGATCCGGGCCCGCGTCGCGGCAACGGCGGTCATCGCATCAACACCGGGCTGCGTTCCCGATACCTCGAAAACCACATCCGCCCCTTTGTCGCCCGTGCGCGCGTTGATCGTCGTCACCAGATCGGTTTCGATTGGGTTGATCGTGTCAAAACCAAGCTTTTCAGCAATCGCCAGACGGTTCGGATTCACTTCGGAGATCACGACATTGCCACCCGCGTCCCGCGCGACCATGGCAACCAGTATACCGATCGGGCCGCCGCCGATGACGACAACGTCCTCGCCAAGTTGCAGGCCAGACAGCCGCACATCGTGGCAGGCAACGGCGACCGGCTCGATCAGCGCCGCGTGATCCATGCGCAAGTCATCCGGCAGAACGTGCAACGTGTGGGCCGGAACAGTCCAGATCTCTTGCATCGCGCCATCGGTGTCGAGGCCGAGAAACTTGAGATTCTGACAGATATGCTGATGCCCCCGCTTGCAAGCTGGGCATTCTCCGCAGTGATCAAGCGGTCGGACAACGACCTTCCGGCCGGGTTGGACCGTATCGACGCCCTCGCCCACCGCTTCGACGACACCTGACATCTCATGCCCAATCACACGGTTCAGGCCGACACGGGCATCCATGTTGCCGTGGTAGACATGCATATCCGTCCCGCAAATCCCGCAAAACGCAACGCGAATGGCGGCCTCGCCGGGGCCCGGAGCCGTCGCCTGGGCCTGTTCCACGGCAAAGCTCTTGTTGCCCCTGTAGTACGCCGCAGAGATCGTCTGGGTCGTCATGTATGCATCTCCCTGTGTTCCGCATTCAGTTTGTCCCAGTCGAATTCCACTCCGGTCCCCGGCGTATCCGGGGCCACGGCCAGGCAGTCTTCCACGACAAGCGGACGGGTCGTGTACTGGTCTATCGGGAATGAGTGTACTTCCAGCCACCCCGCGTTGGGTTGCGCCGAAACGAGGCTGACGTGCAATTCCTGCATGCCATGGCTGCAAACCGGAATGCCATGCTGAGCGCTCAGCGCGGCCACGCGCAACCAGCCGGTGATCCCGCCGCAATTTGAGGCATCGGGCTGGATGAAACTCAGCTTCGCGTCATCAAAGGCGTACTCGAATTCGTGAATGGTGTGCAGGTTTTCACCCATGGCAAGGGGAACGCCCGTGGCTTCGGCAATTCGGCCATAGCCTTTGTAGTCGTCTGGAATAGTCGGTTCCTCGAACCACAGGATATCGCAGTCGGCGAACCCTCGGGCGGCCTCGATGGCCTGTTCGACGCTCATGGAGTAATTCGCATCGACCATGAAGAACCGGTCCGGTCCCAGCATCTCGCGCACCGCCCGGGCGCGCGCCAGATCATCGGCCAGATCCGGTTGGCCGACCTTGATCTTGACCGCGTTGAACCCACGCGCAAGGTAGCCTTCGGTCTGCCGCAGCAGTTTCTCCAACGAGAAATTCAGGTCGATCCCGCCGGCGTAGGCCTTGCACCGTTTGGACGCTCCACCAGCCATTTGCCACAGTGGTGCATTCTGCGTTCTGCCACGAATGTCCCAAAGGGCAATATCCACGGCCGAGATGGCGAACGAGGCGATCCCGCCCCGTGCAACGTAGTGCACATGCCATTGCATGGCATCGTACAGGCTTTCGATCTGTTCGGCGTCTTGTCCAACCAGGAACGGCGCAAGGTCATGCTGGATCATCGCCAGAATGGCATGACCGCCCTTGCCGCCCGTATAGGTGTACCCAACCCCCTCAACCCCATCCGACGTTTGAATGGTGACGGTGATCAATTGAAAGAACGTGTGATCCCCATGTTTGGCATCAACCAGGACTTCGGCGAGCGGGACGTTGAACAGCCGCGCTGAAACACTTTCTATGCGATTCACGAACCCAAGACCTTCTGCTGCCTGGCAATAACCCGAGACTGTAAAAGGATGACCGCAAAAAGAAAGCCTCCACGTATGACCATCTGCCAATAGGCGCTGAAACTAATGGTCCCCTGACCGTTTTCAAAGTTCAGAACGTTGAAGACCAGCCCCAGCAGCAGCGCGCCGGCCACCGTCGCGGGGATCGACCCCATTCCACCCGTCAACAGAGTGCCGCCCACAACGACGGATGCGATGGCCGACAATTCCCATCCGACGCCCTCAAGGGGTTGTCCGGCTCCAAAGCCCGAGGCCAGAAAGACGCCAGCCAGCCCAGCACAGCCACCCGATAGAAGGTAAACGAAAGCCTTGGCCCGGTTGACTTTCAGGCCCATGAGGTTCGAGGCATCCTCGCTGCCCCCGATCGCCAACACGGTCCGCCCGATGGTTGTTCTTTCCAGCACCAGCCAAAGTGCCAGCGTCAGTCCGGCCACGATGACGATTGCCCATGGAAACAGGCCGAACGCCTGCCCCATGCCAAGCTTAGTAAAGTTCGACCCCCAATCGACTGAAATTGTCTGGGCGCCCGAAATCACCAATGCGCCGCCTTTTGCGGCAAGCATCGTCGCCAGAGTGGCGATGAAGGGCGGAATCCGAAGGATGATAATGCAAAAGGCGTTGATCGCTCCGAAGCTCACCCCGGCAAGTACGGCCCCCGGCAGCGCAACCTGAATCCCGTATGGGCTGAGATAGGCCGCAACAACCGAGGTAAAGGCCGCCACGGATCCGACCGACAGATCAATCCCGCCGGTCATGATCACAAAACACATGCCAAGCGCAATCGCGATGAACATCGCGTTGTAATTCAGGAAAGACGAGAAGTTGTAGGCGCTGCCAAAGTTGTCATATCGCATCAGCCCGAACAGGATCAAAGCCAGAAGTGCGATCCAAACCGTCACCGAGGCAGAATTGCGCCGAAGGTACTTTCGCAGGTCAAAAGCTGTTTCATCCAACATCGATCAAGCCCTCCGGAACTGCTGGACCCAAACGGCCAGGATAATGATGACGGCCTTGGCTATTAGCGCAACTTCGTCCTCTACCCCGTTGGCCAGCAACGTATATTTGACCAACTGGATGATCACGGCTCCCAGAATGGCGCCAAAGATCGGCGCCCGGCCGCCTTGCAAAAGCGCCCCGCCGACAACCGCGGCCGCGATGGCATCAAGTTCCATCAGATTGCCGTTGCGCGCAGCGTCCGAGGCCGAGTTGATCGCAACCACGATAAGACCCGCCAGGCCCGCAAGCACCGCGCAGATGACATAGGCCCCGATCTTGACCCGCCGGACGGGACCACCCGACAGATAAGCCGCGCGTTCATTGCCGCCTATTGCCAGCAGGTAACGGCCCCATGTGGTTCTGGTGATCACCCAGAACAGCACACAGGCAATGGCCAGCGCCAGCCAGCCTTGAAACGGCAAGCCAAGCACTTTTCCGGTTCCAAGATAACTGAATGAAGGGTTTGAAAATGTCTGTAGGTTCCCGTTCGTCAAAACCTGGGCAATACCGCGACCAGAGATGAAGAGAATGAGCGTTGCCACAATGGGCTGAACGTTCAATATGGCAACCATCACTCCGTTGAACACCCCGCATAGCCCCGCGATGAACAGCGGCAGGATTATGGCCAAAGTGACGCCGAGCATTGGATTCGCGGTCCCCAGATCCGACAGAAATATCAGCGGGGCCAACGCCCCCGCCAGAGCCATGACCGCGCCAACCGACAGATCAATCCCACCCGTGGCGATGACCAGCGTCATACCCATGGCCACGATGGCGATCGTGGCAACCTGGCTAATATTTACGAACAAAGTTTGCAGTTGCAGGAAATTGGGGGTGAAAAACGCGTTGAACACCAGCAGGGCGACCAACGCGGCGATGCCGCCGTGAAAGCGGAAGGGCATCGATGCAACCCGTTGCGGCAACTTCATTGCGCGGTCCATGAACCAGTTCCTTCTTCATGATGCGCAAGCGCGCGCACCAGTATGTTCTCGGTAATCCCGGGGTTTGTCAGTTCCTTGACCGAGCGCCCCTCGTGCATGACAACGATGCGGTCGGCGCCTTCCACCAGTTCTTCGAACTCCGAACTGATGAGGACAACGCCGAACCCCTTTTCGACATAAGACCGAATGAACGACTGGATCTCTCGCTTGGCGCCGACATCCACGCCTCGGGTCGGCTCGTCCAGTATCAAGATGTCGGGCTGCGTCGCCAGCCAGCGGGCAAGCAACACCTTTTGCTGGTTGCCGCCGGACAACTCGCGAATGGGCTGATCCATATGCGCTGCCTTGATGCCCAGATCGTCGATGAACGCCTGAACGATCTCGCGCTCGCGGGCAAAGTCGATCTGACCACGGCTGGCCAGTTTCGGCAGCAGGGCCAGCGTCATGTTCTCGCGCACGGACATGTCTGGAATGATCCCTTCGGCCTTGCGATCTTCGGTCAGAAAGCCAACCCCGTTTGCGATTGCGTCACCCGGACCGGACGGTTGCCCTACCGCACCGTGCAGCTCGATTACGCCGCTGCGTGCCCCGTCCACACCGAACAAAGCGCGCGCGGCCTCGGTCCGACCCGAGCCCAGCAACCCGCCCAGCCCAACGATCTCCCCACGGTGGAGCGTGAGGTCAAAATGCGTCAGCCGCGGGCCTGTCGAAACAGAGTCGGCCCGCAAAACGATATCGCCTTTCTTGGCCTTTGCGCCCGCAAAATCCGTCAGACCGTCTGCCGCGATCTCGTCCTTGTTGCGGCCCAGCATGTCCGCGATCATTTCCAGTTTGGTCGTGTCCCGGACGTTGCGCGTGCTGACGGTACGCCCGTCTCGCATCGTTGTGACCCGATCGCAGATCTGGAACAGCTCATCGAGGAAATGCGAGACATACAGGACGGAAACGCCCTGTTTCTTTAACTCGCGCACCACACCGAACAGAACTTCGACTTCGCTGGCATCCAGTGAAGACGTTGGTTCGTCCATGATGACCAGTTTCGCGTCCAGCGAAACGGCCCGCGCAATCGCAACCAACTGCTGGATCGCTGTCGAGAAATTTCCCAGCGGCTCGGTCACGTCGATTTTTATGCCAAAGCGCGCAAGAACCTCGCGTGCGCGCCTGTTGCCCTCGCGCCAGTCGACCAGAAAGCCGAGACGTTTGGGCTCGTACCCCATGATGATGTTCTCGGTCACTGACCGCAGAGGCACAAGGTTGAGCTCTTGATAGATCGTAGCAATTCCGGATTCCTGCGCTTCGCGCGGGGTGGAAATGCGGCTTGGCAAACCGGCCAGATGGACGTCACCGACATCCCGGTCGTACACTCCGGTCAGAACCTTGATCATCGTCGATTTACCCGCACCGTTCTGGCCGATCAGCGCATGAACCTCGCCAGGTGCGATCTCAAGGCTGGCCTGGCTGAGTGCCGGTACACCGGCAAAGGACTTTTCAATTCCCGACATCGAGACGAGCGCATTCATGAGATGTCTTCCTCCGATTGCTTGCAGGCGGCGCCGACCACAGGCCAGCACCACCCACCAGGGAGAATCAATAGGCTTCGTCGATGTGATCGGCCGCGTTGTCCTTGGTAAAGATGCGATCTTCGACCTTCACCCATTCCGGGATCGTCTCGCCAGCCGCGTATTTCTTCATGACTTCACAGGCCAATGGGCCAAAGAAGGGCGAGCTTTCCACCGTTACCCCCATCTTGCCATCGATAATGGCCTGAAGCGCGTCGCGTGTCCCGTCGATCGAAACGATGGTCACGTCCTCGCCGGGCTTTCGCCCAGCCAGTTCCAAGGCCTGAATCGCGCCGATCGCCATCTCGTCATTATGGGCGTAAACCACGTTCACGTCGGGATGCGCCTGAAGCAGGGTTTCCATCACCTGACGCCCCAGGTCGCGCGCAAAATCACCGGTCTGAGAGGCCACGATCTCAAAGCGGTCATCCGCTGCAATCGCGTCGTCGAAACCCTTTTTGCGGTCATTTGCAGGCGAGGACCCTGTCGTGCCTTCCAACTGGACGATGATGCCTTTGTCGCCCTCGAAATTTTCCATCAGCCATTGCGCTGCCCGGTTGCCCTGATCAATGAAGTCCGATCCAAGAAATGCCACGAAATGTTCGCCTGGCTTGGCGACGGCTGGATCAACCGAGCGGTCCACCAGAAAGGTCGGAATGCCGGCGGCACGGGCCTTCATAACGGCCGGGATCAGCGGCTTTTCTTCCCGCGGGGGCAGGAACAGAACGTCGATACCTTGTGCGATCATGCTGTCCACATCCGCAACCTGCTTGGCAGCAGATCCAGCCGCATCCGTCGCGATCAGATCCCAGCCGCAGGCCTCGGCCGTGTCATGGAACGATTTCGTCTCGGCAATGCGCCACGGGTTGTTCGACTCCATCTGCGCAAAGCCGACCTTGTAGCGATCCTTCTGCTCAAGCGGCGGCAGATCCTGCGCCATCGCCGTAGTGCCCAAGAGCGCACCCGCGACAACAGTCGAGATCAAAAGAGTTCTGCGTTTCATGGTTATTCCTCCTCCATTGGTGCGGTCGCCTCCGTTTTGACCGCGAGTTTTCAGGTCATGCCCAATTCATGTAAGTCGTCTGTTTCCTCAGATAGCCATCGAAGCCATAAGCGCCGTCTTCGCCCCCAACACCGGACAGCCCCCAACCGGTGTGAAATCCCTGTACGGCTTCGCCATTCGATCGGTTCAGGTACAATTCGCCGAACTTCAAACTGCTCGGGGCCTCCATCAATCGGCGGTGCGATGCCGTAAAGAGATAGGCAGACAGCCCGAATGAAGTGTCATTCGCAAAACTTATCGCCTGATCAAAATCCTCGACTCGCATGGCTGTCGCGACGGGACCAAAGACCTCCTCTTGCATCGCGGCATTGCCGTTGTCGGAGACCTCGAGAACGGTCGGGGACATCCAGTGCCCCTTGCGATGCGCGCCGTCCGTCAAGGGCCCACCTTCGAGATGGACCGTGGCACCTTCGGCGATGCTGCGTTGGATGATTTTTGCGACCTTGGTCACCTCGACTTTGCTGACTTTGGGACCCAGATCGCAGTCCTCCATGGGATCCCCGATCGACAAAGCGCAGGCTGCGGACACGAATTTTTCAAGGAACTGATCCGCAATGTCGTGATGCAGATACATCCGCTCGTTGCAGGTGCAAATCTGGCCGCAATTGGCAAACCGGGCGCCAATGGCGGCTGAGACTGCGGCATCAATGTCCGCATCCTCCATCACTATGAACGGAGCCTTACCGCCAAGCTCGAGCCGGACGACCTTGATTCGGTCGGCCGCGGCGCGAAATATCTCTTTCCCGGCGCGTGTGCTGCCGGTCATCGTGATCAGTGACGTATCGGGGTGTTCGACCAGCCGCTGCCCCACCACCGGCCCCTTCCCCGTCAGAACATTCAGAACACCGGGCGGAAACCCGACCTTGTCGGCAAGCTCGGCGACTGCAAGACCGGACAACGGCGTGATTTCGTGCCCCAACAGAACAACGGTGTTGCCCGCGACCAGCGCGGGTCCGACCTTCCTGGCGGCCAATGCCAAGGGGTAGTTCCAGGCCGTCAACGCAACAACAACGCCGTAAGGATGACGCCGGATCTGAATTTCCTCGGACTTGTTGTCCGATGCCACTATGTCACCCGAAATCCTCCGGGCCTCTTCAGCTGCATGGCAAAGAAAAGTGACGGCGGCATCTACTTCACCTCGGGCTTGCGAGATCGGCTTGCCCTGCTCGGCCGTGATCAGAGCTGCCAGACGACCGGCGTCGGCCCGGATAGCCTCGGCGAGCTTCAGAACCAATCGCGCCCGCTCGATCGCCGGGCGCGAACACCACGCGCCAAAAGCGCGGCGAGCCGCCTCGACCGCTGCATCCGCATGAGCGGCAGTGCCATCTGGAACTTGCGCAACAATCTCTTCATTTGCAGGGTTCTCGACATCAACCGTGCCCGCGTCAAAGTCGGCAAAGCGACCATCGACAAACATCGAATGGCGAATGACTTGACCCAACTCCCCCACTACAGATCGCAATTTCGCCTCCCGCGCTTGCTCGGCCAAACCACAGTGGCGACCGCACCGTCGATCAAAACACTAATAATATTATTTCGTCAACACTAATATTAATTATTAGTCACTAATATTAGTTGCGCACCTTCTGCATAGTCGATAAAAAGGATGCGAACAAAAAGGTTGAGCGATGAACAATCAAGCGAACAAAGCCGGGCAGCACAGGGGTGTGGGACGAGTCGCGGGCCGGCAGCGCGTAACGATGCACGACATTGCACGCGTCGCCGGATGCTCGCAGACGACAGTATCGCTGGTCCTCAACAAAAACGATTCCGTCAAAATCTCCGAGGACACCAAGCAACGAGTCCTGGATGCCGCCAACACGCTTGGATACGCCATGCCCTCTCAACTCAGGAAACCCCAGGACAGCGCGCGCCGGCCCGCGGCGTTGGACGGAACCATCGCTTTTGTCGTGGATGATCTGGCGTCGAGCCCCGAAATGGTAAACGCGTTCAATGGCGTGAAACAGGCCGTTCGGGACACCGGAAATCTTGTATTGCTGGCAGAAACCCAAAACGACCCCGAGGTCGAGCCCAGAACGCTTAGATATTTCCTCGACCGACAGGTTGCGGGCATCATTTACGCAACTGTTTTCACCCGGCGGGTGGTTGTTCCGGAAATCCTCAGGCAGACCGCTACCCCGGTTCTGCTGCTGAACTGTTTTTGTGACGACCTCTCTTTTCCTGCGGTGATCCCCGGCGAAGTCGCTGCTGGACATACGGCGACCAACGCCCTGATCAAGGCTGGGCACAAGCGAATCGCCACCATCACCGGCGAGCCGTTCATGGAATGCGCCGCAGGACGAACGACCGGGTATAGAAACGCCTTGGCTTCTGCCGACATTCCATTTGACGAAGACTTGGTCATCGAAGGCAACTGGCTGCCCAGCGCAGGCTATGCTGCCACGCGGGAATTGATGGACCTGCACTCTCCGCCAACCGCCATTTTCTGCCAAAATGACCGCATGGCGATTGGCTGCTATGAAGCGCTCAAGGAACTTGGCCTGTCCATCCCCGAGGACATTTCGGTCATAGGATTTGACGATGATGAAACCGCGCGACACCTGTCGCCGCCCCTGACCTCGATGATCCTTCCTACTCGGGCGATGGGACGCTGGGTCGTCGAACAACTGTTCCACGGACCAACTGATGGTCAGCGGCACCCTCTCGTGAAGCTTGAATGCGAACTGGTCGAGCGCGACTCGATCAGCGAACCCAAACGCCGGACCTGAAGGCGAAATCATGACGGAAACCTTTGATCACATCGTCATCGGCGGCGGCTCTGCCGGCGCCGCAGCCGCGGCGCGACTGGTCAACCAGGGCAAGTGCAGGGTTCTGGTGTTAGAGGCCGGTCATTCGCATCGCCATCCGTTGCTGGACATGCCGCCGGGCATCTTCAAGATGATCAACGGGTCAAAGTTCATGACCTATCACAAAACTGAACCGCAAGACCATCTGGACGGTCGTGTGCATGACATTCCGCAGGCCAATGTGTTGGGCGGCGGGTCTTCCGTTAATGCGCAGGTCTATATGCGTGGTCGCCCTTCTGATTATGACGCGTGGGACGACCTGCTACGACAGACCAATGACGGGGTCGGCTGGGGATGGGACGATGTACTGCCCTATTTCCGCAGGATGGAAGACAATAACAGGCTTCACAATGACCTGCATGGCAGCGATGGTCCGGTGCAGGTTTCGGATCCAGGGCATATCGATGACATGTCCCGTTGGTTCGTCCAGTCGGTTCAGGCCCTTGGCGAACCATTCAACACGGACTTCAACGGCGCAACGCAGCGTGGTGTCGGGTTCTATCAGTTCACCAATCGCGCTGGAAAGCGCAGCTCGTCGGCCTATGCTTTCCTCGCCCCTCTAGAGATGAACCCGAACTTGACCATCCGACTTGGCGCAACGGTCAGCAAAGTCATCATTGAGAACGACAGGGCGGTCGGGGTGCAGTACCGGGACAAACGCGGAGCAAACATCGTCCGGTGCGATGGTGAGGTTGTCCTTGCTGCGGGCGCTTTGGTCACGCCGAAAATCCTAATGCTGTCAGGTATCGGACCGGATGCACAACTTGCAGAACACGGTATTCCCGTCATCTGCCCATTGCCCGGGGTCGGACAGAACCTAATCGACCACCCCGAAGTTCCCATCACCGCCTTTGCCAATGGTCCTTACGGATATTTCAAACAAGGTGAGGGCTGGCGGATGCTGCGCAACGGCATCCAGTTCAAACTGTTCGGCAGCGGCCCGGTGACTTCCGCCGGGGTCGAAGCCGGCGCCTTTGTCAATCCGTCGAATCCCGACGGAAAACCGACCATTCAGGCCTTTTGCGTGCCCATCGTCTATCTGGATCGCGACGCGCTGGACGAGGTGCAGGATGACTTTGGCCTGACCGTTACGACCGTGGTGGTCAAACCGAAATCACGCGGAGAGGTTCGGCTTCGCTCGGCCGATCCTCACGCCATGCCGGTGGTCTCGCCCAACCTTCTGAAGCATGAAGACGACATGCAGGAGATGATCCGGGGGCAGCGGTTCTTTCGCCGGGCATTCACGTCCGGCCCGCTTGCGCGAAGGATCCGCGAAATCGTCATTCCAACAGCGGATGACGATCAGACGCTGCGAGCACATTGCAAGCGGTTCGTAAAAACCAACTATCACCCGGCGGGCACCGCGAAAATGGGCCGGGACGGCGACGGAATGGCCGTGTTGGACGCCAGAATGCGCGTGCGCGGGATCGAGAGCTTGCGGGTGTGCGACATGTCCGCCGTGCCGGACATCAACGCCGGCAACACAAACGCACCTGCCATGATGCTGGGTGAACGATGCGCCGACCTGATCCTTGGCATCGGTTCGGCCCGCGAGATACGCAATTCCTGACCTGAGCTGCGACGTCACCATTGGTTGATCCAACTTCTGGCGCAATGAAATGGTCCCCGCCCTGCCCGTTGCACCGAAAACAGAATACCCTCCTGCCACAAGCCGTCAGGACGTTCCCCGCCAAAGGTGCAGGAGCGTGTGGCATACGCCCTACAGAAAGTTGTCCCGCCTGGGCGTGAAACAATCGATCAACTCTCCGGCAGTAAGGCAAACACACCCATGGCTTGCACCGGACGGAATGATCAGGCTGTCAACAAGTCCCACCCAAAGCGACCCTGCCAAAACGCGACAATGAGCCCGGGGCCTGTCTCGTGCGCCGAGGGCACGGTCTGCTTCGCCTCTGATGGATAGCGCATGCGTCAAATCGCTGGAATTGCGCCTCAATTCCGGATCAGAAAACACAACTGAAGTGAAACGGGTATGAGTGGCGGGGAGACAGGGATTCGAACCCTGGGGACGCTCTCACGCCCAACGGTTTTCAAGACCGCCGCATTCGACCACTCTGCCACCTCCCCGTCGAAAGCAGGGTCTAAGGCGAAGTTCGCGCAGAGGCAAGTCGAAATCGGGAAATCTTGCCGAAGCCCATGCAGCGGTCTTTCCATGACACTTCAGCCACGTTATGATCCGTA
The DNA here is from genome assembly GCF_013033235.1 of Ruegeria sp. HKCCA0235A. Taxonomy (NCBI): domain Bacteria; kingdom Pseudomonadati; phylum Pseudomonadota; class Alphaproteobacteria; order Rhodobacterales; family Roseobacteraceae; genus Ruegeria; species Ruegeria sp. HKCCA0235A. Next base: position 292,404 of record NZ_WQDQ01000003.1, on the reverse strand, counting down.
CGAAAGACCGCAACAGGCTGGCACACAGAACTAGCAGATCGGCAGTGGGGTTCGGAAAACGAAACCCCTTCAGGCAAGGGAAAAGCAGATGAAGCGAGCGATCGAGACACGCCCGGGGCCTAAACGGCTGGCGTATCTGGCGTTGACTTTGACGATACTGGCCGGATGCGAAGAAGTTTTGTCAACTTCTGAATCGACTGAAAAACCGGAAGACAATTCGGGAAAAACAGAACTCCTACCCGAGGTGACTTCCGGCTCTCAGCGTGATGTCGAGGCCCCTGAGGTTTTTCAGACAACCGAAGCAGGGCTTTGGGATGGCCGGCCTTCTCTTGGCGGGATATGGGTTGCGCACCCGGATGCGTCCCAACCTGAACGTGTCGTGATCAAAAACACGTCCAACAACAAATCGGTGACCGGCGCCCTGTTCCGGCGCGAGCGCAATTTGCCCGGGCCTGCGCTTCAGGTCTCGTCCGCTGCCGCGAAAGAGCTGGGAATGCTCGCGGGTGCGCCGACAAAAGTCAGTGTCGTCGCACTGCGCCGGGAGAAGCTGGAAGAACCGTCGTCGGAGGATGCGCCAGAAGCAGAAGAATCAGCCGCCGAAACCACGGCTGCGGTTGCTGATGGAGCTTCCGACACGCAAGCGTCCGCAGAGCCGGAAAAACCGGTCAAACGGAAGTGGTGGCAGAAAAAGGAACCAGCCGCCGCCGCGACTGGTACGACTGCGGTTGCAGCCGGTGCGGCCAGTTCATCCGATGAAACGGCTGAAGACGTCGAGCCCGCAAGCGAAGATGCCGAGACTGCCACATCAGCGGACGATCAGGTCGAAGCACCTGCGGAAAAACCTGCCAAGCGGAAATGGTGGCAGAAGAAAGCCCCCGCCGCGGCGGCTGCGGGAACGGCCGTGGCCGCGGCAGACACAGCAACCGAAAGCGCAGACGTAGCCGCCGAAGCCGCTGCGGCCGTGGCGTCGCCCTCTTTGTCGGATGCACCGGTCGCGCCCCCTGCCGAGCAACCTGCCAAGCGGAAATGGTGGCAAAAGAAAGACCCCGCCGCGATCACCGAAACACCGCTGGACCCGGTAGAGGGGGCCGCAGCAGCTATTGATGCGTCAGACGCCACGCCTGTCGCAGCTGCCACAACGTCGGCGACACCTTTGAGCAAACCGTATGTTCAGATTGGAACCTTCAGCGTTGAGGCAAACGCCAAGTCAGCAGCCCAAAAGGTGCGTCGCAACGGATTGCCCACAGTTGTTCGGGAACTGAAAACAGCGAATAGTACAGTCTGGCGCGTGCTGGTCGGCCCCGCCACAACCCGGGCCGTGCGCAAAGCCTTTCAAAAGGACGTGAAAGACCTTGGCTTCAAAGATGCGTTCACGGTAACCGACTAATTCAGGGAGGCGTAACATGCTGTCCTCAATACGAACATCTGTTCTGGCTCTTGGGCTTGCCGTTCTGGCGATACCAGCCCAGGCTTTTGATACATCCGCCCGCGCGGCTTACGTGATCGACCAAACCACCGGTACCGTGCTGCTGTCGAAAGAAGCCGACCAACCGTTGCCGCCTGCGTCGATGTCCAAGCTCATGACGCTTTATGTTGCGTTCGAAGCATTGCGGGACGGACGCTTGACGCTGGACGAAACTCTGCCTGTTTCGGAACACGCGATGAGCTATGGCGGCTCGACGATGTTCCTGAATACGCAGGATCGCGTTCGTGTCGAAGATCTGCTGCGCGGCATTATCGTTTTGTCGGGTAATGACGCCTGCGTCGTCATTGCCGAAGCGCTCAGCCCGGACGGCACCGAAGCGGGATTTGCGCGATACATGACCCAGCGGGCCAAGCAGATGGGCATGAACAATTCGAACTTCGCAAATTCGAACGGCTGGCCCGCTGCCGGGCATATGATGTCGGCTCATGATCTGGCCGTTCTTGCAGACCGGCTGATTACCGACTTTCCGGAATACTACCCCCTTTTCGCCGAAGAAGTTTTCGAATTCGATGGCCGCGCGCCGTCAAACGCCCGCAACCGCAACCCGCTGCTGCGGCTGGATATCGGCGCAGATGGCCTGAAAACCGGCCATACACAAGAAGCGGGCTATGGCCTTGTCGGGTCCGCCAAACAAGGCGACAGGCGTGTGATCTTTGTGCTGACGGGGCTCGACAGCACCGGCCAACGGGCAGAGGAGGCTGAGGCCGTGGTTAACTGGTCGTTTCGAAATTTTGTCGAGAGGACAGTTGCCACCGCGGAAACGCCGATAGCCGAAGCCAAACTGTGGATGGGCGAGAAAAAGACCGTGGGACTTGTTCCCGAAGGTGATCTGAATGTGCTGTTCCCGGTTCTGGGCACTCAGAATGTCGAGGCCGAAGTGGTCTATGACGGCCCGATCAACGCGCCCGTCAAAAAAGGTCAGCAACTGGCCGAACTGGTGATCAAGCCCGAAGGGTTGCCGGAAATCCGGCGCCCGCTGGTGGCAGCCGAAGATGTTGCGATTGGCGGGTTTGTGGTGCGCATGCTGACCGTCGGCGGTATCGTGTTGAAAGACGTGATCAACAACCCGCTGGAGTCGATGTGACGAAAGCGGGGTTATTTCTGACCTTCGAAGGCATTGACGGTTCAGGCAAGTCAACACAGGCGCGGATGCTGGCGGAACATCTGCGCGCGCAGGGTCACGAGGTGGTACTGACGCGCGAACCCGGCGGTTCTGCGGGGGCCGAGGAAATTCGCAGCCTGGTTTTGGAGGGCGACCCGGATCGCTGGTCGGCCGAGACCGAGATCCTGCTGTTCACAGCAGCCCGCCGCGACCATTTGGAGCGTACAATCGAGCCCGCGCTGGCGGCAGGGAAGGTGGTGATCTGCGACCGCTTTGCTGACAGCACACGTATGTATCAGGGCTTGTCCCGGGGTGACCTGCGAAATCTGGTGGATCAGTTGCACAGCCTGATGATCGGGCGCGAACCGGACATGACGCTGCTGATCGATATGGACCCCGAAACGGGCCTGGCCCGCGCCAAGGGGCGACAAGGCACCGAAGAACGGTTCGAGGACTTTGGCCCGGAATTGCAAAAGAAGATGCGCGCCGGTTTTCTGGCGCTGGCCGATGAGTTCCCCGACAGGTTTCACATCGTGGATGGCAACAGGGACATGGACAGCGTTGCGCAGGATGTGACAGAAATCGTCCAGGCAGCACTGCGGTAGACGATGAGCGACGATATCCCTTCTCCGGATCAGGTGCCGGGCGCACCACATCCGCGCGAAACCGTTCGGCTTTTTGGCCAGGATGCGGCTGAACAGGCATTCCTGACCGCCTACACGTCGGACCGTTTGCATCACGGTTGGCTGCTGACAGGGCCACGCGGTGTCGGCAAGGCGACCCTTGCCTGGCGAATTGCAAGGTTTCTGCTAGCCACGCCGCCGGCCGAGGATGGCGGCTTGTTCGGCGCGCCGCCTCCGCCCGAGACGCTCGATATCGATCCCGATCACCCGGTGGCCCATCGTATTCAGGCCGGGGCAGAACCGGGTTTGGCGGCGATAACCCGGTCGCTGAACGATCAGGGACGGCTGCGCGGTGAGATCGTCGTGGATGACATCCGCAAGCTTGGAAAGTTTTTTGGCCTGTCCTCTGCGGACGGCGGCCGCCGCGTCGTGATCGTGGATTCAGCAGACGAAATGAACGTCAGTGCTGCCAACGCGTTGCTGAAAATGCTGGAAGAGCCGCCTGCCCGTACCACCCTTTTGCTGGTATCGCATCAACCCTCACGCCTGTTGCCAACGATCCGTTCACGCTGTCGCACGCTGCGCTTAGGCCCGCTGAACGCGCAAGACATGCAAGCCGCCCTGTCACAAACGGAAACCGAAATTCCCGCGCAGACAGAACACATTGCCGCGCTTGCCGCAGGTTCAGTCGGAGACGCCGTGCGTTTGATCAATCTGGGTGGTCTGGACATCTATGCCGAACTGATCGCCATTCTGGGCACCTCGCCCCGCATGGATCGCCAGCGCGCGCTGGCCCTGGCCGAAGCGGCAGCACAGCGCGGCGCGGCGGACCGGTTCGAACTTTTGCTTACCCTGATCGACATCGCTCTGTCACGGCTGGCCCTGACCGGGGCAACGGGCACGCCCCCGCTTCCGGAAGCCGCCCCCAACGAGGGTGAAACACTGGCGCGTCTGTCAGCATCGCCAAATCAAGCCCGTCGCTGGGCCGAGGTCGCCGCAACGATCACAGCCCGAGCGCGACATGGTCAGGCAGTCAACCTTGACCCTGCCGCTCTGGTCCTAGATACGGTGTTCAAGATACAGGAAACTGCCGGTCAGAACAGATGAGCGACACCCCCCAGATTACCGACAGCCATTGCCATCTGGACTTCCCGGATTTCGAAGGCCAGTTGGACGACATCATCACGCGTGCTGCCCAGGCTGGCGTGACCCGGATGGTGACGATCTGCACCAAACTGCGCAACGAACCCGCCGTCCGTGCGATTGCCGAAGCCCACGCGCCGGTCTTCTATGCCGCCGGCACACACCCGATGAGCGCCGCGGACGAGCCATTGGCCTCGGTCGATGATCTGGTCGCCCTGACACGGCATCCTAAATTCGTCGGTATCGGTGAAACCGGCTTGGACTACCACTATACCGCCGACAGTGCCGAAGTGCAGAAACAGTCACTGCGCATTCATATCGAAGCGGCCCAGCGCACCGGGTTGCCCCTGATCATTCACGCCCGCGCAGCTGATGAAGATATGGCCCGCATTCTGGCCGAAGAATATCGCAACGCACCCTATTCCTGCGTCATGCACTGCTTCTCATCGTCTGCTCAATTGGCCAAGGCCGCGCTGGAGCTGGGGTTTTATCTGTCCATGTCCGGCATCGCAGCCTTTCCGAAAAGCCAGGAGTTGCGCGATATCTTCGCAAACGCCCCGGTGGACAGGATTCTGGTGGAAACTGACGCGCCCTATCTGGCCCCGCCGCCCTATCGCGGCAAACGAAACGAGCCGGCCTATACTGTGCACACGGCCCAAAAGGGGGCCGAAATCTTTGGCATGGACTATGCCGCCTTTGCTGATCAGACACAGAGGAACTTCGACCGGCTGTTTACCAAAGCGGCACCATACAAGGCCGCCGCATGACCGGCTTCCGATTTACAATTCTGGGCTGCGGGTCCTCTGGCGGCGTGCCGCGGCTGGGCGGTCAGTGGGGCGATTGTGACCCTGCGAACCCCAAGAACATCCGGCGCCGCTGTTCGATGCTGGTCGAACGCGACGGGCCAGATGGGACAACCTCGGTTCTGATCGACACCACGCCGGATATGCGCAGCCAGTTGCTGGACACGGGTACAGGGCGGTTGGACGGGGTCGTCTATACGCACTCCCACGCAGACCATGTGCATGGAATCGATGATTTGCGCATGATCGTGTTCAACATGAAAACCCGCGTTCCCGTTTGGGCGGATGGAGACACCCAGAACGCCTTGTTGGGGCGGTTTGGATACGCGTTCATTCAGCCGGAAGGCTCTCCTTATCCTCCGATACTCGAGCTCAAGTCCATCAACGGTCCATTTGAAATCGACGGCCCCGGCGGCCCGATTCCGTTTCGTCCTTTCAAAGTGAATCACGGTTCGATCGATTCCCTTGGATTCCGCATAGGGCAACTCGCCTATCTTCCGGATGTCGCCGAGATCTACGACGATGCCTGGCCCGAAATGAAAGGGCTGGACTGCCTTGTCATCGACGCCCTGCGCCGCTCACCTCATCCAACGCATGCGCATCTGGAAAAGACGCTTGGGTGGATCGAAGAACTCCAACCGAAGCGCGCGGTTCTGACCAACATGCATATCGATCTCGACTATGCCACCGTCGATGCGGAAACCCCCGACCACATCACCCCCGCCTTCGACGGGATGGTGATCCATCAGTCGCAGTAGGCCGCTGCCCGTCGCCCGCATGATATCGCAGCAGGCCCGTCGCACGGGGGCCACATGCTGCAAAGCCTGATCGACGTCATTCTTCCCGTTTTCCTTGTGATCGGGGCCGGGTATACGGCAACCCGCACGGGGTACTTCAAAGAAGCGCATGTCGATGGGCTGATGAAGTTCACCCAAGGCTTTGCGATTCCCTGCCTTTTGTTTCTGGCCATCGCGCATCTGGACCTCAGCGCCAGTTTCGACCCCCGGCTTTTGGCCAGTTTCTATTCCGCTGCCGCCCTGTGTTTCACAGCAGGCCTGTTCGGCGCGCGCATCATTTTCGGGCGCGATTGGGAAGATTGCGTTGCCATCGGGTTTTGTTGCCTGTTCTCAAACTCTGTCCTGTTGGGTTTGCCGATAACCGAACGCGCATACGGGCCCGAGAACCTGACCGGCAACTACGCGATCATCGCCTTCCATTCTCCGTTTTGTTACGGCGTCGGGATCACGGTGATGGAGGTCGTGCGAAATCGCGGTCATGGTGGCGTGCGCATGGCACGGTCTGTTTTGTCCGCAATGTTCAAGAACGCGCTGATCCTTGGTATCGCCCTTGGGTTTCTGGTCAACCTGTCCGGCCTGGCGATCCCTGCCGTGGTCGACGAAGCGCTGGGGTTGATCACCCGTGCTGCCCTGCCCGGGGCGTTGTTTGCCTTGGGCGGTGTGCTGGTCAAATACAAGCCCGAGGGCGACCTGCGCACCATTGCTTATGTTTGCTGTATCTCTTTGATGCTGCATCCCAGCCTGGTGTGGGTGTTCGGCAAATCCACGGGCCTGCCGCAGGATCTGTTTCGGTCTGGGGTTTTGAATGCGGCCATGGCTCCGGGTTTCAACGCCTATATCTTCGCCAACATGTATGGTCGCGCAAAACGGGTCGCAGCGTCGGCCGTACTTATCGGAACGGCCTCGTCCATTCTGACCGTCTGGCTATGGCTGACACTTCTGGGCTAACTGAGGTGTTGACTTCAGGTTGATGTGAAACACCTATCGCGCAACGCAGCAGGAGATCCGAATGTCACATGCCATAATTGTCGCTCATGGCCAACCGTCAAACCCGGAACCGGCCGAAGCTGCACTTGCGGCATTCGCCGCCAAGGTCAACGCGCTTACCGAGCATGTAGCGGTACATTCAGCCACTCTGGCTGCGCCGGGTGTGTTGGATGCAAAGCTGGACCGCGCGCCTGAAAACGCGGTCATCTATCCACTTTTCATGGCAAAAGGGTGGTTTGTCACCAGCGCGCTACCCAAACGGCTTGGGCACCATCCGGCACGGATTTTGGACCCACTTGGAATTGACCCGGACCTGCCGGCCCTGACCGCAGAGGCCCTGCGATCGGAATTGTCCGACAAACACTGGGCCGCTCGGTCCACCGATCTGGTCATTGCCGCGCATGGTTCCGGGCGCAGCCGGAACCCGTCGACCGTAGCGTTGCAGTTTGCGAAACAGCTTGCAGAACTGATGGCGTTCAAATCCGTTCGCGTCGGTTTCGTTGAAGAGCCACCTTCCATATCTGACGCTGCAAACGGTACCGAAGGTCAGGCGCTGTGCCTTCCGTTCTTTGCCTGTGCCGGAGGGCATGTGCAGGAAGACGTCCCGCAAGAGCTGGATCGCGCAGGGTTTTCAGGCGTGGTCCTGCCGGTGGTGGGAGAGTTGCCTCCGATCCGGCAACAGATTGCGAAAAAGATAAATGCGGCATTCGGTTCAGCCTGAAGCCCCGATACGTGCCCATCGTGTTTTCAGAACGAATTCAGGTTTGCGCCTTGCTCAACGCTGAATACATGCGATGGCAAGACCGGCCGTCGCGCTTGGCCTGATAAAGGGCCAAATCTGCTGCGTGAAGAATGTCGGCGGCATTGGGGCAGTCGAACTGCGTGGACAAGGCAGTGCCAATACTGGCCGAGATCGAACAACTCTGATTCTGAAAGGTCATCGGTTCCTTCAACCTTGATATCAGACGACCAGCAATGCAGGCCAGAGTATCTTCCCGAGTCAGATCTTTGAAAATAATGACGAATTCATCCCCGCCGACCCGGGCCACGGTGTCGTTGCTTCGTGTTTCCTGCTGCATGATGCGGGCGGCCTGCTGCAAGACGAAATCACCCGCCGCATGGCCCAGCTTGTCATTTACAGATTTGAAAAAGTCCAGATCCAGATGCATGAGCGCGAAGGTGGAATTTCCCGAAATCAAATGCTCGAGCAAGTGATCCATTGCCCTGCGGTTCTTCAGCCCGGTCAATGTGTCGGTAAAGGCCTGCTCTTCGGCTGCAAGCATCGCACCCTGTAGCCGAAGGTTGAGAGAGCGGGATGCCTCCATCGCGGCGGATTTGGCTTCGACCAGATACAACAGCTCAATCGCCAGATCCGTGCCCGAGAAATCAGCACTTGTCAGCGCATAGTCCCGTACCGCATCCAAAATCGAGATACCAAATGACAGATTGATGACCGCGCCACCGGAATGCGGCAAAGGAGCGACCAAGCCTTTGAGGATTGTGCGCGGTTCATCATGAAACCTCAGATGCAGCTTCGCCCCCGCCATTGACATCAGGGCGGGAATGGTGGTGATCGTTCTGGGGCGGATCAGTTCAAACACATCCAGAAATCCCTGCCCCACCAGCGGCAGTTCAGGTCGCAACTTTTGCAGGGTCGGACCTGCTTGCTGAATATGCCCGTTTTGGTCCACCAACAGGAACATCGGGCAAAGCGTTTCCAGCAGACCTGCCAGTTCTTGGATATCTGTCATCCGTTCCGAGCCCCCAGATCAAAATGCCGCCCCTCAGCAAAAGCGCTTTCAACCAACATGATGGAAATGACGTCACTGCCTTGCTGCTGCCCCTCGTGTGACAGCATCACCAGCGCACCATAGTCATCCGCCATTGCGCGCAGGACCCCAACCATGACATTGGAATACCCTGGCAGGCCCGGAGAGCAACTCAGCTGAAATTCCGTGGCTGACAGCTCTCTCAGTTCCAAGGCCGGCAGGGTCAAATCAGACACGGCCAGCCGCACGCGGTCCGCCAGATCGTCGAGCGAATGAAGAAATTCCACGTAACTGACGCCGCCGAACCTGAGAAGTCGGCGCAGCCCTTCCATATTCGGATGAGACACGAGATACGTTCCCAGGTCCTCAAACACTTCGGCTTGCGGCCGATCGAGGTCTGCGCTCAGCGCCTCCATTACCTTGGACGTCATGTCATCGTCATAGACGAGCATGGCCTCGAACTCGACAAACCCCAGCCGCGCGGCTTCGGTCACGCGCAACCAGCAGGATCGCCCGTAGGTCGCACAGACAAAGGACTGTATCGCCCGATTGATCAGACCATGCATCAGTTGCCCCAGTTTGGTGTCCTGTGCACTGTGGCCGGAAAAACCTTAACAAATAGCCAAAATCCACCCTGAGTTGTAGCTAATTCAACCGAGTATCAGCGCGATACCACCTGTCCGGTCAGAAATCCGTGGGCGCGCCGCCTTCCGCTTTGCGGCGTTCGACAAAAGCGGCCAGCTCCTCGCGAATGCTTTCATCGATCGGGGGGGCTTCAAAGCTCGAGATGATCTCCTTGAACATGTGATGCGCGCGTTCTGCTGTCCAGATACCGCCGGCGACCTCCCATCCTTCATAGTTTTTCCAATCACTCAGGAAGGGTTGATAGAAGGCCGTGGTATAGCGATCCTGCGTATGCTGAATGCCAAAGAAATGACCGTCATTGCCGACTGCCCGGATCGCATCCAGTGCAATCTCGTCCGGCCCTGTGGCGGTCAACTCGGGGTTCATATAGCGTTGAATTTGCTGTAGGATTTCGCAATCCATGATAAACTTTTCCGGGCTGGCGATCAGACCGCCCTCAAGCCAACCGGCTGCGTGGTAGACCATATTGGTGCCCGATTGCACGGCGGCCCAAAGCGAGTTCGAAGTCTCCCACACCGACTGCCCGTCCGGCACATTTGCCGCACAAACACCCGAAGACCGCATGGGCAAACCATAGAACCGCGCCATCTGGCCGGTCATCTGGGTCGAACGCATATATTCCGGTGTTCCAAAGGCCGGCGCGCCGGATTTCATATCCACATTCGACGTGAATGTACCGATCACACAGGGAATACCGGGGCGCACGTATTGGAACAGCGCAATGGCACACAGCGCCTCGGCCAAGGACTGCGCCACGGCACCCGCCATGGTAACGGGGGCCATCGCACCCGCCAGCGTAAAGGGCGTGACAACAATCGCCTGACCACGCCGCGCCAGGCGCAGACACCCGTCGATCATCGGGTGATCGTGTTTCAGCGGCGAGGTCGAGTTGATATTGGTATACATCCGCGGCGCGGCTTCGAACTCCTCGTGACTCAAACCGCCTGCGATGCGCACCATCTCCATGACATCTTCGACGCGTTCCTTGCCCAGCGAATAGGCGTGCATCGCCTTGTCGGTCAGGGTCAGCTTGTCGTACAGCACGTCCAGATGGCGCACGCTGGCGTGGATATCGACCGGCTCGACCGGGTATCCGCCGGCGAAATGGATGCAGTTGAAGTATTGCGTCAGCTTCAGAAGGTTCCGGCACATCTCGCGATTGCCCGGTACTTTTTTCCCGATCTCCATGTCCCAGTAATTCGGCGGGGAAGAGACGTTGCCGAACAGGATGTTCTTCCCGCCGATTTCGATCTTGCGATCCGGATTGCGAGGGGTGATCGAAAAACGGCTGGGAGCCTTGGCGATCATCTCCATGACAAAGTCCCGCCCCATGCGGACATTGTCGCCGTCGATGGTGCAACCCGCCTCGCGCAGGATGCCTATTGCCTCTTCGTTGTAAAACTCGATCCCGATCTCTTCGAGGATGCGCATCGCCCCTTCATGGATCGCTTCGATACCGGCCTGATCCAAAGGTTCTGTGGGGCGATCGATATTGACCGGCGGATCCCAGGGCATCTGGTCAATCGCTGCACTGCCCCTGCGCGCAGCCGCCCCTGCGCGCCCTCCTCCGCGGCGCTTGCGTGTCTTGGTCTCGGCCATCGGTGCCTCCTGTTCTTGCTTTCGTCAAGCAAGCCCCGAAGAGACGCCTATGGCCGCTCCGTCTGCGACAGAATATGTCGGTTTTTCATCCCGTTTTGTCGAATCTCGGATTTGAAAATCAGATTTTGGCCAACCATTCGGGAATATGTCCGATATCCGGCAAAATCACATCCGCCATCGGAGCCAATGCATCCGCCTCGGCCAAACCGGTCAAAACACCGATCGTGGTCATCCCCGCCGCACGCCCGGCCTGCAAGTCATGAAGACTGTCACCCACCATCGCTATACGAGATGGCTCGACCCCGATATGGGCGGCAAAGGCCAGCAACTGGCCCGGTCCCGGCTTGAACCCGTGACCACTGTCATACCCGGCGACGAAATCGAAATGCCCCCTTATTCCGACAGATTCGAGATGCTGCAAAGCGGGATGTTCACTGTCATTCGTCGCAACGCCCAGCTTGATTCCGGAATTTTGCAGACCTTCCAGGAAAGGAACCAATGGCACGGCGGGCACCTGCGGGGCCGAGGCGGCCTCGGAGTTCATCAAATCAATGATCTCCTGCAAGGTTACGCCATCGACATGGGCAATCAGAACTTCTGCGATTTCCTCGACCGTGGCGGCGATTACAATGCTGTCTTCGGTATATTTCCCTTGCTCGAAATCATATCCGATGACACGGCCAAGCTCGGTGGCGCGATCTTCGTCCCAGTTGGACAGGCGCAACAGCATCGAGCGTCCGAACCCTCCCCAAGTATTGGCAAAGTCAAACAGCGTGCCATCTTTGTCAAAGATGATCGCATCTATCGGCATCCGGTGCTCCTGCGGAAAATATGGTTATGTCCAGTGTATCTCAGCGCCGCCGGACAATACCGCCCTTGCCTGGGCGGGAAGATCATAGGCGAGTGAATTGGCGTCACAAAACGCCATGACCCACGAATCGTCAAGCACCAGAAAATCAAGAACCGATGCCAGAAACTCGGTATCGCTTGCCCGATCGCGCACATCCTCGATCGATGCGCCCGTAGAGCCCAGAAAAACAGGCAAAAGCTCGTCATTTCTGACCAGCCAGGCCAGGGCCGTCAGCGCAAGAGTTTCGGCGGAATCAGAGGATATCGGCATAAACTTGGGTCAGATCCGGTCTTGGAAAGGGTTTGTTAACCAGAGTCATAAACACTTTGTTCACGCATGCAATCAACGGTGAACAACTATGTCTGTGCAGGGAACCATCCTTGTCCTCGACGGGGTATCGACCAATCGCATCATGCTGAAGGTACAGCTGACGGCGGCCTGGTATCACGTGGTGCAGGGCGAAAAGCTTGAAGGGTTGCCCGCACTCGTGCGGCGTACGCAACCGGATCTGGTTCTGACGGCCCAGACGTTGCCGGACGGAACGGCTGCGGATGTGAAGAAGGCGATCGCGAAGGAACCCGGCCTTGACGACGTTCCGGTCGTGGTGATTGCCGCGCAAAATGACCGGGACGCCCGGCTGCGGGCGTTGAAGGACGGGCTGGATGATGTTCTGACGCACCCGTTCAAAGACACTTTGTTGTTGGCGCGGATTCGCAGCCTTCTGCGTGCCCGTGCGGCCACTCAGGATTTGCAGGTCAGCAACGGATCGCAACCGATTGGCTTCGCAGAGCCGGCCCAACCGGTAATCAGACCGTCCAAAGCGGCGCGGGTTGATATTCTGACCCACACGGCCCGAAACGGCACGCTTTGGCAAAAGGCCCTGGAAGATCAACGTCAATTTGATTTGAACTGGCATCTTCAGTCAAACCTGCGAGGTGTTTTGTCCGGCTCTGTTCCTGATGCGATCGTGGTTGAACTGGGCTCGAACCCGGCAGGTCTGAATATCCTTGCCGACCTCAGATCACGCGGCGTGACCCGGCACACGGTTTTGATCGGGGTGCTGAAAGACGAAGACGCCGGACAGGCTTCGGAAGCTCTGGACCGAGGGGCCGATGCTGTCTGTCTGGGCGGGTTCTGCGCGCAAGAGATCCTGCTGCGGCTTGAAAACCAGATTGCCCGCAAAGCGCGACTGGATCAGATGCGGGTCTCTCTCAAAAGAGGCATCGCGGAATCCTGGATCGACCCGTTGACCGGGCTGCACAATCGCCGCTACGCCATGCGCGCGCTGGATCAGATCGCGCGCCAATCGGCCAGAACGGGGCGCAGTTTTGCGATCATGCTGGCCGATCTGGATCACTTCAAGGCAATAAATGATGGCCATGGCCATGCAAGCGGCGATTACGTTTTGACGCAAGCGGCGGAACGTATGCAAAATGCCTTGGGATCCCGTGGCTTTGTCGCCCGCATCGGGGGAGAAGAGTTCATGATCGGCGTGCCCGATGTATCGCCCAAACAGGCGCTGAACCTGGCCGAAACCGTTTGTGACAGCATCTGTCAGTCCCCGTTCCTGTTACCGGACCATGGGGCACAAGTTGATGTGACGGTCAGTATCGGATTGAAGTTGTCTCAGGTCGGTTTCGCCCGGCAAGACTGTGCGGCTGAAAGCGTGGAAAACCTGATCAAATCCGCGGACAAAGCGCTTTATGCTGCGAAGAAGGCAGGGCGCAATCAGGTGAGTATCCGGCAAAGTGCCGCCTGATCTGTTCAGTCTCTTTTCTTGTGCCCATGCGGCCCGCGTTTGACGACCTCCTGCAATCGGTCTGCATAGGCCTGCCGTTCCTCATCACTCATGGCGGTCACACGTGCCAGCCATTGCGTTTGCAAGGCCTGCTGCAAATCGGCGGTGGCCTGTGCTTGTTGTTGCAACAGAACCTGAACGGCCACCGGGTCAAAGGGCGTTGCACGCAACGCCTGACTGAGCGCTTCAAAATCCTGAGCGCGACCCTTGGATCCCTTTTTGTGCAGGCCCGTCAGCTCGCCCCGCATCGCCTTTCGATCATCCTTGGGCAGGGCCCGGTACAACGCGGGGCCGAAGCCGGGCGGTGATTTGGCATGATCCCCACCTTTGAGGCGCAATACGGTGCCCACAGCGACACCGACAACCAGCAGGTTCAGCGCCAGTGACAGGGCCAGGACGACAGGAACCCACCTGCGTTTGGGCTTGGGATCAGCGTTCATTCCGTGCTCTCCAGAAAACTCGAGTCAAATCCAAGGTCCGCGACGAGGAAGGGTGTCTCCTCTGACGTCAACAGGTTGGCCGGGTCCGGCAGAAAGGCCGGTGCGGAAAACCCGATCCAGACCCCGGCAGCGCTTGCGGCGACAAGCCCGCCAAGGCCCTGCCATCCTCCTACATTGCTTATCAACCTGTTCCATATCGAAGGCATCGGCTGCGGTGCGGGCGCAAGGCGACCGAGGCGAACAGTTTCAGCATCCGTCTGGATGCGCACGGCAAGATCGTCTGGCAGTACTGGTCGCTGCCGCTGTGCCTGTGCAAACAAGTGATCCAGTTCCAGGTCTTCATCCGCCATTGTCATACCCCAGTTCTTCGCGTCGTCCGGCCAAGATCGCGGTCAGGCTGCGCTTGCCTCTTGCGGTCAGGCTTTCAACTGCTTCTACCGAAATGCCCATTATCCCGGCAATCTCGGGGTTGGGCAGCTCTTCAATATGGCGCAGCACGACCGCTTGTCGCTGCCGCTCGGGCAGCTCAGCCAAAGCCGACTGCAGGGCATCCTTGCGCGCCTCGTCCTGCATGCGGTCAACAACGCTGGCCTTGCCATCTTCGGGTTCGGGAACGTCCGACAACCTGTCGGGTGTCTTCTTGCGCCTGATGTCCACGCACAGGTTCAGCGTCACCCGATACAGCCAGGTCGATACCTTGGCCTGACCCGAAACCCAATTCGGCGCCATCTGCCACAACCGCATCATCGCATCCTGCGTCACGTCTTCCGCCTCGGCCCGATTGCCCAACATGCGCAAAGCAACCGAGTAACAGCGAGGCCCCAAACGATCGGTCAGGATCCGTGCCGCCCCCGCCTCGCCGTCGGCGAATTGCCTCAGCAACGCATCGTCGCTGAGTGTGTTCGCGGTGCAACCCGCACCGCGAACATCTTGTGGGTGGGAGGTCAGGTCCTCCATCCTGCATCAGTTATCGCTTGCATTCGATTTTTGATGCTTTTTCTTATGGTGCCGTCCCATCCGATCTTTGGCATCGGCAAATTCCTGTTCCGAGATTCCGCCACTGTTGTCCGCATCCATCCGATCAAACATCTTGTCAGCCCGGCGCGGTTTCGGCAACTCATCCTGGCTGAGGAAGCCATCTTTGTTCGCGTCGTTGTTTTCGAACATCCTGGCAACCCGATCGCTGGCTTTCTTCTGGGCGGCAGCCTGCATTTCTTCCTGGCTCAGCTTTCCATCCCCATTGGTGTCCGCCTCGGTGAAACGAGCGGTGCGGTGCGCCTCCATCTCTTGTTGCGTCACCTGACCATCGCCATCGGCGTCCAGTTCCTGAAAGGACACCGGCTCGCGGCCACCCGGGCCAGCGGCCAGAACAGAAGTACCGGTAATCGCAACAGCCGACATAACAATGGCCGAGATGAATGTAACGTTTTTCATTTCCGTTTCCTTTTGTTGACGCGGCCCGAGTGCCGCCGCTCATACCCATTCAAACGGGCCGCGCCAGGAATTCCGTCGCTGAAATCGATTTTATTTTTGAAAGGTTCGGGGTCGCCCCATGCCGACGTGTCGGGCAGACGTTGCAAAGCGACGCACCCCCCTTTTAAATTTTCACGATCAGGCCCATTATCCGCAAAAGATTACTGCGCGAGTTACATTATGACGGATCAGACGATCGAGACGACCTCTGAAGATGAGCGTGAGACATGGCCCGCCCTGGTCAAGGGGTTTCGCTGCAAATGCCCCAACTGCGGGGAAGGCAAGCTGTTGCACAGCTATCTCAAGGTCAATGACTCCTGCTCGAACTGCGGGCAGCAGTTGTTTCACCATCGCGCAGATGATGGGCCCGCCTACCTGACAATCCTGCTGGTCGGCCATCTGCTGGCGCCTGCTCTGCACGTGTCCTATGTGCATTGGCGGCCCGATCCGTGGACCATGGCCATCGGCTTTTCCGTCGCCTGCGTCGCCCTGTCCCTGTACCTGTTGCCACGCCTGAAAGGTGCGGTGGTGGCATATCAGTGGGCACGCCGCATGCATGGCTTTGGAAAAACCGCGTGACCCGACCCAGTTGACCAGTTTGGACATGACACTCGACAAAACAGCCATCCGGGACGCAGCGACGGTTATCGTGCTGCGGGACAGATGGACAAACCCCTCGATCCTTATGGGGCAGCGCGGGTCCAAAGCGGCCTTCATGCCGAACAAGTTCGTCTTTCCCGGTGGCGCGGTTGATCCGGCTGACGCGGATGTTCCATTGGCAACGGATTTGCCGGATCTGTGCTTTGAACGTTTGGGCGAACAGGCCGAGCCGGGGATTCAACACGCCCTCGCCGCGGCCGCCATACGCGAGCTTTGGGAAGAAACCGGTCTTGTTCTTGGCCAGCCGGGTACATGGCCCGGTCATGTAGCTGACGATTGGCAGAGCTTTGCCGCGTTGGGTTACCTGCCAACTGCGGCTGCGCTTCAGTTCGTCTTTCGCGCGGTAACTCCACCGGGCCGTCCCCGCCGGTTCGATGCGCGGTTCTTTCTGGTCGACGCCGACGCTCTGCAACGTGACGTGGATGATTTCAGTCACGCCTCGGATGAGCTGTCGCACCTGCAATGGGTGCCACTGGATCGGGCACGGGATCTGGATCTGCCGTTTATCACCGAGGTCGTTCTGGCGGAAATAGCGGCCCGGGTTACATCCCCCGAGCCGCCATCGTCGGTTCCATTCTACAAAAACAACGAAGAAGCCAACCTGTTCCTGCGTCTCAGGGGCTATCCGATGCCAACCCACGACTGACGGATCGGTTTCACCGCATCCGGCTGACCACCACCGTCACTTCGGGCTTTTTGCCAATTTCGGCTTTGGCTGTCTGCCGCACGATGCGGCGCATTTCTTCTTCCAGCTTGTCGTCATCGCGCAGGGTCTTGGCGGCGGCCCGCATCAGGAACTGGTTCAGGTCCTCTTCCAGAACTTCGACCAACGCGGCACGGGACGTGCCGGTTTCGGGCAGCCCCATGGTATCGCACCACGGCTCGCCCAGCGGTTCGTCTTCTTCGTCCAGAACCACCGTCACCGTAACATGGCCGTTCAAAGCCATGCGGATACGATCCCGCACCACGCCGTCAAGGGCGCCGATCTTCACGGTGCCGTCCAGATATGTGCGACCGGTTTCAACATAATCGACGACCACAGGCGCATTGCCGCTGAGATCCAGCATGGTGCCGTTCACTGCCAGCACTCCGGTTCTGCCGCCCTGCTCTGCCAGTTTGACATGCTCGCGCAGGTGCCGGTGTTCGCCATGCATCGGGATCACGAATTGCGGATCGGTCAGTGCGTGCACTTTCTCGAGGTCCGGCCGGTTCGCATGGCCCGAGACATGATAAAGGCCCGAACTGTCATCGACGACATCCACGCCCTTTTCGCTGAGCTGGTTCATGATAAAGATCACGCCCCGCTCGTTCCCGGGAATGGTTTTCGAGGAAAACAGGAACAGATCGCCCTCGGCCAGCTCCAGACCACGGTACTTGCCACGGGCCAGTTGGGCGCTTGCGGCCCGTCGTTCCCCCTGGCTGCCGGTCACGATCAGCATCAGGTTCTGGCGCGGAAGGTCCAGAGCCTCTTCGGCGCTGATCACCTTGGGAAAATCCGCAAGAATACCGGTTTCGGTCGCGGCTTCGATCATCCGACGCATCGCGCGCCCCAGCAGGACGACGGAACGCCCGGCCCGCGCACCCGCCTCGGCCAGCGTTTTGACCCGCGCGACGTTTGACGCAAAAGTGGTCGCCACGACCATACCTTCCGCGCCTTCGACCAGCTTGACAATCTCGGGGCCAACTTCGGATTCCGAACGCCCCGGATGGGTCGAAAACACATTCGTACTGTCACAGACCAGCGCCTTGATGCCGGGCTTGGCGACCTCGGCCCACAGGTCAGGGTCAAAAGCCTCTCCAACGACCGGAGCAGCATCCAGCTTGAAGTCGCCCGAATGCACGACACGCCCTGCGGGGGTGTCGATGACCAATGCGGCACTTTCGGGAATCGAGTGCGAAACAGGAAGGAAGCCAACCGTGAACGGCCCGACGGACACCTGTTCAGGCCAGGCGGAAACGGTCGTGACCGCCTCGGTCGGGTGTGCGTGTTCTTCCATCTTGCGGCGCGCGATATTGGCCGTGAAGGCACGCGCATAGACCGGCGCACCCAAAGCTTCATAACAATGGGCCACGGCACCGACATGGTCTTCATGGGCGTGCGTGATGAAAACACCATCCAGCCGGTCGGCACGCTCTTTCAGCCAAGAGATATCGGCATAGATGAGGTCAACGCCCGGCGTTGTGTCCATATCAGGAAAAGTGACGCCCAGATCCACCAGAATCAGGCGTTCCTTTCCCGGTTCACCGTAGCCGTACACATAGGCGTTCATGCCAATTTCGCCCGCGCCACCCAGCGGCAGGTAGATCAATCTTTCACTGCTCATACGGAGCCATTATCCTTGTTGTAGCGATGGATCACGGTCAGGCCGTGCATCGTCAGATCATCTTCGATTGCGTCGAACCCCACGTCGGCCTGATCGAACAAGGGGGCCAGCCCGCCGGTTCCAACGACTTTCATCGGCATTCCATACTCGGCCTTGATCCGGGCGATCAGCCCCTCGATCAAACCGGAATATCCCCAATACACGCCAGATTGAATACAACCAACCGTATTCGTACCGATCACCTTGTCAGGTCGGGAGACATCGATATGCGGCAGCGCCGCGGCGCCCTGATGCAGGGCCTCAAGGCTCAGGTTCACACCGGGGGCGATAATGCCCCCCACATATGCGCCGTCGGCGGCGACAACGTCGAAATTCGTTGCGGTTCCGAAATCCACGACAACCACATTGCCACCATGGCGGTCAAAAGCGCCCACGGCATTGGCCAGTCGATCCGGGCCAGGCACCGTGCCTTCATCCACACGCGGCGGGACAGGCAACAGGCAATCGGGCTTGCCCACAACCAATGGTCTGCAACCAAAAAAACGATCGGCGAAGATACGCAGGTTGAACACGACGCGCGGAACGGTCGAGGCGATGATCACATCGGTGATGTCCGCCTCGATCCCGTAATGCTTCACCAGCGTCGAATACCAGGTGAAATAAGCGTCTGCCGTGCGCGCATGGTGGGTCGAGGTGCGCAGGGTACACAAAAACTCCTCACCGTCCCAGATCGAAAAGACGGTATTGGTATTGCCGCAATCGATGGCCAGAAGCATCCGCGCCCCTCTCAGAAATAGACATCCGCCGCAGGAATGCTCACGCGGCCTTTGGCGGTGTTTAAGACAAGGTTACCGCTTGCGTCCACCGTTTCGAAGGTTCCAACCGTTTCTGACGTACCGGTCCGCGCGGTGATGACCTCGCCCAACCGGGCCGCGCGGGACAGCCAGGCGGTGCGGATCGGTTCGAACCCATAGGTGACGAACTGGGTTTCATACGCGGCGTAGGCCGCGGCCAGTTCGGTCAGAAAATCCTCGGGCGAGACATGTGCCCCGGTTTCCGAAAGAAGTGAGACGGGACGAACCGCACCGGGCTCTACCGCGTCGGCATCCGGGGCATTGGCCAGATTCACTCCGATGCCGATGGACAGATGCCCCACGCCATGCCCCTGCCCCGTGCTTTCCAGCAGGATACCGGCAAGCTTGCCGCCGTTCAGCAGCACGTCATTGGGCCATTTCAGCGACAGTCCGGCAGCCCGCCCGGTAACGGCGACGCACGCGTCAAAAAGGGCCAGCGCCGCCACGAAACTGCGCAAAGCCGCCTGTTCCGGCGCGCCCTGAGGACGCATCAGCAAGGTCGCCGCCAGGTTGCCCATCGGGTTGGCCCAGCTTCGTCCGCGCCGCCCGCGCGCCGCCGTCTGGTGATGCGCCATGATCCAGACGGGACCACGCGCATTCGGAGCAATCCGCGCCGCTTCATTCAGCGTGCTGTCGACTTCCTGCACCTCGTGCAGGCCATAGCCTTGGGGCCATTTTGTCATATCAAAAAGGCTCGGTCGCGCAACCGAGCCCCTCTTTCCGGTTGTGCAAAACGATCAGTTGACAAGCGTGGCCGCTGCGGCAGCTGCCGCGCCCTCGACGCCGAACTGATAGAAGATACCGACCAGCATCAGGGCCGCAGACCCCATCAATGCCACCCACAGAACAGGGGTCGACCGGGTTTCGATCGGCTCTTCGTTCTCGGCCCCGAAATACATGTAGAACACGACCCGCAGGTAATAGAAGGCACCGATGACCGAAGCGATGGCCGAGACGACGACCAGACCGGTCAGCCCTGCACTGACGCCCGCCTGCCAGACGCCGAATTTCGCAAAGAAACCAAGCATCGGAGGCACGCCCGCAAGGCTGAACATCAGGATCAGCACCGCCAGCGCCTTGCCCGGATCACGCTTGGAGTATTGCCGCAGAGCGTCAATGTCGGTGATGGGTTTGCCGTCACGCTCCATCATCAGAATGAAGGCAAAAGTGCCGATATTCATGGTCACGTAGATGGCCAGATACATCAGCATCGCCTTGATGCCCAGCTCGGTACCGGCGGCCAGACCAATCAGCGCATAGCCCATATGGGCAATCGACGAAAACGCCATCAGACGCTTGATGTCGCGCTGCCCGATCGCGGCCACGGCCCCCAGCAACATCGACAGTACGGACAGCAGGACAATCACTTGCTGCCAGTCTTCGACAACGCCACCGAAAGCATCATGCAACAGGCGCGCGAACAACGCCATCGCCGCAACCTTCGGCGCCGTGGCAAAGAAGGCCGTGATCGGTGTGGGAGACCCCTCGTAAACGTCCGGCGTCCACATATGGAACGGTACGGCCGAGACCTTGAAGGCCAGACCCGAGATCAGGAAGATCAGGCCAAACAGCAGCCCCAACGAAACATCACCATGGTGAACTGTCTGGATGATGCCCGAGAACAACGTTGTGCCGGTGAAGCCATAGACCAGCGAGGCGCCATAAAGCAGCAGCCCCGAGCTCAGCGCACCCAGCACGAAATACTTCAGACCTGCCTCGGTCGATTTCGCGCTGTCACGACGCAGAGCAGCCACGACATAAAGCGACAGCGATTGCAGCTCGAGCCCCATGTAAAGCGACATCAGATCGCCTGCGCTGACCATCATCATCATCCCCACGGCGGCCAGTGCCACCAGCAACGGGTATTCAAAACGCAGCAGATCACGGCGCGCCATGTATTCCTGGCTCATGACCAGAACGGCACCCGCCGACAGCAGGATGGCAACCTTGGCAAAGCGGGCAAAGCCGTCATCGACGAACATGCCGTTGAAGGCCACGTTTGTACCCCCGCCCTGAGTTGCAATCCAGATTGCCAGAAGGGCCATAAGACCTGCCGTGGTCCAGACCAGCAAAGGCGCCAGCCCGTCCTTTGTCGTGTAGACAGCCCCCAGCAGCGCCGCCATCGCATAAAGCGCCAGAACGATTTCCGGCAGGATGATTGTCAGATCAGCCTGGATCATGTCCCCAAAGCTCCCTTAATGCGAAGCGGCTGTCTGGGTCGCAGCCTCAGCCGCGGCCAGAGCCGTGTCATAGTTCGAAATCAGAGCCGCTGTGGATTGCCCGATCACATCGGTTACCAGCGACGGGTAGACACCCAGCAGGATGGTCATCACGATCAGAGGGGCGAAGATCAACCGCTCGCGCGAGCTCATGTCGGTCATCGCCTTGAGGCTTTCCTTGATCAGATCGCCAAACACGACCCGACGGTAGAGCCACAGCGCATAAGCCGCCGAGAAGATCACACCGGTCGCAGCCACCGCCGTTACCCAGGTGTTGACCTGGAACGCGCCCATCAGGGTCAGGAATTCGCCGATGAAGCCCGATGTGCCCGGCAGGCCGACATTGGCCATGGTAAACAGCATGA
Source organism: Ruegeria sp. HKCCA0235A (assembly GCF_013033235.1). Lineage (NCBI taxonomy): Bacteria > Pseudomonadati > Pseudomonadota > Alphaproteobacteria > Rhodobacterales > Roseobacteraceae > Ruegeria > Ruegeria sp. HKCCA0235A. Next base: position 270,467 of record NZ_WQDQ01000003.1, on the reverse strand, counting down.
AGACCAGCGCGTATGCGGGCATTCGGATCACCAGACCGCCATAGGCCTCGATATCGCGGGTGTGCATCCGGTCATAGATCACGCCGACACAGAGGAAGAGCGCCGCCGAGATGAACCCGTGGCTGAGCATCTGGAAGATCGCGCCATCGATGCCCTGCTGGTTTGCCGCGAAAATACCCATGGTCACAAAGCCCATATGCGCGACCGAGGAATAGGCGATTAGCTTCTTCATATCCTCCTGCACCAGCGCCACCAACGAGGTATAGACAACCGCGATGGCAGACATCCACAGCACCAGATCGGTCATCACGGCCGAACCCACCGGGAACATCGGCAGGCTGAACCGCAGGAAGCCATAGCCGCCCATCTTCAGAAGGATCGCCGCCAGTACGACCGAGCCCGCCGTGGGCGCCTGAACGTGGGCGTCCGGCAACCAGGTGTGCACAGGCCACATCGGCATTTTCACCGCGAACGAAGCAAAGAAGGCCAGGAACATCAGGGTCTGCATGCCACCGACAACATAGATGCCCAGCACGCTGAAGCCCTCGGACGAGAACTGGTGCGTCATCAGCGCGGCAATATCCGTGGTGCCCGCATCCGCATACATCGCAACCATGGCGACCAGCATCAAGACCGAGCCGAGGAAGGTATAGAGGAAGAACTTGAAGCTGGCGTAGATCCGATCCTTGCCGCCCCATATCCCGATGATCAGGAACATCGGAATAAGACCTGCCTCGAAGAACAGGTAGAACAGCACCAGATCAAGCGCCATGAAGACGCCCAGTATCAGTGTTTCCAGCAGCAGGAAGGCAACCATGTATTCCTTGACGCGATCCGTGACATTCCAGCTGGCCAGAATGGTCAGCGGCATAATGAAGGTCGTCAGCAGAACGAACAGGACACTGATGCCATCAACACCCATCTTGTATTTGAGGCCCATCAGCCACTCACCCTCTTCCACCATCTGGAAGCCGGGGTTCGACGGGTCAAAGCCGGTATAGATGCCGATGGAAACCAGGAAGGTCACAGTGGTGGCCAGCAGAGCAATCCACTTGGCGTTCCGCTGTGCCGCCGCATCGTCACCTTGCAGGAACAAGGCCAGAATGCCTGCGGCGATGGCGGGGATAAACGTGACGATCGAAAGGATATAGTCCATTACTGGGCCCCTCCGCCGATCGACATCCAGGTCACAAGGGCCGCGATGCCCAGCACCATCCAGAAGGCATAGGTAAAGATGTACCCGGTCTGCGCCTTGCCGGCGAGGCGGGTGAAGAAGGGAACGACGCCCATTGCTACTCCGTTCAGGAAGCCATCGATTGTATTGCCGTCACCGCGTTTCCACAGGAAGCGGCCAAGCGCCACAGTGGGTTTTACGAAGACCACATCGTAGATTTCGTCGAAATACCACTTGTTCAGAAGGAACAGGTACAGCGGACGCTGATTTGCAGCCAGACGTGCCGGCAGCGACGTGTTCAGGATGTAGAACCAGTAGGCCACGACAAAGCCCAGCAACATGGCGACGAAGGGTGAAACCTTGACCCATTTCGGAGCCGCATGCGCTTCGTCCAGAACATGGTTGTCCGGCGCCATGTAAAGCGCGCCCTCGCCGGGCTGGCCCACAAAGACATAGTGATGATCGCCACCCTTGGCATCCTTCTCACCATGACCTTCATCGGCATGGCCGTCAGCTGCGTGGCTTTCATCCGCATGGCTGTCTTCACCGTGCGAAGCATCCGCCGCCGCATGATCACCGGCCTCGGCATGTTCTGACGCTTCGGCAACCGGAATACCGTAGAACTTGCCGACCTTGTCCGCATGGCCAAAGAAATTGCCATACCAGATCATCCCGGCAAACACCGCACCCAGCGACAGAACGCCCAGCGGCACCAGCATGGTCATCGGGCTTTCATGTGCGTGGTCATGCGTATGCTTGTCGCCACGCGGTTTACCATAGAAGGTCAGGAAGATCAGGCGCCAGCTGTAGAACGAGGTGAACATCGCTGCGATCACCAGCATCCAGAAGGCATAGCCGGTTCCGCCCGCATAGGCGCTTTCGATGATTGCGTCTTTAGACAGGAACCCGGCAAAACCGATTGTGGTAAGCGGAATGCCGACGCCCGTGATGGCCAGCGTTCCGATCATCATTGCCCAGAAGGTGTAAGGGATCTTTTTGCGCAGACCACCGTATTCCGTCATCTCCTGCTCGTGATGCATGGCGTGGATCACGGACCCCGCACCGAGGAACAGCAGCGCCTTGAAGAAAGCGTGCGTGAACAGGTGGAACATGGCCGCCGAGTACATGCCGACGCCCGCGGCCACGAACATGTATCCCAGCTGGGAACAGGTCGAATACGCAATGACGCGCTTGATGTCGGTCTGTACCAGACCCACGGTCGCCGCGAAGAACGCAGTCGAGGCCCCAAGGAAGGTGATGAACCCGGTCGCGCCCGGCGCGAACTCCATCAGCGGCGACATGCGGCAGACCAGGAACACGCCCGCTGTCACCATGGTGGCCGCGTGGATCAGGGCCGACACAGGCGTCGGGCCTTCCATCGCGTCCGGCAACCAGGTGTGCAGGATCAGCTGCGCGGATTTACCCATCGCACCGATGAACAGCAGAACACAGATCACCTCGACCGCGGTCCATTCGCCCCACAGGAAATGCAGCTTTTCTTCTGCAAGCGCGGGTGCCGATGCGAAAATGTCCGAGAAGTTGATGCTGTCGGTCAGGAAGAACAGCGCAAAGATGCCCAGAGCAAAGCCGAAATCGCCCACACGGTTGACGATGAACGCTTTCATCGCCGCCGCATTTGCCGAAGGCTTGCGATAGTAGAAGCCGATCAGCAGGTAGGATGCGACCCCCACGCCTTCCCAGCCAAAGAACATCTGCACAAGGTTGTCCGCCGTCACCAGCATCAGCATGGCGAAGGTAAAGAAGGACAGATAGGCGAAGAAACGTGGCTTATAGCTTTCGCCTTCGCGCCATTGCGGGTCGTGATCCATGTAGCCAAAGCTGTAGAGATGCACGAGCGCCGAAACCGTGGTGACCACGATCAGCATGATGGCGGTCAGCCGGTCCAGACGAATGGCCCACGAGGTCGAGAGCGATCCGCTTTCGATCCAGCGCATGATCTCGATCTGTTGTGTGTGCCCATCGAACGAGAAGAACACGAGCCATGACAGCAGACAGGCCAGAAACAGCAGGCCCGTGGCCGTCCACATGGCCGCTTTCTCACCTATGAACTTCCAGCCAAAGCCGCAGATCAGCGCACCCACCAGCGGGGCAAAGAGGATTGTGGTTTCCATGATCCCTTACCCCTTCATCATATTGACGTCTTCAACCGCGATGGTGCCGCGGTTGCGGAAGAAGCAGACCAGAATGGCCAACCCGATCGCCGCCTCGGCCGCCGCAACGGTCAGCACGAACAGCGTGAAGACCTGCCCGACCAGATCGCCGAGGAAACTGGAAAACGCCACGAGGTTGATATTCACCGCCAGCAGCATCAGTTCGATGCTCATCAGCAGGATGATGACGTTCTTGCGGTTCAGGAAGAGACCGAAGATGCCGATGACGAACAGCGTCGCCGCGACCGTAAGATAGTGTTCAAGTCCGATCATGGTCTCAAAGTCCCTGCCCCGGTTTCACGTCCTTCAATTCCATTGCCTTGGCCGGGTCGCGCATCATCTGGCCGACGATGTCCTGACGCTTAATGTCCTGACGGTGGCGCAGCGTCAGCACGATGGCACCGATCATAGCCACCAGCAGGATCAGGCCCGCCAGCTGGAACAGAAGGAAGTATTGATCGTAAAGGATGACACCCAGCGCCTCGGTGTTGTGGCGGTCCGCCGGGACCGGCTGCGCCAGATTGGCCGCCGCACCTTGCGCGCTGTCCCAGGCCCCGAAGGCCATGACGAACTGCATCAAGATGACCAGACCGATCAGCAAGGCCAGCGGCATATAGCGTGCCATTTCGGCTTTAAGCTCGGCAAAGTCCACGTCCAGCATCATCACCACAAACAGGAACAGAACCGCGACCGCGCCCACGTAAACGATGATCAGCAGCATCGCCACGAACTCGGCCCCCAGCAGCACGAACAGCCCCGCCGAGGATAGAAACGCCAGGATCAGCCACAGCACCGAGTGCACCGGCTGGCGGCTGATCACCGTGAACAGCCCGCCGGTGATGGCGCTGATGGCAAACAGATAGAAGGCAAAGACGGTCATTGATCCTCATCCTCGTTGTCGCCCATGACCTCTTGCGCCAGATCCAGCGCGCGGGTCATGGCCGGGATGCCGGCAAAGACCGACATCTGACCGATCGTTTCCACGATCTCTTGTTTCTTTGCGCCTGCCTCCAGTGCATGGCGCACAGTCTGGCGTACGGCCGAGTCCGCCTGAGCGCCCTGACAGGTCAGCCCGGCCAGCGTCAGCAACAGGCGAGTCTTGGCATCCAGCCCGTCCTTGTTGACGGTGTTGCCGAACATCATCTCCATGACCTCTTTCGGCATGGTCGGCCACAGCGCCTCGAACCCCTTGGGCGAGAAGCTTTCCATCGCCGGGTTCATCGCCTTGGCCATGTCCTGAGCCTGCTTCATCATCAGCTCGAACGGATTTGTCGGGCTGTCAGTCATCGGTAAGGCGCGTCCAGTTCCAGATTGCGGGCGATCTCGGCTTCCCAGCGTTCGCCGTTGTCCAGCAGTTTCTGCTTGTCATAGAACAGCTCTTCTCGGGTTTCCGTCGCGAATTCGAAATTCGGGCCTTCGACGATGGCATCGACCGGGCAGGCCTCTTGGCAGAAACCGCAATAGATGCATTTGGTCATGTCGATGTCGTACCGCGTGGTGCGGCGGCTGCCGTCTTCGCGCGGCTCGGCGTCGATGGTGATGGCTTGCGCAGGGCAGATCGCCTCGCAGAGTTTGCAGGCGATGCAGCGTTCTTCACCATTCGGATAGCGGCGCAGAGCGTGTTCGCCGCGGAAACGTGGGGACAGAGGCCCCTTTTCGTGCGGATAGTTCACCGTGGCCTTGGGCGCGAAGAAATACTTCAGCCCCAGCTTCATGCCGACCCAGAAGTCTTGCAGAAGGAAGTATTTGGCAGCGCGGGTATAGTCAATTTGAGTCATATCAGCCTCCTACGCTCCAACGGGCAAATGCGCCCCAGAACCAGTCGAATTTCGCCGCGAAGGCCACGAAAACCACCCAAGCCAGCGAGAATGGCAGGAACACTTTCCAACCCAGCCGCATCAGCTGGTCATAGCGGTAGCGGGGCGTGATCGCCTTGACCATCGCGAAGATGAAGAAGAAGAACGCCATCTTGGCGACCATCCACAGCACGCCATCGGGCAGGCCCGGGATCGGCGACAGCCAGCCGCCGAAGAACAGCAGAGAGGTCAGCGCGCACATCAGGAAGATGGCGATGTATTCGCCTGCCATGAACAGCAGGAAAGGCGTGGCCGAATATTCGACCTGATAACCGGCGACCAGTTCCGATTCCGCCTCGGGCAGGTCGAAGGGCGGGCGGTTGGTTTCGGCCAGGGCCGAGATGAAGAACAGGAACACCATCGGGAAATGCGGCAGCCAGTACCAGCTGAAGAACCCGAACGAGCCGTCCTGAGCACGCACGATGTCACCAAAATTCATCGAGCCGGTCGAGATGATCACACCGATGATGATCAGGCCGATCGAAACCTCGTAGGAAATCATCTGCGCGGCCGAGCGCAGCGAGCCCAGGAACGGGTACTTTGAGTTCGACGCCCAACCGCCCATGATCACGCCATAAACCTCGAGCGAGGACACGGCGAATACATAGAGGATGGCCACGTTGATATCCGACAGAACCCATCCATCGTTGAACGGGATCACCGCCCAGGCGATCATGGCCAGAACGAAGGATGTCAGCGGTGCGAGGATAAAGACCGTCCGGTCGGCGCCCGCAGGAATGACGACCTCTTTCACCACATATTTCAGGGCATCCGCCACCGATTGCAGCAGGCCATAGACGCCCACCACGTTGGGGCCGCGGCGCATCTGGACAGCAGCCCAGATCTTGCGGTCCCCGTAAACAAGGAACAACAGTGAAATCATCACAAAGGCAACAACGGCAAGCACTTGCGCCAGAATGATGATGGCTATTCCGCCTGGGGTGTTAAAGAATTCAGCCATTGGTCCTCACACCGTGGGTATTCCGTTTTCCGCGCGCGATGCAAAGGCCAGAAGCCTGCGCAAACTGCGGCTGGGTCGGCGCGTTGGTGTAAACAGCATCTGCCGCCATTGCGCCACCCTTAATATTCGGTTTCACACGCAAATCTGGCGCGGCGAACTGCCACCCGGCAGCCGCTTTTGCCTGCGATATGAAACAGGTCTGGTTCATTCCGCCGCGATCTTCTCGGATTTGCGGGCCTGCGCCTGTGCCGACAACTCGGCCATCAGCTGTGACGCCCGTGCGATCGGGTTGGTCAGGTAGAAATCCTTGATCGCATAGCGGAAAGTTGCGTTGCCCAGAGCACCGGCGTCGAGAGCTTTCACTTCGTTCTCGATCACTTCGTCGATGCGGGCCAGATGCGGAACCGCCTCGATCAAGGCCGTGCGCAACTGTGCCAGAGAGTCGAAGGGCAGTGTTGCGCCCAGTTCGGCCGACAAGGCGCGCAGGATGGCCCAGTTCTCCTTCGCCTCACCCGGCGCAAAACCGGCCCGCATCGCCAGCTGAGGACGACCTTCGGTGTTTACGAACACGCCGTTTTCCTCGGTATAGGCCGCGCCTGGCAGTATCACATCGGCGCGGTGTGCGCCCCGGTCACCATGGCTGCCCTGATAGATCACAAAGGCGCCTTCGCCGATCTCGACCTCATCCGCACCAAGGTTGTAGATCACGTCGGCGGCGCCGATCGCGTCCATTCCGCCTTCGTTCGTGGCACCCACATCCATCGCACCGACGCGCGACGCCGCAGTGTGCAAAACGATCAGACCACTTTCCGTATTGGCCGCAATGGCTTGCGCAGCAGCCAGCACGGCGGCGCCGTCCGCTTCCTGCAAAGCGCCCTGCCCGATGATGACCAACGAACGTTTGCTCTTGATCTCATCATCTCCGCCCATATCGACAACTTTTTGCAGCGCTGTTCGATCATCGCCAACGTGGTGATACTCATATGTCAGATCGACCGCAGGACCGACCAAAGCGACTTCGGCCCCATGCGTCCATGCCTTGCGGATACGCGCGTTCAGGACAGGCGCTTCGTCACGTGGGTTGGTACCGATCAGCAGGATGCGTTCCGCGGTGTCGATGTCTTCAATCGCGGCAGTGCCAGCGTAAGCGCCACGATTGCCCGCCGGAAGCTTTGCGCCATCGGTACGGCATTCGACAACACCACCCTGCCCTTCGATCATCTGTTTCAGCGCAAACGCCGCCTCGACCGGAGCCAGATCGCCCACGATACCGGCAGGTTTCCCGGCGCCCTTCAGCGCCTCTGCTGCCTGGGTCAGCGCCTCGGACCAAGAGGCCGGGCGCAGCTTTCCGTTTTCACGGACATAGGGCTTGTCCAAACGCTGACGGCGCAGGCCATCCCAGACGAAACGTGTCTTGTCGCTGATCCATTCCTCGTTCACGCCGTCATGATTGCGCGGCAGGAAACGCATGACTTCACGACCTTTGGTATCGACGCGTATGTTCGATCCCAACGCATCCATCACATCGATGCTTTCGGTTTTGGTCAATTCCCACGGACGCGCAGTAAAGGCGTAGGGCTTGGAGGTCAGCGCCCCGACAGGGCACAGATCGATGATGTTGCCCTGCAAATTCGAATCCAGCGTCTGGTTCAGATACGAGGTGATCTCGGCATCCTCACCGCGCCCAGTCTGACCCATCTGAGTTATCCCGGCAACTTCGGTGGTGAAGCGCACGCAGCGCGTGCAGCTGATGCAGCGGGTCATTGCGGTGCCAACCAGCGGGCCAAGATCCAGGTCATCGACCGCCCGCTTTGCTTCCTTGAAGCGGGATCCGGACATGCCATAGGCCATCGCCTGATCCTGAAGGTCGCATTCGCCACCCTGATCGCAGATCGGGCAATCCAGCGGATGGTTGATCAGCAGGAACTCCATCACGCCTTCGCGGGCCTTTTTGACCATGGGCGAGTTCGTCTTGACCACCGGGGGCTGGCCTTCAGGCCCCGGACGCAGGTCACGCACCTGCATCGCGCAGGAGGCCGCAGGTTTCGGCGGCCCGCCGACGACCTCGACCAGGCACATCCGGCAATTGCCAGCAATCGACAGACGCTCGTGATAACAAAAGCGCGGCACTTCGACCCCGGCTTGTTCACAAGCCTGGATCAGGGTCATCGCGCCATCGACTTCGATTTCCTGTCCGTCGATATTGATCTTGCGGAGGTCAGACATGGCTTTCAATTCGCCCTCAAATAAACGCCAATGGCGCTGTTTCTTTGGATTTCCTTCTGCCCCAGAGTGCAGAATGTGTTGGGGTTGTCATAGGTCACGCCATTCGAAGCCAGATACGCCTCGCCCTTGGCGCGCATCCGGTCCTTTTCAGCATCCGATTCGACGTAAGAGCGGATTTCGGTGTCCGAATACCCCAGTTTGTTCGCCTTGGAGCGCAGCCCCCACATCACACTGATCGCTTTCAATCGACGCCCGCTGATCGAGGGGCAATATTCCGAAATTTCATTTGCGATGGCGATGTAATAGAGTTCGTCGTCGATCTCTTTGACATCCCTCAAGGGCGGCTTCGCATTTGCGACGGCAGGCAATGTGATCAAGACAGCCAGGGTGAGTGTTTTGGCAAAAGACATGGATCTTCCCTTCGTTTTGGACGCACCAAAACGAACCGGTCCGGTCTTGCTAGGCAATAGCGGCCGGCAATCCGTGTCGTGATATGCAAAACCGCGCGTCATGGCCGTTGGCATTTTCCCGCAAAGGTCAATTGATCATCACTGATGCGCAGGTTCTGCGGTTCAGTGTCCGGCCCCACTTTCCAGTCGATCCGCGAAGACCCGAAATTCTGCACGCAAAACTTGGTTCCTTCGTGTCGGCCGGCCTCACGCGCGCCGTCCAGCGATGCGGACGCACCCTTTACCACAACGGTAAAGTCCGTTGGCGATGCTTTCTTGTCGACCGCCTTCGCCTTTGCCTTGAACGCCTTTCCATCGAAGAGAATACGATCTTCCGACGGCTTGATGATGCCGCAGGCGGACACGCTTGCCAGTGCCAGCAGGACTACAAGGGTTTTTCGGGCCTTCATACTATCCCTCTTCGTGTTCTCATCTGCCGGGACGCCATCAGAACGCCGCCACCAATGCCATAAGCCCAATCACAAACATGCAGGCCCAGCCCAATACATACAGCACGGACCGAAGGCCACTGTTCGGTTTGCCTATGCCTTTGATGTGCACCACCAGCATCACCAACCGTGCGAGCAAAGCGACAGACGCCAGCAGATTGACCCAGAACGGGCTGGCACCCAGCAATACCGCCGCAGTCACAACAGCCACAAACGCCGGAAGCGTTTCCGTTCCGTTCAGATAGGCCCGGTTCAGTCGATAGGCCTGATCAGAATAGTCCTGCTCAGGGGTTGCCCCAGGCGCGAGGCCCTTGCCCTGCTTGGCCAGCGCTGAAAACGGGGCCAGAAACAGAACCACCAGCGTGAAAAGCACAACAGATGAAATCGCGTGGCTGTATTCTGCGAACATGTCCATCCCGATCACTCCGCCGCCATCGCACCCATACGGCCCGATTTCTGAGCCTTGATGCGATCTTCGATTTCTTCCCGGAAATTCCGGATCAGGCCCTGGATCGGCCAGGCGGCCGCATCGCCTAGAGCACAGATCGTGTGACCTTCCACCTGTTTGGTCACATCAAACAGCATGTCGATCTCTTCCAGCTCGGCCTCGCCGCGCACCAGGCGGTCCATGACCCGCATCATCCAGCCGGTGCCTTCGCGGCAGGGCGTGCACTGGCCGCAGCTTTCGTGTTTGTAGAATTTCGACAGGCGCCAGATCGCCTTGATGATGTCGGTGGACTTGTCCATCACGATCACCGCCGCCGTTCCAAGCCCCGAGCCCAGATCGTTGCGCAGATAATCGAAATCCATGATCGCGTCGCGCATGTTCTCACCGCGCACACACGGAACCGAGGATCCACCGGGGATAACGGCCAGCAGATTGTCCCAGCCGCCGCGAATGCCGCCGCAATGGGTCTCGATCAGCTCCTCGAAGGAAATCGACATCGCCTCTTCGACCACGCAGGGGTTGTTGACGTGACCCGAGATTGCAAACAGCTTGGTGCCCGCGTTGTTCTGGCGACCGAAACCTGCGAACCAATCCGCCCCACGGCGCAGGATCGTGGGCACGACGGCGATGGATTCGACGTTGTTCACGGTCGTCGGGCAGCCATACAAGCCCGCACCCGCGGGGAACGGCGGCTTCATCCGCGGCATGCCCTTTTTACCTTCGAGGCTTTCAATCAGCGCGGTTTCCTCGCCACAGATATAGGCGCCTGCCCCGTGGTGCAGAAACAGGTCGAAATCCCAGCCCGAGCCGGCGGCGTTCTTGCCCAGAAGACCCGCGTCATAGGCCTCGTCAATCGCGGCCTGCAACGCCTCGCGTTCGCGGATGTACTCACCACGCAGATAGATGTAGCAGGTGTGAGCGTTCATGGCGAAAGACGCGATCAGGCAGCCCTCGATCAGCGTATGCGGATCATGGCGCATGATCTCGCGGTCTTTGCAGGTGCCGGGTTCGGATTCGTCCGCGTTGACCACCAGATAGGACGGGCGCCCGTCGCTTTCCTTGGGCATGAACGACCATTTGAGACCAGTCGGGAAACCCGCGCCGCCGCGTCCGCGCAGCCCGGAATCCTTCATCGTCTGGATGATCCAGTCGCGCCCTTTTTCAATCAGGCCAGCAGTGCCGTCCCAATGCCCGCGGGCCTGCGCACCTTTCAGCGTGCGTTCATGCATCCCGTAGATGTTGGTAAAGATCCGGTCCTGATCCTTCAGCATCGCGTGTTACCTTCAGCTGTCCTGACGCATGCGCCAGAGTTGAAAAATGTTGACGCCCGCATAGATGAAACCCGCCAGAGCGGCGAAATCAAACAGCAGCGCATGCCGGGTTGTCAAACCCAGCGCGGGGCCAATGAACAGGTTCATCGCAAGCCAGATCAGCATGGTCACGGCGATGACCACCCCGATATGTCGGCCCTTGCGGGCTATGGCCTGTTCCTTGTCCTTGTCCATCTTCCCCCGAAGCCCGGAACGGGCATCCGTCTAGTCTTCGTATGTGCCCTCGGATTTGGCACGTTTGGCGAATTCGGTTTCCTCACCCGCAGCAAGCTTGGCCGCCTGCTCGATCCAGCCATCGCGTTCGATCCGGCCTTTGAATTTCAAACGCGCATCGACCCAGGCCACATGTTCGGGCGTCCAGGCCGCGATCTGGTCGTAGTGATAGAAACCAAGCTGGTTCAGCGTTTCTTCCAGCTTGGGGCCGACGCCTTTCAACAATTTAAGGTCATCCGCCTTGCCGTCACGTGCCGCGGTTAGAGTGTTAGGCTGGGTCTCCTGAACGTCCTGGCCATCCGTCTTTGCCGCAGCGCCCTCGGGAGATGCCGGTTCGGTATGGGTCGATTTTTTGGTTCCACTCTGTTGTGCCGCCGTCTTGCCGGGTTCCGGCTTTTTCGGCGGTTGAGGAGCGGAACCGGAAGCTTCGGCTTTGCCATCCTTGCCAAGCCACGGTGTCAGTATCGGAACTTCGGTTCCGTCGATACGCTTGACCGTGTCCCCAAGCTCTGTCGCCAGCTCAACACTTGCGTTGTATTTCGGCTTGCCAGCTTCATATTCGGACAGGCTGGAAAGTCCCTTCAACGGCTCGGCCGCGTAACGCCCGTTCTGAGGACCGGGCGTCGGCACCTTGCCCGCCACCAGATCGTCGAGGATTTTGCCAAAGCTCTCGGCGGTCAGATCCTCGTAGTAATCCTTGCCGATCTGCGCCATTGGCGCGTTGGTGCAGGAACCGAGACATTCGACCTCTTCCCAGCTCAGCTTGCCATCGGCAGAAAGTTCATGCGGCTTCGCGGCGATCTTTTCCTTGCAGACCGCGATCAGATCTTCGGCCCCGCAGATCATGCAGGACGTCGTGCCGCAGACCTGAATATGCGCCACAGATCCAACTGGTTGCAGCTGGAACATGAAGTAGAAGGACGCCACCTCGAGCACGCGGATATAGGCCATGCCCAGCATGTCGGCGATGGATTCAATCGCCGGGCGGCTCAGCCAGCCCTCCTGTTCTTGCGCGCGCCACAGCAGCGGAATGACCGCGCTGGCCTGGCGGCCTTCGGGGTATTTGGTGATCTGCGCTTCGGCCCATTGCTGGTTGGCAGCGGTGAAGGCAAAGCTTTCGGGTTGTTCGGGATGAAGACGGCGGAGCATTAGCGGTCAATCTCTCCAAATACGACATCCATGGTGCCGATGATGGCGGCGACGTCGGCCAGCTGGTGGCCTTTGGCGACGTGGTCCATGGCTTGCAGGTGCAGGAAACCGGGAGCGCGCAGCTTGGCGCGGTAGGGCTTGTTGGTGCCGTCGGCGACCAGATAGACGCCGAACTCGCCCTTGGGGGCTTCGACCGCGGCATAGACCTCGCCTGCAGGGACGTGGAAGCCTTCGGTATACAGCTTGAAGTGGTGGATCAGGCTTTCCATCGAAGTCTTCATGTCCGAGCGTTTCGGCGGGGTGATCTTGCCACGCGCAAGCACGTCACCGGGGCATTCGCGGATTTTGACGATGGCCTGCTGGATGATCGACAGCGATTGGCGCATTTCTTCCATCCGCACCAAATAGCGGTCATAACAGTCGCCGTTTTTGCCGACGGGGATCTGGAATTCAAACTCGTCATAGCATTCATAGGGCTGAGCGCGGCGCAAGTCCCATGCAAGGCCCGACCCGCGCACCATCACGCCCGAGAAACCGTATTTCTGAATGTCATCTTCAGTCACGACACCAATATCGGCGTTGCGCTGTTTGAAGATGCGGTTTTCGGTCAGCAGACCGTCAATGTCGTCCAGAACGGCGGGGAATTCGTGGCTCCAGGCCTCGATATCGTCCAGCAGTTCCGGCGGCAGGTCCTGATGTACACCACCGGGGCGGAAATAGGCCGCGTGCAGACGGGCGCCGCAGGCACGCTCGTAGAACACCATCAGCTTTTCACGCTCTTCAAAACCCCAGAGCGGCGGGGTCAGCGCGCCCACATCCATAGCCTGCGTGGTCACGTTCAGCAGGTGGTTCAGGATGCGGCCGATCTCGGAATACAGAACCCGGATCAGCGAACCCCGACGCGGCACTTCAACCCCGGTCAGCTTTTCGATGGCCAGGCACCAGGCATGTTCCTGGTTCATCGGCGCCACGTAATCCAGACGATCGAAATACGGCAGGTTTTGCAGATAGGTCCGGCTTTCCATCAGCTTTTCGGTGCCGCGGTGCAGCAGGCCGATATGCGGGTCGCACCGTTCGACGATCTCACCGTCGAGTTCCAGCACAAGGCGCAGAACCCCGTGCGCCGCAGGGTGTTGCGGGCCGAAGTTAATGTTGAAATTGCGGATCTTCTGTTCTCCGCTCAGCGCGTCCGTGCTGCCGTCATCGTATCTTGAGCCGTCCATCAACGCCCTCGTTTCTTTTTCGCATCGGCCCGAACCCGAACCTTTTCCGCCTCGGCCGCTTTGGCTGCGGCCCCGGCCAGAAGAACCCCCAACGCGCCCAGAATGATCAACTCACCCATCATCTCAGCGGCGCTCCAACTCTTGCAGTTTCAGCCCGACCCACCACAGCAAGGCGATCGTGCCAAAGGGAACCAGACACAGCAGGCACCAGTATTTGTTGATCCCGAAGAAAGGTAAAATCTTTACCATCGGAATGATGGTCAGTGCAGACAGGATCAACCACCAGATGCCACCCATTATTCTGTCCCCTGCTTCTCATCCCCCGGCAGAATGTAATTCGCACCTTCCCATGGGGACATGAAATCGAATTGCCGATATTCCTGCACCAGGCTGACGGGCTCGTAAACCACGCGCTTTTGCGCCTCGTCATAGCGCACTTCGGTATAGCCGGTGGTCGGGAAATCCTTGCGCAGTGGGTAACCACGGAACCCATAGTCGGTCAGGATGCGCCGCAGGTCCGGATGGCCCGAGAACAGGATGCCGAACATGTCGAACACCTCACGCTCGAACCAATTGGCCGAGGGGTGCACGTCAACGATCGACGGCACCATGTCGTCTTCACGGATCGAGACCCGCAGCCGGATACGCTGGTTCTGGTACATCGACAGGAAATGGTACACCACGTCGAACCGTTTGGCGCGCTCGGGGTAATCCACGCCAGTGATGTCCACAAGGGTCGAAAACTGGCAGCTGCGATCAGATTTCAGGAACTCAATGAATTCCACGAGATTCGACGGCGCCACGTCCACGTTCAGTTCGCCATGGGTCACATCCCACGACAGAACACAATCAGACCGTTTCAGCTCCAGCTGTGCGCCGAGTTCTTCGAGTGCTTCACTCATTGCGGCCCTCCTGCAAAACTTCGTCATAGAACGTAGCTTCTGCGTCGTAAGATTTGAAAAACTTCGCCATAAAGTCGGGCATAACCGTCTTTGCGACGTTCTCGCCCGCATAATTCGCAACAGCGGCCATGTCACGCCATTTGGTCAGTACCATGACTTGGCAGGGATCCTGATCGCGCCGGACGAGGAAGGACACGCTTTCAAACCCATCCACGGCGCGCATGCCGGGGAGCGCACGTGTCCGAAAAGTACCGACCCACTCGGCAACATCGTCTCGGGCAACCACAGCCTCCCAGCGCCTGACAACCGGATCACTCATCGCACAATCGTTCCCGTGCGGCGGATTTTGCGCTGCAGCTGCATCAGACCGTAAAGCAGTGCCTCAGCAGTCGGAGGGCAGCCGGGCACGTAGATGTCCACCGGAACAACCCGGTCACAGCCACGCACGACGGAATAGGAATAGTGGTAATACCCCCCGCCATTCGCGCAGGAGCCCATCGAGATCACATAGCGCGGCTCGGGCATCTGGTCATAGACCTTGCGCAGCGCGGGCGCCATCTTGTTGGTCAGCGTACCGGCCACGATCATCACATCAGACTGACGTGGGGACGCCCGGGGCGCGATACCAAACCGTTCCGCGTCATAACGTGGCATCGAGGTGTGCATCATCTCGACCGCGCAGCAGGCCAGACCAAAGGTCATCCAATGCAGCGAGCCAGTACGCGCCCAGTTGATGATGTCTTCGGTCGAGGTCAGCAGAAAACCCTTGTCCTGCAACTCGGCGTTCAGGGCCTGAGTGGCGACTTCTTTGTCGACACCGGCAGTGTTGGCACCTGTCATCACTCCCATTCCAGCGCCCCTTTCTTCCATTCATAGGCAAAGCCGATGGTCAGAACACCCAGGAACACCATCATGGACCAGAACCCGACATCGCTGATGTCTCTGAAGCCCACGGCCCAGGGAAACAGGAAAGCGATCTCTAGATCGAAGATGATGAACAGAATCGAAACCAGATAGAATCGGACGTCGAATTTCATCCGCGCATCGTCGAAGGCATTGAAACCACATTCATATGCGCTGACCTTTTCGGGGTCGGGATTGCGGACGGCCAGTACGACGGCGGCCAGAATCAAGACGATCCCAAGGCCCACGGCAACGGCCAGAAACACCAGAATCGGGAGGTACTCCCGCAGCAGGTCTTCCACGAATAGCTCCTTTCCTGCGCACATGTCTTGTCGGGTGCGCCGTCAATTGGCGTGTTGACTGGACATTCTCTATCTCTGCGGGGTCAGAGGGTCAACCGAACACAGCCCCCTTCGCGATCAAACCTGCGTTTGACAGCGCGGCATAGAATCGCAGCACCTGCGTTTGACTTTGGCTTGGCGGAACCTGGTAAAACCTACTTATTCCATGCAGGTTTTCGTTTTTCAAAAAACGCCGCGATCCCTTCGCGTGCCTCTTGTGTTTCCCAGCGCTCGACCAACTCGCCTATGGTCTGATCGATCACGGCATCGTCGATGCGCGGACCCAGAGCGCGTACCAGCGCCTTGGCAGAGGCAACCGCCCCGGGCGCGCAAGACAAATAGGGGCGAATTTCGTCCTCAACCGCGTCCGAAAGCCGATCTGCCGAAACAGTTTTCGCCAGCAGGCCCAGATCAACGGCCTCGGACGCATCGAACAAACGAGCTGACATGAACACCCGGCGCGCGCGGGCTTCGCCCATACGGGCGATGACATAGGGGCCAATTGTTGCGGGGATCAGCCCCAGGCGCGTTTCGGTCAACCCCATCTTCAGACTGTCGACCCCGATCGCGACATCGCACACGGCCGCCATGCCCACCCCGCCCCCAAAGGCATTGCCCTGCAACGCCCCGATCAGAGGCTTTGGCATCGTGTTCAGAGCCTGCAACATCTCGGCCAGCTTGCGCGCCTCGACGAAACGCGTCTTTTTGTCAGCCGCCATCTGGTCCTGCATCCACCCCAGATCACCGCCGGCACAAAACGTCTTGCCCGCTGCGACCAGAACGACCGCCCGGACCGCGTCATCCTGACCAAGTTGCGATGCCGCCTCGGTCAATTCCGTGATCATCTGCCCCGACATGGCATTGTGTTTTTCAGGCCGGTTCAGGGTAAGCGTCGCGACACCACGCATATCCGTCGAGATCGTGATCGTTTCAAACATGTCAGCCCCTCAAAGCCCTGGCCATCTGCGCGGCCTTTTCAATGACGTCGATATCCAGGCCAGTTTCATACCCCAGCCGCTGCAAATGCGCCGCAACATCCTCGGTGGCCACGTTACCGGCGGCACCCGGGGCGTAGGGGCAACCGCCCAACCCGCCCACGGCTGCATCGAACACCCGCACGCCCAGCGCCAATGCCGCATCGATGTTGTCGATCGCGCGCCCGTTGGTGTCATGAAAATGCCCCGCCAGCCGCGTCACCGGAACCCTCTCGCGCACAGCCAGAAGCATATGTGCAACCTTGTCCGGAGTTCCCTGCCCAATCGTGTCGCCCAGCGAAACCTCGTAACAGCCCAGCGCGAAAAGCCGATCAGCAACCTCAGCCACTTTTTCGGGCGGCGTCGGACCGTCATACGGGCAATCCGTCACGCATGAGACATAGCCACGAACCGGCAGGTCGATATGGCGCGCCGCCTCCAGAATCGGCGTGAACCGCTCGATCGACTCGGCGATGGAGGCATTGATATTGGCCTTCGAGAATCCTTCGGAGGCCGAGGCGAACACGGCGATCTCGTCCGCCTTGGCCGCCAGCGCGTCGCCATAGCCATGCATGTTCGGCGTCAGCGCGGCATAGCGCACCCCACTCGCACGCGTAATCCC
Source organism: Ruegeria sp. HKCCA0235A (assembly GCF_013033235.1). Classification (NCBI taxonomy): domain Bacteria; kingdom Pseudomonadati; phylum Pseudomonadota; class Alphaproteobacteria; order Rhodobacterales; family Roseobacteraceae; genus Ruegeria; species Ruegeria sp. HKCCA0235A. The sequence goes on along the minus strand of NZ_WQDQ01000003.1, from coordinate 253,075 downwards.
CCCCAGTACCTGAGCGGAACCCGCCATCTGCGGCACCCATTTCGGGGACACGAAGCTTGCAACTTCGATCCGGCGAAAACCCGCACGGCTGAGACAGTCGATCAAGGCGATCTTGTCCGCGACCGGTATTTCGCGCTTTTCGTTTTGCAGCCCGTCGCGCGGCCCGACCTCATAGACTTCGACCAGCTCACCCATGTCCGCCCCCCTTCTGGATTGTCGTCGTTTCAAGCAAATATCGTCTGACCTTGGCACGCCGCGTTGCGCGGGTACAGATCAAGCTTCGTCCTCCAACCTCACCAGAGCAGCCCCGGCTTCGACCTGCGAACCATCCTCGACCAGCACTTCGGCAACGATCCCGTCCCGCGCCGCAAGCAGCGAATGCTCCATCTTCATCGCTTCCAAAATGGCCAGACGATCGCCTTTCTGTACGGTTTGTCCCGCTGTGGCAAAGACGGCTTTGACCAGACCGGGCATAGGCGCCTCGATCACATTGGTGTCGCCGGTCGCGCTGGTATCCCGGTCCAGCGGATCGATGACGTCGAAGCTCTGACCGTAATCGGTGAAAACCGTCAGGGTCCCGTTATGTGCGGCAACGCGAGGCATCGGCGTGCCGTTCAACATCCAGCGCCCGGCGGTGCGTTCCGCAACGACGCGGTTTTCGCCAACCTGCCAAATCTGGCGATCCGGCCCATCGACCTGCACGTCCAGATCCAGCACGTCGTCGCGACGGGACAATTGCACGGCACGATGCAGCGGCGCCCATAGCGAAAACCCGGTTTCCGGATCGACATCCACCAGATCCAATGCCGTCATCGCAGCCGCGACCGCAGTAACATCCGACGGCTCGGGTTCCTGCACCAACGTTTCAAGGTCCCGCCCGATCAGACCCGTATCGACATCGCCCGAGGCAAATCCTTCGTGACGCGTCAACGCGCCCAGAAAGGCCAGATTGGTAACAGTACCCGCAACTTCGGTCTGTTGCAGCACCCGGTTCAACGTCTCAAGCGCAACGGCACGCGTCGATCCATGCACCACCACCTTGGCGATCATCGGGTCATACCACGGGCTGATCGTGTCCCCGGCGCGAACGCCGCTATCGGCGCGACAATTGTCGGGGAAAACCAGATGAGTCAGCGTTCCCGTCGCGGGCAGGAACCCTTTCGGCACATCCTCGGCATAAAGACGGGCCTCGAAGGCATGGCCAGAGATCGCAAGATCATCCTGTTTCTGGGGAAGGCTCTCGCCTGCGGCCACGCGAAGCTGCCACTCGACCAGATCGATCCCCGTGATGGCCTCTGTCACCGGGTGCTCCACCTGAAGGCGCGTGTTCATTTCCATGAACCAGAATCTGTCGGGGCGCAGCCCGTCCGAGGCATCGACGATAAATTCGACCGTGCCCGCGCCTTTATAGCCGATCGCCTCGGCGGCCCGCACGCCGGCCTGACCCATAGCCTCGCGCATTTCAGACGTCATGCCTGGGGCGGGGGCTTCTTCGATCACCTTCTGATGGCGGCGCTGCAACGAGCAGTCCCTTTCGAACAGATGCACGGCATGAGTACCATCGCCGAACACCTGCACTTCGATATGGCGGGGTTTTGCCACGAATTTTTCGACCAGCACGGCATCATTGCCGAAGGCGGTCCGGGCCTCACCCCGCGCGCTGTCGAGAGCGGTCGCGAAATCCTCAGGGCGTTCAACAAGGCGCATCCCCTTGCCGCCGCCGCCCGCGACGGCCTTGATCAGAACCGGATAGCCGATCGCATCCGCCGCACCGGCCAGATGCTCGGGGTCCTGATTGTCGCCGTGATAGCCGGGTACGACCGGAACGCCGGCCTTCTCCATCAGAACCTTGGCCGCGTCCTTGAGGCCCATCTTGCGGATCGCATCCGCCGAAGGGCCGATGAACGTCAGCCCCGCCGCCTGCACGGCATCCACGAAATCGGGGTTCTCGGACAGAAAGCCATACCCCGGATGGATCGCCTGTGCACCGGTATCCAGCGCGGCCTGAATGATGACGTCGCCCTTCAAATAGCTGTCCGCCGGGGCGGGGCCGCCAATATGAACCGCCTCGTCCGCCATTTGCACATGCTTTGCCGCCGCGTCCGCATCGGAATAGACAGCAACGCAGGACACGCCCATCTTCTGAGCCGTCTCCATCACCCGGCAGGCGATCTCGCCCCGGTTGGCAATCAGGATTTTGTTGAACATGTCTTTCACCCTTCCACTGCCAGATCTTCGACTAGACGGAACCGTTCGCACACGAGTTTCATCTCAGGATCAAAGCCGCCGTTTCGCTGGAAATATCGACGATGATCTTCCCGCCATCCTTCAAGCGTTTCATTTTCACCTTCCGCCAAGGCGAATTCCTCGGTCACATCGCAGTAACGCTGGATCGAAACATCAACGGTTTCAATGACCAACGCCGGAGTGTCATCCCAGTTCAGCGCAATATCGCGGCGACCGGACTTGGGCATCTCAAGGCTGTCATCAGGATAGTTTCTGAGCGCGTCGCAGGTCGCTGTTTTACGGCCAGAACGGACCAAGGCCAGAAGCTCTGAACTCAGCACGGGGTTGTCGCCGAATTTGAAGGTTTGTGCACCGGGATAGCGGGCGATTATGTCTTTCAAACTCTCGCTCATCTCACATCCTGAACACGCCGAAACGTGTCTCCTCGATCGGGGCATTCAAAGCGGCGCTGAGCGACAGGGCCAGCACATCGCGGCTTTTGCGCGGGTCAATGATGCCGTCATCCCACAGCCGCGCCGAGGCGTAGAGCGGGTGCGACTGTTCCTCGAACATATCCAGCGTCGGGCGTTTGAACTCGGCCTCTTCTTCGGCGGACCACGTGCCGCCCTGCCGTTCTATCCCGTCGCGTTTGACGGTGGCCAGAACGCCAGCGGCCTGCTCGCCGCCCATCACCGAAATGCGCGAATTCGGCCAGGTCCACAGGAACCGGGGCTGATAGGCACGACCGGCCATGCCATAGTTCCCGGCCCCGAACGAGCCGCCGACCAGCATCGTGATCTTGGGCACCGACGTCGTGGCCACCGCCGTAACCATCTTGGCCCCATGCCGCGCGATGCCTTCGTTTTCGTATTTGCGACCGACCATGAACCCGGTGATGTTTTGCAGGAACACAAGCGGGATTTTGCGTTGCGAACACAGCTCGACGAAATGGGCACCCTTCTGCGCCGCCTCGGAAAACAGCACGCCGTTGTTGGCGATGATCCCCACCGGGCAGCCTTTGACATGGGCAAACCCCGTGACCAGCGTTTCGCCGAAGCGCGGTTTGAATTCGTCGAACCGAGACCCATCGACCAGACGCGCAATCACTTCACGGATGTCATAGGGCGTGCGCAGATCAGCAGGGACAACGCCCAGGATTTCCTCGGGGTCATAGGCCGGATCTTCGGGGCTGGCCCAGTCCACCGTCTGCGGCTTGCGGCGATTGAGTGACCCAACCGCCCGACGGGCCAAGGCCAGCGCGTGCGCATCATCCTCGGCCAGATAGTCGGCGACGCCGGACAGGCGCGTGTGTACATCGCCGCCGCCCAGATCTTCGGCGCTGACAACCTCGCCCGTCGCGGCCTTGACCAGAGGCGGGCCGGCCAGAAAAATCGTGCCCTGTTCTTTGACGATGATCGTCACATCCGACATCGCCGGCACATAGGCGCCACCGGCCGTGCATGACCCCATGACCACGGCGATCTGAGCGATCCCCTTCGCGCTCATCCGCGCTTGGTTGTAGAAGATGCGGCCAAAGTGATCGCGGTCGGGAAAGACCTCATCCTGATTGGGCAGGTTCGCGCCACCGCTGTCGACCAGATAGATGCAGGGCAGATGGTTTTCCTCGGCAATCTCCTGCGCCCGCAGGTGTTTCTTGACCGTCATCGGGTAATAGGTGCCGCCCTTCACGGTGGCGTCGTTGCAGACCACCATGACCTGCTGCCCCTGCACAAGTCCAATGCCCGCGATGACGCCAGCGCAGGGCGCGACATCGCCATACATCCCATGCGCCGCCGTCGCCCCGATTTCGAGGAACGGAGACCCCGGATCCAGCAGGTTCGCCACCCTCCGGCGGGGGAGCATCTTGCCGCGGGATTCATGCCGCGCGCGGGATTTCTCACCACCGCCCATGCGGGCTGCCTCGGCGGCGGCAGAGATCTGCGCCAGCGCGTCGAGATGGGCTGCGCGGTTGGCCTTGAAGCCCTCAGAGGCGGGCATGGCTTTGGATGTGAGTTTCATAAGGTAGCCTCCGAAAGATCAAAACCTGAATAAAAGAACCAACAACCGAGAAGAAAAACAGCAAAACTGATCACGCCAAGAACGTGTGGAATTAACCAAGTCCACCACACTTTTTGTTTCTTCGTATCGATCTCACGCTGAAAGTCCCTGCCTGCTTCAGCACTTTCATGACGAGAAGGCAGATACGCCTTAATGATGGACTGTTGGTCACGAGAGCGAGCCAGTTCTTGGTTCTCGTACAACAATGTCCAATTCAAGTGGATTATGTAGGTACAAACAAGTGAAGCTAGAAGACAGAAAGCAAAACATGTGCCAGCCAGAATTGCCATCTTTTCATTGTATTCCGGCGAGAGCTTCGCCAGAGCTGGAAGAGCAACAAGTGCACCGCCCGATATGAGCATAAAATTCTTTACAGCTAAGATACCGTACTCGTAACCGCGCTCGGAATAGGACCGCAGGTACTCTCCGTGAAAGTCATTGTTTCTCTGTCTTGCGGCTTCATAACCCTGCCAGTCGTCAACTGGTTTTTTGTTTTCTGTCATTTCTTGCCTTCCCCCGCCGCCCGCGCCTTCAACTCCTTGCGGATCACCTTCCCCGTCACCGTCATCGGCAGTTCCTCCAGAAATGCCACCTCGCGCGGATAGGAATAATGCGCCAGACGGTCCTTGACCCAATCCTGCAACTCGGCACCCGTGGCCTCGGCCCTCGGTTTCAACACCACATACGCCTTGACGATCTCGGTCCGCAGCGGGTCGGGCTTGCCGACCACGCCCACGGTGGCCACCGCCGGATGGGTCAGCAGGCAATCCTCGATCTCGGCCGGGCCAATGCGGTAGCCGGCCGAGGTGATCACGTCATCGTCGCGGCCTACAAAGCGCAGATAGTCGCCTTCCCACACGCCACGATCTCCGGTGATCAGCCAATCACCCCGGAACTTCTCGGCCGTCGCTTGCGGATTGTTCCAGTATTCCAGCAGCATCGACGCCGAACCCCGCCGGATGGCGACATCGCCTTCCTCGCTGGTCGGGTTGCCGACATCGTCGATCACCGCGACTTCATGCCCGGGCACCGGCTTGCCGATACAGCCGGGTTGAACAGGGAAATCCTCGGCGCAGGAGGATACGACCATGTTGCATTCGGTCTGGCCGTAGAATTCGTTGATCGTCAGACCAAACGCACCTTGGCCCCAGGCCAGCATCTCGGCCCCCAGCGGCTCACCCCCGGACGCAACCGAGCGCAAACCGGGGATCGCCTGATCAGCCGCCTTGAGCATCCGCAAGGCGGTCGGCGGAAAGAACACATTCCGCACCCCGCCCCGCGCAATGATCTCGGCGCAGGCTTCCGGGGTGAACTTCTCAAGCCGTGCCGCGACAACCGGAATGCCCAGCGCAAGGCCCGGCATCAGCACATCGAACAACCCGCCGATCCACGCCCAATCCGCCGGGGTCCACAGGCAGTCTCCTTCGCGCAGGTGATTGTGGCTGATCGAGACACCCGGCACATGCCCGGTCAGAACCCGATGCCCGTGCAGTGCGCCTTTCGGGCTGCCGGTTGTACCAGAGGTGTAGATCAATACGGCAGGATCCTCGGGCCCGGTCGCGGCATAGGGCAGCGCAGGACCGGTCACGCCAATTTCGGATGCGATAAGAGGTTCAGCCAGATCGCCCAGCAGATCCGCTCCTTCAGCATCGGTCAGCACGATCTGAACGCCTGCATCGCGCGCTCGCGACCGCAGCGCATCCTGCTTGAACAACTTGAACAAGGGCACCGAAATCGCGCCGATCTTCCAGATCGCCAAATGAGCTGCCGCACACCAGGGTGACTGGCTCAGCAGCACTCCGACCCGATCACCGGGCCAGACGCGGGCCAGCAGGGCGCGGGCGATCCCATCAGCCATTTGCGCCAGTTGCCCAAAGGTTATCAGCCGCTGCCCTGATCCGGTCAGATCGATAAGCGCCACCTGATCACCTGGATGGTTCAGACATTGCTGCGCCATGTTCAGCCGGTCCGGTATGTCCCAGCCTCCTCCTGAGCGCAAACCCGGTATGCGCTCAGCGTGCAGCAACGCGAATTCCCCTTGTTTTCCTGATGCTTCGCGACCTGACCTTGGGCAGACACATCACGCAAACTTGATGCAGATCAGAGTGGCCGGACACCGCCTTTGCGAAACCAAGAGCATCAACATAACCAAAGGCAAGAATATGACAAAGAAACTCGCCGCTTTGACACTGTCTACCGCGTTGGCCGCCCTGGCGGCTCCGGCTTTGGCCCAGTCGCAAGGGGACTGGACGCTGGGTATCGGTGTTGGCTATCTGGACCCGAAATCCGACAACGGCACGCTGGCCGGTGCGGCAGCGACGATCGACGCGGACACCCGCCCGATTTTCACCGCCGAGTACTTTATTCGCGACAACCTGGGCATTGAGCTTCTGGCTGCGACCCCGTTCAAACACACCGTGGCCCTTGGCGGTACGGACGCGGCCACGGTCAAGCACCTGCCGCCCACCTTGTCGCTGAACTATCACTTCCCGACCAACAGCGCCTGGAAACCCTATGTCGGCGCCGGTCTCAACTATACGATCTTCTTCGACGAGCAATCGCCCCTGGGTAACATCAAGGTCGATGACTCCTTCGGCGTCTCGTTGCAGGCCGGTCTGGATTACATGGTCACCGACAACGGGGCGATCCGCCTGAACGTGCGCTGGTTCGATATTGACTCGGACGTCTCGCTCAACGGCGCGCCCATCGGCACCGCGGAAATCGATCCCTGGCTGGTCGGTGTTTCCTACGTCCATCGGTTCTGATCCCGTTGCCAAAGCGCCCTGCGGTTACCTCGTCCGCAGGGCGTTCTTTCTTTCAGAGCATTTCATTCATCATTTCGCGGCCGATCAGCATCCGGCGAATCTCGCTGGTGCCTGCGCCGATTTCCATCAGCTTGGCATCCCGGAAAATCCGGCTGACTGGCGCATCCGACAGGAAGCCCGCCCCGCCCAGCGCCTGAACCGCCTGATGGGCCTGAACCATCGCCTGTTCCGACGCGTAAAGGCAGCACGCTGCGGCATCCTGCCGGGTCACGTCACCGCGGTCACACGCCTTGGCGACCTCATAGACATATGCCCGCGCCGAGTTCATCGCGGTGTACATGTCGGCAATCTTGCCCTGCATCAACTGAAAGCTGCCGATAGGTTTGCCGAACTGCTTGCGTTCCGCCAGATAAGGCATCACTTCGTCCAGACAGGCGGCCATGATGCCGGTCCCGATGCCTGCCAGCACGACCCGTTCATAATCCAGCCCCGACATGAGCACGGCAACACCCTTGCCCTCTTCGCCCAACACGTTCTCGAACGGCACCTCGACGTCTTCAAAGATCAGCTCAGCCGTGTTCGACCCGCGCATACCCAGCTTGTCGAAATGGGGCGAGGTTGAAAAACCCTTCATCTCTTTTTCGATCAGAAATGCGGTTATACCCTTCGATCCAGCATCGGGGTCCGTCTTGGCATAAACCACCAGAGTATCCGCATCCGGCCCGTTGGTGATCCAGTATTTGTTACCGTTCAGACGGTAATGGTCGTTCCGCTTTTCCGCGCGCAGCTTCATCGACACCACATCCGACCCGGCCGAAGGTTCCGACATGGCCAGCGCCCCCACATGCTCGCCCGAGATCAGCCGCGGCAGGTATTTCTGCTTCTGTTCTTCATTGCCGTTCAGCTTGATCTGGTTCACGCACAGGTTCGAATGCGCCCCGTATGACAAAGAAACCGAAGCTGAAGCGCGCGCGACCTCTTCGACGGCGATCGTATGCGCCAGATAAGACATGCCTGCACCGCCGTACTCTTCCGGCACTGTAACACCCAGCAGACCAAGCTCTCCCATCTCTTTCCACAGCTCGTTCGGAAAGGCATTGGTGGCGTCGATCTCGGCCGCCATCGGCTTGACACGCTCCTGCGCCCAGCGATGCACCATCTCGCGCAGGGCATTCACATCCTCACCCAGATCGAACTTCATCGTGGCCATGAACATCTGCGTCTTCCCTCCGCTTTAATGAACAAGTGTTCAATAAATCTCTAGCAGCGAATCTTTTGCCGGTCAATCTTTGTGACAGCGCGTCCAAAACGGAAAACACCGCCCCGAAAAGGGCGGCGTTTCAAAAGATCGAGCGTGCGCCGCAGGCGCACTCCGCTTGGTCAAGACTGATAAACCGCGCTCACTTCGGCCCGGATGATCCGGGCGATCAATCGACAATCCTCCAGGGAAAACGTCAAAGGCACGCGCATATCCATAACGCCGGCCAGAACGCGGTCACTTTTAGGCATCCGCTCGCTATCGAAATATCGCCAACTGTCATAGCGCGACGTGAATCCTGTCGGTTCGGCACCGCCGAACCACTTCAACTCAACCCCACGCGCCGCGCAACGGCTGATCACTTCGGCTATCCGTTCAGGCGCCCAATCCAGCAGCAGGAACTGAATCGAAGACCCGACATAGGTTTCCTCTTCGGGCCGTTCGACGATCGTCAGGCCCGACGTACCCCGCAACCCGGTTTCGATCTCGCGATAACGTTCGTTCCACCGGGCCACCTGTCGGTCCAGATCCCGCAATTGCGGGCGCAGGATCGCCGCGCGCAAATTGTCCATCCGGCCCGAGACGTTGGGCGTGGTGTATTTGATCCGCTCGAACACGTCCGGCCCCGGCGCCGCAAGATGGCGTTCGTACAACATGTAGGACCCCGACAACATCGTAGCCTTTGCCGCCAGTTCCTCGTCATCGGTGACCAGCAAGCCCCCTTCGCCCGAATTGACATGCTTGTAGGTCTGACAGGAATAACACCCGATCGCGCCCTGCCGTCCTGACAACTGACCGCGCCAGGCTGCACCCATCGTGTGTGCGCAATCCTCGATCACGATCACCCCGGCCGCGTCACACATCTGCATCAGCCGGTCCATATCACACAGATGCCCGCGCATATGGCTGAGCATCAGAACACGCGCTTGATCCAGTTTGCCCTCAAGATCATCCAAATCGATGGTCAGGTCTTCCGTCACTCCGACAAAAACTGCCCGCCCGCCGACCGAGGCAATCGACCCCGGGACCGGGGCCAGCGTAAACGCATTGGTTAAAACCGGATCGCCCGACTGCACGCCGACCGCGCGCAGGGCCGTGGCCAGAGCGTAACCGCCAGACGAAACCGCAAGACAGTATTTAGCCCCCATCTGCGCCGCAAATTCCTGCTCCAGCAGGGCCGTTTCCCCCAACTCTCCGGGGACGACATTGTATCGATGCAGACGCCCATGGCGCAGAACGGCCAGTGCCGCCTCGATTGCATCTTCCGGAAGGGGTTCTTGCTGCGTAAAGCTGCCAGAGAATACGTCGGTCATGGTCTTGTTCTGAGGCTCCGAAAGGGTCCGGTCAAGGTTTCAGGCTGCCGCACCGATCAGATCAGGCACGAGGCCGGGCAAGTCGTCAAAATGATGCAGAAGGGCTTCGGGTTCCAGCGCCGCCATGTCATCCCCCGATGGCCCGAAGGTAACCAGCACCGAAGGAACGCCCGCCGCTCTGGCGGTGTTGCGGTCGGTATCCGAGTCACCGACCAGCACGCACAAGTCCGGATCGCCCCCGGCACGGCGCGCGGCTTCACGCAAAGGCGCCGGGTCCGGTTTGCGGACCGGCAGCGTATCGGCCCCGACCAAAGATGCAAAACGGTTCCGTACTCCCATGCGCGTCAGCAACAATTCGGCCAGATGTTCCGGTTTGTTCGTGCAAATGCCCACACCGTAACCCGCGTCACTCAGCATCTCGACCGCCTGTAGGGCACCCGGGTAGAAACTGGTGTGGGTGTCGATGTCCTGCGCGTAGGCCTCAAGAAGAACCGGGTAATAGGCCTGCACCGTATCCTCGTCATAGGCCCCGACTCGTTTTAGCCCGTGGGTCAGCATCATGCGTCCACCTCGCAGCGCCACACCGGAATCTGGCCCGTGGACCAGTACATCCCCGTGCCCCATCATGCGGAAACAATGGTTCGCGGCCGCCAGCAAATCGCCGGATGTGTCCGCCAAAGTGCCGTCCAGATCGAAGATGACGGTGCGCATTTCGCCCCCTTGCTCGGCAGGTTTTCGCCGTATCCTGTTTCAATCGGCAATCTTGTTTGATGGCCGAACGGCTTGCGCCTTTGACCTCAGCGGATAAAACGGAAGGCAACAAAACACAAAGAGAAAACGAATTCATGACCACTGCACTTGTCATCCTTGCCGCCGGAAAAGGCACCAGGATGAATTCGGACCTTCCCAAAGTTCTGCATCCCATCGCTCAGGTTCCGATGCTGATCCATGCGATGCGCGCCGGATCTGTCCTGTCGCCCGAACATACCGTGATCGTCACCGGCCACGGGTCCGAAGCTGTGGCAAAGGTTGCACGGGCCGAGGATGAAGGGGCGCAGATCACCGTGCAGGAAGACCAGTTGGGTACGGCCCATGCGGTCGCCCAGGCCCGAAGCGCATTGAGCGGGTTCGAAGGTGATGTGGTTGTTCTTTATGGCGACACCCCGTTCTTGCAGCCCGACACGCTGGAAAGGATGATCGAGGCACGGTCAGGGAATGACCTTGTCATTCTTGGCTTTGAAGCAGCCGATCCTGCCCGTTATGGCCGGCTGGTTATGACTGGCGACGTGCTGGAACGCATTGTCGAATTCAAGGATGCGTCGGATGAAGAACGATCCATAACATTCTGCAATTCAGGGCTTTTGGCCTGCAATGCGCAGCTGCTGTTTTCGTTGATCGACGAGGTCGGAAACGATAACGCTTCGGGCGAATACTATCTGACCGACGTGGTTGAAATTGCGCGCCGCCGGGGGCTGAACGTGACCGCAGTCGCGTGCGACGAGGCGCAGACGCTGGGCGTGAACTCTCGCGCTGATCTGGCGGCCGCCGATGCCGTATTTCAGGCACGCGCCCGTGCCGAGCTTCTTGACCTGGGCGTCACCTTGATGGCGCCTGACACGGTGTATCTGGCCGCGGATACGGTGGTCGGGCGCGATACTGTGATCGAACCGAATGTGGTGTTCGGCCCGGGCGTCACGGTCGAAAGCGGCGCAACGATCCGCGCCTTTTCTCATCTTGAGGGCTGCCATGTCAGCCGGGGCGCTGTCGTCGGCCCCTACGCTCGCCTGCGCCCCGGTGCCGAACTGGCCGAAAACACGCGGGTCGGCAATTTTGTCGAGATCAAGAATGCCGAAATCGCCGAAGGCGCGAAGGTCAATCACCTCAGCTATATCGGGGACGCTTCGGTTGGCGCTGCGACCAACATCGGCGCAGGCACGATCACCTGCAACTACGATGGCGTGATGAAGCACAAGACCACGATTGGTGAGAATGTCTTTGTCGGCTCGAACACCATGCTGGTAGCGCCGGTCACAGTGGGCGACGGCGCGATGACCGCGACGGGCACTGTCGTGACCAGGGATGTGGACCCTGATGCGCTGGCTGTTGCGCGGGCCAAGCAGGAAAACAAGCCCGGATATGCGCGTAAATTGTTTGATATGTTGAAGGCGACGAAGGCTCGCCGCGATAAAAAGGCCTGAGATATGTGTGGAATAGTAGGTGTTTTGGGGCAGCACGAGGCCGCCCCTATTCTGGTAGAAGCCCTGAAACGGCTGGAATATCGCGGCTATGACAGCGCCGGGATTGCAACCGTCAACGACGGCGCATTGGGCCGGCGGCGCGCGGTTGGCAAGCTGGTCAACCTCAGCGACCTTCTGGTGCATGATCCTCTTCCCGGAAAATCCGGCATCGGCCATACCCGCTGGGCCACGCATGGCGCCCCGTCGGTCAACAATGCACATCCGCACAAGGCGGGCCCGGTGGCCGTCGTTCACAACGGCATCGTCGAAAACTATCGCGACCTGAGGGCCGAACTGGCCGAACATGGTGTTGATTTCCAAACCGAAACCGACACGGAAACGGTTGCCCTCATGACGGAACACCACCTGAACTCGGGCCTGTCCCCGGTTGAGGCCGCGTTCAAGACGATCGACCAGTTGGAGGGCGCCTTTGCGCTGGCCTTTCTGTTCGACGGAGAGGACGACCTGATCGTGGCGGCCCGCAAGGGATCACCACTGGCCATCGGACATGGGGATGGCGAGATGTATGTGGGCTCTGACGCCATCGCCCTGGCGCCTCTGACCAACCAGATCACATATCTGGAAGAAGGCGACCGCGCGGTTCTGACCCGAACGTCGCTTGAAATCCGCAACGAAGCCGGTGAGCTGGCCAACCGGGAAAAGCGCAAGATCAAGCTGGATCATACGCGTGCGGACAAGGGCGAGCACAAGCATTTCATGGCCAAGGAAATCGCTGAACAGCCCATCGTTGTAGCAGAGGCGATCCGGTCCTACCTGCCCACGGGCGGTGACCGCGTGGCACTGCCCGATGCCGATCTGGATTTTAGCAAGCTGGACCGTCTGACCATGGTGGCCTGCGGCACCGCGTTTTACGCCTGCCTGACCGCGAAATACTGGTTCGAGCAACTGGCCAAGATGCCGGTCGAGGTCGATATCGCCAGCGAGTTCCGCTATCGCGAACCTCCGATCACGGATCGAACACTGGCGCTTTTCGTCAGCCAGTCGGGCGAAACCGCCGACACGCTGGCCGCGTTGCGGTATTGTGAGGGCAAGGCAGACAAGATCGTTTCGGTCGTCAACGTGCCCGAAAGCTCGATTGCACGCGAAAGCGATATCGCCTTGCCGATCCATGCCGGTGTCGAAATCGGAGTGGCGTCGACAAAAGCCTTCACCTGCCAGTTGAGCGTGCTGCTGATGCTGGCGCTCAAGGCCGCAGCAGACCGGGGCACGATGACGGATGAGGACATCGCCGATCATGCCGCCGCGCTGCGCGGGTTGCCGACCGTATTGAACGCCGCACTCGATCAGAACCGGGCAATCCGCAAAGCCGCCCAACGCCTGTCCGAGGCACGCGACGTCCTGTTTCTGGGCCGTGGCCTGATGTATCCGCTGGCAATGGAAGGCGCGCTGAAGCTGAAGGAAATCAGCTATATCCACGCCGAAGGTTATGCGTCAGGAGAGTTGAAACACGGCCCCATCGCCCTGATCGACAAGCATATGCCCGTGGTTGTCATGGCACCCCGTGACACCGTGTTCGACAAGACCGTGTCGAATATGCAGGAAGTGATGGCGCGTAAGGGCAAGGTGATCCTGGTTTCTGATGATGACGGCATTGACGAGGCCGGCGACGGCGTCTGGAGCACCATCCGCATGCCGCATGTTCACACCAGCCTTGCACCGATCCTGTATTCGGTTCCCGCGCAATTGCTGGCCTATCACACGGCGGTTGCCAAGGGCACGGATGTGGATCAGCCGCGCAATCTGGCCAAGTCGGTCACGGTGGAGTGAATTATGGCCAAGCAGTTCCCGCAGCTTGATGAAGCGCATCAAAAGTTCATCGAAGATCAGCACATGTTCTTCGTCGGCACCGCTGGGGCCGAAGGTCGTGTCAATATTTCCCCCAAGGGAATGGATTCGCTGCGGGTATTGGGGCCGAACCGCATCGTCTGGATGAACCTGACCGGCAGTGGCAATGAAACGGCGGGGCATCTTTTGCAGATCAACAGGATGACGCTGATGTGGTGTTCCTTCACCACACGTCCGATGATCCTGCGCACCTATGGCACGGCACGTTGCCTGCATGTCGGGGATGATGGCTGGGACGACCTTGCCGGCCTATTCCCAAATCACCGAAGCGCACGGCAGATCTATGACCAGTCGATCGACATGGTACAGACCTCTTGCGGCTATGCCGTGCCTTTCATGGAATTCCAATCCGACCGCGATACAATGCAGAAATGGGTGGATGGAAAATCAGACGAGGACATCCGCTCGTATTGGGTGGAAAGGAACAGCCATACGATTGATGGAAAGCCAACCGGCGTACCGACGTGAGCCCGATGCTGAGTGGATATCTCGATCAGATCAAAGCGCATGGTGACCCCGAGCGGGCGACCCAGATGGCCAGTTACCACAAGGCGGATCGCATCTATCTGGGCGTCGCGAACCCGGTTCTCAACGACCTGACCAAGGCGTGGCGGAAAGAACTGGACGTGCCGGCGCGGGTCGCATTGGCGGACGGGCTATGGCAAAGCAACATCCACGAAGGGCGACTTGCTGCATCCAAGCTTTTGACTCAGGCACGCATCCGACCGGATGCGGCGGTTTGGAATTTGCTTCAAAGCTGGCTGCCGGATTTCGATGCCTGGGCCGTTGCGGACCATGCGTGCATGGCGATGCAAAAACGGCTTTCAGCAGATCCCGAACGGTTGGACGAAGTCGAACTGTGGACCCGATCCGATCACATGTGGACCCGGCGCGCGGCCATGGTTGCAACCCTGCCCTGGACCAAACAGAACCACCCCAAGCCTGACGATCTGCACCGCCGTGATCGCATCCTTGGCTGGGCTGCGGGATATGTTTCGGACCGCAACTGGTTCATCCAGAAATCCATCGCCTGGTGGCTGCGCGAACTGTCCAAACATGACCCGGAACGCGTGATCGCCTTTCTGAAACAACACGGTGATGCCATGAAGCCGTTTGCCCGCCGCGAAGCAGGCAAATACCTGAAAAATCAGTTCACATAGACCTCAAGCTCGACAAGTTCGTCGAAGGGCACCAGCAGGGCCCTCATGGCGTCCAGCGACAAGCGGCTGCCGCTGCTGTCCGGACCGGAAACCGGGACCAACGTAATATAGGCCTGCGCCCCGGTCCGTGGCACGACGACACGCGCCGTAACTTCGCTGTCCACCAGCGGCGTCTGCATCCAGCGCCCCGGAGTGGTCGGATCCCCAAGCCCGGCGATGGTGGTTTTCGCCCCAACCCAGTTCGGGCGCGCGGAAACCGGTTCGGGTTGCAACACCTCTTCGGCAACTGCTGTGCCCGTTTCCGTGTCAGACACCGTCTGGGCGGGCGCGTCGCCCCCGCCGAACACTCGATCAGTCGTTGACTGCACGGCGTCGCATCCGGCCGTCATTACGCATGTCAAAACAAGTATTTTCTTCATGCCAGAAACCTACAACCCTGCGCCCACCTGTTCCAGCGCAAAGCGCAGTTCGCCCTTGTCGCGGCCATGTTCCAGCTTTACGTATATGGCATGACAGCTCCGCTTATCGACCCGTTTGCCCGCGCCATCACGTATCTCCGCGTCTCCGTCACGGATCGCTGCGATTTCCGCTGCGTGTATTGCATGTCCGAGAACATGACCTTTCTGCCCAAGAAAGACCTGCTGACATTGGAGGAACTGGACCGGATGTGTTCGACCTTCGTCAGAATGGGAGTCGAAAAGCTGCGCATTACGGGTGGTGAGCCTTTGGTGCGTCGCAACATCATGACGTTCTTCAATTCGATGACACGTCATCTGGACAGCGGTGCATTGAAGGAGTTGACGCTGACAACCAACGGTTCGCAACTGCACCGATTTTCCGAAGACCTTTATGCGGCCGGTGTGCGTCGGGTGAATGTCTCGCTGGACACTCTGGATGATGACAAGTTCGCCAAGGTGACGCGCTGGGGTCGCCTGAAACAGGTTTTGAACGGAATCGACGCCGCGCAAAAAGCTGGCCTGCGGATCAAGATAAATGCCGTTGCCCTGAAAGGGTTCAACGAGCCCGAACTTCCTAAAATCACGGAATGGTGCGCCCAGCGGGATATGGATCTGACCTGGATCGAAGTCATGCCCATGGGCGATATCGGCAACGAAGACCGCCTGGATCAGTACTGGTCGCTCAAGGACGTGCGGAAAGAATACGAAAACCACTATTCGGCCACCGATCTGGCCGAACGCAGCGGTGGCCCGGCCCGTTACGTGCGCCTCGAGGAAACCGGCCAGAAAATCGGCTTTATTACGCCGCTGTCGCACAATTTCTGTGAAAGCTGCAACAGGGTCCGCCTGACCTGCACGGGCGAACTCTACATGTGCCTGGGTCAGGAAGACATGGCCGACCTGCGCGGCGCCCTGCGCGATCATCCTGATACCGAACAGCCACTTGAGGACGCGATCCGATCTGCGATCAATCTCAAGCCCAAAGGGCATGACTTCGACTATTCCCGTCAAGCCGTCGATGGCCGGATGAGCCGTCACATGAGCCATACAGGCGGCTGATATGCCGGATCACGACGGCCGCCCCACGGCGTTGTACCATGTGTACTGCGCCCTCACATCTCTGGCAGCGCCTCTGATTTGGCGGGTCGTTCGGAACAAGCTGCGTGCAGCAAACGTACCTGATAAGCGTCAACAAGAACGCCTTGGCCATGCCAGCCTGCCCAGACCAAATGGGCGTTTGGTCTGGTTCCACGCCGCCAGCGTCGGCGAAAGCCTTTCGGTCCTCAGCCTGATCAGACGGCTAGCAGACCGCCTGCCCGAGGCCGAGTTTCTGATCACCTCGGGCACCCCGACCTCAGCGGCTCTGATCGAAAAACGCCTGCCGCCCCGCACACGGCATCAATTCCCGCCGCTGGACACGGCAGGCCCGGTCCGGCGCTTTCTGAACCATTGGCAACCAGAGGGCGGAGTTTTCGTCGAAAGTGAAATATGGCCGCGTTTGATCGTCGAAAGCGCAAGACGCGGCGTTCCGCTGGCTCTTCTGAATGCACGACTGTCGGACAAGTCCGTTGCCGGTTGGAAAAAACGCCCCAGAACAGCGCGGTTCGTATTGGGCAAGTTCAACCTGTTCCTGACACAAAACGGCAAAACCGCAGCCAACCTGATAGCCATGGGTGCCCCTGTCGGCCGCGTCCGGCCCGGCACCAATCTCAAGGCCATGTCAGACCCTCTTCCCATAGACCACGGCACGCTGGACGACATTGGTTCTCAGATTTCTGGCAGACCTGTGTGGATCGCCAGTTCAACCCATGCCGGTGAAGAGGAAATCGTTCTGGCCGCGCATAAATCACTTCTGGAACGCTGGCCCGATCTGCTGCTGTTGCTGATCCCCCGCCACCCAGAGCGCCGCGGCGATATCGCAAAACTACTGGACGCCTCCGATCTCAACGCCGCGTTCCGATCAGAAAGTTCCCCGATCAAAACCGAAACCCAGGTATATGTCGCCGACACATTGGGCGAGACCGGCACATGGTACGCTCTGTCTCCCATCGTGTTCCTGGGCGGCTCCCTTAAAAATATCGGCGGCCACAACCCTTTCGAACCCGCCCAGGCCGGAGCCGCCGTGATAACCGGTCCCGGATACTTCAATTTTGCTGAAACATTCGCGCCGTTGATCAAAACCGGTGGCGCCATCGAGGTTCAAACCGAAACAGATCTCTCTGCGGCGGTCGACCATTGGCTTTCAGACGACCAAGCCCTGACCCGGGCCCGCAGCGCCGCCCAATCCTGCGTCAAGACGCAAAGCAACGCACTGGATTCCGTCGTGGAAACGCTGTGCCGTTCGCTCGACCTGACGTAAGTAGGCGGGATCCTTCTTCATCTGGCCAAAAATATCCCGGGGGTGTGGGGGCAGAGCCCCCCCCCGCCCCATCAGGCCGCCGGCATCCGCTGCTCGACGATCTCTGCCCACCAGCTGCACCCGGCGGGAATCGCCTCATCGTTGAAGTTGTATTCCGGGTGGTGAACCATGGCCGTATCGCCGTTACCCACTAGAATATAGGCGCCTGGGCGCTCCTCCAGCATAAAGGCAAAATCCTCGCCGCCCATGACCAAAGGCGCATCATCACAATCACCAGATACCGACCGGGCAACAGCTGCTGCAAACTCTGTCTGCTCTTCACTGTTCACCATCACCGGATACCCGCGGATATAGGTCACATCGGCGGTGCCTCCGAACGTTGCCGCCACACCATTGCAGATCTCATTGATCCGCTTTTCGGCCAGATCCCGCATATCCTTGCTCATGGTGCGCACGGTACCCTTGATCTGAACAGTCTGCGGGATCACGTTGAACGCTTTCGACGAGGTCTCGAACGACGTCACCGACACCACGACCTGGTCGATCGGATCGGCATTGCGCGAGGAAATCGTCTGAAGCGCCAACACCGCCTGCGCGGCCAGTACCGTGGTATCTACTGTTTCATGCGGCTTGGCAGCATGACCGCCGCGCCCTTCGAAAGTGATGTCGAACTGATCGGTTGCGGCAAAGAAAGAGCCGGGACGGATGGCGAACTTGCCCACAGGTTGTCCCGGCCAATTGTGCATGCCGTAGACTTCCTGAATATTCCAGCGTTCCATCATGCCATCTTCACACATTTCACGACCACCACCGCCGCCCTCTTCGGCAGGCTGGAAGATTACAACAACCGTGCCATCGAAATTTCGGGTTTCAGACAGATACTTCGCCGCACCAAGCAGCATCGCCGTGTGGCCATCATGGCCGCAGGCATGCATGGCGCCCGGCGTTTTCGACGCATAGTCCAACCCCGTCGCCTCATGGATCGGCAACGCATCCATATCCGCCCGCAAACCGATCACCTTGCCGCTGCGGTCCGATTTGCCCTTGATCACGCCAACAACGCCTGTACGCCCGATGCCGGTGACGACCTCGTCGCAACCAAACTCCTGCAACTTCTCGGCCACCATTGCGCTGGTGCGGTGCGTTTCGAACAGGATTTCAGGGTTTTGGTGCAGATCCCGTCGCCAGGCGGTGATCTCATCCTGCAATTCGGCAAAGCGGTTTTTGACTGGCATGTCTATTCTCTCCTAATTCAGTTCAAGCCGCCGGCATTCGGCGCTCGACCATTTCTGCGAACCACGAACATCCAATCGGGATGATCTCGTCGTTGAAATCGTATTCAGGGTGGTGCAACCCGGCGCTGTCACCGTTGCCCAGAACGATGAAGGCTCCGGGCCGTTCCTCCAGCATGAACGAGAAATCCTCGCCCCCCATCACCATCGGCGCCTCGATGCAGCTGCCTCCGACCGAGACTGCGGCCTCTGCCGCATATCCCGTCTGAGTTTCGGCATTGATCGTCACCGGAACGCCGCGCGAGTAATTGACGTTCACGGAACCACCGAATGTTGCTGCAATCCCTTCGGCGACCTCTTTGAGGCGCTGTTCGATCAGATCTCGCATCTGGTTGGAATGGGTCCGGACCGTGCCGCGTATCTGCGCCGATTGCGGGATCACGTTGAACGCTTTCGATGATGTCTCGACAGACGTCACCGACAGCACGGCTTGCAGGATCGGATCGGCATTGCGCGACACGATCGTCTGCAATGCCACGATCAATTGCGACAGCATCACCGTCGTATCGACCGTCTCATGGGGTTTTGCAGCGTGACCTCCGCGCCCTTCAAGATGGATATCAAATTCGTCCGCTGCGGCCAGCAAAGGGCCCGAACGGATCGCGAACTGCCCGGTCGGCAGGCCCGGTACGTTGTGCATCGCATAGACTTCCTGAATGCCGAACCGGTCCATCAGACCGTCCTTGCACATGGCCTCGGCGCCATTCCCGCCCTCTTCGGCGGGCTGAAAGATCAAGATTGCAGTGCCATCGAAATTGCGCGTCTCAGACAGGTACTTTGCCGCCCCCAAAACCATGGCGGTATGCCCGTCATGCCCGCAGGCATGCATCGCGCCTGATGTCTTCGAGGCATAGTCCAGCCCGGTCTGTTCCTGCATCGGCAGCGCATCCATGTCGGCGCGCAGGCCAATCACCCGGCCCTGCGTGTCGCTCTTTCCCCGAATGACCCCGACCACGCCGGTGCGACCGATGCCTGTAACGACCTCATCACAGCCGAATTCCTTCAGCTTTTCCGCCACCAGCGCGCTGGTGCGATGAGTGTCGTACAGAATTTCCGGGTGTTGGTGAATGTCACGCCGCCAGCCTGTGATCTCTTCGTGCATCTCTGCAAGGCGGTTTTTGATCGGCATGTCACTCTCCCTCAAATTATGCCACGGGCAATCGTCGTTCCACGATCTCGGCAAACCAACTGCAACCGGCGGGAATCGCATTGTCGTCAAAATTGTATTCCGGGTGATGGCACATCGCCGTGTCCCCGTTCCCGATAAAGATGTAAGCTCCGGGCCGTTCTTCAAGCATGTAGGCAAAATCTTCCGACGGCATGATCGGATCGGTGCTGTCATTGACCTTGCCCGCCACGGCCTCGGCCGCCTCGGCAGCGTATGCCGTTTCGGCCTCGGAGTTCACAGTCACAGGATAGCCGGGCGTCCAGACGACATCCGCCTTTGCGCCAAAGGCCGAGGCCGTATCCTCGGCGATCCTGCGCACGCGTTCTTCCGCAATGGCGCGGTATTCGGGGTCGAGCGTCCGGACGGTCCCCTGCAAGCGGACGGTATGCGCGATCACGTTCGACGCGACACTGTCCGTTTCAAACGTACCCACGGTCAGCACCACGCGTTTGATCGGATCGACGGTGCGCGCTACGACGGATTGCAACGACACGACGATATGCGAGGCCACCAGCGTGGTGTCTACCGCATCATGCGGTGCGGCGGCGTGTCCGCCCTTGCCGGTGATCGTGATTTCGAATTCATCAGATGAGGCCAGCAAGGCGCCGGGTCGGATCGCGAATTCGCCCACCGGCAACCCCGGCATATTGTGCATGCCATAGACCTCATCAATGCCCCAGCGATCCATCAGGCCGTCCTGACACATGGCCAGACCGCCTGCGCCACCTTCTTCGGCGGGCTGAAAAATCAGAACTACGGTGCCATCGAAGTTTCGGGTTTCAGCCAGGTACTGGGCGGCCCCAAGCAGCATCGAGGTATGCCCGTCATGCCCGCAGGCGTGCATCTTTCCCGATACGGTCGAGGCATAATCCAACCCCGTCGCTTCTTCGATCGGCAATGCGTCCATGTCAGCACGCAACCCGATCACGCGCCCGGTCGTATCCTGCCGCCCCCGGATCACGGCCACGACACCCGTCCTGCCAATTCCCGGCGTGATCTCATCCACACCAAATTCCCTGAGACGCTCGACTACGAAAGCAGCCGTTTCATGCACGTCATACATCAGTTCAGGATGTGCGTGCAGGTGGCGGCGCCACTTGGTAATATCGCCATGCATCTCTGCAAGTCTGTTTTTGACAGGCATCTCAAGACCCTCCCCTGAACCACTGAGGCCACGTTGAATGTTACGCCGCGCTCAGCCCTTCAACCAATCGTTGCATGAACCTATGCCCAGCTTCGAACTGCGCGATCGATATGAACTCGTTCGGCTGATGAGCCTGCGCGATATCACCCGGGCCGCAGATCACGGCTGAATACCCGGCCGCCTGAAACTGCCCCGCCTCGGTCCCATAGCTGACGACGTGGCTTGCGTTGTCCCCGGTCAGGGCGCGCACCAAAGCTTCGGCTTCTCCGTCCTGTTCGGGCACCAGCCCCGGGATCGCGAAATGCTCGGACAGTTCGATGCGCGCATCGGGGTGAACTGCCTGCATCCGAGCTTCGACCTGGCGGACCTGTTCGATATAGGCATCGCGCCATTCAGCCTGCGTTTCGTCCGGCACCGTGCGGAAATCCATCATGAAAGTGCAGTCTTTGGCGGTGATGTTATGGGCTGTCCCGCCTTCAATCATGCCGACATGACAGGTTGTCCACGGCGGGTCAAATACAGCCGCGATTTCGCTCGGCTCAGCAGCCATGCTTTCGGCATTTCTATGATTTGCCCAATCGATCAAAGGCGCCGCCGCCATGATGGCGTTCACGCCAGTATGCATGATCGAGCTGTGCACTTCGAACCCGACGATATGTGTATCGATGCCGAACCCGCCCTTATGCCCCGTCACCGCCTGCATCATCGACGGCTCACCCACTATCACTGCCGATCCCTTGGGCAGAACCTGTTGCATTGCTTCAATCATGGGCGGCGCACCGGTGCATCCGACCTCTTCATCAAAGCTGAGCGCCAGCTGAAGCGGCCGGCTGATATTGGCGTAGTGTGCTTCGACCAGGGCCCAGATGGCCAGGGCGTCAAACCCCTTCATGTCGCAGGTGCCGCGACCGAAGTACTTGCCGTCTTTCTCGGTCACCGTGAAAGGATCAGTGTCCCACGGCTGACCGTCCACCGGCACGACATCCGTGTGACCGGACAGAACCACCGCGCCTTCTTCCATTGGACCAACATGCGCAAAGATCGCGGCCTTGTGCGGTTGGTCCGGATCTGGCCAGCGGTGGCTTTCGATTCCGTGGCCCTGCAAGTAGTCCTGAACCCAATCCACCAGCGGCAGATTGGTATCACGGCTTACGGTCGGAAATGAGATCAGCTGTGTCATGATCTCAAGCGGGGTCAGGCGTTTCGCCATTGGGGTCAATACCCGCTGTCGGTGGTCAGGATGAAGTGCCCTGCCTCAACCTCTTGATATTGCGAAGGTTCCGGCGTGTAGTTGGTGGGGTGAATAGGAGAAGGGATCGGTTTGAAATTCAGATCCTTTTCCGATTTCCGCTTGTTCGGGTCCGCGATCGGAACCGCCTTCATCAGCGCCTGTGTATAGGGATGCTGCGGGTTCTCGAACACCCGCGCCCGGGGCCCGAGTTCGACAATGCGCCCCAGATACATGACCCCGACATAGTGGCTGACCCGTTCGACAACGGCCATGTCGTGGCTGATGAACAGGTATGACAGGCCCAGCTCGGACTGCAATTCCATCATCAGGTTCAGAACCTGCGCCTGAACCGACACGTCAAGGGCCGAGACCGCCTCATCCGCAATGATCAGCTTGGGGTTCAGGGCCAAAGCGCGGGCAATGGCAATCCGCTGACGCTGACCGCCCGACATTTCATGCGGGAAGCGACGCATGAAGCTGCGCGGTAATTGCACTTTATCGAACAATTGTGCCACGCGATCCTGAAGTTCGGATCCCGACGCCACATCATAATTGCGCATCGGCTCGGCGACCTGGTCGACCAACTGCATCTGCGGGTTCAAGGACGCGAACGGGTCCTGGAAAATCATCTGCATGTCCAGCCGCGCCTTGCGCAAACCAGACGGATCAAGCTTCATGATGTCGACACCGTCCAGATCAATCTCGCCCGCCAACGGCTCAACCAGCCGCAGGATCGAGCGCCCTGCCGAAGACTTGCCGCATCCGGATTCCCCTACAAGACTGAGCGTTTGCCCTTTGTTCAGAGTGAACGAGACATCCTCGACCGCATGAACGTTCGAAATCGTGCGCCGCAAAAGCCCGCCTTTGACCGGGAACCGTGTTGTCAGGTTCTTGACGGTCAGCAGAACCTCTTCCGTACCCGGAATTGGCGCAATATTCTGCCCTTCGACCCCCAGCAGCTTCATTGGCTCGGGCGCAGATTTTCCCTGCATCTCGCCCAGTTTCGGCACCGCGGCCAGCAACGCCTTGGTATAGTCGTGCTGTGGGTTTTCAAAGATTTCCTTGACCGTGCCTTCTTCGACCTTGTTGCCGCGGAACATCACAACAACGCGGTCAGCCATCTGGGCAACCACGGCCATGTCGTGGGTGATGAACATCACCGCAGTTCCGGTTTCCCGCTTGAGGCGGTCCATCAAGGCCAGGATCTCGGCCTGAATGGTCACATCCAGCGCCGTGGTGGGTTCGTCGGCGATCAACAGGCGCGGCTCACAGGCCATCGCCATGGCAATGACAACACGTTGGCGCATCCCGCCCGACAACTCGTGAGGGTATTGTTTCAGACGGCGCTCGGGCTCTGGGATACGAACCTGACGCAGCAATTCCAGCGCCCGTTGCTCGGCCTGCGCTTTCGTCATGTCCTTGTGGATGCGCAAACCTTCGGTCAACTGGCGGCCCACGGTGAAAACAGGGTTCAGCGCGGTCATCGGCTCTTGAAAGATCATCCCGATCTCGTTGCCGCGAATCTGCTTCATCAGATCCTGATCGGCCTTCGCCAGGTTCATTTCTTCGCCATCACGACGATCAAACAGCAATTCACCGCCCGCGATTTCGCCGCCACCGAACTCGACCAGACGCATCAAGGACAAAGATGAAACCGACTTCCCCGAGCCCGATTCGCCAACGATACAAACGGTTTCGCCTGGTTTGACCTCGAACGAGACGTCCTCAACACCAACAACGGGACCGTCCTTTGTCTGAAACTCCACCCGCAGTTTTTTGATTTGAGCAATAGGCTGATCCAGCACGTGCGCGCTCCCTTGACGAGGTTATTCTTGTTCTGAATGCCGAACGCTACGGCGGGCCACCGGGAAAAGTCAAACCCATTACACATTTTCGCGACGGCACCACTTGCATTTTTCTCAAGTTCTGTTTCGATACCCAACGTAACCGCCTTGGGGAGGCAGCGCCGATTTATGTCGTTAGCGCTATTATCTTTATTGATCAAAAACTTACCCCGAAGCGGCAACGCCAAACCCGCAGGCCTTGCGGAGATAATCGAGACACGAACGTGTCCAATTCGGGAGTGACTTATGAAAATCAAAACCCTTTTGCTTGGTGCGATCGCAAGCACGGCAATGGCCCCGATGGCCTTTGCCGAGCGCGGTTCGGACGGCAATGTCAGCATCATCTATTGGCAGGCTCCGTCGATCCTGAACCCGTTCCTGTCCGGCGGTACGAAAGACGTGGAATCAGCCTCGCTGGTGATCGAACCACTTGCCCGCTACGACCAGGACGGCAACATGGTGCCATATCTGGCGTCTGAAATCCCGACCGTGGAAAATGGCGGTGTCAGCGAAGACCTGACGTCGATCACATGGAAAATTGCACCGGGAATCACATGGTCTGACGGCTCTCCGTTCACCGCTGCTGACGTGAAGTTCACCGCCGATTACTGTATGCACCCGGAAGGTGGCTGCGCGCAGGTGACCAAGTTCGAAGGCGTCACCTCGGTCGAAGCTGTTGATGACCTGACCGTCAAGGTCACTTTCGACGCACCGACCCCCTTCCCCTATGGCCCGTTCGTCGGCGGTGAAAGCCCGATCCTTCAAAAGGCCCAGTTCGAAAACTGCATGGGCGCAAAAGCCCCGGAATGCACCGAACAGAACTTCAACCCGATCGGCACCGGCCCCTTTGTCGTCACCGAGTTCAAACCGAACGACGTGATTACCTTCAAGGCCAACGACAACTATCGTGATCCGGCAAAACCTGCCTTCGCGACCGTGACCTTCAAAGGCGGCGGTGACGCGACGGCTGCAGGTCGTGCCGTCATGGAAACCGGTGAATTTGACTATGCCTGGAACCTGCAACTGGCTCCGGAAGTGATCGCACAGATGCAGGAAGGTGGCAAAGGTACGCCGGTTGCGGGCTTCGGTCCGCTGGTCGAGCGCATCATGCTGAACCAGACCAACCCGTCGCCCGAGTTGCCGGAAGGCGAGCGTTCGACGGCCAAGCATCCGCACCCATTCCTGAAGGACCCGGCCGTTTACAAAGCCATGTCGATGGCCATCGACCGTCCGCTGCTGGTGGAAATTGGCTATGGTCAGGCTGGTAAAGTGACCTGCAACTGGGTTCCGGCCCCTGCCGCGTTCAACTCGACCTCGATGACCTGCGACACCCAGGATATCGAAGGCGCCAAGAAACTGCTGGATGATGCCGGCATCGTCGATACCAACGGCGACGGCGTCCGCGAGAAGGACGGCGTTCCGCTGAAGATCGTCTATCAGACCTCGACCAACGCTGTCCGTCAGGACTTCCAGGCGCTGATCAAGGAATGGTGGAGCCAGATCGGCATTGAAACCGAATTGCGCAACATCAACGCATCGGTCTTCTTCGGTGGTGACCCGGGCTCGCCCGACACGTTCCAGAAGTTCTATGCCGACGTTGAAATGTACGCCAACACCTTCAACGGCACCGACCCGCAGTCCTATCTGGGCAACGGTCTGTGCGACAAGGCACCGCGTCCCGAGACGCAGTGGCAGGGCGAAAACATCAGCCGCTTCTGCAACGAAGAGTTCGACAAGCTGCACGCTCAATTGGCCGAAACCGCTGGTCTGGAAGCGCGTGCGGAAATCGCCAAGCAGCTGAATGACATCATGGTTCAGAATGGTGGCATGATCCCGCTGGTTCACCGTGGTCGTCTGTCGGCGCACGCAAACACCCTGGGTGGCGTTGTCCTGAACGTTTGGGACAGCGAGCTGTGGAACATTGCGGACTGGTACCGCAAGACCGGTTCCTAAGCACTGACCTTGCAAAACCGCGCCCCGATCGTTATCGGGGCGCGGTCATTTGCATCCCACCCCAACAAGAAGACGCATATAAAGGCGCCTCTTAATGCTTAATTTCACAATCAGACGACTGGTGCTGGCCGTTCCAACGCTGCTGTTCATCAGCCTCGTCATCTTCCTGCTCCTCGAACTCGCACCCGGCGATCCGATGGCGCAGGTTCCGCTCACCGTTCCCCCCGAAGTCAAGGAAAAGATGCGCGAGGCGCTCGGCCTTGGCCAGCCGATGCATATCCGGTTCTGGAAGTGGATCGTGCAGTTCTTCTGGATCGAACCGCAGGTCCTGATCGACTCGATGTTCGGTACAACCTTTTCCGAAGGCGACCTGCGCGTGATATCCTGGCAGACCCGCTCGCCCGTCATGGACATCGTTGTTCAGCGTATCCCGCAGACTCTGTGGGTTGTCGGCACCGCCTATGTGGTCGCCATCCTGATCGCCCTGCCCATCGGCATCTATTCGGCTTATCGTCAGTATTCCTGGTTTGATCAGATGGGTACTTTCGTGTCGATGGTCGGTTTCTCTGTCCCGCCCTTCTTTTCGGGTGTGCTGGTGATCGTGATCTTCTCGGTCCAACTGGGCTGGTTCCCGTCGATCTATGACACCACGCATGTGGTCAACAGCTGGGACAGCTTCGTCGTGCAGCTGAAGCAGATGATCATGCCGGTCATGGTGCTGGCTTTGCAGATCACGGCACAGCTCAGCCGTTTCATGCGCGCCTCGATGCTGGACAATCTCAATCAGGATTACGTCCGCACCGCGCGCGCCAAGGGGCTCAGCGAATACACCGTGGTCATGGTCCACGTTCTGCGGAACTCGATGATCCCCGTGGTCACGGTCATTGCACTGGGTATCCCGGCCATCTTCGGCGGCGCCATCATCACCGAGCAGGTTTTCAAGGTGAATGGTATCGGCCAGTTGCTGATTGGCGCCATTCAGGCCAATGACCTGCCGATGGTGCAAACCCTGACCTTCATCTTTGCCGTGCTGATCGTGCTGTTCAACCTGATCGCCGACGTCCTGTATGGCATTCTGGACCCGAGGATTCGCTATGACTGATCACGACAAATCAGACACGCTGATCCCCGACGAAGGTCTGGCCCCGGCATCCACCGCGCTGCCAACCGCTGATGTGATGGAGGAACTCACGACCCCGCCGCGTAGCCAATGGCGCGACGTCTGGGATCAGTTCAAGACGCACAAGGGCGCCATGGTGGGTGCGGTGCTGTTCATCCTGATCGTGGCGGGCGTCTATCTGGGCCCCTATCTCTGGAGCATTGATCCAACGCAGATCGATATCCGGGCCCGCAATCAGGGGCCAAGCTGGGCGCATCCCTTCGGCACCGACCAGTTGGGCCGGGATATTCTGGCGCGCATGATGTCGGGCGGTCAAACCTCGGTATCGGTGGGCATCACCGCGATGCTGCTGGCACTGTTCCTGGGATCCTTCATCGGTGTTCTGGCCGGGTTCTTCAAACGGCTGGATGGTCCGCTTATGCGTCTGACAGACCTGTTTCTGGCCCTGCCCCTGCTGCCCTTGCTGCTGGTCATGATGCTGCTGTTCCGTGAACCCCTGTCGGCCGCGTTCGGGTTGGAGCGCGGGATCTTCATCCTGATCGTCTGCGCCATCGGTATCACCTCGTGGATGCCTACGGCGCGGATCGTACGGGGTGACGTGCTGGCCATCAAAGAGCGTGAATTCGTTCTGGCGGCCCGGTCCATCGGCACCAGCAACACTCAGATCATCACGCGGCATATCCTGCCGAACGTGTTGTCTCCGATCATGGTATCGGCGACGCTGGGGATTGCGACGGCGATCATTACCGAAAGCGCGCTTTCCTTCCTGGGTCTGGGCTTTCCGCCCGACTTCCCGACATGGGGCCGCCTGCTGTTCGACGGAGTCGATTACCTACAGCAATATCCCGAGCGTGTATTCTGGCCTGGTCTGGCAATCTCGCTGACTGTCCTGAGCGTCAACTATCTGGGTGACGGTCTGCGCGATGCGCTGGATCCCCGCATTCGCGGACGCTGAAACAAGTTCAGTCGGCGCGCCTCAGCGCGCCGGCCGACAGCACGATCAGAACGGCCAATGGCAACAGCACAGCGAAGGCCAGACGCAGGCCGAACACTTCCGCCAAAAAGCCGATCAACGGCGGACCGATCAACAGCCCCCCATACCCCAATGTCGCAACACTTGCGATGGCTTGCCCCGGCGGCACACTTGGATCGCTGGCCGCCCGGCTGAATGCCAGCGGCATGATCACGGCATAACCTATTCCCATCAATGCAAAGCCGGCCAGCACGGGCAAGATCGTTACTGTTGAAACCACCGTGAAAACGCCCAAAGCCGCGCAAATACCGCCGAACCGGGCGGAAACGACCGGTCCGAACCGGGTGATGACAAGCGCGCCTGCAAGTCGAAACGCCACCATGGTCACTGAAAATACCGCATAGCCCAAGGCAGCGACGCTTTCGGACGCCCCTGTGATGTCACGCAGATATATCGCGCTCCAGTCCGCGACGGCCCCTTCGCCCAATGCCCCGCACAAGGCGGCTATGCCAACCAGTATCAACGCACCGGAAGGCAAGGCGAAAACCGTACTCTGAGGCCCTTGGGATTGGCGCGAAGTCCAGCTTACCCAGGATGACGCAAGCGCAAGGCCAACAACCACGCCACCCGCCAACAGGAAGTGCACAAGAACCGTCAGCCCCATCTGAACCGCGACATACCCGCTGAGCGCGCCAAGTCCGGCCCCAAGGCTCCACATTGCGTGGAACGAGGACATAACGGGTTTGTCATATGCCTGCTCTACCTCGGCGGCCCATGCATTCATTGCAACATCCATCGACCCGTGAAAGGCGCCAAAGACAAAAAGGAACACTGCCAGCCCCCAAAGCCCATCAGCCATGGCAAGCAGGATCAGCGACCCCGTGTACAGAACCGCAATGATCCGGGTGATTGCAACTGCGCCGAATCGATCCGTAAGCCGCCCGGTTATCGGGAAAGAGCAGACAGCCCCCGCAGCCATGAACAACAGGCCATATCCAAGCGCCTCATGGGACAGTTCCAAGCGGTCACGTATGGCGGGAATGCGCGACGCCCAGATTCCGAACAGGGCACCATTCAGAATGAACATGGCGGCGACAGCGCGCCATGCTGCAACTATGCTTATCATTCCAAGCCCTCGCTCTGCTTGCCCAATGCCGCTGTTCTACAGGTCAGACGAACATTGGCAATTGCTGCTCAACCGAGCCGTTTGCGAATGCGTCGCACCGAGTACCACACCCCGGCGACAACCGGGATCGTTACCGCCGCCGTCAGCATGCCCTTGCTGATGCCAGAGGCCGTCAGCGGATACAAAAGATAGCTGACCAGCGAAACCGCGTAATAGCTGATGGCAACCACGGAAAGCCCCTCGACCGTGTGTTGCAAGCGCAGTGCCAGATCAGCCCGACGGTCCATGCTTTCCAGCAACGCCTGGTTTTGCGCGCTGCGTTCCACATCCACTCTTGTCCGCAGCAACTCACCGGCACGGATCGCCCGGTCCGACAAGGCCTGAAGCCGGCGTTCCGTGGATTTCACGGTGCGAATTGCAGGGTCATATCGGCGCATCATGAAATCGGCGAAATTCTGACCACCTTCGAAACGTTCTTCTCGCAACACTTCGATCCGCTGGTTGACGATGGCCTCATACGCCCCCGTAGCTCCGAACCGGAAGGAACACCGGGCCGACAAAGTTTCGAGCTCGATCGACGTTGCCAGCAAATCCTGCAACAGCGCGTCAGGCTGCGCCGAGTTGTCGGTCATCTGCCCCATCAATCGGGTGAGTTGCCCGTCCAGCTCTCCGATACGCGGCATCAGCTGCTTGACGCGCGCAAAACCCAGCATCGACATCGCCTTATACGTTTCTATTTCGCAAAGACGCTGAATAATCCGTCCCGTCCGGCGCCGTCCGGTGCCCTCGGCCACGAACAAGGCAAAGCGCATGTGACCTGCCGGATCGATCCGAAAATCACTGGCACAAACCGCTGCATCGTCCAACACCCTGGACACGGCCAGGCTTTCCGGCTCGAACCAATCCAGCAGTTTCGACTTCACCAAGTCGTCACTGTCGCGTTCAACGACGCGCATCAATACTGACGTAACCCTTTGGCCAGGACTGGCCATCAACCAATCGGGCGGAAAGACCTCAAAGTCAGCCGGATCAAAGGCGCGATCACTCACATTCTGCGCGATCGCCGTGTAGGTCACGAATTCGGTATGCTGCTCCCACTTCAACCAATGGCGGCCAATCTGACCCGCGTAATGCGTGGCGTCCGGCCGAGGGTGCTGCGCACCGTGGCGATCCAGCAGGTCGATCAAATGAGCCAAATCCTCACGTCGATCGCGCGCCACGGCGGCCTCGGGCTTTTTGATCGCAAGAAAGACCACCGTACAGGGCATTGACGCGACCGGGAACGGTCGCGCATGCAGTTCATTTGCCAGCGCATAGCGAAGGGGATGGTCGTCTATCGGTGTCATGTATGGCTCCGCCTCGTCACGCGCACTATACGGCACATAATTGATACATCAATTCTCTTTTTATTTCATATACTTACAGGGATACAACGGTATACAACCCTGCTATCTCATTGATTTGGCTGCCACAGCTCGATGGGGTTGCCTTCGGGATCATGGATGCGGGCAAATTTTCCAACTTCGCTGTCCCAGTCAGGATTGGTTTCCACCGTGATTCCAGCCTGCTCAAGCTGCGCCGTCAGCGCGGCCAGGTCGTCGACACGAAAATTGATCATCCACTGTTGATCGGTCCGTCCGAAATAATCAGTGTCCTCCGCGAATGGCGCAAAGACCGTATAGCCTTCACGCTGCTTCCAGGGCACGGGGTCATAATGATTGACGCCCAGGTGCTTCTCATACCAGGCGCTCAGCGCTTTAGGGTCGCGGGCGCGAAAGAACACTCCGCCAATACCATTCACTTTCTCCATCCTCGACCTCCTGCCATCTGTGCCGCCACCCCAGACTACCACACTCCGCCTGCTTCATCTGGCTGGAAATATCCTGGGGGTTTGGGGGCAACGCCCCCATGCACACTCAAAAAGAAAAGGGCGCCCAAAGGCGCCCTTTGCAATCTGATCAAACGCGACGATCAATCGATCATCGGCAGCAGCTTGTCCAGCGACTCCTTGGCGTCGCCGTAGAACATCCGGGTGTTCTCTTTGAAGAACAGCGGGTTTTCGATGCCGGAATACCCGGTGCCCTGACCACGTTTCGAGACAAACACCTGCTTGGCTTTCCAGCATTCCAGAACCGGCATTCCGGCGATGGGGCTGTTGGGATCTTCCTGCGCCGCCGGGTTCACGATGTCGTTCGAACCGATGACGATGGCCACATCTGTGTCCGGAAAGTCGTCGTTGATCTCGTCCATTTCCAGAACGATATCATACGGCACCTTCGCTTCGGCCAGCAGAACATTCATGTGGCCCGGCAAGCGGCCCGCCACAGGGTGGATTGCGAAACGAACGTTCTTGCCCTTGGCCCGCAGCTTGCGCACCAGTTCGGAAACCGATTGCTGCGCCTGTGCCACGGCCATCCCATAGCCCGGAATGATGATCACGCTGTCCGCGTCGTTCAAAGCCGCAGCAACGCCATCAGCCTCGATGGCGATCTGTTCGCCTTCAACGGCCATTTGTTCGCCCTGCGGGCCACCAAAACCGCCAAGGATCACGCTGACAAAGTGGCGGTTCATCGCCTTGCACATGATGTAGGACAGGATCGCACCCGACGAGCCCACCAGCGCACCGACCACGATCAGCAGGTCGTTGCCCAGCGAGAAACCGATCGCCGCAGCCGCCCAGCCCGAATAGCTGTTCAGCATCGACACCACCACCGGCATGTCGGCGCCGCCGATACCCATGATCAGGTGATAGCCGATGAACAGCGCCGCCAGCGTCATCAGGATCAGCGGGAACAGACCGCCTGTCGATGTGTACCAGATCAGGCAGATCAGCGAGAGACCCGCCGCCGCCGCGTTCAGCGCATGGCCACCGGGCAGCTTTGTCGCTGCCGAGGTCACCTTGCCCGCCAACTTGCCATAAGCTACGACCGACCCGGTAAAGGTGATCGCACCGATGAAGATGCCCAGGAACAGTTCCACATGCAGGATTGCCAGCTCAGCCGGGGTTTTCTTGGCAATCAGCTTGGCAAAAGACCCCAGATCGGACAGATCCGCCTGGCTGGCACTGTCCGCAATGGCCATGACCTGCGCCACGTTGCCGATCTCGAAATGCGCGTTGAAGCCGACGAACACGGCCGCAAGACCGACCAGCGAGTGCATCGCCGCAACAAGCTGCGGCATCTCGGTCATCTGCACGCGCTGCGCAACATATTGGCCGATGAAACCACCGCCCGCAATCAGCAGCAGCGACAGAAGCCACAGACCCGAGCCCGGGCCAACCAGCGTGGCAAAAACCGCCAGCGCCATACCGACGATGCCATACCAGACCGCGCGCTTGGCGCTTTCCTGGTTCGACAAACCGCCGAGCGAAAGGATGAAAAGGACAGCCGCAACAACATAGGCGGCAGTGGTGAAGCCATAATCCATGTGCCCGGCCTCCTTAAGATTTCTGGAACATGGCGAGCATGCGCCGGGTTACGAGGAAACCGCCGAAGATATTGATCCCGGCCATGAAGACGGACAGTGCCGCCAGCAGAATGACCAGGAACGACCCCGATCCGATCTGCATCAAAGCCCCGACGATGATGATCGACGAGATCGCGTTGGTGATCGCCATCAGCGGAGTGTGCAGGCTGTGCGCGACGTTCCAGATCACCTGGAAGCCCACAAAGATGGCCAGCACGAAGACGATGAAGTGCTGCATGAAACTGGCCGGAGCGATCAGCCCCACCAGCAGCATCAGCGCGCCCCCGACACCCAACAGGGTGAACTGCTGCTTGGTCTGCGCCTTGAAGGCCGCGATTTCCTGCGCCTTCTTTTCTTCCGGGGTCAGTTCCTTGACCTCGGGCTTTTTCTGCGCCGCGATCGCCTGCACCTTGGGTGGCGGCGGCGGGAAGGTGATCTCTCCCTCATAGGTCACGGTCGCGCCGCGGATCACGTCATCTTCCATGTCGTGATTGATCTGGCCGTCCTTTTCAGGCGTCAGATCGGTCATCATGTGACGGATGTTTGTCGCGTACAAAGACGAAGACTGCGCCGCCATCCGGCTGGGGAAGTCGGTATAGCCGATGATGGTCACGCCGTTGGGCGTCACGACCTTTTCGTCCGGCACGGTGCCTTCAACGTTCCCGCCGCGCTCGGCCGCAAGGTCAACGATGACCGAGCCCGGCTTCATTGCCTTGACCATGTCTTCCAGCCACAGCTTGGGCGCCGGACGGTTGGGGATCAGGGCCGTCGTGATGACAATATCCATTTCAGGGGCCAGCTCTCGGAACTTGGCCAGCTGCGCATTGCGGAACTCTTCTGACTGGACGGAAGCATACCCACCGGTGGACGCACCATCCTGCTGTTCTTCTTCGAAGTCCAGATAGACGAACTCGGCCCCCATCGATTCGACCTGCTCGGCCACCTCGGGGCGCACATCGAACGCGTAGGTGATTGCACCTAGCGAGGTTGAAGTGCCAATCGCGGCAAGCCCGGCAACACCGGCCCCGACGATCAAAACCTTCGCAGGCGGCACCTTGCCTGCCGCAGTCACCTGACCGGTGAAGAAACGGCCAAAGTTGTTGCCGGCTTCGATCACCGCGCGGTAGCCGGCAATGTTGGCCATCGACGACAATGCGTCCATCTTCTGCGCGCGAGAAATACGCGGC
This sequence comes from Ruegeria sp. HKCCA0235A, assembly GCF_013033235.1. Classification (NCBI taxonomy): domain Bacteria; kingdom Pseudomonadati; phylum Pseudomonadota; class Alphaproteobacteria; order Rhodobacterales; family Roseobacteraceae; genus Ruegeria; species Ruegeria sp. HKCCA0235A. The sequence goes on along the minus strand of NZ_WQDQ01000003.1, from coordinate 218,872 downwards.
ACCATTTCCATGGCGATCACGTTTGCGCCCTTGGACTTGGCAAGTTCCATTCCTTCTTCGTTTCCGGCAGGATTGAAGAAGGAAATCAGCGTCTTGCCCTTGGTCAGACGCTTCAGTTCCGTCTCGGTCGGGATACGAACCTTGGCGATGATATCTGCGGCCTTCCACAGCGATGCCGCGGTTTTGACAACCTCAACGCCCACAGCCTCATACGCCGCGTCCGAAAAACCGGCGGCAGCACCTGCGCCTTTTTCGATCAGGCACTCATAGCCCAGTTTTTGCAGTTGCACGGCCGAGTCCGGTGTCATCGCGACCCGGTTCTCGCCGTCCAGTATTTCCTTTGGCGTGCCTATCTTCACTGGCAGTCCCCCTAATTCTTACTCGGTCTGAGCGGGTGATCGGTATTCTTTGTTAAGCAAAGATGTATCCTGCGCAACATTATTTCGCAAGCGCAGCATTTTTGACGTGATGTCATTGCGGAATCCACCCTAAATCCAGCGCCGTGTCTTGCGTTCGTAACGCGCGAAGTCGGCGCGAAAGGTACGACGCAGGCGGTCTTCTTCCGGTAGGATGAACCTACGCTCCAACACCCAGACGAAGACTGGCACAAGAACCAGAGACAGGACGGCATCAAACCGAAGGATAAGACCCGCAAGAATCAGAACGTCGCCCACATAGATCGGATTGCGACTGCGCTTGTAGATGCCGGATTGCACCATTGATGACGGGGTTTCATGCGGGATGACGGTTGTCTTGTGACGGCGGAATTCGACCACCGCCAGAACAGCCATCAGGATTCCACCTCCGATCAACACCCCGCTCAGAAGATCCGTCAAACCACCCTCAAGCGACAGGCCCAGCTTCAGATACCTGGCCTGCAACCAGGCAAGAGCTGCAAAAGCAATCAACCAAACCGGCGGAACGTCCATCCAGCGCATGCAAAGCCCTCATTGAATGACGACAAGATCAAGCACATGTCGCTTCTGCGCGATGTCCTACCGCTTTTGAGCCAAAATGGCAAAAGACCAGTATGTCGCATCGCATGGACTCATTATCGCGGATCGACTACCTCAATAGCAATCACCGACGTTCACACGAGTTAGCGAGCCTTCATGACTGATTTTGCGGCAACCAAAGCCATGTTCGACCTGCCAGAGGGCGTCATCTATCTGGATGGCAACTCTCTGGGCCCCCTGCCGAAATCAGCCGGTGCCCGAGTGCAACGGATGCTGACGGACGAATGGGGCCAGATGCTGATCACCGGATGGAACAAGGCTGGTTGGATGGCCCTGCCCACCGCGCTTGGTGACCGGATTGGCCGCCTGATCGGAGCAGAGCCCGGCAGTGTGGTGACCGGAGACACCTTGTCGATCAAGGTCTATCAGGCCGTGGCCTCGGCCCTTGACCTGAATCCGGATCGCAAAGTGGTTCTGTCCGACAACGGCAACTTTCCTTCGGACCTGTATATGGCGGATGGCTTGCTGCGCTCGCTTGGGGACGCGTATGAGTTGCGCGTCGTTGATCCCGAAGCTGTGGCCGGCGCAATCACCGAAGAGGTCGCTGTTCTTATGTTGACCGAGGTGGATTATCGCTCGGGTCGGATGCACGACATGAAGGCGCTGACCGAACTGGCGCATGCCAACGGCGTGGTAACGGTCTGGGATCTGGCCCATTCCGCGGGGGCCATCCCCGTCGACCTTTCAGGGTGCAACGCCGATTTCGCGGTCGGGTGTACGTACAAATACCTAAACGGCGGCCCCGGCGCGCCAGCCTTCATCTATGTCGCGCCGAGGTTGGCGGAACGCACACGCCCCGCCTTGTCCGGATGGCTGGGGCACGAAGCACCGTTTGCCTTCGATCTCGACTACCGCCCCGGCAGCGGCATTGAACGGATGCGGGTGGGAACGCCGCCCATCATCCAGATGACGGCCTTGTCGGCTGCGATGGACATCTGGGATCTGGCGGACATGACCGACGTCCGGGCCAAATCGATTGAACTGACCGAGCTTTTCATAGAACGCGTCGAGGCAACCTGCCCGGATCTGCAACTGGCCAGCCCCCGTGATCCGCAGCAGCGCGGCAGCCAGATCTCGTTCCGTTTCAAGGAAGGGTATGCCGCCATGCAGGCCCTGATCGCCCGTGGCGTGATCGGAGATTTTCGAGCACCCGACATAATGCGGTTCGGCTTTACACCTTTGTATATCGACGAATGCGATATCGAACGCGCCGTCGGGATTATGGCCGATATCATGCAGAACCGCCTGTGGGACACGCCCGAATACAGGATCCGTCAGCGCGTTACCTGACTTCGAGTCCGGCGCCGAAAAGGGCCGCGACCTGTGCGACCTGCTGTTCATAAACCTCGGCCCCGGCGCCAATCAGCTTCAGCCCCTTGAGCGTGGCCGTGATCGTCCGACCGGTCTCTGCCGCGTCAGCCAGCAGGCGAACCCGGCCCGCCTTTTCCTGTTGCGTCAGCCAGTCCGCATAGAGCGCGGCCAGCTTGGCCTCACCCGCCGCGATGATTTCCCCAGACAGGGATTTTGTGTTGTCGAGCATTTCAAGCCCGTGGGGCGAGGCCAGAATTTTTGCCATCCCCTCGGTCTGCGCCTGAATTGCGCGGGTCAGAACCTCAGGCACGGACCCCTGCGTCGCCAGCGCTTCGGCCACCGCAACGCTCTTTTCGGCATAGTACAGCTCGGTCAGCTTGCTGACGATCGCCTCTTTGTTCTTGTAATGCAGATACACCGCCGGCCGAGACATCCCCGCGCCGCGCGCGATATCGTCCATCGAGGTCTTTCGGTATCCATAAGTGGAAAACGCCTGAAACGCCGAGTTCAGGATCGCCTGTTGCCGTGAGCCGTCACCATTGTCTTTCATATACGAAGCCCTGACATTTTTTGTTCAATTTGTCAATTGACATCCTGACACTTTCGTCCAATTATGTCAGAAACCAGCCACAGCAACACGAGGTGCGCCATGGCGACGACCCTGAAGATCAACGGCAAGCAACATCAGGTGGATCTGCCTGATGACGTCCCCCTTCTTTGGGTTCTGCGGGACGAGGTCGGGCTGACCGGCACCAAGTTCGGCTGCGGCGTGGCCGCATGCGGGGCCTGCACCGTGCACATTGATGGCGAGGCCGTGCGCTCGTGCCAGGTGGCGCTGTCGGATGTCTGGGGTGACGTGACCACGATCGAAGGGCTCGGCTCACCGGACGCGCTGGCCACGATCCAACAGGCCTGGATCGAACATCAGGTCGCGCAGTGCGGATACTGCCAGTCGGGCCAGATCATGCAGGCCGCTGCATTGCTGGCGGAAAACCCGGACCCCACTGACGCAGACATCGACCAAGCGATGCAGGGCAACCTGTGCCGCTGCGGCACCTATCCCCTTATCCGCGCAGCAATCCATGACGCGGCATCCAAGCTGAAGGAGGCGTAAGCAATGGCTTCCGTTGGAAAAATCCTCCGCCGTACGTTCCTGATCGGCTCTGCCGCGATCGTTGGCGGCGTGGCCTTTGGCACCTATTACGTTACCCGCCCCGCGGCCAACCCCTTGAAGCCCGGTGAAGGCGAGGCGGCACTGAACCCGTTTGTTCTGATTGACCAGAATGGCGTCACCTTGTTCGCGCCCCGCGCGGAAATGGGCCAGGGCGTCCGAACCACATGGGCCGCGCTGATCGCCGAAGAACTGGATGTCGATCTGGATCAGATCACCGTTCTGCATGGCCCCGCTGCGGCGGCCTATTACAACTCGGCCCTTGTGGGCGAAGGGTTGCCGAACAAGGGGTACGATATCTCGAATTTCCAGCACAATCTGGGCGAGGCACTGGGGGTACTGGGCAAGACGCTCAGCCTGCAAGTCACGGGTGGCTCGACCTCGATGAAAGATGGGTTCGACCGAATGCGGCAAGCCGGTGCTTCGGCCCGTGAAACACTCAAACGCGCTGCCGCAGACCGGTTGGGCGTCGACCCCTCAGATCTGAAAACGGCGTCAGGCCATGTCATTGCACCCAACGGCGACAAGATCGCCTATTCAATGCTTGCCGAGGATGCCGCCGGGCTGGAACCCGTTGAGGTACCGTTGCGAGACCCGTCTGAATGGCGCTACCTGGGCCGAAGCCAACCGCGTCTCGACATGATGGGCAAGGCGACGGGCACCGCTGAATTCGGCGTCGATGTCCGCCTGCCGGGCATGAAATTCGCCAGCGTGCGAATGAATCCCAAACTGGGCGGCGCGATGAACGGCTTTGACGACAGCGCCGCAAGATCCATGCCCGGGGTTGAGAAGGTCGTCGATCTGGGCACAGGCGTGGCCGTGATCGCAAGCAACACATGGTTGGCCAATCAGGCAGTCGAGGCCATTGATGTCGATTGGGGCGACGCGCCCTATCCGCCGGAAACCGAAGACATCTTTGCCAGGATCGCCGAGGCGTTTGACGACGCACCGAACTCGACCATGCGCGACGACGGCGATGTCAGCGCGAGCCCGGAAAACGCCACTGAAATCACCGCCGAGTATCGCGTGCCCTATCTGGCCCATGCAACGATGGAGCCAATGAATGCCACCGCGCTCTACACGGGAAATGCGTTGGAACTCTGGTGCGGCAACCAGGCCCCCACACTTATTCAGTTCCGCGTTGCCAACACTGCCGGTCTGGATACCGAAGCCGTCCAAATCCACACCACCTATCTGGGTGGCGGGTTTGGTCGCAGGGGAGAACTGGATTTCGGCGAAATCGCAACCAAGGTTGCCATGGCCATGCCCGGCACACCGGTTCAGACAACCTGGAGCCGCGAAGAGGACATGCGTCACGACTATTTCCGCCCCGGCGCCATCGCCCGGATGCGCGGCGCGGTTCAGGACGGCAAGGCCGTGCTCATTGACGGGAAGGTCGCGGCCCAATCTCCGACCCAACAGGCGGTCGAGCGCTACACCGGGTTCCCCGGCGGCGGCCCTGACAAGGTGCTGGTCGAAGGTTTCTTCAACCAGCCCTACGCGGTACCGAATTACCGCATGAGCGGCCACATTGCTGATTTGGCTGTTCCCGTGGGGTTTTGGCGCTCGGTCGGCAACAGCCATAACGGCTTTTTTCACGAGACATTCATGGATGAGATGGCTCATGCCGCAAGCCGTGACCCGCTGGAGTTCCGGCTGGACCTGATGAAGAACGAACACGCGCCGTCGGCGGGATGTTTGGAAGCCGTGAAGGACATGTCAGGCTGGACGGGTCAAACGACCGAAGGCGTCGGCCGGGGCGTGGCCTTCACATACAGCTTCGGCACCCCGGTGGCCCAGGTCATCGAAGTGGTCGACGAAGACGGCACCATCCGCATCAGCAAGGCCTGGATTGCCTGCGACATGGGGCTGGCGCTGGACCCGGAAAACGTCAAGGCACAGATGTTCGGCGGCATGATGTACGGCCTGTCTGCCGCATGTTTCGGCGAGATCACCTTTGCGGAAGGCGAAGTCGAGCAGTTCAACTTCCCCGACTATGACGCGATGCGGATGCACACAGCCCCGCAGGTCGAGGTGCGCGTGCTGGAAACCAATCGGCATATGGGCGGTGCGGGCGAGCCCGGAACACCGCCTTCGATGCCGGCACTTGGCAATGCGCTATTCGACCTGACGGGCAAGCGCGCACGTTCCCTTCCGCTGATCAATCAGTTCAACCTATTGATCTGATCGTCTTGGTGCCGCCTTTTGACTTGAGGCGGTGCTTTCCTTTTTCGCCCCTTTAGGATCAGAAGCTGACAGAAAGAAAAATGGACGCTTCGGTCGTATCCAGATCATCGTCGAACAAACTCAGATATCTCAGTGTCGCCTCGACAAAAACGGCCTCACTCGCGCGCGCACACCCCCACGCGCGAGGCCCAAGTCAAGTCGGTCTGCGATCCAGCGTCTAATCCAACATTTTTACGGTCGAACCAGTAGGTCGCGCTCAGCGTCGCAAACGGAGACACGATTGATCGCGAAGTGACAAATGGCCTGCTGATTTCCAACTCAGGTGTTAAGGCGCTGTAACTCGCTGAAGCAACTTCGCCAACTATGTTGACCGGAACACCTGCCACAGTGCCGCTCAGATCATAGTCTTCTGCGCTGTAGTTGTAATAGTCATAGGCAATCGACGGACGTAACAGGAAATTCCCGGCCTCGTACTGACCGATCGCCTCCAGATTGGCTCGCCACCGGGTCCGGTCGAAATCGCCACTTAACCCCAGCACGTTCACATCCGTCGAAAACTCGCCGAAGGTCGCCAGTCCATTCAGCACCCATCTCTCGGACATGCGCCAGGCAATATAGGGGCCCGCAGCAAGCCCTTTAGTGTCTTGTCTGAATTGACCCTGAAACCCTTCGACATCAAGGTTTTCATATTCAACCTGAAATCCAACGACCAAGTCCGGCCTGACAAGCCTGTCGAACCCCACCGCAAAATAGTTGTCATTTATGTCGACTTCTCTAACCCCGCGCGTGTCTTCGATTTCGGTATAGGTGAAATCAGTCCATACATTCCATGTGGACGGCGGCGCGAGATCTCGGCCTTCGGTCAAAGGAGGGCCCACAATAGGAGCAGTAACAGAGGGATCACATAATGCCGCGTCAAGTTTACCCGTCGCTACGTCAACACACTCAACACCGACAGCGTATACCCCGTCAGCAGCACTTTGTGGTCGAGTACGAGGTATAGCGGCCGCAGTTCCACCTCCAGCAAAGCCACCACCAGAGCCACCGGAACCGCCACCGGAGCCACCTGAACTGCCACCACTGCCAAAGCCGCCGCCGGAGCCACCTGAGCCACCTCAACCGCCAAAGCCGCCGCCCGAGCCACCTGAACCGCCACCGGAGCCGCCTCCGCCGCCACCTCCACCGGGCAAGCTCCAGTTTCTCTGTTGGTTTTGCGTATCGATCAGGCAATCCTTGCCATTTGGTGCTCCACCGATTTCGAACAATCGGTGCATTCCACCATTTCCGTTTGAGACAAAGGGTGAAAAACTTAGATGAACGCCTCTGCGAGACTTGTTCCACGTGTCCACCGTTGTGTTGCCTTGCGCGGCTTCCAAACGAAAACCGCCTTGCTCAGTCGCAGACAACCAAACGGAGGATGCTGAATCACGCGTGCGTCCGATGTAGAGCAGTTCACCTAAAGAACCACACTGCTGCGCATCACTTCAGCTGCGAAACCGGAAGTTGCTAATAATGTCACTGCGAGAAACCTAACTGAACACAGTCGCCTTTGGGTTGATCCTTGCATATCTCAATCTCGCACCGTTTCGTGGCATCGGGGGCAAGCATTCAGACCTGCTGGCAGATAAACAAAGGTATTGGGCTCGTCTCATAAACAATTATTCGAATGTTGCGATTCAGAGACGGGGAATCGAGGGTAGCCCGCTGGCGCCGGTCAAGCAGATTGCCTTAGCCTTGCAGAACGATTTCTACAATTCCAGTTTCTAACCGCATCACCGAAGGCTTCGAACAGGGGGCGCGAGACCGGGTCATTGATCGCGTCCCATTCCGGATGCCACTGAACCGACAAGGTAAAGCCGGGCGCATCCTTGATGTAGATCGCCTCGGGCGTCCCGTCCGGTGCATGGCCATCAATGACCACGCGCTGCCCAATCGTTTTGATGCCCTGACCGTGCAAGGTGTTGGTCATGACCTCGGTTGCGCCGAACAGTTTGTGGAAAACGCCGCCGTTTTCCAGTGCCACCACATGGCGCAGAGCAAACTTTTCCTCCAGGGTTCCATCGGGCGGCATCCGGTGGTTCATCCGCCCCGGCAGGTCGCGTATCTCGGGATAAAGCGTTCCGCCCATGGCAACGTTAACTTCCTGAAACCCCCGGCAGATGCCCAAAAACGGCTGTCCCCTTTCAACGCAGGCGCGAACCAACGGCAGAGTTATGGCGTCGCGTGCCCGGTCGAATTCGCCATGTGCTTCGGTTGCAGGTTCCCCGTATTCTTCCGGGTGCACGTTCGGGCGACCGCCTGTCAGCAGAAAGCCGTCACAGACCTCCAGCAACTCATCTACCGACACGTAACGCGGATCTGCGGGTATTAACAACGGAAGACATCCTGACACGTTGGCCACGGCATCCGAATTCATCGTTCCCCCAGCATGTGTGGGGTATTGATCGTTCATGAGGTACGAGTTGCCGATGATACCGACGACAGGCCGAGACATTCCGCTTTCCCTGCTGTTGTTGTGCCTGTCAAGGAAGCTAGCGGCAGCGGATTTAACGTGCAAGAATACACGCCCTGCATGAAAGCGCAGGGACGTGTTCGAAGACGCACTGTACGTTCTGGTCTGCCCAGCTTAATTGGAAAAATTTTCCAACAAACAGCTACGCGGGGGAATAATTTCCCCACTCAGATGGAAAGACGTATAAATACAACGCTCTCGTTAAATCTCACCGATCAGGCCGGCTGCCTCAATTCCCGCCATTGCGGCCAGCGCATCATTGTCTGATGTATCTCCGGTAACCCCAACGGCGCCGATCACGGCCCCCTTGCGATCACGCAACAGCACGCCACCCGGAACAGGCACGACCTGACCACCATAGACGCCATTTACCGAGGCCATGAAATAGGCCTGTGTTTCAGCGCGTTGCATCTGCGCAGTGCCCGCCATTCCCAGCATGACCGACCCATAGGCCTTGCCCTGCGCAATCCCGAACCGGCCCGGTGCTGCACCATCCTCGCGCTCGAACGCAATGACATGCCCACCGGCGTCCAGAACCACGACGGAGAGCGGCTTCAACTCCATCTCTCGGCCCTTTTCCAGGGTTTTTCGGATGATGGTGCGGGCCTTGCGTAGGGAAACTGACATCTGAAGGTCCTCTCGTCAGATTGAAGTTCGACAAAGCCCACAAACGATCGGTCTGTGGGCTTTTTTCGGTGTTATCTTTGGCTGGCTTTCGATTCCAGACGGCGCGCATGCAGGACCGGCTCGGTATAGCCCGACGGCTGAACCCGGCCCTTGAACACCAGATCGCAGGCCGCCTGAAAGGCGATACCGTCAAATCCCGGCGCCATCGGTGTGTAATTCGGATCGTCTACATTCTGGCGATCCACGACGGCGGCCATCTTTTGCAGTGCGGCCATGACCTGAGCTTCATCCACGATGCTGTGATGCAGCCAATTGGCCAGTGCCTGCGACGAAATCCGGCACGTCGCGCGGTCTTCCATCAGGCCGACATCGTTGATGTCGGGCACCTTGGAACAGCCAACGCCCTGATCGACCCAACGCACGACATAGCCAAGGATACCCTGCGCATTGTTTTCAAGTTCACGCGTGATTTCCTCGTCACTCAGATTGCGCCCAGCCAGCAAGGGGATGGTCAACAGATCCTTCAACGTACCACGTGCGCCGCCTGCGGCCAACTCGTCCTGACGGGCCAGCACATCGACCTTGTGGTAATGCGTTGCGTGCAGGGTTGCGGCCGTGGGCGACGGCACCCAGGCACATGTCGCTCCGGCCATGGGGTGGCCGATCTTGACCTCAAGCATATCGCCCATGCGATCCGGCATAGCCCACATGCCCTTGCCGATCTGCGCCTTGCCCTTCAGGCCACAGGCCAGACCAATATCGACATTGCGATCTTCATAGGCCGCAATCCATGGCGTATTCTTGATGTCACCCTTGGGCAGCATCGGACCGGCCTGCATCGAGGTATGAATTTCATCGCCTGTCCTGTCCAGGAAACCCGTGTTGATAAAGGCGACCCGTGATTTTGCGGCGCGAATGCACTCTTTGAGGTTGACCGAGGTTCGACGTTCCTCATCCATGATGCCCAGTTTCACCGTGTTGCGCGGCAGGCCCAGAATGTCTTCGACCATGTCGAATATCTCGACCGAAAACGCAACTTCCTCGGGCCCGTGCATCTTGGGCTTCACCACATAGACAGAGCCCTCGACAGAATTGCCCCCGTCTTGCTTCAGGTCGTGCATGGCGATCAGGGTGGTGCACAGAGCATCCATAAGGCCTTCGCCGATCTCGCGCCCTTCTGCGTCAAGCACGGCCGGGTTGGTCATCAGGTGACCCACGTTGCGCACGAGCATCAGCGACCGGCCTTTCAGCTTGGCCTGATCACCCGACGGAGTGATAAAGCTCAGGTCCTCGGCCAGTTTCCGAGTGAACGTGGTGCCGCCCTTGGTGACCTCTTCGGTCAGGTCGCCTTTCATGAGGCCCAACCAGTTGCCATAGGCCACGACCTTGTCGGCAGCATCGACGCAGGCAACCGAGTCTTCACAATCCATGATGGTGGACAGCGCGGATTCCAGCCGGACATCTGCGATGCCCGCGGGATCGGTCGCGCCTATGTTGCTTGTGGGGTCGATCATGATCTGGATGTGCAGACCGTTGTTTTTCAACAGCACAAAGTCGGGCTTGTCTGCCGAACCGCCAAACCCGGCAAATTGGGCGGGATCGCCCAGCGCAGGGGTCAACGCACCGTCGGTGATACCCAATTCGGTGACATCCGCCCATGATCCCGACGCCAGAGGCACGGCATCATCCAGAAACGCCTTGGCCCATGCGATCACCCGCGCGCCGCGCGCCGCATCATAGCCACCGCTTGCCGGCAGATCCCCCATTGCATCCGTTCCGTACAGCGCATCATAAAGGCTGCCCCAGCGCGCGTTGGCCGCGTTCAGGGCAAAGCGTGCATTGGTAATCGGAACAACCAGTTGCGGGCCCGGGATCAGGGCGATCTCGGGGTCGACATTGGCCGTTTCAATCTGGAATTCGTCGCCTTCTTCGACCAGATACCCGATCTCTTTCAGGAAAGCCTCATATTCAGCGGCATCGGTGTTCTGCCCCTTTCGGGACATGTGCCACCCATCGATGCGGCTTTGGATCTCGGCCCGTTTGGCCAGCAGCTCACGGTTTTTCGGCCCCAGTTCGTTCACCATCCGCGCCATGCCGGCCCAGAACTTCTGCGAAGAGACGCCCGTGCCCGGCAGCGCTTGCGTCTCGATGAACTCAGCCAAAACCGGATCGATCTGCAGTCCGCTCAGGGTCTGTCTGTCCGTCATATTCCTGCTCTCCTGCAATTGTGCGCCATTGTATGCACTGTGACTTAGGCGGAAAGTTTCCGATAGGCAACTTTCATCCCGTCATTTGGGGCATTCGCTTCGGCTTGAAGCTGTTTCAAAAACCTCAAGGCAATGGCAGGGCCGGTTGCAGCGCCGGAACGAAGCCCCTAACGTCGCGCCAGTCCCGAACAGATACGAGGCCCAAGATGCGCGACGCTGCCCCTACCACGATCTACCTGAAAGACTACACACCGTTTGGCTATCTGGTGGACAGCGTGCACCTGACCTTTGATCTGGACGCGCACGCCACGCGCGTCACCTCGCGCATTGCGTTCCGGCCCAATCCTGACGCCACTGACCGCACATTCTTTCTGCATGGGGAAGAATTGAAACTGATCCGCGCCGCCATTGACGGGGCCGAGATCACGCCGGACGTGACCGATAAAGGACTAACCGCAGATGTCCCGGACGCGCCGTTCATGTGGGAAGCCGAGGTCGAAATCGACCCCGGAAACAACACCGCGCTGGAAGGTCTGTACATGTCGAACGGCATGTACTGCACCCAGTGCGAGGCCGAGGGGTTCCGCAAGATCACCTTCTATCCCGACCGTCCCGACGTGATGTCCACCTTCACCGTTCGGATCAACGGCGACCTGCCGGTTCTGCTGTCGAACGGCAACCCGTCGGGCAAGGGCGATGGCTGGGCTGAATGGGTCGATCCATGGCCCAAACCCGCCTATCTGTTCGCTCTGGTCGCCGGAGACCTGATCGCACGTCCCGGTCAGTTCACCACCAGGTCAGGTCGCACCGTCGAACTGAATCTCTGGGTCCGTCCCGGAGACGAGGGGAAATGCGCTTTCGGCATGGAGGCGTTGAAGAAGTCGATGAAATGGGACGAGGATGTCTATGGCCGTGAATACGATCTGGACGTCTTCAACATCGTCGCCGTCGATGACTTCAACATGGGCGCGATGGAAAACAAGGGGCTGAACATCTTCAACTCGTCGGCCGTTCTCGCCAGTCCCGAAACTTCGACCGACGCCAATTTCGAACGGATCGAGGCGATCATCGCGCATGAGTATTTTCACAACTGGACCGGCAACCGCATCACATGCCGCGACTGGTTCCAGCTGTGCCTCAAGGAAGGTCTGACAGTTTTCCGGGATGCGCAATTCACCTCGGACATGCGCTCGGCCCCGGTGAAGCGCATCCACGATGCCATAGACCTGCGTGCCCGGCAGTTCCCCGAGGACAACGGTCCGTTGTCGCATCCAGTGCGGCCAGAAAGCTTTCAGGAGATCAACAACTTCTACACCGCCACGGTTTACGAAAAAGGTGCCGAGGTCATCGGCATGCTGAAACGGTTGGTCGGGGATGCGGCCTATGCCAAGGCGCTTGATCTGTATTTTGAACGCCATGACGGTCAGGCCTGCACGATCGAGGACTGGCTGAAGGTTTTCGAAGACACCACTGGGCGCGATCTGACACAATTCAAACGTTGGTACAGCCAGTCGGGCACTCCGCGCATCAGGGTTCAGGAAGACTGGGCCGACGGCACCTATACACTTACGCTGAAACAGCGAACCGATCCCACGCCGGGACAGGAGGCGAAACTGCCTCAGGTCATCCCGGTTGCAGTCGGCCTGATTGGGCCCAACGGCGATGAGGTTCGCGCGACCGAAGTGCTGGAACTGACACAGGCCGAACAGAGCTTTGCGTTCACTGGCCTTGCGGCGAAACCCACAGCATCGATCCTGCGCGATTTCTCGGCACCTGTCATTCTGGAACATGACCAGTCGAACGCGGAACGCGCGTTTCTTCTGGCGCATGACACGGACCCGTTCAACCGTTGGCAGGCAGGACGGGATCTGGCGCAGGACACCCTGATGCGGATGATCCTTAAGGATGCGGCACCGGATACCGATTACCTTGACGGATTGTTGACTGTGCTGCGCAATGACGAACTGGACCCGGCCTACCGTGCGTTGATGCTGGGATTGCCGACACAATCGGAATTGGCAGCGGCCCTGCATGACCGTGGCCACACGCCCGACCCCATGGCGATCTGGGCCGCGGTGGAAACGCTGCGGCAGGCAACTGCCCAGACCGTACAGGATTTGCTGCCCCGCCTGCACAGTGAGGCTTTGGTGGACGGCCCCTACAGCCCGGACGCCGAGCAGTCCGGCAAACGGGCACTTGGCAGCGCTGCGCTGGCACTGACCTCTCGTCTGGATGGTGGGGCGATGGCGACTGAGGTGTACGACACAGCCGACAACATGACATTGCAACTGACTGCGCTGTCTTGCCTTTTACGCGCCCGCAAGGGTGAGGCGCAGTTGGGCGCATTCTACGACCAGTGGCAGCATGACCGGCTGGTCATGGACAAATGGTTTGGCCTGCAAGTCGCGATGGCAGCACCCGAGGCGACAGCCGCGATTGCCGCGACCCTGACCGAGCATGCGGATTTCAACTGGAAAAACCCGAACAGGTTCCGCGCCGTCATGGGGGCCCTGGCGATGAACCACGCAGGGTTCCACCAACCGGATGGCGCCGGATACGCCCTGCTGGCCGACTGGCTGATCCGTCTGGACCCGGTGAACCCACAGACCACGGCCCGAATGTGCTCGGCGTTCCAGACCTGGAAACGGTATGATCCGGATCGTCAGGCCCTGATGCGTGCGCAGCTTGCCCGCATCGCGGAAACACCGAATCTGTCGCGGGACACGACCGAAATGGTGTCCCGCATCCTCGGCGCATGACGCCTTACAGCTTTGCCCGCAGCAACCGGAATTTGCGAACGCTGGCCATCCTGGCCGGTGTTTATGCGGCGTTGCTGGCGCTGGTTGTCCTGTTTGACGCGGCCTGGTGGATCGCGGGGCTGCTGTCCCTGGCCACCCTGCCCGCACTTTGGGACGTGGTTCAGAACACCCGCGCGGGCATGCAATTGGATCAGGATGCACTGAGCTGGTTCACGGGCAACCGACAGGGAGAGATCGCGCTGCGCGACATCGACCATTTCCGTTTTGACACCCGTTGGGATTTCTCGGTTCGAGTGTCGATCTTTCTGCATTCCGGCAACCGAATCCGTCTGCCTGACGAGTCGCTTCCGCTGCATCGGGATTTGGAAACCCTTCTGAAACAAGCCGGATTTCGCGTAGAACGGCATCATTTCACTGTTTTCTGAAACACTGGACCTTTGAGGGGCGAATTGGACACAAAAGAAAGAAATTAATAGGCAATTTACTTGATTTGAACCCGATATCCCGCCAGACTTCGGTGTCAGTTATACGTTTTTACAGTTTTGAGTATCGCCATGTTTCGGTCGCTAAGGGCACTGTTCGCCCCATCCACAGCTACTCCTACAAATGCTTCAGCAGACCTGTGCGCGACGAAATCCGCGCTTGCGGCCGCCTTGCCCGAGCAGGGTCAGCTCAATATTCCCGTTGCAAAGCCCGACCGCGATGATCTGATCGGACATTCCACGATCGAACATGGCCGCTACCTCGCCCGGCAGGACCGCTGGGCAGAGCTGTCGCAGGAAATGCGCGTGGCTGATCAGGATCGCGCCGCCGTTGCAGATGGTATGCCGGTGGCCGATCTGCTGGCGTTCGGTGCCAGATCGGACGTTGTTCTGGCCGCTGAACATGCGCTCTCGGATGGCGCGGCCATCTCGGATTACGACCTGTTGGGTGGCATCTCGGAACTTGAAGGCGAGATGGCGGACAACCCTGATGACCCGATGATCGCCACCGTCGTTGCCCTTGCCCATATCGATCTGGCGTGGGCATGGCGCGGGACGGCCTCGGACGCGACGCTGCCACCTTTGCATCGGTCACGCTGCGCCGCGCATTTCGACCGGGCCGCAGCAATCCTGCCCAAATGCAGAAAGGATGCTCCCGACAGCCCCCTGATTGCAGCGACCGGATGTGCGCTGCTGGCTGGTCAGCGCAAATCCAACGCGCGGGTGGCCGAGGAATACGAACGGCTGATCACGCTGGATCCATGCAATCAGCGCCACATGCGCGCGATGGGCAGCCACCTTCTGCCCCGGTGGTTCGGCAGCTACGAAGAGCTGGAGCTGCAAGCCTTGCGTACAGCCGCCAGGACACAGGATATCTGGGGCGCGGGCGGATACACATGGGTTCAGTTCGACGCTATTGCATTGGACGAAGAGGCCTGTGCCCGCGTCGATATCGAGTATTTCCTTGAAGGTCTGCGCGATATCCTGCGCCTGCGGCCCGATCAGCAGATGATCAACATGCTGTCATCCTACTGCGCGATCACTGTCCAGAACGGATTTGGCCTGAACGATCAGGCCGACCTTGTCCGTTCGCAGATGCGCGACACGGCAAACCGGCTTATCCGCGATCACCTGACAGAATTGCACCCGTTGATCTGGGCGCATGCGGCCAACGGTTTCAACAATTCCGTCCGCATAAACTCGCCCGAACGATTTGCAGCGCGCGGTCAGCGCGATGCCTTGCGCGCCATCTCGGATCTGTTCCGGGAAGAACTGCGCAGCGGAATGGATGTGACATTCACACCGTCGGGCCTGCGGTTTTCCCAGAACTGAACACGACAGGATTCCCCCTTGCCCCTAGGCCCTCCCGGGCCTAATACGCAGGCTTAGACTTCTGCGGAAATGAGGCGCGCCATGCTCGATCTGACATACGAAATGCCCAAACCCAAAACCATTGCCGGGGCCAAGCACGATTGGGAACTGGTGATCGGGATGGAGGTGCATGCTCAGGTCTCATCCAATGCCAAGCTGTTTTCGGGTGCATCCACCCAATTCGGGGCCGAGCCGAATTCAAACGTGGCCTTCGTGGACGCGGCGATGCCGGGGATGCTGCCGGTGATCAATAAATACTGCGTGGAACAGGCAGTGCGCACCGGACTGGGCCTGAAGGCGGATATCAATCTGAAATCGGCCTTTGACCGCAAGAATTATTTCTACCCCGACCTGCCGCAAGGGTATCAGATTTCCCAGCTCTACCACCCCATCGTGGGCGAAGGCGAAGTGCTGGTCGAACTGGGCGACGGTACCGCGCGAAAGGTGCGGATCGAGCGCATCCACATGGAGCAGGACGCGGGTAAGTCGATCCACGACATGGATCCGCATATGTCCTTCGTCGACCTGAACCGCACCGGTGTCTGCCTAATGGAGATCGTCAGCCGCCCCGACATCCGCGGGCCGGAAGAGGCCGCGGCCTATATCGCCAAGCTGCGCCAGATCATGCGTTATCTGGGTACCTGCGACGGCAACATGCAGAACGGCAACCTGCGGGCCGATGTGAACGTCTCGATCTGTTTGCCCGGCGCCTATGAGAAGTATCAGGAAACACAGGATTTTTCGCATCTGGGCACGCGCTGCGAGATCAAGAACATGAACTCGATGCGCTTCATCCAGCAAGCGATCGAGGTTGAAGCCCGTCGTCAGATCGCCATCGTCGAGGCCGGCGGCGAGGTCGAGCAGGAAACGCGTCTGTACGATCCGGACAAGGGTGAAACCCGTTCGATGCGGTCCAAGGAAGAAGCGCATGATTACCGCTATTTCCCCGACCCCGACCTGCTGCCTCTGGAAATCGAGCAGGCCTGGGTCGATGATATCGCCGCTAGGCTGCCCGAGCTTCCCGATGAGAAAAAGGCGCGTTTTATCAATGACTTCGGCCTGACCGACTATGACGCATCCGTGCTGACCGCCGAGGTCGAATCCGCCGCCTATTTCGAGGAAGTGGCCAAGGGCCGCAACGGAAAACTGGCGGCGAACTGGGTCATCAACGAGCTGTTCGGCCGCCTGAAGAAAGACGACCGCGACATCACCGACTCGCCGGTTTCACCCGCGCAGCTGGGCGGGATCATCGACCTGATCGCCTCGGACGCGATTTCGGGCAAGATCGCCAAGGAGCTGTTCGAGATCGTCTATACCGAAGGCGGCGACCCGGCGCAGATCGTCGAGGAACGTGGCATGAAGCAGGTGACCGACACCGGCGCGATCGAGGCCGCGCTGGACGAGATCATCGCCGCCAACCCGGCGCAGGTCGAGAAGGCGAAGGTGAACCCGAAACTGGCGGGCTGGTTCGTGGGTCAGGTCATGAAAGCCACCGGCGGCAAGGCGAACCCGAAAGCCGTCAACGAACTGGTCAGCAAGAAGCTAGGGTCGTAAACCTTTCGTTTTGTACAAGCCTGCCGGCAATCTTTGGCGGGTTTGTACAAGCCGGTTTCTCACGAAATCTCAAGACTTGGGGTCAAGCCATCGGCTTGACTTCTTGCTGCTCGCGCCCTTTCCTCCGCCACAGAGAGGTGAGGTATTATGCAAAGCACATTTGATCAGGAACTCGAAGACCGGCTGGTGCGTTATGCCGCCATCGACAGTCAAAGTGACGAGACATCCCCGACGACCCCGAGCACTCAGATCCAGTTCGACATGCTGAACCTGTTGCGTGATGAGCTGATCCAGATCGGCGCGCAGGATGTTGAGATGACGGGCGACAGTGTTGTTGTCGCGACCATTCCCGGAACGGCGCCGGGGCCGACCGTGGGCTTTCTGGCCCATGTCGATACGGCCCCTCAGTTCAACGCAACCGGCGTCAAGCCGCGGGTGATCAAGGGGTACAACGGTGGCGACATCACCTTTCCCGACAACCCGGATCTGGTTCTTTCTCCGGATGACAACCCCTATCTGGCCGAAAAGATCGGCCACGACCTGATCACCGCGTCGGGCACAACCCTGCTGGGCGCGGACGACAAGGCAGGTGTATCGATTCTGATGACGATGGCACGGCACCTGATCGAAAATCAGGATATTCCACATGGCCCTATTCGTATCGCGTTCACTCCGGATGAAGAGATCGGCCGGGGCGTCACGGAACAACTTCCCAAGGATCTGGGCGTGGATTTTGCCTATACGCTGGATGGGCAGCAAGTGGGTGAGATCGAGTATGAAAGTTTCTCGGCCGACCGCGCCGTGATCCGGATCGAGGGTGTTTCGATCCATCCCGGCCTGGCCAAGGAAAAGATGGTGAACGCCACGCATCTGGCGGCAAAGATCGTGCAGACATTGCCTCAGGCCACCATGACGCCGGAAACCACGGACGGGCGCGACGGCTTCATCCATGTCACTGACATGAACGGCGGATCATCCGAGATGGAGATCAAGCTGATCCTGCGTGATTTCGAGATGGACGGGCTGGAGGCGCAACGAAACATCGTGCGGCAGGTCTGCGCCGCTGTGCAGGCCACGGAACCGCGCGCGACCATCACCTGCGACATCAACCACCAGTACCGCAACATGCGGTATTGGCTGGAAAACGACATGACTCCGGTCGAGCTGGCGCGGGATGCGTGTCGCGAACTGGGGGTTGAACCGCTGTCGGTGCCGATCAGGGGCGGAACGGACGGATCCCGCCTGACCGAATTCGGCACCCCCTGCCCCAACATCTTCACCGGGATGCAATGCGTTCACGGCCCGTTGGAATGGATTTCAGTGCAGGACATGGCGCTGGCGACGGAACTGTGCCTGTCGGTTGTGGCCAAGGCGGCACAGGCCGAAACGAATGGTCAGAGCTGAATTCCGCCGGATGAGCAAGGGCCCTTTCACCCGGGGGGCAGCGTGTTAAGTTAGCGCGGAAACGCATTTAGGAACAGTAGATGAAGCGCTACGAATACAAGGTCATCCCCGCCCCGCAAAAAGGTGTCAAAGCCAAAGGCGTGAAAACGGCCGAGGGCCGCTTTGCCGTCTCGGTCGAGCAACTGCTGAATCAGATGGGTCAGGATGGCTGGGAATACCAGCGGGCCGAGCTGTTGCCCAGCGAGGAACGCTCGGGTCTGACCGGATCGACCACGAACTGGCGCAATGTGCTGGTGTTCCGCCGCGTGGTGGAAGAGGAAATCGATGCCTCGTGGGTCGGCGCAGTACCTGAGATGGATGACACCCCGCTGGCCCAGCCGATTCCGGGCCCCGACGAGGTACAGGCCCCGAAACCAATTGCCGCAGAATCGGACGAGCCGCCCCTGTCGTTGAAGCGGTCTGATGACGCCGTTGATGAAAACGGCCCTTCGAAAACATAGACTTGGGGGCTGGTACGACCGCTAGAACGATTGCAAATGCCCTGTGGCCTTGTGCAGGACATCCGTGTTCGCTCTGACATACGTCAAGTCGAGCCGGGACGGCCCAACCACATTGGAAAGCAATAAGGGCTACACCCTCGGGAAATCTGTGGCATGTTAGCCGGATATTCTGGAGGGACATCGAAATGGCTATTCGGCAGACACAAGGGCGGACACGCCTGTATGACAGCATTCTCGACACGGTCGGTGACACGCCCTGCATTCGGGTCAATCGGATCGCGCCAGAGCATGTGACCGTCTATGTGAAATTCGAGGCCTTCAACCCGGCAGGCTCGGTCAAGGACAGGCTGGCGCTGAACATCATCGAGGCGGCGGAACGTGACGGGCGGCTGAAGCCCGGACAAACCGTTGTCGAAGCGACATCCGGCAACACCGGTATCGGGCTGGCCATGGTGTGTGCGGCCAAGGGATACCCTCTGGTCGTGACAATGGCCGAGAGCTTCTCGGTCGAACGGCGAAAGCTGATGCGGTTTCTGGGCGCCAAGGTTGTTCTGACCCCCAAGGCGCAAAAAGGGTTCGGCATGTATACCAAGGCCAAGGAACTGGCCGAGGAAAACGGATGGTTCCTTGCCAGCCAATTCGAAACTTCTGCCAACGCCGCTATTCACGAAAACACGACGGCGCGCGAAATTCTTGCCGATTTCGAAGGGCAACAGCTGGATTATTGGGTGACGGGCTATGGGACCGGTGGCACCGTTTCGGGTGTTTCGCGTATCTTGCGGAAAGAGCGGCCCGACACCAGGATCATCCTGACCGAACCGGCAAATGCCGCAATCGTATCATCAGGTTACGTCAATACGCGCAACGCTGACCATCAGCCGACCGAAAGCCACCCCGATTTCGAGCCCCACCCGATTCAGGGCTGGACACCGGATTTCATCCCCTGGGTTCTGCAGGAAGCCATCGACAATTCATACTATGATGAGCTGATCCCCATTCCCGGACCCGAAGGAATCGCATGGTCGCGCCGGCTTGCAGCCGAAGAAGGGATATTCACCGGGATTTCGGGCGGATCGACCTTTGCGGTGGCCATGAAGCTGGCCGAATCCGCGCCGGCAGGCTCTGTCATACTGGTCATGTTGCCGGACACCGGCGAGCGATACTTGTCGACCCCCCTGTTCGAGGGAATCGAAGAGGTCATGACACAAGAGGAATACGCCATCTCGGCATCTACGCCGTCCGCGCAGATGGAGGCTGGTTGACACGTAAAGGTCTTCAGACGCCGATATCCAGGGCCAGCGCGTGGATGCGCGGCACGATGTCGCCCAGCGCCTTGTGTACCGCACGGTGGCGGGCGACGCGGGATTTGCCTTCGAATGCGCTGGCGCGGATACGAACGTTGAAGTGGCTTTCACCACCTTCCTGATATCCTGCATGGCCCCTATGGCTTTCGCTGTCGTCGATCACTTCAAGCTCGCGCGGATCAAAGGCGGCTTGCAGGCGGGTTCGGATCTCGTCGGTCACACTCATTTTTTTGCTTAGCGGCAAAAATATTGCCGCACCCCTCTTCTACTTTCGGCTGCTTAGATTAAACTGCTGCCTCCGAGTCGAAAAGACGCGTTCTTGAGGATTAGAGCATGGCGAAATCAGACCCCTTCGGATTCGATATGTCCGTTTCCAGCGCCAAAAAGAAGAATCCGCGGGGACGCCGGGGCATGTCGGGTGCCTCTGAAACCTCGGTCCGGATCTGTGACCACGAGGGATGTGAAGAGCCGGGAAAGTTCCGCGCGCCAAAAGCACCGGATGTCCTGGATGATTATTTCTGGTTCTGCCAGCAACACGTGCGGGAATATAACCAGAAGTGGAATTTCTTTGACGGCACCACCGAAGCCGAGCTGAACGCACAGCGTTCGAAAGACAAGGTTTGGGAGCGCGAGACCAAGCCGATGGGCGACCCCGAAGCACGTGCCTGGGCCCGTTTGGGGATCGAGGATCCGCATCAGGTTCTTGGTGCCAACAGCACGCAGAACAAAGGCCGCACGACGGGTGGCGGCGGACGACGCCTGCCGCCGACCGAACGCCGTGCGATCGAGATTCTCGAGGCCAATGACAGCTGGACCAAGGCCGAGGTTCGCAAAGCGTACAAGAAGCTGATCAAAGTGCTGCATCCGGACATGAACGGCGGAGACCGCTCGCAGGAAGAGCAGTTGCAGGAAGTTGTCTGGGCCTGGGATCAGATCAAGGACAGCCGGAACTTCAAGTAAGGGGACGGCTTTCCCTGCTTTGCGTTCGCGGCGCGCTCTGCCTGAATGGTTGGGTGCCGCAGACGACACAACCTGAAAAAACTGCGCAAGTTCCGTATGGAATCCTGTTTCATTCCACACGAAAGTGATGGAGGATTTGGGACAGGAGTTTCCAGGGATCAGTTTCGTGCGCACATCCATTTGCCTGTTGCTCGTCTCGCTAAGCGGGCTCATCGCTGCCAGCTTCATTCCGACTGATGCGGATTGGCTGTTCCTTTTGGCGCTGATTTGCGTGATGGCCAGCGCAATCTTGTTCATACGGGCCTGGTTCAGGTGGCGCCGGGCAAATACATGGATCATCGTGGACGGCTCGAACGTCATGCACTGGAAAGACGGCTCCCCGGATCTGGAGACGTTGAAGAAGGTCCTTGAGACGTTGAAGCGCGCAGGGTTCAAACCGGGCGTCATGTTCGATGCGAATGTCGGGTACAAAGTCGAAGGCCACTATATGGACGACCGGAAGCTGAGCCGCGCCCTGGGCCTACGATCCAAGCAGGTCATGGTGGCCCCCAAAGGGACACCTGCGGATCCGCTGATCTTGAAGGCGGCGCGGGATAGCAAGGCACGCATCGTCACAAATGACCGGTTTCGGGATTGGGTAGACGAGTTTCCGGATGTGTTGAACGCGGATCGTCTGGTAAAAGGTGGCTTTCGCAAAGACGAACTTTGGTTTTCGCTATAGCCAAGCAACAGTTGACCCAAGGCACAGATGTGTAAGGCCATCACAACGGTGCTGCACTGAGAAATTGCCTAAGGCAACTGTTCCGAGAGAACACATTTGAAGGGGTTTGTTGAGGCCAGGGATCAAACCAGGGGCGGTTCGGATTACAACTATTCGCGCTTTAGTCCGGGTATGAGCTTCGCCATGCAATTGCTTCCCGGCGCTTCAAACAGCTTAAGCGAGTTTGCTGCGACTCTGCGGTGCCGTCACGCAATTCGGGGAACAGTGCGAGCAGTTCTTCGACGTCTTCACGACTGAAAGACTTCAGCGCTGTGTCGCCCAGAAAAAGACTTTCACTGCGTAACCCCTGCGAGTGCAGTACCGCGTGTCGAGAGCAGGCAATGTGGTAATATGTGATGTCTTCACCTGTGTGCACCTGCTGAATTGTTCCGTCATTCACCAAGTGGATTGCCGCAACAAAGACCCGATCTTGTCCGAACAACAACTCGGCGCGCCAGCCTTCCAGCATGATCCGATGTTGCGGGGACACAAAAACATCCTGGTTGGGTTGACCCTTGCAAATCGCGTCGCGCCGAATGCGAACGGGTCTAAATTTTGGTTGCAAAGCCAGTGTTTGTGCACTCAGCACTTTTTTCCCGATCCACAAAATCGGCAGTGTTTTTCCACCTGACACGCAAACTCTGTCACCGATCGCCAAGTTTTCAACCGGACGGGGACCGGTTTCGGTCTCGATCAGGGTTCCAGCAACAAAACAGGGCGGATTGTTCGGATCAAGATCTCCGGTTGTGATTTGCCAGTTTCCGGTTGTCATTGGCCCGGTGGGGTTATTGGTGTCCCAGGCATAGGTGCCAGTACCGACCTGAATGAATTCGCCAGATTCCCCGGTACCTTTGTAGTTACCTTGACCAAGGTATGTATAGGGTAGGAACGGACCACCGTTGATCGAAATTGTTTGACCCGAGACAATGGCTGGTTCGGTCCTGTTTTGTACGATCAAGTCGCCTTGCCCGCTTGTGTTGACCGAATGAAGTAAGACATCAAACGACATACGTTGTGTCCGTTAAGCAGGTTGGACCAAAAGGAAACTCGCAACGAACATGTTCCCTCCGTGTGTTGACTGAACAGAACACCACAGACCTCACAAACTCACAAAGAACGCCAAAAACCACATTTAAAAGTCATGTTAACGCGCCGAAGAAGCATTTCAATGATAGTATGTTAATGTTTGCATTTGAACGAGGCGCAAAGGTTGTTGCCAGCCTTTCACCGAGGACTTCTGGGTTATGCGCAATCGGCCTCAAAGCTTGTTAACGCGAGGTGCCAAATCGTAGCGTGGGTCATCAATCTGGAATGACACCCCACGCGCAACGATAGGGCCAGTTTGCAAGAAAAACATGCGCACCTCTGGGCGCCTTTCGCTTTCCCTTGCCCTTGCCCGCAATATGTTGCACCACACACGGGTTCATACCCGGTGAACGGGCCAAAGGATAAGGACTAGGCGCATGGCTGACGGATCGATCGATATCAACGCAAAACCTACCGAGGATATCTCGGTCCGTGACGTGTTCGGCATTGACAGCGACATGGCGGTCAAGGGTTTCGCCGAGCGCAGCGACCGAGTGCCGGTGATCGATCATACCTACAAGTTCGATCCGGAGACCACGCTGGCGATTCTGGCGGGCTTTTCCCATAACCGTCGTGTGATGATCCAAGGCTATCACGGCACCGGCAAATCGACCCACATTGAACAGGTCGCTGCCCGTCTGAACTGGCCCGCCGTGCGTGTGAACCTCGACAGCCATATCAGCCGGATCGACCTGATCGGCAAGGACGCGATCAAACTGCGCGACGGCAAGCAGGTGACCGAGTTCCACGAAGGCATCCTGCCCTGGGCGTTGCGCAACCCGGTTGCCATCGTATTCGACGAATATGATGCGGGCCGCGCAGACGTGATGTTCGTGATCCAACGTGTGTTGGAGCATGACGGCAAGCTGACCCTGCTGGATCAGAACGAGATCATCACCCCGAACCCGAATTTCCGCCTGTTTGCCACCGCCAACACGGTCGGTCTGGGCGATACCACGGGCCTGTATCACGGCACGCAGCAGATCAACCAGGCGCAGATGGACCGCTGGTCGCTGGTGTCGACCCTGAACTATCTGAGCCACGACGCCGAGACGATGATCGTTCTGTCGAAAGCGCCGCATTATAACACCGCCGAGGGCCGCAAGACCGTCAGCCAGATGGTCACCGTCGCCGACCTGACACGGACCGCCTTCATGAATGGCGATCTGTCCACCGTCATGAGCCCGCGGACCGTCATCAACTGGGCTCAGAACGCCGAGATTTTCCGCAACGTGGGCTATGCGTTCCGCCTGTCCTTCCTGAACAAATGCGATGAGCTGGAGCGCCAGACCGTGGCCGAGTTCTATCAGCGCTGCTTCGATGAGGAGTTGCCTGAAAGCGCCGCGAGTGCGAGCTTGGGGTAAGCACCCGAATTGCGCCCGGAGCGGGCGCAATGCCTCCGGCGGGGATATTTTTGGCCAGATGAAGACGGATCCGTTACTGTTTTCGACGCCGGGCAGGCCAGTACTATGAGGGCTTAAGGACATGGCACAGAAGAACGACAACCCCGCCGATCCGTTCAAGAAGGCCTTGGCCGAGGCCACCAAGGTCATGGCTGATGATCCCGAACTGTCGGTGACCTATACAGTGGACCCTTCGGGCATGACGGGCGAGTCGATGCGGCTGCCTCAGGTCTCGCGTCGGATGACGCGTGAAGAGGTGCTGTTGGCGCGTGGCACGGCGGACGCCTTGGCATTGCATCGCAAGTATCATGACGACGCGACCCATGCGCGCTATGCGCCCCCGGGCGATATGGCGCGGGATCTGTACGAGGCGATGGAGACCGCCCGCTGCGAGGCGATGGGCGCGCGGGACATGCCGGGCACCGCCAGCAATATTGACGTCAAGATCGGGCATGAAGCAATCCGGCGTGGGTATGATCAGTGCAAGCAACCCGCCGATGCACCTCTTTCGGTTGCGGCAGGCTACCTGATCCGGCATCTGGCCACCGGGCGTGATCTTCCGCCTGCTGCCGAAAACATAATGAACCTGTGGCGTGGATTCATCGAAGAGCAAGCGGGCGGGACGTTGGAGAATCTGGACGAGATTCTCTCGGATCAGGCGGAGTTTGCCAAATTCGCCCGTCAGGTGATCAAGGATCTGGGATATGGCGACCAGCTTGGGGATGACCCCGATGAGCTGGACGACGAGCAGGAAGACCAGGCCGAGGAAGACGCCGAAGAACAGCCCGATCCCGACAGCACCGGTCAGGATGATCAGGACGAACAGGACGCGGACGCAACACCTGAGCAGACGCAGGAAGAGCAGCAGGATCAGTCTCAGGCCCAGGTCTCGATGGACGAAATGGCCGAAGACGAGATGGGTGACGAGGCTGAGATGCCGGATGGCGAGGCGCCGCTGGAGCCGCCTGCCCCGCCGCCCGCATCCGAAGCGGATCCGGATTACAAGGTCTATCTGGACACCCATGACGAAGAGATCGCCGCCGAGGATCTGGCGGAACCGGCCGAGCTGGAACGTCTGCGGGCCTATCTGGATCAGCAGCTGGAGCCCTTGAAAGGGGCGGTATCGCGTCTGGCCAACAAGCTGCAACGCCGCTTGCAGGCGCAGCAGAACCGCAGCTGGGAGTTTGACCGCGAGGAAGGCATTCTGGACGCGGGTCGATTGGCACGTGTGGTCGCGAACCCCACCACTCCGCTGAGCTTCAAGGTCGAAAAGGACACCGAGTTCCGCGACACGGTGGTGACGCTGCTGCTGGACAATTCGGGGTCGATGCGGGGTCGTCCGATCTCAATCGCCGCCATCTGTGCCGATGTTCTGGCGCGAACGCTGGAGCGGTGCAATGTAAAGGTCGAAATTCTGGGCTTTACCACGCGGGCGTGGAAAGGCGGTCAGGCACGTGAGGCATGGCTGAACGACGGACGCCCGCAACAGCCGGGCCGTTTGAACGACCTGCGCCACATCATCTACAAGGGCGCGGACGCCCCTTGGCGTCGCGCGCGGCCCAATCTGGGTCTGATGATGAAAGAGGGCCTGCTGAAAGAAAACATCGATGGAGAAGCCCTGGAATGGGCACATCGCCGGATGCTGGCACGGCGCGAACAACGCAAGATCCTGATGGTGATCTCGGACGGTGCGCCGGTCGATGATTCGACACTGAGCGTGAACCCGGCCAACTATCTGGAAAAACACCTGCGCGACGTGATCGCGATGGTCGAAAAACGCAAGATGGTCGAACTTTTGGCCATCGGCATCGGCCATGACGTGACACGGTATTACGACCGGGCGGTGACGATTACCGATGTCGAACAACTGGCCGGCGCGATGACCGAACAACTGGCAGCTCTGTTTGACAGTGACCCGCGGGCGCGGGCGCGGGTCATGGGGATGAGAAAGGCCGGCTGAGGCTGATCTTCTGCCCGGCGGGCGCATTTCCCCGAGGGCGACGTGTTTTTCGTTGCTGATCATCGGCTTGTTCAGGCGGGGTGTTCCCGTCTGGACATTTTTTGAAATGCGCCTCAGGGTCACGCTCAAATGATGTGAATGAGGCCGCCCATGTTCCAATCCTTCGAAGTGACCGCCCGCCCGGAACAGGGGCCACCGCGGCTGGCCGCCTTGCGCGAACAGATGGTGCAAGAAGGGCTGGATGGGTTTCTGATTCCGCGGGCGGATGCGCATCAGGGAGAGTATGTCGCAGCGCGCGATGAACGTCTGGCCTGGCTGACCGGGTTCACGGGCTCGGCCGGGTTTTGCGCCGCCCTGCGCGACGTGGCCGGAGTTTTCATCGACGGGCGGTATCGCACCCAGGTCAAGGCACAAGTTGCCGCAGATTTCACCCCGGTCCCCTGGCCCGAGGTATGCCTGAGCGCCTGGCTGAAACAGCAATTGCCCAACGGCGGCAAGATCGGTTTTGACCCGTGGCTGCATGCGGCAGGGCAGATTTCCGGCACATTGAGTGATCTGGAAGGATCGGGCATCGAACTGGTGAGATGCGAAAACCTTGTGGACCGGATCTGGGCCGATCAACCCGCACCGCCGATGAACCCGGTCAAGGCGCATCCGATCGAATTTGCCGGGGAAGGTGCGGACAGCAAGATCGCCCGTCTGGCCGAAGACCTTCGACGGGCCGGGCACAAGGCAGCGGTGATCACCCTGCCGGATTCCATCATGTGGCTGTTGAATATCCGTGGGTCGGATATCGCCTATAACCCGGTGGCCCACGGCTTTGCCATTCTTCATGCAGGAGGTCAGGTCGATCTGTTCATGGCGGCAGAAAAACTGGCCGGGGTACGGGATCATCTGGGTTCTCAGGTGACCTTGCGCGCTGTGGGCGATTTTCTGGATGCGGTTGCGGCTCTGGCCGGTCCGGTGCAGGTGGATGCCGCTTCGGTACCTCAGATCGTGGCCGATGCGCTGGGTGACGCGATGACGGATGGCGGCGATCCCTGCGCCCTGCCCAAAGCCTGCAAGAATGCGGCTGAAATCGCAGGCAGCGCCGAGGCGCATTTGCGCGATGCGGTGGCGGTCATCGAAACGTTATGCTGGCTGGACCAGCAAGCCCCGGGCAGCGTGACCGAAACACAGGTTGTCACCCGGCTGGAAGAAAACCGGCGCAAGGACAATGCGCTTCAGGACATCTCGTTCGATACCATTGCAGGCACGGGTCCGAACGGCGCGATCATGCATTACCGCGTGACGGAAGAGACCGACAGTCGCCTGGAAAAAGGCCATATTCTGGTGCTGGACAGTGGCGGGCAGTATCTGGACGGCACCACCGACATCACCCGAACCATCGCCATCGGTGACGTCGGAACCGAGGAAAAAACCTGCTTCACCCGGGTGCTGAAGGGCATGATTGCCATGTCGATGCTGCGTTGGCCTGCGGGCCTTGCCGGGCGGGATATCGAATGTGTGGCCCGCGTGCCGCTGTGGTCTGCGGGACAGGATTTCAACCATGGGGTCGGACATGGGGTCGGCGCCTATCTGAGCGTGCATGAAGGGCCGCAACGGCTGTCCAAAGTCAGCCATGTACCGCTGCAACCCGGCATGATCCTGTCAAACGAACCCGGGTATTACCGGGAAGGCGCCTTTGGCATCCGCATCGAAAACCTTGTGGTGGTGGAAGACGCTCCTCTGCTTCCCGGTGGCGATGCCGAACGCGCGATGCTGAACTGGCGCACGCTGACCTATGTACCGATTGACCGCAGACTGATCATGGTCGATATGTTGACGACCGACGAACGCGACTGGCTGAATGCCTATCACCGCGACGTTGCGGAAAAAATTCGCCCAAGGCTGGGACATGACGCACAACTGTGGTTGGATGCCGCAACTGCCCCAATCTGACACTGGTCTGTTACATAAAACAGGCAGAGGGGTGGCCCTGATACGACGACGGAAGGAAGAGGAATGGCTGAGATCACGATCCGGAAAGCGCCGGGCAAATGGACCGTCCGCTCGGGCGGTGCGATCCTGGGCGAAACGAACAACGCGCTGGAACTGCTTGAAGGCGACAAGGATCCGGTGATCTATTTCCCGCGCAACGATGTTGCGATGGCGTTTCTGGATCGGACCGACAAGGTGACCCACTGCCCCGGCAAGGGCGACGCGACGCATTTTTCCATCGTCAACAAGTCATCCGTGACAGACAACGCGGTCTGGAGCTATGAGGATCCGATTCAGGCAGTGGCCGAGATCAAGGACCATCTGGCATTCTACCCGGCTGAATCGGTGAAGGTGGAGCAGATCTAACGCCAGCCCCCGCGCCCACCTCACGCAGCTGTGGCATGCACGTGAACGGCATTTGCGGCACACTTGCTCCGGGGTAACACCGGAGGCTTCCATGTCGATGTCACGTCGCGGTTTTGCTGGGATGATCGGGGCTGGTGCAATGGCACCCGGTGTGCTGTGGGCGCAGCAGGATCCGGTTCTGGACGCGTTGCGCAGCACGCTGAGCGGGCGTCGGACCGCGTTTGAGGCGCAGATGGCGTATCTGAAGGACCGTGGCCAGCCGGATGTCGTGGCCGGGTTGCTGACTGCGATGCGTTATGCCGACAGGCGACGGGATGAGATTGTCGAGGTGATGGAGGCCTTGACCGGGCAACGGCACGGCAATGACTGGTTCGAGTGGAAGCTGTGGCAAGAACGAAACCCGCAGATTGTCCCTCATCCGTCGTTGATCCCGTTCAAGCGCGAGGTTCTTCTGGGGATCGACCCGAACTTCGATCTGTTCCTGCGGCCCGAATATCTGCAACGCGACAAGATGAAGATCCGCCTGGAAGAGATCGCCTGGGGCGGTGTGTACAAGGATGGCATTCCGTCTCTGGACAATCCCACCCTGATCTCTGCTTCGAATGCGGGGTATCTGAAGGGCGATGATCTGGTATTCGGCGCGGCCATCAACGGGGATGAGCGCGCCTATCCCCTGCGGATCATGGGCTGGCACGAGATGTTCAACGAGGTGATCGGCGGCGTGCCCGTGGCGCTGGCCTATTGCACGCTTTGCGGGTCGGGCATCCTGTTTGAAACCCAGGTGGCGGGGCGGCGAAAGCCGTTCATTTTCGGGTCGTCAGGTTTCCTCTATCGTTCGAACAAGCTGATGTTTGACCGAGAGACGCATTCGCTGTGGAACCAGTATACCGGCAGGCCTGTTGTGGGGCCTTTGGCGAACAGCGGCATCACGTTGAAACAGCGCCCTGTGGTGATCACGACATGGGACAGCTGGAGGACCTCGCATCCCAAAACCCGTGTTCTGTCGCTGAACACCGGGCATCGGCGCAATTACGGATCAGGGGTGGTTTATCGCGACTATTTCGCCTCGAGCGAGCTGATGTTCCCGGCGGTTGTGGATCAGTCCCGGCATCGGCAGAAGGATTACGTCTTTGCCGTGCGCCAGTTTGGTGCAGCCCGCGCCTGGCCTCTGGATGCGTTCAAGGGCAAACCGGTGATCAACGATGCAATCGGTCGGACACCTCTGGTTCTGATTGGCGATCCCAAAGAGCGCAGCGTGCGGGCCTATGAGCGAAAAACGCATGCGTTCCGGGCGACGCAAGGCGGGTTGCAGGATAGCGCGGGGAACGGTTGGACCGTCACGGAAGAGGCTTTGATCGGGCCGGATGGAACGCGTTTGCCACGAGTCGCCGGTCATGTTTCCTATTGGTTTGCGTGGGACAATTATCTGGGCGATGAAGCCAGCGTGTATGGTGAGTGAAACTCAGGAATGCTCTTCGGCAGCCGTGGCCGCAAGCGCCCTGTTATATGCCTTGAGCGCATCGACGTGATAGAGCGCCCCAACCGGTGTTTCAGAGCCGTCGTTTTCCAGAATGACAACCGGAATGCAGGGGATATCGTCACGATCAAAATAGGGCATGGCGGCTTCCAGCGTGGCGCTGGCCTGAATGCACAGGCCCTGGTCGATCAGCCCCTGTGCCTCTTCCTTCGTGATCGACCGCGGATCCCCAAGCGGGCGCATCACGGCTCCGGCGCGAAGCATTGCCAGCAGATAAGCCTGCGGCCCCGCGGCCAGGTGGACATCACGCCGTTCCAGCTGGGTCAGGAAGAAAGACCGGTCCACAAGTCTCGAGGCCAAGGCCGTGGACATGGACACGCTGACCATCACGGCAAGGCCGATCTGCCAATCGCCGGTCAGTTCAAAAACGATCAAAGTGGTCGAGATGGGCGCGCCCAGCACGGCCGCGGCCACGGCGCCCATTCCGGCAAAGGCATAAAGCGTATGCGTGCCCGACACATCCGGCAGCAACCCGGTGGCGATCAGACCGAAGGCAAGCCCGGTCAACGCGCCGACCATCAGAGACGGAGAGAACACCCCGCCCCCCATGCGCCCGCCCATGGTAATCGCCACCGCGACCGTTTTGATCACCGCAAACAGGATGGCAGTGGTCAGCACCAGATCACCGGTCAGGGCGCGAATTGTCGTCTCGTACCCCACGCCGATGATATGCGGAAACCAGATCGCCATCAGCCCCAGCATCGCCCCGGACACCGCAGGGCGCAGCCAGGCCGGAATCGACAGGCGGTTCTGGATATGGCTGCCAATATCCTCGGCAAAGAAAATCGACCGCATCAGCAGCAGCGCGACAAGTCCGCAGATCAGGCCCAGGATCAGGAAGGCCGGAAG
Source organism: Ruegeria sp. HKCCA0235A (assembly GCF_013033235.1). Classification (NCBI taxonomy): domain Bacteria; kingdom Pseudomonadati; phylum Pseudomonadota; class Alphaproteobacteria; order Rhodobacterales; family Roseobacteraceae; genus Ruegeria; species Ruegeria sp. HKCCA0235A. The sequence goes on along the minus strand of NZ_WQDQ01000003.1, from coordinate 187,566 downwards.
CTCGACATAGAATTGCAGCGATCCCGGCGTCTCCAGCGTGAACTCGGTAACGTCGCCATATTCCAGCCGGTTGATCACCGTTCCCGCGACCGAGGCGATGACGATCGGGGCAAATGCGTGAACGGCGAAATGGCGCAGCACGACCTCGAGCGCGAACAAGGCCCCCGCAATGGGGGCGTTGAAGCTGGCCGACACGGCCGCGGCAACGGCACATCCCAACAGGTCACGTCCCGTGATCCCGTCCGCGTGTATGCGGTTGCTGACCCATGTGGAAATCACTCCGGCCATATGCACCACCGGCCCCTCGCGGCCTGTTGACCCGCCCGAACTGAGCGTGATGAGCGAGGCGAAGAACGACGCGATGCCCGCCTTGACCTCGACCCGCCCGTCGGTGATGGCCGAACCTTCGATCACGTCGGCAACCGACCGGACGCGGCCGTCATTGGTGAACCGGTTCAGGATGATGCCGACGACCAGGCCACCGAAGATGGGAATGATCAGAACCATGAACCATGGCAGTTTCTCGGCGTGGCTGTGCAGCAGCAGGATGTCATCGGTATCGTAAAGATAGGCTTGCAGCGCGCGGATGGCCTTGCGGAAGCCAAGCGCCATGAAACCGGCCGCGATCCCGATGGCCAGCGCAATGAACCAGAACTGGATCTGGCTTGGCCCCCGGCGCAGCATGACCCGCCACGCATCCTTGATCGCGGCCAGAGCCTGATTGAACTGGTTGCGCAGAACGGTGCGGGTCGATTGGGTCATTGGCCCTCGGGGATCATCACTTAACCCTTAGTAAGCCACGGAGCGCCCATATAAAAGTGAGATAGCGACAGTGTGAGCACCAATTCACGCCATCGCCGCATCAGGCCTGCAACAGAGCCCGGGCGGCGGCACGGGCTTCTTCGGTGATGGTGTCGCCGGCCACCATGCGCGCGATCTCGTCCACCCGATCCGGTTCGGCCAAAGGAATGACGGTGGACAGGGTTTGTCCGTCAGTAACCTGTTTCTGCACCCGCCAGTGATGCGCCGCCCGTGCGGCGACTTGAGGGGAATGGGTGACAACCAGAACCTGCCCGCCCTGCGCCAGCGACGCCAGCCTGCGCCCGACCGCATCGGCGGTTGCCCCACCGACACCGCGATCGATTTCGTCAAAGATCATCGTCCGGGCACTGTCGTCGCCAGACAGGCAGACCTTGAGGGCCAGCAGAAAGCGGCTGAGCTCACCCCCCGAGGCGATCTTGTTCAGCGGCCCCGCCGGCGCACCGGGGTTGGTGGCCACGGTGAAGGCCACCGCGTCGGTGCCTTCGGGGCCGGGTTCGGCCGGGGTGATCTCGGTCTGGAATACGGCGCGTTCCATCTTGAGCGGGGCCAGTTCCGCCATGACGGCCGCGTCAAGCCGCCCGGCGGCGGCCTTGCGCGCGGCGCTGAGGTCGGCTGCGGCAGCGTCGTAGGCTTGTTGCGCCGCGTACACGGCTGCTCGCCTGTCTGCCAGGTCGGCATCCCCTGCCTCCAACCGGTTCAGCCGGTCACGCAGAGTGTCGGCAAACGAACCCAGATCATCCGGGGCCACGTCATGTTTGCGGGCCTGCGCACGGATGGCAAACAGGCGTTCCTCGGCCTGTTCCAATTCTGCCGGGTTGAAGTCCAGCGCCTGAAGGCAGGCATTCACGCCATCCTGCGCCTCGCCCAACTCGATCATCGCGCGCCCGAGCGCTGCTATCGGTTCTTCCAACTGGCCGCCCGCATTGTCCGAGACGCCTTCCAGCCAGCGGATGGCGTCGGACATGGCCCCTTCCGCCCCGTCCCCGGACAACAGGGCAAAGGCACGCGCAACATCGTCGCGAATCCGTTCGGCCCCTTGCATCATGCGGCGGCGGGCATCCAGCTCGGCATCCTCACCGGGTTGCGGGTCAAGCTGGTCAAGCTCGGCGACCGCGTGACGCAGGAATTCTTCCTCACTGCGGACGGCAGCCAGAGCGGCCTCGGTCTCGGCCAGCGCCTTGCGGGTACGGGACATCGCGGCCCAGGCGGTTCGCACGTTTGTCAGCTGCTCCGAGACCTGTGCGAATTCGTCCAGCATCGCCCGATGGCCACGTGGATTCAGCAAACCGCGGTCATCATGCTGTCCGTGCAGTTCGATCAGAGTCTCGGACAGCGCCCGCAGAACTTCGCCCGAGCAGCGGCGGTCATTGACCCAGGCGGTCTTGCGCCCCTCGGCCGTGTTGACGCGGCGCAGGATCAGTTCCTGGCCCCCCGGCAGACCGGCTTCGGCCAGAATCGCATGTGCGGGATGATCGGCAGAGAGTTCGAATTCGGCGACGACCTCACCTTGCGCGGCCCCCTGCCGCACCAGTTCCGCGCGCCCTCGCCAGCCCAACACGAAGCCAAGCGAATCCAGCAGAATCGATTTGCCCGCGCCGGTCTCGCCGGTCAGTGCGTTCAAGCCCGGCTGAAAGCTCAATTCCAGCCGGTCGATGATCAGCATATCGCGGATATCAAGGGCGCGCAGCATGTGGTCTTCAGCGTCCCGGACCAAAGGCCATCGCGATTACAACCATTCACCTTTGATGGTCTGACGATAAATCGTGCTGAGCCAGTTGTTACCGCGGCTCTTGAGATCAAGCCCGCGAGAGGTCAACAGTTTGTACGCATCGTCATACCATTCCGAGGACTGGTAGTTGTAGCCAAGAATGGCACCTGCGGTCTGCGCCTCGTCCAGCAGGCCAAGCGACAGATAGGCCTCGACCAGACGATACAGTGCTTCGGCGGTGTGGGATGTGGTCTGAAAGTCTTCGACCACAACACGGAACCGGTTGATAGCGGCAATATAGTGATCCTGACGCAAGTAGTAGCGCCCGATCTCCATTTCCTTGCCCGCCAGATGGTCGAAGGCCAGATCGAACTTCAGAACCGCCGATGTGGCGTATTCGCTGTCCGGATAGACCTCGATCACGGTCCGCAGAGATTGCAGCGCCTGGAAGGTCAGGCCTTGGTCACGCCCGACTTCGTCGATCTGATCATAATAGCTGAGCGCCAGCAGATACTGCGCATAAGCAGCATCTTCATCCGTCGGATAGAAATCGATATAACGCTGCGCCGCCGCGCGGCTTTCTTCGTAATTCTGGTCCGAATGGAACGAAAACGCCTGCATGATCAGCGCGCGCTTGGCCCAGTCCGAATACGGATACAAACGTTCTACTTCCGAGAAATACCACGCCGCGTCGTCCGAGCGATTCTGCGACAGTTCGTATTCACCTCGGGTATAGATCTGTTCCGGCGTGAACCCTTCCAGGTTCTGTTCACGGTCCGCGCCCTTGTTGCCAAAAAGGCCGCCGGCGTTGCCGCATGCCGTCAAAACTGCTGCCAGAAGAATCGCACCCGCGAATCTGACTGCCGCTTTGCTGCCAACCATACCGCCCATCCTTGTCGTCTTGCTTAATGGGGTTTGCCCCGATTTGAGCCATGGTCTAGCACAGAAAATTCCGGTGCAAAACGCCTTATGCGACTTCTGGCGCAAATGTCGTCAGAGTTGATCTGATCAGGCCACTTCGGGAATTTCGTTGACGACAAGCCCCTGCCCCGGCAGGCGCGCGGCCTGTTCCGGCGTGCACAGTACCGGACGTACGGCGCCCGGCGTTTCGAACAGGTTGCGCAGCAAAGTGTTGGTCAGCGAATGACCCGACTTGTTTCCGGTGAAGTGACCCAAAATCGGCCCACCAGCCAGATAGAGATCACCCAAGGCGTCCAGCATCTTGTGACGCACGGCCTCGTCGACCCGGCGGAAACCGCCCGGTGTCAGAACTTCGACGCCCTGAACGACCACGGCATTTTCAAGCGTGCCGCCCAAAGCCAACCCGTTTTCGCGCATCGCCTCGACATCCGTGCGACGGCAGAACGTGCGACAATCGCTGAGTTCACGCGCGAAGGAACCGTTGCGCATGTCCAGCGTTTTGCTCTGGCTACCGATGGCACCGTCTTCGAAATCGATATGGAAGTCGATGATCAGCCCGTCAGCGGGCGCAAGGCTGGCGCTCGCGCCTTCGCGGGATGCGGTGACGGTTTTCAGAACCTCATAGGCCAATACCGGGCTGGCCTGACGGCGCACGCCCCGGGCCATAATGCCACGCACGAAGTCAATCGAGGAGCCGTCCATGATCGGAACTTCGGGACCGTCGATCTCGACAAGTGCGTTGTGCACACCACACCCGGCCAATGCAGCCATGATATGTTCGACGGTAGAAACCGATACACCGGCATCATTCACCAGACGCGTACAAAGCGGGGTCCGTTCAACCGCATAGTAGATCGCCGGGATCATCGCGTCGCCCAGTTGAATATCCGTCCGCTTGAACCAGATGCCATGACCAGCCGCCGCCGGTTTCAGGACCATGGTCGCCGGCTTGCCGCTGTGCAGCCCGACGCCTTTAAACGTGACCGGAGATTTGAGCGTATGTTGCAAAATGGGCCTCGGTGAGTAGTGTCCAGCCTGCTTGGGCCGTGTTGGACACTGAGTTAAGGAAGCCCGCGTCAAGGCTCAACTCACTCTTTGCAACCGATTGAAACATGTATGTAACAGATCGGCAAAACCCTGCTTACATGCCTGCAAGATACTGTTAATAAACGATTAAGGGCCGCCAAATGGCAGCCCCTTGAGTGGATTTTGTTACCGCGATCAGTTGGCTTGACGGCGCAGGAAGGCCGGAATTTCGATGCGGTCCTGATCCGGATCGGCCTCTTCCTGAAGCGGCGCGGTCGCCTCGGACTGTCGCAAAACGGGCTGCTGCCGCGGCGGTTGGGCCGGTGTATCCGAGGCATGACCGGTCATCCGATCGATCAGACGATTGAAGCCAAAACGCGACCGCTCCTCGGGTTCCTGTTGCGAAACCGCTTCGGGCTGGCGGGGCGCTGCCGGTCGCTGTGGCGCCGACGGAACCTTCTGCACAGCGGCCTGCAAACGCTGCAATGCTTCGGGCGACGGGGTGCCAGCAGCATGTCCGCGCGGTGCCACGAATGCCTCGGGCGCGGGCTCAACATGCTCGGGCTGCGGCTCGAATTCGGCCACACGCGGCTGATAAGCGGGCGGCGGCAGGCCATCCTCGTCACGCTCGTCGCGCGGCTGGAATTGCGGCTGCGCCGGCTCTTCAGCGGCTTCGAACAGCGAAGGTTCGCGGTTTTCTTCCGGCTGCGGGACGGGCTCTGCTGCGTCGGCAACCACCCTGGCTTCTTCCTGAATATGCTCTTCAGCCGAAACCGTGCGGGTCAGCGGTTCGGACATCGAACGGCGCGCCACCGGGACTTCGGTCGTTTTTTCGCTGGCGTCGATGCCGGTCGCAACAACCGACACGCGCATTCCGCCTTCCATAGCGGTATCCAGCGTCGAGCCGACGATGATATTGGCCTCGGGGTCCACTTCCTCGCGGATGCGGTTTGCGGCTTCGTCCAGTTCGAACAGGGTCAGGTCGTGCGACCCGGTGATGTTGATCAACACGCCTTTGGCGCCCTTGAGGCTGATTTCGTCCAACAGCGGGTTCGCAATGGCCTTTTCCGCCGCCTGGATGGCGCGGTCTTCGCCTGTTGCCTCGCCGGTGCCCATCATCGCCTTGCCCATCTCGTCCATCACGGCGCGAACGTCGGCAAAGTCGAGGTTGATCAGGCCGGGGCGCACCATCAGGTCGGTCACGCCTTTGACGCCCTGATACAGAACGTCGTCAGCCATCGAGAACGCCTCGGTAAAGGTGGTCTTTTCATTGGCCAGGCGGAACAGGTTCTGGTTGGGGATGATGATCAGCGTGTCGACAACCTGCTGCAGCGCCTCAACCCCATCTTCGGCCTGACGCATCCGCTTGGCACCTTCGAACTGGAAGGGCTTGGTGACGACACCGACGGTCAGAACACCCAGCTCACGCGCGGCTTGCGCGATGATCGGAGCAGCCCCCGTTCCGGTACCGCCGCCCATACCAGCAGTGATGAAGCACATATGAGCGCCGGCAAGGTGGTCCACGATCTGTTCGATACTTTCCTCGGCGGCGGCCGCGCCTACGGTCGGGCGGGCCCCTGCCCCCAGACCTTCGGTGACTTTCACGCCCAGCTGCACCCGCGCAGAGGACTGGCTTTGTTGCAGCGCCTGTGCGTCGGTGTTGGCGACCACGAAATCAACGCCGTCCAACTGTTTTTCAATCATGTTGTTGACGGCGTTCCCGCCTGCGCCGCCAACGCCAAATACTGTAATCCGAGGCTTCAGTTCGTCGTGCCCGGGCATCGAAAGATTCAATGTCATGCTCTGTCCGCCTGTATTTATGTCCCGCCAAAGCGGTGTTTTTCTTACCTATCCTTGTTCGATTCTAGCGGCCTGATGCCAAAAGGTCACGTCAAAAATCGCGTTTTCCCACAAAATATGGAGGAAATAAGGCATAAACCGGCGGCATTTCGCAGGCCATGCCAGATATAGCGGAAACAACGGCGACCATCACTAGACAACCGGCATGAACGCGAGGACACATTCGTTCATCGCGCTCTGATCGACTGTCATCTACATTGCGGAAAACTGCTCAGGTCCTGCCGCAAGGCCTCTTTCGGGCCTTGTGGATATCTTGAGGGATAAATCGAAACGCTGCAACCGGTTTCTTCAGCTGAGCGGTGCATTTGGACAGTCCAAGCCGCGGTCCGTCATGGATCGCACTTCCTGTATTTCACCATCGACGAATGAGGCAAGCCGCACCATCAAACGACCTTCATGCAAAAACGGCCACCAACAGACCGGAATGCCGTCCGGGTCATTGTCGTACAGAAAACACAACTGACCGTTTGGCGTCGTGATCTGCCCGTAGACACAGCCCTGCCCCTCTTCGCGCCAGACCGACATGCGGCGGTTCAGGAATTGTTCGGTTCCTACCAGGCCACCGCTGCGGATTTCGTAGAATGTCAAAGTTTTGCCGACCGCCGCGTCCAGAAACGCCTCGGGCGTGATCATGGTCTGGGCCGAGGCCCAGCCAGGCAGCAGCGCCGCGCACAGAGCACCCCCGCGCAGGACTCTACCAGTTGTCACGGAACCACCGTACGGCGCGCTTGAACGGGCGCGCGGCATAGGTGTCGACCGGGATTTCAAAATCCCACCATTCATCCTGAGGATGGGCCGCAAACAGGCTGAGGCCGACAGCGGACGAGAACCCGGGCCCGGTGGCTGATTGCGGCAGGCCATGCACGCGCAAGGGGCGGCCCAAGCGAACGCGCTGACCGAGGATGCGCGTGGCCAACCCGTCCAGCCCCATGATCTGGCTGCCGCCGCCGGTCAGCACGATCTGTTGGCTTGGCATATGTTCAAACCCGGCGGCGTCCAGCCGGACGCGGACCTCTTCAAGAATTTCCTCGACACGCGGGCGCATGATGCCGATCAGTTCAGCGCGGCTGACGGTGCGGCGGTCGTGTTCCCAGTCGCCGGTATCACCACCGATATCAATCATATCCCTGTCGTCGGCCCCGGTGGCATGAACGCCACCATTGAATGTCTTGATCCGTTCCGCCACGGCGGCAGGCACACCCAGGCCCATCGAGATATCGGCGGTCACGTGATCGCCGCCCATGCGCACGCAATCGGCATAGATCATGTGCTTTTTCATGAAGATCGACACGCTTGTGGTGCCGCCGCCCATGTCGATACAGGCCGCGCCCAGTTCCTGCTCGTCTTCGACCAGCGCCGAGATGCCCGAGACATAGGCCGAGTTGGCAATACCCGCGAGTTCAAGATCGCAGCGCTTGATACAGCGCACGATGTTCTGGATCGCTGACGAATCCACGGTCAGCATATGCATGTCGACCGCAAGGCTCTGGCCCATCTGCCCGCGCGGGTCGATCAGGCCAGACCGGTTGTCGAGCGCAAAATTCACCGGTTGAGCGTGCAGCACTTCGCGCCCGTCGCCATAATCCGGCACGTCGCAGGCGTTCAGAACGCGACCCACTTCGGCCTCGGTCACGATCTGACCGTCCAGGTCGACTTGTGCATCCAACCCGTAAGAGCGCGGGTTCGCGCCCGAGAAACATGCGATCACATGGTCGACGCGGATATCGGCCATCTTCTGTGCGGCCTGAAGCGCGGTTCGGATGGCACGTTCGGTTTCCTGCATGGCGGTAACTTCGCCGAACTGGACACCCCGCGACCGGGTGGTCGCGGCGCCGATGACGCGAAAGCCCGTCTGACCCGCCATGGAGCCGATGGTGTTGTCCTCGCTCAGCCGACCAGTTCCGTCAAAGCGCAGCACTAGGCAGGCGATTTTCGAACTGCCCACATCCAGAATCGCAATCACACCGCGTTGCAAAGCCTGCCGCCGCATCTGACGCATGGCGCGTTGGGACTGATAAAGATCGGTCATCATGGTCGTTACTGCCCGTTACTCACTGTCACTTGTGTGTTCCACCAGTCGTCGCTGGCGGCTTTGGTCATTCGGATGGTTGGACGCTGCCCGAGGCGCATGTCGACCACGGCCACGTCACGTTCCAGAAGGTCCTGCACCTCGTTCACGGCAAGCACGCGTTCCAGCGCGCGCACCGGACGTTCGGTCGGCAGCATGATGCGCTGACCACGGTCCAGCACCAGATCCCAGCGCCGCTCTCCCACGCGCACCAAACCGCGCACGCGATTGCCCAGGCTGCGCGAGGTCTGAAGAAGCTCCAGCGCTTCACCCACATGATCGCTGGCGCCCGCCCCCGCGATCAGCGGCAGATCAGCGTGATCCTTGCGAGAGGTGGCTTCCTTGACATGCGCGCCTGTCTCATCCAGCAGTTCAAGCCCTTCGCGCGTTCGCCAGACGATCACGGGCTGCCGCTCCACCACATCGACTTGCAGGATGCCTCCGGGGCGGATTCTGACGGTTGCGGATTTCACCGGGTCCAGCCCGGTGATCGTGTCGCGGATCTGTTCCACATCCAGATCCCAGGAACTGATCGGGAAATCCAGCGGCACGATTTCGCGGATGTCTTCGGACAGGTCGGTTCCGGCCCCATCGATGGCCATCAGGTTGACCATGAATTCGGGGCGTTCCTGAATCGAAGTGCGCACATCGGCGATATAAGCGGCAAGTGCGTCGCGACGGTCCTGCGAGGCAAAGAAGATGCCAAGCGCGGCAGCGATGGCGCAAATCGGCAGGCCCACCTTGACACCAAGGCGAATGCCCGGCGTCAGCATCCAGCGTTGCAGCCGATAGCTGAGACGGGACGGCGCAGGGTCACTGCGTCTTGCGGAGCTGGAAAACACACGCGCACCGCGCAGGCGCAAAAGCGGTTCGGCCTCGTGCGAGTCCGTGTCGGCCGAGGCGAAATCGGCATCCGGCCCCGCAAGTGGTTTCCTGCGGTGGATTTCCAGTGAACGGCTGGCGGTCAGCGGTCGCATGAGGCGTCCTCCACCATCCAGGCGCAGAGCTGGCCGAATGTCATTCCAAGATGAGCGGCCTGTTCCGGGACCAGAGAGGTTGGCGTCATGCCGGGCTGGGTATTGGTTTCCAGCAGGAACAACCCATCGGCACCCTTGCTGTCATCCCAGCGGTAATCCGTGCGGGACACACCCTTGCACCCCAGCACGTTATGCGCTCGCACGGCGTAGTCCATGCAGCGGTCGAAAATGTCCTGCGGGATGTCGGCGGGCAGGACATGCCACGAGCCGCCGGGCTTGTACTTGGCGTCATAGTCGTACCAGCCGCCATCTGTCATGATTTCAGTCACGGTCAGGGCGCGGTCGCCCATCACGGTCACGGTCAACTCGCGGCCTGCCACGTATTTCTCGACCATCACCAGATCGGGCATCGCCTCGTCCAGCTGCGGCGGGCCGTTGGCATTTTCGTGGACGATGTAAATCCCAACGCTGGAGCCTTCATTGTTCGGCTTGGCCACATAGGGCGGCTCCATCACGTGAACTTCGACCACCTCGACCTTGGGCACGATCACGCTCGGTACGACGGGCAGCCCTTCGGTTTGGTAAATCTCTTTGCTGCGCTGCTTGTCCATTGCCAGCGCCGAGGCCAGCACACCGGAATGGGTGTAAGGGATACGCATCCACTCCAGCAGGCCCTGCACACACCCATCTTCGCCCCAGCGGCCATGCAGGGCGTTGAAAACCACATCCGGTTTGATGTCCACAAGGCGCGCGCAGAGGTCGGGACCTGCGTCCAGTTCGACCACTTCAAAGCCTTCTCCCACAAGGGCGGCCGCGCATTCGCGCCCAGAGCTGAGAGACACCTCGCGTTCCGCCGAGGGTCCACCCATCAATACCGCCACTTTGGGGTTTGTCCTGCTCGACATACCCAATGTGCGCCTCAATGTCCCCGGACCTTATGTGGTGGTCCGTACTGCGTTTATGCCTTTGATCCGTCGCCTGAATTTGCCTGTTATGGTCTGACGGTTGGGGCTTTATTCTGTCAGCGGATCACCGACCCGCATGATTTCCCACTCTAGCGTGATGCCGCTTGTTTCGTAAACCTTTTTTCGCACCTCTTCGCCAAGACGTTCGAGGTCGGCAGCGGTGGCCAAGCCGGTATTGATCAGGAAATTCGAGTGCTTCGGGCTCATCTGCGCACCGCCAAGCGTCGCGCCGCGCATTCCGGCGTCGTCGATCACTTTCCACGCCTTGAGGTCATGCACGTCATCCGTCTGCCCGGTCGAAGAAAACCCGGCTGGATTGCGAAAGGTCGACCCCGCACTGCGATCTTTGGTCGGCTGGGTTTCGTCGCGCTTTTTCAACTGCGCCGCCATACGGGCATGGAGATCTTGGGGATTGCCTGAAGGGCCCTCGAACACAGCCGAAATCAGCACTGCGCCTTCCGGCAGGTCCGTCTGGCGATAACGAAAATTCAACTCTTCGGGTGTCAGGTCCACAAGCGCGCCTTGCCGGGTGACAATCGTGGCCTTGCGCAGAACATCCGCCGTGTAGCTGCCGTAACAGCCCGCGTTCATCCGCACCGCGCCGCCGATCGAGCCCGGAATGGTGCGCAGAAAGGTCAGGTCGACACCGGCATCCGCCGCCTTGCGCGCAACATGCGCGTCCAGCGCCGCAGCCCCTGCCGTAACCGTGTTGCCGTCAACCGAGATCGCGTTGAACCTGCGCCCCAGCCGGATCACCACGGCCCGCAGCCCCCCATCCCGAACGATCAGGTTCGAACCGACGCCCATCGGAAAGATCGGGGTTTGTGCGGGCAGTTCCCGCAGGAAGGCTTGCAGGTCTTCGATATCGGCAGGCTGGAACAGGTAATCGGCCGGGCCGCCAACGCGAAGCCATGTGAGCTCAGAGAGAGGCCGCGCCTGAGACAGGCGACCTTTCGGAACGGGAAACGTTGTCATGCGTCTGCACGCACCGCCAGGCTACGTCCGCCCACACCGCCCATGATCGCGGCGAACAGAAACGGAAGAACACCGGCGGTCAGCCAGACCAGCGGGCCGAACGCCTGTTCTTCTTCGTCGGTGCCAATACCGGCCAGCACCACGATCAACGCCAGCCCGACGGCCGAGGCCAGACCGATCAGCCGCAACAAGCCGCGCAGGCCCAGCCAACGGCCCGCCGTGAAACCCGCGGCGGCACCTAGCAGGAAAGAAAGAATTGGCAGATAGGCAAATGTGGCGACGGACGCCATGGCGGACCTCCTGAAACTGGCCGGTTATTCGTCAGCCGCCTTCATGCCCTGCATTTTCATCTTTGTCCAACGGGTCAGATAAATCACGGGCCAGCGCAGCACGGACATACCCATGGCCAGCACCAGCAAGCCGATCCACGGGCCGTTCTGATAGGTGACATACCCCAGAATCGGAATGCCCACGGCGATCAGGATATAGGCGCGTGTCCAGTGGTTGTCTTTGCTTGGGATCATTGCCAGCAGATTCGCGGAAACACCCCACAGACCGGCAAGGGCGATGGACCAGTTCATTCCATGACCTCCCCACGCACCCATTTTCGCCAGTAATACCGGATGGGGTTGCGGAACATCGAAACGAATCCGCCGAAGGCGAAAACCGACCAGAACCAACCGTGATCATAACCCAGCCAGACGATCAGAACCGGAGCGCAGATCAGCAGGGTCACGCCCGGTGGAAACTGCATTCGCATCGGCAAGAACGCCACGATCGTGGCGCAGATCACCCAAAGGGCGGCAAGGATCATCGAATAGTCCATCTGTCCCCTCCGAGGACATGCGGCGGCTGCGGGCAACTTTTTTCACTTTCAGGTTGTGCACCAAACAGAAGGGAAGTCAAACAGCTTGTTTTCGTTGCAATCTCTCGGGCAGACCATTGGCCCAGGCGCTGATCGTACCGGCCCCGAGACAGACGACGATATCGCCCGGGCGGGCCTGCTCGCGCACAAGCCGCTCAAGATCGTTTTCGTCAAACAGCGCGCGGGCGTGGCGGTGGCCGTGACGGATCAGGCCCTGCACCAGATCGTCGCGCGATGCGCCTTCGATCGGGTCCTCTCCGGCGGCGAAGATATCGGCGATGGCCACGACGTCGGCGTCATTGAAGCAGGTGCAGAAATCGTCAAACAGGTTGGACAGGCGCGAATAGCGGTGCGGCTGGTGCACGGCGATCACGCGGCCTTCGGTCGCCTGTCGCGCGGCTTTCAGGACTGCAGTGATTTCAACGGGGTGGTGGCCATAGTCGTCGATGATGGTGACACCGTCGACCTCTCCGACCTTGGTAAAGCGGCGATTGACGCCACCGAAATTGGCCAGTGCCTCGCGAATTTCCGAGGCTTTCATTCCCAGATGGCGGGCAACAGCCACGGCGGACAAAGCGTTGGAAACGTTGTGGTCGCCGGGCATCGGCAGGGTGCAGCCTTCGATCACCTTGTCTTCGTATTGCAGGTGAATGTCGAAATGCGCGACGCCGCCCTTGTAGGTCAGGTTCTCGGCCCGCACATCGGCCTGCGCGTTGAAGCCATAGGTGCGCACGCGGCGGTCGGTGATGCGGCCGACAAGCGCCTGCACCTCGGCATGGTCGGTGCAACACACAGCCAGCCCGTAGAAGGGGATATTCGAGACGAATTCATGGAAGCCCGCGCGCAGCTTGTCGAAATCGCCCCAATGCTCCATATGCTCGGGGTCGATATTGGTGACGATGGCGATGGTCGCAGGCAGGCGGTTGAACGAGCCGTCGGATTCGTCGGCCTCGACCACCATCCATTCGCCCTGTCCCATACGGGCATTCGAGCCATAGGCATGGATGATGCCACCATTGATCACGGTCGGGTCAAAATCCCCTGCCACCATCAGTTCGGCCATCATGGTGGTCGTGGTGGTCTTGCCGTGGGTCCCTGCAATAGCGATGTTGGATTTCAGCCGCATCAGTTCGGCCAGCATGTCGGCGCGGCGCACCACCGGCAGGCCCTGTGCCCGGGCTTCGTCCAGTTCCGGATTGCCCGGTTTGATCGCGGTCGAAACAACCACAACGGCCGCGTTTTCAAGGTTTTCGGCGCGCTGACCGACAAAGATCTCGGCCCCCAGACCTGCCAGCCGGTCGGTGATCTTCGATGCCTTGAGGTCCGAACCCTGCACCCGGTACCCCAGATTGAGCAGCACCTCGGCGATACCTGACATCCCGATCCCGCCGATCCCCACGAAGTGAATCGGCCCTACGTCCTGCGGCAGTTTGGTTGCTGGGTTCATGCGGTCTCCTTCTGCGCCAATTGCTCGACGAGGGCGGTCAGACGCTCGGTGGCGTCAGGTGCCCCGACGGACAAGGCGGCATGGGCCATTTTCTGTGCGGCTTCGGGGTTCGTGAGAACCGTGGTGATTTGCTGTGTCAGCGCGGGAACGTCAAGAGCCTTTTCCGGGATCATGATGGCCCCGCCCGCCTGCACCAAGCCCCGTGCGTTGGCTGTCTGGTGATCTCCGGCGGCGGCGGCAAAGGGGATCAGAATCGACGGGCGCCCGATGACCGAGATATCGGCAACGCTGGACGCGCCAGACCGCGAGATCACCAGTTGGGCATCCGACATGCGACGGGGGACATCATCAAAGAAGGGCTGCACATCGGCGCGGATGCCGTGTTCGTTGTAGAAGGCTGTGACGCGCTCGCCGTCCTCGTCCCGGGCCTGATGTGCCACGCGGATGTGAGTGCGGATTTCTTCGGGCAGTGCGGCGATGGCACCGGGCACCACATCGCTGAGGATGCGTGCGCCTTGCGACCCGCCCATGACAAGGACCGACATCGGATAATCACCCGGCGGAATGTAACCGGCCGCAGCGCGGTCCAGAACGGCGGACCGGACCGGGTTGCCGGTGTGGATGCCATGTGCGCCCTCGGGCAGGTCCGTGGGCCACACACCGCAGGCCACCTGCGCGACGCGGGTGGCGAACAACTGGTTCACACGCCCCAGCACCCCGTTCTGTTCGTGGATCATGCGGGGGATTTTGAGCATGGTCGCAGCGCTCAGCGCCGGGATCGAGGGATACCCGCCGAAACCCACAACGACGTCGGGCTTGTCCCGCATCATCTGGAACACCATGGCAGCCACGCCACCGGCTATCTTGGGGCCGGCCATGGCCTTGGCCGCCAGACCGCCACGCGCGAATGTAGCCGATGATGCCTCGACGATCTCGGTCGAGTGCGGGAAACCTCCGGTATAGCGGGCGCCGCGCGGGTCGGTAGACAGGCGCACGCGCCAGCCCTTGTTCAGCATCGCCTCGGCCAGCGCCTGAGCCGGGAACATGTGCCCCCCGGTCCCGCCAGCAGCAATCAACAGGTATGGAGTCCCCATTATCCTCGTCCGCGCAGAATTTCGCCAAGCTCGCCCTGTGGGCGGGTTCGGGTGAAGGCCAGCAGCATTCCGATCGCAATACCCCCTGCAATCAGGGATGAGCCGCCATAGCTGACAAAAGGCAGCGTCATGCCCTTCGCGGGCAACAGACGAACCGCAACACCCATGTTGATCATCGCCTGCACGCCGAACATGCAGGCCAGACCGGCGCCCGCCAGACGGATGAACATGTCGCGTTCCCGCATCAGGCGCAGCAACGAACGTACCACGACCAACGAATAAAGCGCGATGATGATCAGCACCAGGATCAGGCCGTATTCCTCGGCCGCGACCGCGATGATGAAATCGGTATGCGCGTCCGGCAGCGACCACTTGACCTGCCCCTCACCCACGCCGACGCCGAACAGCCCCCCTTCGCGAATGGCGTTGGTGGCATAGCCCAACTGGGTGGTCGGATCGACCTCTTGATTCAGAAAGCCATCGATACGGCGGGCAAAGTGTTCAGAATTGGAATAGGCGAACATACCGCCCAGAACAACAAACCCGGCCATTCCGACCAGCAGCAGCATCGGCGCCCCGGCGACAAAATACATCACCCCCCAGCCGAACAGGATCAGGCAGGCCTGACCGAAATCAGGTTGCATCACCAGCATGCCGACAATCGCCATGCACAGGGCAAATGACCAGATCCGCCCGGGCGGGCCGTTGATCTCTTGTGAGGCCGCCAGCAGCCATGCAGCAACGACGATGAAGCCGGGCTTCAGAAACTCGGACGGCTGAAGCGAGGCGAACCCCAGCGAATACCAGCGCACCGCGCCCTTGCCGAAATCGGTCCCGAACACGGGCAGGAAAACCAGTGCCACGAAGGCCCCCAGGAAACCCAGCACCGCCAAACGGCGCACCAGCGTCGGCGACATCATCGAGGTCAGAAGCATCGCAATCAGCGCCAATCCGCCGAAGATGGCCTGACGTTCGACATAATGGAACGGATCGAACCCGTTTCGCCCGGCCAGCGGTGGCGAAGACGCCAGCCCCAGCAAAAGACCGATGGCAAACAGGATCAGAACGCACGACATCGTCCAGCGATCGATTGTGCGCCACCATTTCGGTAGAATCGGTTCTCCGCGCTGGTCCTGGACCGCGCCATACACCATCTCAGTCATGAGATACCGCCACTCTCTGCCTCGTCAACGCCCCGTTTTCGGGGTCTGATTGAGACTCTACAGGGATTTTTGTGTTTGGGCTAGTAGGATGAAGCCACAAGGCATAAATCGACCTTCCAGGCCCGATGCACCCCCAGCTTCACGTGGCGGCCTGCGGTTATTGCAGCTTTGGACACGCCGCTCAGCGGAGTGGCGCGCGTTGATCCACAAGGCGGGTCGCTATGCATTATTCCTTGATCGGATATCGGTCGGGTTCCTCAAACACGTCAATGACACGAGACCCCGCCTTGATGGTCCCTCCGTGCTCAACTCCACTTGGGATCGAGTAGCTGTCGCCGGGGCGGTAGATGCGGGTCTGGCCACCGATCGTGAGTTCAATTTCACCCTCAACCACCGTCCCCCATTGGGCACCATGCGAATGCAGGGGAAGCTCCATGTCCTTGAGGAAAGTGAAGAAAGCGACCAGCCCTGCATCTGATCGAATGACGGCCGTCTGCACCACATCTTCAGGAAAAGGCACATCCAGTTTTGGAAATGACGAAATAAATTCGGGGAATTGCATTCAGAGTTCCTTTTGCCAGTTTGTCTTGTCAAAACCTCTTTGCGGTATGGCCGCAGCATGTCAGTGCGCTGAAATTCTGGCAATCGCCCTGTCAGCCGACCTCGAATTTGCGAGAACGCGGCGAGCGCGCGCCGCGCGACTTCGGCATGGGCTCTTGCCATCTTGTTTAATCCACGCCATCCCCCGCGCATGACCTACGACACGATCATCCTTGGGGCCGGGGCTGCCGGCATGATGTGTGCGGCCCATTGCGGGGGGCGCGTGCTGGTGATTGACCACGCCAAGGCACCCGGCGAGAAAATCCGCATCTCGGGCGGGGGGCGCTGCAATTTCACCAACATCCATGCCGGGCCGGGCAACTTCCTGTCGCTAAACCCGCATTTCTGCAAATCCGCCCTTGCACGGTACACGCAATGGGATTTCATCGATCTGGTCGGACGTCACAACATCGCCTGGCATGAAAAAACCCTGGGCCAGTTGTTCTGCGATGGCTCTTCGAAACAGATCATCCGGATGTTGCTGGATGAAATGAGCGGTGCAGGAGCAGAGCTGTGGATACAAACCTCGTTGCGCGATCTGCGCAAGACCGAAAGCGGCTTTGCACTGGAGGTGGAGTGTGACGGGCAAAGGCAGCATCTGACCTGCACCAATCTGGTGCTGGCAACGGGCGGGAAATCGATTCCCAAGATGGGCGCAACCGGGCTGGCCTATGACATCGCGCGCCAATTTGGGTTGCGGATGACCGAGACGCGGGCGGCGCTGGTGCCGTTCACCTTTTCGGATGGGCGGTTCAGGGACCTGTCCGGCGTTTCACTGCCCGTGCGACTGTCGAATGATCGCGCCAGCTTCGACGAGGCGCTGCTGTTCACCCATCGCGGTCTCAGCGGGCCGTCGGTGTTGCAGCTGTCGTCATACTGGCGCGAAGGTGAGGCAATCCGGGTGAACCTGATCCCCGACCTTCCCCTGCTGGATCTGTTGCGCGCACAGCGGCAAAGCGCGGGTCGCAAGGCGCTGACCACTGAACTGGCGCGGCATCTGCCGGCCCGGCTGGTCGATTATCTGCGCCGGGTCATTCCGATGTCCGGGAAGCTGGCGGATCAGTCGGACGCGAAACTGACCGAGCTGACCTCGGCCCTGTCTGCGTGGCAACTGGTGCCGTCGGGGACCGAGGGGTATCGTACCGCCGAAGTCACCTTGGGCGGGATCGACACGGATGACCTGTCCTCGAAAACGATGGAGGCCAAGGATGTCCCCGGCCTCTATGCAATCGGCGAAGCGGTGGATGTCACCGGCTGGTTGGGCGGCTACAACTTCCAGTGGGCATGGTCGTCAGGCCATGCCGCAGGTGTTGCAATTGCCGCCGGGCGTTAGCCTACGACGTTGTAGCCGCGCCCGCGCATGCAGTTGCGCACGATCACTTCCTTATTCTGGTTTTTATTGATGACGTCTGCGCCAGCGCCAACCAGGGCACCTGCCACAGCCGCACGACCAAGATTGTCGCTGCTGTCCTGAACGATCCCGGTAACGGCCGCGGCACCAACTGCGCCAATTGCTGCGTTCCCCGCGGTAGAGCCATCAACGCTGCTCTGCGATGCCGCCAGTTGTTGGCATTGCTGCAAGTCCACGTTGTAGTTCGGACCGACCGGGCCGTCGACGATGGGCTGATAGTTGGCACCCGTGTTCGTACAGGCCCCCGCAACAAGAATGGCGGGCAGGATCAGAGAAAGTCTACGAAATGGCATAGTCATAACCTCGTGTTGAATCTGGAGGCAGGCAAAACCAATAGTGATGCCGCGTCAAGCTGATAGCATCCAAGCTTGGCCCAGCCGGCGGTCTATTGCAAATGGCTATTCTGCCAGCCTGCGCCTGACTTGCGTTGCAAAGTCATCGCCGCGCTGTTCGAAATTGTCATATTGGTCGAAACTGGCAGCAGCCGGGGCCAGCAGCACAGTGTCGCCTGCCTCGGCATCTTCCATGGCCTGCGCCACGGCGGCCTCCATCGTCGTACAGACCTGCGTATCAGCCTCGAGCTGCATCGCAAAACTCGCGGCTTCGCGTCCGATGATATATGCTTTGATGACCTCGCCCGTCGCCGTGTTCAGGGCTGAAATGCCGCCCTCTTTCTCAAGACCGCCGCAAATCCATCGGATCTTTTTGAACGCCATAAGCGCTTTCAGGGCGCTGTCGACATTGGTCGCCTTGGAGTCGTTGACATAGGTAACCCCATCGGCCTCGGCGATGATCTGGCTGCGATGCGGCAGGCCCGGATAGGAATGCAGCGCATCTTCGATCACGCGCGGGGCAAGGCCCAGCGACCGGCAGGCGGCGTAGGCCGCGCAGGCATTCTGGTGGTTGTGTGCACCGGGCAGGCCTTTGATCGCGCGCAGGTCGATAGACCCCGCCTGCCGCCCCTTGCGGTATTCCGACAGGAACCCTTTGCGCGCAAAGACCTGCCAGCCCGGCCCGGTCAGCTTCCGCGCCACCGAGATACGGATCACCCGGTCATCCGATGGCCCTTCGGCCAGTTGTCCGGCCAAAAACGCACCTTCGGTTTCGTCGACGCCAATGATCGCACGGTCAGGACCGCCTTCGGCAAAGAGGCGCCGCTTGGCCGCGAAATATCCCCCCATGCCGCCGTGGCGGTCCAGATGATCGGGCGACAGATTGGTGAACACCGCCACATCGGGGGTCAGAGCGCGGGCCAGCTCGGTCTGATAGCTGGAAAGCTCCAGCACCACGACCGAACCATCACCGCCCGGATCGATATCCAGAACACCGCGCCCGATATTGCCCGCCAACTGCGCCTCGCGACCGGCCTCGGTCAGAATGTGGTGAATCAGAGCGGCGGTGGTCGATTTCCCGTTCGATCCCGTGACCGCGATCACGCGCGGAGGCGTGTCGTAGTTGTTCCACTCCGGTCCGGCAAAGGAGCGGAAGAACAGGCCGATGTCATTGTCCACCGGCACGCCTGCATCCAGGGCTGCCGCCACCACAGGGTTCGGTTCAGGATAGAGATGCGGAATGCCCGGTGAAACGATCAGCGAGGCGATGTCGTCAAATGCCCCATGCTTGCGCAGGTCGGCGCAGGAGAAACCCTCGCCTTCGGCGGTATCACGGGCGGCTGGGTTGTCGTCCCAGCACACCGGTTCCGCCCCGCCCGCACGCAGCGCGCGTGCAGTAGCCAGACCCGATCGGCCCAGCCCCAGAACGGCGACTTTCTGTCCTGAAAAGCCTTTGACCGGGATCATTCACTTCGGTCCTTTTTTGCCAAACACCCTGTCACCATCAACCAAATCATCAATGGGAACAGGAACAAACTTCCCCAGGCAATCAAGAAAGCCGCCTCTTTTGCGTTGAACAATTGTGAAAGGACGATGGGTAACACAACCAGTGAAAATCCGACAAAAAAAGCCAATATCCGTACTTGAGCCTTCCAGCCTAATTCCTCAACCTTTTCGTAACCTTCATCTTCTTTTATCTGCTGTAAGCCACGAAGTGAAACCAGAACGGCATGGGTCAACAGGCAGTAGAGTATTACCGCCAAAAAAAGCAGTGCAATAAAATAGGCTATCCACCATCGGGGGTTGTTAGCATCTGTAAAAACACTGGCTGAAAACCAAAGCCCCCATGCTAGCGCTAGGGCGCTGACCAATGCTTGGAATGCACTAGAAACCCACTCTAAATGTGGCCTTAGTCCTTCAAGAAACTTTGACACTTACCTTACCTTCAACGTCGCCAGACCGATCATCGCCAGGATCAGCGAGATGATCCAGAAGCGGATCACGATGGTTGGCTCGGCCCAGCCTTTTTTCTCATAATGATGATGGATCGGGGCCATCAGGAAGACCCGTTTGCCGGTGCGCTTGAAGTAGAGGACCTGAATGATCACGCTCAGCGCCTCGACCACGAACAGGCCGCCGACCACGGCCAGAACCAGCTCGTGCTTGGTGGCCACGGCGATGGCACCCAGCGCGCCGCCCAGGGCCAGCGATCCGGTGTCACCCATGAACACTGCCGCCGGAGGAGCGTTGTACCAGAGAAACCCGAGGCCGGCCCCGAACAACGCGGAGGTGAATATGAAGATCTCACCGGTGCCCGGGACGTAATGCACATCGAGATATTCGGTAAAGTCGACCCGACCGACCGCATAGGCGATCACGCCCAGGGTCGAGGCTGCGATCATCGCCGGCATGATGGCCAGCCCGTCCAGACCGTCGGTCAGGTTCACCGCATTGGCGGCCCCCACGATCACGACAATCGCAAAGGGGATATAGAAGATGCCCAGATTGACCAACGTGTCCTTGAAGACGGGTACAGCCAGTTGGTTCTGCAAGGCTTCGGGATGGTGCAACGTCGCCCAAAGCGAGGCCAGCACGGCGATGATCACGCCCAACGCCAGACGCATCCGGCCCGAAACCCCTTGCGTATTCTGTTTTGAAACCTTGGCATAGTCGTCCGCAAATCCGATGGCCGCATAAGACAAGGTCACAAAAAGAACCATCCAGACATACGGATTGTCCAGCCGTGCCCAGACAAGGGTTGACGTGACCAGAGCTCCGACAATCAGCAATCCACCCATCGTCGGTGTGCCTGCCTTGGAAAAATGCCCTTCGGGGCCGTCGTCACGGATCGGCTGGCCTTTGCCCTGTTTTTTGCGCAGCACGTTGATCAGGGGTTTTCCGAAGATGAACCCAAAGATCAACGCGGTCATGAAGGCACCGCCTGCGCGGAAGGTGATATACCGGAAGAGGTTCCAGAAATCCCCTCCGTCCGACAGAGCGGTCAACCAGTACAGCATGACAATACCTTTCTCACACGAGGCGCGCGGGCAAGTTCACCCATCAAGCGCGCCCCCTTGCCCCATTTTGCGCAGACCGTCAACAATCGCGGCCAACGCCATGCTGAGTGAGCCCTTGGCGAGCACCGTGTCTCCATCCCGGATCAAGGCAGGCAGATGTTCCGCCATTTGCGCACTGGTTGCGAACCAGAGCCCACGTTTCTTCTCGGGCAGCGCGTGGTGCATCGCCTGCATCAACGGCCCGATGCAATGAACCTGATCCACCCGCGCCATCGCCTCGATATCCGCCATGGCGGCATGCATGGCCTCTTCCTGGGCGCCCAGTTCCTTCATGTCACCCAGAAACGCAATGCGGCGGGTGCCTTTGGAGGCGGCCAAGACATCCAGCGCAGCCTCCATCGAGGTCGGGTTGGCGTTGTAGCTGTCATCCAAAAGCTCGATCTGCCCACCCCCTGACAATGGCAAGCTTTCGCGTACCCCACGCCCCTTGACGGGTGACCACGCTGGCAGGCCCGCGATGGCCTGATCCAGATCGACCCCCAATTCGACGCAGGCCGCCAAAGCGCCAAGCGCGTTCATCGCGAAATGCGTGCCGGCGGAGTTCACCTCGAATTGAATCACCTGATCACCGACCAGTGCCCTGGCCTTCACTGCGTTGGACTCGGGTTGAACATCGGTCAGCCGGTAATCCGCCGCGCTGCGCCCAAAATCAACAATCCCCGCCCCATGCGCCTGCGCTGTCTGGCGCAGGATGTCCGCGTGGTCGATATCTGCATTGACGATCGCAGCCCCGCCAGGTTCAAGCCCTTCAAAGATCGCCGCTTTTTCCCGGGCAATACCAGCCACCGACTCGAAAGCCTCCAGATGCACTGCCGCCACGGTCGTCACCAGCGCCACATGCGGGCGGGCCTGTTCGGCGAGCGGGGCAATTTCACCGGGGTGATTCATGCCGATCTCGATCACCGCAAATTCCGTATCGCGAGGCATCCGCGCGAGGGTCAGGGGCACGCCCCAATGGTTGTTGTAACTGGCGACGCTGGCGTGGGTTTTCCCTTGGGTTTCCAGAATTGTCGCCAGCATTTCCTTGGTCGATGTTTTACCCACACTGCCTGTCACGCCGACCACGCGCGCATCCGTTCGGGCCCGTGCCGCTTTCCCCAGGGCCTCTAGCCCCGCCTGCACGTCTTTGACGATCAGCAAGGGGGCGCCTTCCGGTACATCGTCCGGAACACGGGAAACCAGTGCGGCGCCTGCTCCTTTTTCCAGCGCCTGTGCCACGAAATCATGCCCGTCCCGCGCCGCTTTCAGCGCCACGAACAGATCGCCGGGCCGAAGGGTGCGGGTGTCGATGGATACGCCATTTGCGGTCCAGTCGGTCGTCGCCTGACTGCCCGTCGCCGCGGCCGCTTCGGATGCAGTCCAGAGCGTCATGCGACCCTCCCGTCCAGCGCTGCAACGGAAATGCTGGCCTGTTCCACATCGTCGAAGGGCAGAACCTGATCCCCCACGATCTGACCGGTTTCATGCCCCTTTCCGGCGATCAGCAGCGCATCACCGGGTTGCAGCGCATCGATGCCGCGCAGGATGGCCTCGGCGCGGTCGCCGACTTCGGTCACGCTGGCGTCGCCTGCTGCCTCTGACGCGCCTGCCATCACGGCCGCGCGGATGACTGCGGGATCTTCGCTGCGCGGGTTGTCATCGGTGACAAAGACCACGTCTGCATGGTGGGCTGCCGCCCTACCCATCAAGGGGCGTTTGCTGGCGTCGCGATCCCCGCCCGCACCGATAACGGCAATCAGACGGCCCATCACATGCGGGCGCAGCGCCTTGAGAGCCGTGGCGACAGCATCAGGCGTGTGGGCATAATCCACAAACACCGCCGCTCCATTGTCACGCGTGGCTGCCAGTTGCATCCGCCCGCGAACCGTCGTCAGATGGGGCAGAGTTTCGAACACGCTTTCAGGGCTGTCCCCGGCAGCAATTACCAGCCCACAGGCCAGCAGGATGTTTTCGGCCTGGAACCCGCCGATCAGGTTCAGGCGGGTCTGGAACGTTCGGCCCTGCCACGCAAAGCGCAGGTCTTGCCCCGTGGCGTCGAACCGCTGGTTGATCAGACACAGGTCGGCATCGCCCAGCCCCACCGTCAGCACCGACTGGCCGCGCATCTCGGCGATCCGCCGGACCTGGGCCCCTTTCGGATCGCTCAGGTTGACGACGGCCGTTCCATCCTGCGGCAAAACCCGGTCGAACAGACCGGCCTTTGCGTTGAAATAGGCCTCGAAGGTTTCGTGGTAATCCAGATGGTCCTGCGTGAAGTTGGAGAAACCGGCGGCAGTCAGGTGAACGCCATCAAGGCGGCGCTGTTCAAGGCCGTGGGACGAAGCCTCCATTGCGGCATGGGTCACGCCGTTCTCGACCGCCTCGGCCAGACAGCGGTGCAAGGTGATTGGCTCGGGTGTGGTATGGGCCAGTGGCGCTGTCCACGCACCTTCAACCCCGGTGGTGCCGAGGTTGACGGCGGCGTGACCAAGCGCGGACCAGATCTGCCGGACGAAGGTGGAAACAGATGTTTTGCCGTTCGTTCCCGTGACGGCCACGATGGTTTGCGGCTGCGCGCCGAACCACAGCGCCGCGGCACCGGCCAGCGCCTGACGCGGGTCTTCCACCACGGCCAGCGCTGCGTCCGAAGCTGCCAGTTCGGCCTCGGCGATCTCTGCCCCTTCGGCATCGGTCAGGATTGCAGCGGCCCCCATGCGCAGGGCAAACTGAATGAACTCTGCCCCATGAACGCGGGATCCGGGCAGCGCGGCAAACAGGAAGCCCTCCTTCACCTCGCGGCTGTCAACGGCCAGACCAGTGATATCCGGGTTTGCGCCCTCTCTTGCGGTCAGGGCCAGCTGGCTGAGTTTCTTCGTCCTTGTGCCCATGACCCACCTCTTGCCGGACAGCCTAGTTTGAGGTCAGCGTTATAGCAGCGCCCGCCTCAGGCTCAAGCCGGGGACGCAACCCCAACAACGGTGCGACGCGGCCGATGAGTTCGGCGGCAACAGGCACGGCGGTCCAACCGGCCGTGCGGCGTTTTTCACCGTAGGCCACAATCGAAGGCTCGTCCAACGTCACGATCAGAACGTATTGCGGATCGTAGGCCGGGAAGATCGTCGCAAAGGTGGCAATGACCTTGTCATCATAGTACCCGCCGCGCGGTTTGGGCTTGTCGGCCGTACCGGTCTTGCCCGCCACGTCATAGCCCTTGACCTCGGCGAAACTGGCGGTGCCGTCCGTTACCACTTTGCGCAGCATCTTTTGCGCCTGCCGTGCAGTGTTCTGCGACATGACACGAGGCCCGTATTGCGGGCCGTTCTGGCGCAGAATGGTCGGGCTGACGTAATGCCCGCCATTGGCAATCGCCGCGTATCCCGCGGCCAGATGCATCGGGCTGGTCGACAGGCCATGGCCATAAGAAATTGTCACGGTACTGAGCTCGCCCCATTTCTTCGGCTTCAGCGGCACACCGCCCTTGGCCTCGACAATCTCGAATGGGGTCGGATCGAACATGCCAAGTGCGTCCAGAAACTCCTGCTGCCGTTTGGCCCCGATTTGCAAGGCCAGACGCCCCGTGCCTCGGTTCGAGCTGTGGACGATCACATCCGCCACGCTGATCTTGCCGTAATTTTTGCCGTTGAATTCGCCGATGGGAAAGCGGCCGATCTTCATCGGCCCGGACGTATCGATGATGGTGTTCGAATTCACCAACCCAAGTTCAACGGCCTGGGCCGCGGTGAAAATCTTGAAAACAGATCCCAGTTCATACACGCCTTGCACATAACGGTTGAACAGCGGGCTGTCCGAGGGGTCAAAGCCCGAGGTCGGCGGGCGCGGACGGTCATTCGGATCAAAAGAAGGCAGCGAAGCAGCGGAAATAACCTCGCCCGTATGCGCGTTCATCAGAACGGCCGAAGCCCCCTTGGCGTTCATGATCTTCATACCGCCGTAAAGAACCTGTTCAACTGCGGCTTGAATCGTCAGGTCCAGCGACAGTTGCAGCGGCTTGTTACCGTTGGCCGGATCGCGCAGATAATCGTCGAACTGCTTTTCCACACCAGCCACGCCGATCACTTCGGCGGCGCTGACGCCTTCACGACCAAAACCGGACCCGCCCAGGATATGAGCGGCCAGCCGCCCGTTGGGGTAAAGCCGCATTTCACGCGGACCGAACAGGATGCCGGGATCACCGATGTCGTGCACGGCCTGCTTCTGCTCGGGCGAAATGCGTTTCTTGATCCACAAAAATTTGCGGTTGCCGGTGAAGTCCTTGATCAGCCGCTCTTTTTCCAGATCAGGAAAAATCGCAACCAACTGCTCTGCAGCGGCAACGGGATCGATCATCAAAGGGGGCTGCGCGTAAACGGAATAGGTGTCCAGATTGGTGGCCAGTATGCGCCCTTCGCGATCGACGATGTTGGCGCGCTGCATGGCAATCGCTGCTCCCGGCGCGCTGGCCAGAGGCTCTTGTGCTTCCGAGGTCGCCAACATGCCCATGCGGAAGCCGACAATGGAAAAAGCGCAGAAGAAGAACAGGCCCAGTACCAGCAGACGCCCTTCGGCGCGGGCGCGGGCGCGATCTTTCATATCCTCGTGACGCTTGCGGATGTTCTCGCGCTCGATTGCCTTGGGGTTTTCGCCCCTGGCGCGGGCATCAAGGATTCGGGCCAGAGGGCGCAGAGGGGTGCGGGTCATGGAATTTGCACCTCGCCCAAAGCCTGAATGTCAGTGATGGCCTGCAATTCAATCGGATCAACGACGGGCAGGTCCGGGTCTTCGGCATAGGCGATCTGATCCGCGCGTCCGAACTGCTCGGCCCGCAACGGCAGCAGACCAAGGCGTTCAAAGTTCAGGTCGGCCAGTTCGCGCAGCCTGTCCGGGCGGTTCAGATAGGCCCATTCCGCGTTCAGAACGGCCAAGCGCACCTGTGCCATTCCGATCTCGCGCTGCAAAGACTGGGTTTCTTTTACCACTTGCTGGGTCCGATAGTTTTCCTGATAGGCCCACAACGCCAACCCGAACACGGACAGAGCAGTCAACACATACAAAACACTCTTCATCTTGCCCTTCCCCCCAGTTGCGGCATCCCGATGGCCCGCGCTTCAATTTCCCCCGCCGGAGCATCGGTTCGGATCGCCACGCGCAGTTTGGCCGAGCGCGCGCGCGGGTTTTCCTGCAATTCCTGTTCATCAGGCCCCACCGCCTTACGGGTCTTCAGTGTGAATTGCGGCTGTTCCTGTTCGATCTCGGGCGCATAGCGGTTCGCGCGCCCCGTCTTGCCCGCGCGGGACTGGAAAAACCGTTTCACCATTCGGTCTTCAATGGAGTGGAAAGTGACAACGGCCAGTTGCCCGCCGGGCTTCAAAGCACGTTCAGCGGCCATCAGCCCCTGAAACAGTTCTTCATATTCTGCATTCACGGCGATCCGCAGCCCCTGAAAGCTGCGCGTGGCCGGGTGGGATTGACCCGGTTTAGGACGCGGCAGGCAGGATTCGACGATCTCGGCCAGACGCAGAGTCGTGGTGATCGGCTCTTCCGCGCGCGCTTTGACGATCGCCCTGGCAATCCGGCGGCTGGCGCGCTCTTCACCATAGTGGAACAGGATGTCGGCCAGTTGCGCCTCGGTCGCGGTATTGACCAGATCGGCGGCGCTTTCGCCATCCTGGCTCATGCGCATGTCCAAAGGGCCATCCTTCATGAACGAAAATCCACGGTCGGCCTGGTCCAGTTGCATCGAGGAAACGCCAAGGTCTAGAACAACGCCGTCCAGGTTCTGCGCATATTCATCCATACGAGAGAACACGCCGGGCTGCATCACCAGCCGATCACCATAGGCGCCCGCCCAGTCTGACGCCATCTCAAAAGCCAGCGGGTCGCGATCCACGCCAATCACCTTGTCGGCCCCGGCCTCCAGCAATCCGCGGGTGTACCCGCCTGCGCCGAAGGTTCCGTCCAGCCAGACGCCCGTGACCGGCGCCACCGCCGCCAGGAGCGGGCGCAGCAAGACAGGGATGTGAGGAGCGTCCGGTTTTGGGTGATCCGCGGCCGCCATGCCGTCACCCGCCCTCGACTTCATCGAGGAATTGCAAAGGATCAACATCGTCGCCAAGGCCGTCCAGCCATTCCTCGGTCGCCGCCAATTCTTCGGATTCGTAGGTCTCGGGCTTCCAGATCTGAAAAGTATCCCCGGCGGCGATAAAAAACGCCTCGCCCTCAAGGCCAATCTTCTTGCGCAGCTTTGCCGGCAGCACCAGCCTCCCGGTTTCATCGACATTGGTCGGGAAGGACTGCCCGTGGAACAGGCGCTGCAACATCTTGCGCTTCATCGAACCGCGAGGCAGCGCGTCGATCTTGGCATCGACCTCGTCGATGGCCTGCATGGTATAGCATTCCAGGTATTTGCGGCGATGATCCCCGTAGACGATCACAAGCTCTGGATTGTCGCCGGGTTGCCAGTTGGGATCGGAGGACTCAAGCACGCGGCGAAACGAGGCCGGGATCGACACCCTGCCTTTCGCATCCACCTTATGGTGGCTTTCACCTCTAAACCTGCGCGCCAAGACGACTGTCCCTTTCGCTTGCGCCCCACTTGAAATTCGCGTTCCCCCCGGATGAAAAACGGCGGGTTGATCTGCTGCCACTGATCAACCCGCCGCATTGACCCGCTTTGCGGGATGTCCAGCTGCACGCGCCACCTGGGGGGATGTCTGCTCGCCCGCGCGCCGGATCTCTTGATTGATGAAAGCGAGATGCCTGTATGAAACCTGATTATTTTTGGTCGGGGTCGTTTGGTGCCCCTGCTGCCTCGTCCTCATCGGATGTATTAGGGATGCCATGGGAATTCATGGAAATCAACAGGAATTTTGCGAATCGTGTTCCATGAATCACGCTTCAGGAACAATACTACCATGAAACTTGAACGTAATTACACCAACTATAGGCCAGAGCAACACAACACCCCCTAGATGTAGATGATTTGAGGCTGAAATTTTTTTCCCACGATTTCCCAAAAAATCTAAAGAATTGCCGTTTTGATTGGAAAAACCCAGCATCCTTGGGCAGCGATCTCGCAGAATCATTCGCTTTTCGCGCGCAATTCCGACGGGACTTCGCCCCCGACAACCACATCGGCCCATGAAATCCCGTGGCGTTCAGGCAGTACGCCCTACGACCTGCGAAACCGGTAAACTGGGCAACAGGGAATAGTTGAACCGCCGCGCTTTGCCTGGCGCTTCGGTCACACGCACGTCTAAAATCGTTTTATTGCGCACAAATTCCAGCCAACACCGCTCAATTAGAGGGCAAGCCGTGGGAAGGCCATGTTTCCGCTGTTACCCGTGACCCAAGGGAAGGCCCAATGTTTCAAGGCGCATTTAGAGTTGAAGGAAAAAACTGAACCAATCTATGCGCTTGCTGCATAGCAGCATTGACGACGCGACCTATTGTGCAATCGCAGCATTTGCCTATTTTCAACCTCAAGCAAGGGCCGAGCGTAATCGGCAAAGCAGATAAATACGGATGATGAGCATGGCAGTCGCAAGCACACATACAGCCTCGAAGAGCGCACCGGCGTTCGGAATCGCAACTTTGATCGAAAACGCAAAGGCGCGTTTTGCCCGCTATCGTATGTATCGCCAGACCGTCAATGAGCTGGCAGGACTGTCGGACCGTGAACTGGCCGATCTGGGCCTGCATCGGTCCATGATCCGTCGGGTGGCCATGCAGGCCGCCAATGATCACATTGCGCAATAAGCGCGCCACGAATACCGAGATCAGGCCCTTCCTCCTCCCTTAGGGTCTGTTATCAGCGGCAACGTCTCTCCTCCTCCCTGACGTTGCCGCACCAAATACCGGCCTCAACCCGCCGGATCCTGATACATCGAGGCTCTCCTCCTCCCTGCCTTGATGTTGAAAGCGCGCGGCGACGCCTTCCTCCTCCCTGACGTCGCCGCGTCTTCTCCATACCGGGTTCAAACCCGGGTTCGAATACATCGGGGCTCTCCTCCTCCCTGCTCTGATGTTGACAAGACGGCGGTTCCCCTTCCTCCTCCCTGGGAACCGCCGTTTTTTTTGTTTTTCTGACATAGGTGTAAGATGGCCCTCTGATTTCTGATCCGGAGGAAACAATGGCCGCCTATTTCATCGCGCAAATCGACATCCACGACCCGGATGGGTATCAGGATTATCTGGCGGGTTTCATGCCGATCTTCGACCGCCACAAAGGCCGTCTGCTCACGGTTTCATCGAAACCGGTCGAACGGATCGAAGGCGATTGGCCCGAAGGTGGCATTGTGCTGATGGAGTTTCCGGACCTTGCCGCGGCGAAAGCCTGGAAGGATGACCCTGATTACATCGAGCTGGCGAAGATCCGGCAAGCCACCGCCTCGACCAATCTGGTTCTGGTCGAAGGGATATGACGCCTCAGAACGGGACGTCATCCTTGTTGGTCAGAAAACGTGAGACCACTTTCTTTGTGCCTGCCTTGTCGAACTCGACTTCGACCTTGTCGCCCTCGATCCCGACAACCGCGCCATAGCCGAATTTCTGGTGGAACACCCGTTCCCCCAGCGTGAAACTGGCCACTGCGGTCGCGTCGATCACCGTGTTGCGGGATTCGCGCGGCTGCGACATGCCGTATTGCCCCTGCCGCGCCTGCATCCGCCTCCAGCCCGGCGAGTTGTAGACATTCGCTTCGGCCGCACGGGTTTCAATGCCCGCAGCGGGCTGGCCGCCACCATAGAGACCCGGAGGCGTAAGGACCTCAACGTGATCTTCCGGCAATTCGTCGATGAACCGGGACGGCATGGAGTTCTGCCACTGCCCGAACACCCGCCGGTTGGCGGCAAAAGAAATGGTACACACTTCTTCGGCACGGGTGATGCCGACATAGGCCAGGCGCCGTTCTTCCTCGAGCCCCTTGAGCCCGGATTCGTCCATTGACCGCTGCGAGGGGAACAGCCCGTCTTCCCAGCCCGGCAGGAAGACGGCGGGAAACTCCAGCCCCTTGGCCGCGTGCAGGGTCATGATCGAAACCTTGGCGCCGTCGCTGTCCTGTTCGTTGTCCATGACCAGACTGACATGTTCCAGAAACCCTTGCAGGTTCTCGAAATTGTCCAGCTGGTTCACCAGTTCCTTGAGGTTTTCAAGGCGCCCCGGCGCTTCGGGTGTCTTGTCGTTCTGCCAGTGGGCGGTATAGCCGGATTCGTCGAGAATGATCTGCGCAAGTTCGATATGCGTATGCTCGGGTGCGCCGAACCGCATGGGCGAACCGTCATCGATCACCGAATCGTCGTCCACCTCGATCCGTGGCCCACGCGTCATCGCATTCCAACGCGCCAGACCGTCGATCAGTTCGCGCAGCGCCTTGCCTCCCTTGCCCTTGATCAGCCCGTTGTCGACCGCAATCCGAGCCCCTTCGACCAGTGACACCCCATTTTCGCGCGCGGTCATCTGGATGGTTTGCTGCGCCTTGTCACCCAGGCCGCGTTTCGGCGTGTTTACGATTCTCTCAAACGCAAGATCATCCTCGGGGCTGACCACCAGCCGGAAATAGGCCATGGCATCGCGAATCTCCATCCGCTCATAAAAGCGCGGGCCGCCGATCACCTTGTAGGGTAGACCGATGGTCAGAAACCTGTCTTCGAAGGCGCGCATCTGGTGGCTGGCGCGCACGAGGATCGCGATCTCATCAAGGTTCATCGGGCGAATACCCCGCGTACCGCCCTGCATCGCGTCGATCTCCTCGCCGATCCAGCGGGCCTCTTCCTCGCCATCCCAATGGCCGATCAGATTGATCTTGTGGCCTTCCTCGGCTTCGGTCCACAGCTCTTTGCCCAGGCGGTTTTCATTGCCGCGAATGACGTTCGACGCAGCCGCCAGAATATGCGGGGTCGAGCGGTAGTTCTGTTCCAGCCGCACCACATACGCGCCGGGAAAGTCCTTTTCGAACCGCAGGATGTTGCCCACCTCGGCCCCGCGCCAGCCATAGATCGACTGATCGTCATCGCCGACGCAGCAGATGTTCTTGTGCCCGCCCGCCAGCAGCCGCAGCCACAGATATTGGGCGATGTTGGTGTCCTGATACTCGTCCACCAGGATATAGCGGAACCAGCGCTGGTATTGCTCCAGAACATCCTGATGGGTCTGGAAGATCGTAACCATGTGCAGAAGCAGATCGCCGAAATCCACCGCATTCAGTTCGCGCAGGCGGGTCTGATATTGGGCATAGAGCTCAATGCCCTTGTTGTCATAGGCGCCGGCATCGGCGGCTGGCACCTTGTCGGGTGTCAGCGCACGGTTCTTCCAATCGTCGATGATCCCCAGCAACATCCGCGCAGGCCAGCGTTTGTCGTCGATATTTGCGGCCTGCACCAACTGCTTGAGCAGGCGCAGCTGGTCGTCGGTATCCAGTATGGTGAAGTTCGATTTCAAATCGACCAGTTCCGCATGGCGGCGCAGCAGTTTGACGCAGATCGAATGAAAGGTGCCCAGCCACGGCATCCCCTCAGCAGGCTGTCCCAGCAGGCGACCAACCCGTTCCTTCATCTCGCGCGCGGCCTTGTTGGTGAAGGTTACCGACAGAATCTCATTCGGACGTGCGCGCGCGGTGTTGAGAAGATGCGCGATCCGGGCGGTCAGAGCCTTGGTCTTGCCCGTCCCGGCACCTGCCAGCATCAGAACCGGTCCGTCCAGACGCTCGACCGCGTCCCGTTGCGCCGGGTTCAGCTCATCCAGATAGGGCGAAGGGCGCACGGCCATGGCCCGCGCCGACAGCGATGCGCCCTCGAAGGCGTCCATTTCGTCAAAACTGCTCATGGCCCCAAACTACGCCGGATAAGCGCGAAGGGAAAGGGTTTGTTCACGGCTTGTTCACAGACTTTTCGCACTTCTTTTTACATTCAATTCTCAACAAACACGCCACCGCCCCGCACCCCCGTTAACTCTCTGTCAAATCCTGACTGGGATGTTTGGCACAGTGTAGTGGGAGCGGACAAATGAAACAGGCGGAACTGACGGGTCAGTCCTCGAGGCTTAAGATGATGGGCGTGGCCCTGATGCTGCTCGCGCTGACGGCAGCAGCGGGCTGGGGAATCTACGCCGCCCCGGCGCCAGTGGTTGATCGCATGCTGGAAGCAGACCTGCGAAAGAACGCGATGCGGATGAGCCGCCAGGTCGAAAGCCATCTGAACGATCTTGAACAGGCATTCCGTTTTCACGCATTGACCGATCATGACCGGGAGTTTCTGGAGCTACTGCCCGAAACCACAGACATTTACCGCTTCAAGCTGTTTGATGCTTCGGGGCAGGTGTTCTGGTCGACCCGAGCCAGCGACGTCGGGTTCGTGAATACGAAACCCTATTTCCAGTCGATCGTCGCCGCCGGAGGGCTTTTTTACAAACACGAAGAGAAGCCGGTTACCGAAGTTGAGTCCTTTGTTGTCGACAATTCCCGGGATACGGAACTGAGCAGCCGCCATGTGGCCGAGGTTTATACGCCGATCATCAAGGATGCGACGTTCATGGGCGCGATCGAGTTCTATTCCGACATAACCGACCTGCGGAACCTGTTCATCACGCGCGTTCGCCTGTCTCTGGCGCTGCTGAGCGGGGTCGCCCTGCTGGCGCTGACGACTGTCATCCTGATTGTCCATCGCACCAACCGTCGTCAGGTTCGCGACCTTCGCAAACGGGCCCAGAAAGAGAGGGAGCTGATGGACGAACAGCTGCGCCTGGCCCGCGAGGTCCGCCTGCTGGGTGAATTGAACGAATGGCTGCAATCAAGCCGGTCACTGGATGAACTGTTCGACATGGTGTCCCGCTTCATGACCCATATCCTGCCAGAGGCCGAAGGCAGCGTGTATGTCTACTCAAACTCACGCGACGTGCTGGATGGCTGCGCCAGCTGGAACGGTGGAACTCATAAATCCCACATTCATCCCGAAGGATGCTGGGGATTGCGGCGCGGCCGGACCTACGAGTTCGGCGCATCCGAGATTGATTTTGTATGCGAACACGCCGAACCGCATGACGGGCGACCTTATTTCTGCTTTCCCATTCTGGCCCATGGCGAAACCGTTGGTCTTTTGCATCTGCGGGCACTTGAGGGGCGCGAAGACTGTTTCAACAAGAGCCGCAAGCTGGCCCAATTATGCGCCGAACAGATCAGTATGGCGATCGCCAATGTCCGCATGCGGGATCAGCTGCACGACCAATCGGTACGAGACCCGCTGACCGGGCTGTTCAATCGCCGCCATATGACCGAGACGCTGCGCAAGTCCATCAGCCGCAGTCATCAGACGGGCGCCGCGCTAAGCCTGATCGCCGTGGACGTGGATCACTTCAAGAAGTTCAACGATACTCATGGGCATGATGCGGGCGACATGGTATTGCGCGCAGTCGGCGCCGCCCTGGAACAAGGGTGCGACCGGGACGAAGTCGCCTGCCGCATCGGTGGTGAAGAGTTCATGCTGATCCTGCCTGACAACAGCCCCGAAGATGCCGTGACCCGCGCCGAACAACTGCGCCAGGCGGTTGAAGCCGTAACCGTACGATATGGCGAGAAGGCATTGCCTCGCATTACGATATCGGTCGGGGTCGCACATTACCCGGCCCACGGCACCATGCCGCAGGACCTGATGCGCGCGGCAGACGATGCGCTTTATGTCGCCAAGGACAAGGGGCGCAACCAGGTGCATGTTGCAAGCGGCACCAGGAACCAGACCAAAAATGCGCCGCCTGAAAACCGGCAACCACCTAAGGATGCAGCTTAAAAAACTTGCCGAATCGCATGGCAGGTCGGATCAATCTGCATGGACTTGCACAGCACCTATCCCGGCATACCGGATCTGAAACACCGTGCGCGCCGTCGTCTGCCGCATTTCGTGTGGGAGTATATCGACAGTGGAACCGGGATTGAAACGACACTGCGCCGGAACCGTCAGGCGCTGGATGAGGTGCGCCTCTGCCCCTCGATCCTGCATGGCGAGCTGGACTTTGATACGTCAAAGTCGTTTCTCGACGCTTCGTATCCGCTGCCGTTCGGAATCGCGCCGATCGGAATGTCCGGGCTGGTCTGGCCCCGCGCCGAGCAACTGCTTGCCAGCGCGGCCGCAGAGGCGGGTATTCCCTATACCCTGTCGACCGTAGCCAGCCAAAGCCCCGAAGACATGGCACCGCATCTTGGGGACAATGCCTGGTTCCAGCTTTACCCGCCCCGGGATCCGGATATTCGAAAAGACCTGCTGAACCGGGTCCGCAAAGCCGGGTTCAAAACCCTGGTCCTCACCGCGGATGTTCCCGTCGCATCGCGCAGGGAAAGGCAGATACGATCGGGCCTGCGGCAACCGCCAAAGCTGACCCCGCGCATTCTGGCGCAGATCGCCCAAAGACCCGCGTGGGCGATTGGCATGCTGCGCAACGGTGTGCCGCACATGCGAACGCTGGACAAATATATCGAAAACCCCGGAAATCTGCCGCCCACGGCTCATATCGGTTACCTGCTTCGAACCTCGCCGGATCTGGACTATGTCAAATGGCTGCGCGACCATTGGGACGGTCCGCTTGTCCTGAAGGGTGTCCTGCGACCTGAGGATACGAGCAGGCTGGAACAGGTCGGTGTCGATGCCTTGTGGGTGTCGAATCATGGCGGCCGTCAATTTGATGCGGCCCCGGCCAGCATCGAGGTTCTGCCCTCTGTCCGGGATGCAACCCGCCTGCCCCTGATCTTCGACAGTGGTGTCGAAGGCGGTCTGGATATTTTGCGGGCCATGTCGCTGGGCGCAGACTTCGTCATGCTCGGGCGGGCTTTTTTGTATGGTCTTGCGGCACTTGGCGCGCGGGGGCCTGCACATGTCATCGAGATTCTCAGGCAGGACCTGCATGCAAATATGGGCCAGATGGGCCTGGCAAGCCTGTGTCAGATTGAGAGTTAACGTTAAACATTTGATGCTGCGGCGCAGCAAAAGTATAAGGGCGCTGCGATCATAGGGCGTTTGCGAGCGATAACATGCCGGTTCTACCCAGAAGAACGGATATACCTGCGCGTATTCTCCGCCCAATAAGACGCCCATACACAAAAGACCGGGACCTATCATGACAGACTTCAACAAGATCCTGATCGCCAACCGCGGCGAGATTGCCATCCGCGTCATGCGCGCAGCAAACGAGATGGGAAAACGAACCGTCGCCGTCTACGCTGAAGAAGACAAACTGGGCCTACACCGGTTCAAGGCGGACGAGGCGTATCAGATCGGTGAAGGCATGGGGCCTGTTGCCGCGTATCTTTCGATCGACGAGATCATCCGTGTTGCCAAGCAATGTGGCGCCGACGCGATTCATCCGGGCTATGGCCTGCTGTCCGAGAACCCGGATTTCGTCGATGCCTGCGTCAAGAACGGCATCACCTTCATCGGCCCCAAGGCGGAAACCATGCGCGCGCTTGGCGACAAGGCCAGCGCGCGGCGCGTAGCCATCGAAGCAGGTGTTCCGGTCATTCCTGCCACCGAAGTTCTGGGCGATGACATGGACGCGATCCGCAAGGAGGCCGCCGAAATCGGCTATCCGCTGATGCTCAAGGCGTCCTGGGGCGGCGGCGGGCGCGGGATGCGCCCGATCCAGTCGGAAGACGAGCTGGAAGAGAAAGTGCTGGAAGGCCGTCGCGAGGCCGAAGCCGCCTTTGGCAATGGCGAGGGTTATCTGGAAAAGATGATCATACGTGCGCGCCACGTCGAGGTGCAGATCCTGGGCGACAAACACGGTGAGATCTATCACCTCTATGAACGCGACTGCTCGGTCCAGCGCCGGAACCAGAAGGTCGTGGAACGCGCCCCTGCCCCGTATCTGAGCGACGAACAGCGCGCCGAGATCTGTGAACTGGGCCGCCGTATCTGCGCTCATGTGAACTATGAATGCGCCGGCACGGTCGAGTTCCTGATGGATATGGACACCGGCAAGTTCTATTTCATCGAGGTGAACCCTCGTGTACAGGTGGAACACACCGTCACCGAAGAAGTCACCGGCATCGACATCGTGCAGGCGCAGATCCTGATCGCCGAGGGCAAACCTCTGGCAGAGGCGACCGGCGCTGCAAGCCAGGCAGACGTACAACTGAACGGCCACGCGTTGCAGACCCGGATCACGACGGAAGACCCGCAGAACAACTTCATCCCCGACTATGGCCGCATCACCGCCTATCGCTCGGCCACCGGTATGGGCATTCGTCTGGATGGCGGCACGGCCTATGCGGGTGGTGTGATCACACGGTATTATGACTCGCTGCTGACCAAGGTTACCGCCTGGGCCCCGACGCCCGAAAAAGCGATCAGCCGGATGGACCGTGCCTTGCGAGAATTCCGAATTCGTGGTGTCAGCACCAATATCGATTTCGTCATCAACCTGCTCAAGCATCCGACCTTTTTGTCGAACGAATACACCACCAAGTTCATCGACACCACGCCCGAGCTGTTCACCTTCAAGAAGCGGCGCGACCGGGGCACCAAGGTTTTGACCTATATCGCGGACATCACCGTGAACGGGCATCCCGAAACCAAGGACCGCCCGCGCCCGCGCGCCGACCTGAAGGAGGCCAGGCCTCCGGCGCTGAAGGCCGAACCGCAGATGGGTACCCGCAACCTGCTGGAGCAGAAGGGCCCACAGGCGGTGGCCGACTGGATGAAGGCGCAGCGCCAACTGCTGATCACCGACACCACCATGCGCGACGGGCACCAGTCTCTGCTGGCGACGCGGATGCGCTCGATCGACATGATCAAGGTGGCGCCGACCTATGCGGCGAACCTGCCGCAGTTGTTCTCGGTCGAATGCTGGGGCGGCGCGACATTCGACGTGGCGTATCGGTTCTTGCAGGAATGCCCGTGGCAGCGCCTGCGGGACCTGCGCGAGGCGATGCCGAACCTGATGACCCAGATGCTGCTGCGCGGCGCAAACGGCGTGGGCTATACGAACTACCCTGACAACGTGGTGCAGGAATTCGTGCGTCAGGCGGCGACAGGAATTGACGTGTTCCGCGTTTTCGACTCGCTGAACTGGGTCGAGAACATGCGCGTGGCGATGGATGCGGTCGTCGAAAGCGGCAAGATTTGTGAAGGTACCGTCTGCTACACCGGCGATATTCTTGACCCGGATCGTGCCAAGTACGACCTGAAATATTATGTCGGCATGGCGAAAGAGCTGCGCGACGCCGGCGCGCATATTCTGGGCCTGAAGGACATGGCGGGCCTGCTGAAGCCGGCTGCGGCCAAGATCCTGATCCGCGCGCTGAAAGAAGAGGTCGGGCTGCCGATACACTTCCACACCCATGACACCGCCGGTATTGCCAGCGCCACCATTCTGGCCGCGTCCGAGGCGGGCGTGGACGCAGTTGACTGCGCGATGGACAGCTTCTCGGGCAATACCAGCCAGGCGACGCTGGGCACCGTGGTCGAGGCGCTGCGCCATACCGACCGCGACACCGGGCTGGACATCAAGGCCATTCGTGAAATCAGCGATTACTTCGAGGCTGTGCGTGGCCAGTATGCGGCCTTCGAATCCAGTCTTCAGGCCCCTGCGTCCGAGGTCTATCTGCACGAGATGCCGGGCGGTCAGTTCACCAACCTCAAGGCGCAGGCACGCAGCCTGGGTCTGGAAGAACGCTGGCACGAAGTGGCCCAGATGTATGCTGACGTGAACCAGATGTTCGGTGACATCGTGAAGGTCACGCCGTCTTCCAAGGTCGTTGGAGACATGGCGCTGATGATGGTCAGCCAGAACATGACACGTGAACAGGTCGAGGACCCGAATACCGACGTGGCCTTCCCCGATTCGGTCGTGGACATGATGCGCGGCAATCTGGGTCAGCCTCCGGGCGGTTTCCCCGAGACCATCATCAAGAAGGTGCTGAAAGACGAGGTTCCCAACACGCAGCGACCCGGCAAGGACGTGCCCCCGGTCGATCTTGAAGCCACCCGCGCCGAGCTGTCCAAGCAGCTGGAAGGCAAAGAGGTCGATGACGAGGATCTGAACGGATACCTGATGTATCCCAAGGTGTTCCTGGACTACATGGGTCGCCACCGGATCTACGGCCCGGTTCGTACCCTGCCAACGCGCACCTTCTTCTACGGCATGGAGCCGGGCGAAGAGATCACCGCGGAAATCGACCCCGGCAAGACGCTGGAAATCCGGTGTCAGGCCATCGGCGAAACGGATGAAAAGGGCGAGGTCAAAGTGTTCTTTGAACTCAACGGCCAACCGCGCGTGATCCGGGTTCCGAACCGGCTGGTCACCTCGACCACGCAGGCGCGGCCCAAGGCCGAGGTCGGCAACCCGGATCATGTCGGTGCGCCGATGCCCGGTGTTGTTGCCACCGTCGCCGTAACAGCGGGCCAGCAGGTCAAGGAAGGCGACATGTTGCTGACCATCGAGGCGATGAAGATGGAAACCGGCATCCACGCCGAGCGCGATGCGACCGTCAAGGCCGTTCATGTGCAGCCCGGCGGCCAGATTGACGCAAAGGACCTTCTGGTCGAGCTGGAATAACCTGCCGAACCGGTTACAGTTCAAAGGGCCGCGCGGGAAACCGCGCGGCCCTTTTTCTATGCTGGAACGGAGACCCACCATGCTTGCTATCACCCCGATCTATGCGGCCCTGATCGCTATTCTTTACGTGGCACTCAGCGTCAAAGTGATCCTTCAGCGCCGCAGCGACAAAATCTCGGTCGGGGATGGGGGCAGCAAATTGATGATCAAGGCGATACGGACACATTCCAATTGCGCCGAATACGCCCCTATCGCCCTTTTGCTGATCGCCATGGTGGAATTACAGGGCGCCGGAGGGTTGCTTGTGCATATACTGGGTTTGATGTTGCTGGCCGGGCGTCTGCTGCACGCTTACGGATTCGGGCGCACGCCCCAGATCGTCATCCTGCGGCAGGCTGGCATGAGCCTGACGTTCCTGGCCATTCTGGTTGCGGCCATCGCCAACCTGATTCTGGCGCTGTAGCTCGGTTGGCGGGTGTTATCCCGTCAGATCCGTAATCATCACATGGGGCGCTTTCGACAAAACGGGCGTGATCTGACCGTGTTCGTGATCGTCCGATTTCGGCATCGCGGTGACCAGCAAGATCATTGCGGCCAGCGCCATTATCTTCATGTCTGCAACAGAAATCATGAAAGCCCCTCTGCCTGTGTCCTTTTTTGATCCGTGTTTGAGATTGAACGGGCCGGATGCCCAGTTCCGTCGAAATATTTTTCCTCTTTTTTGTGTTTTTCCGCTTGCAGCCCCGCGTGGGAATTTATAAATCCCTCCTCACTCAACGGCGCGGGCGTAGCTCAGGGGTAGAGCATAACCTTGCCAAGGTTAGGGTCGGGCGTTCGAATCGCCTCGCCCGCTCCATTGAGAGGTCTTCGGACCAAATTTGTATCTGATGCGGGCGTAGCTCAGGGGTAGAGCATAACCTTGCCAAGGTTAGGGTCGGGCGTTCGAATCGCCTCGCCCGCTCCAGATACCAAACTCTCCATACATGCTGGCTCTTCACAAGACATTGCGTCATTCTGGTTGCATTGCCCAACGCAGGATTCACCCATGTCTGATTACGTCATCCGCCCTCTTACCGTTGACGAGGTCCAAAAGGCCGTTGATTGGGCCGGGCGCGAAGGGTGGAACCCGGGGCATCACGATGCTCGTTGCTTCCACGGCACGGATACTCGCGGGTTTCTCGGGGGATTCTTGGATGGCGAAATGATCGCTTCCATCTCGGTCGTTCAGTATGATGACGCGTTTGCGTTCCTTGGCTTCTACATCGTCCGGCCCGAGTTTCGCGGATCGGGCCACGGGCTGAAAATCTGGCAGCACGCCTTGGAAAACTGCAATACGGACAACATCGGTCTGGATGGGGTCGTCGACCAGCAACACAACTACCGCAGCTCGGGGTTTTCTTTCGCCTATAACAACTATCGTTTCACGGCGACCGTGGAGACGTTGAAGCAGGCTCTGACCCCATCAACCGGCGTTGAGCCCCTGACGGCGGCGTCCGAGGTTTTGTTCGCCTACGACCGGCACCTTTTTCCGGCCCGCCGCGACGCGTTCTTGCAGGGCTGGATCAGCGCGCCGGGCCATATGTCCCGCGTGTATTCCGAGGATGGTCAGATCAAGGGGTACGCAACGTTGCGCCCCTGCCGGACAGGGTACAAGATCGGGCCGCTTTTTGCAGATCGCGAGATCATCGCCGAAGCCCTGCTGGCCGGTTTGCTGGAAACCGTGCCACCCCAACATTCACAGGATGCCGTTTTCATTGACATGCCTCTGCCCAATACGGCCGCGTTTGCGCTGGCCGAAAAGCTGGGGTTGGAAAAGGTGTTTGAAACGGCCCGGATGTATTCCGGCCGCGCGCCGGATATCGATCTGAGCCGTGTTTTTGGCGTCACCTCATTCGAACTGGGTTAAAACGCCTTGAACGTCATTGTGGTCAGCGAGCGTTCGATATTGGGAATCACCAGCAGGTGTTCGTTGATGAAATGGCCCACATCCTCGGTCTCGGGGATATAGAGCTTGAGCAGCAGATCATATTCACCGCTGGTGGAATACAGTTCAGAATGGATTTCGCGCAGGGCGATTTCCTCGGCGACCTTGTAGGTGGTTCCGGGCTTGCAACGGATCTGGATGAAAACGCAGGTGGACATGGTTTGACCCTATCGGTTCGTGTTGTTGGCAAGCTGACACGGGGCCAAGCCGGGTGCAATCCCCTGCAACAGTTTGCAGCGATCGCAACGCGCGGTCTGGAAAACCCCGACCTTCCCCGTCTATAAGCGCGCCTGTAGCAAAAGGAATTCGCCCATGCGCAGCGCTTCGATCAGCCGAAAGACCACCGAGACCGAGATCACGGTTCAGGTCAATCTGGATGGCACCGGCACCTATGACAACCAGACCGGTGTTGGCTTCTTTGACCATATGCTGGATCAGCTGGCGCGCCATTCGCTGATCGACATGACGATCAGCGCCAAGGGCGATTATCACATTGATGATCACCACACGGTCGAAGATACCGGCATCGCGCTGGGGCAGGCTTTGACGCAGGCCCTGGGCGACAAGAAAGGTATCCGGCGGTACGGAGAATGCCACCTGCCGATGGACGATGCTCAGGTACGCTGTGCGCTGGACCTGTCGGGCCGCCCCTATCTGATCTGGAATGTGGACCTGCCGACGCAGAAAATCGGCGCATTCGACACAGAACTTGTGCGCGAGTTCTTTCAGGCGCTCAGCACCCATGGCGGCATCACGCTGCATATCGACCAGTTGCACGGTTTCAACAGCCACCACATCGCCGAGGCCGCATTCAAGGCCGTCGCGCGCGCGCTGCGTGACGCCGTCGAAACCGATCCGCGCAAGGCGGACGCGATTCCGTCGACCAAAGGCGCGTTGTAAATGCTGACCGCCATTATCGACTACGAAAGCGGCAACCTGCACTCGGCGGAAAAAGCGTTTCAGCGCATGGCGCAAGAGGTCGGCGCCGGTGAGGTTGTCGTCACCTCGGACGCGGATGTTGTGGCACGCGCGGATCGCTTGGTTCTGCCCGGCGACGGTGCGTTTCCGG
Organism: Ruegeria sp. HKCCA0235A; assembly: GCF_013033235.1. Lineage (NCBI taxonomy): Bacteria > Pseudomonadati > Pseudomonadota > Alphaproteobacteria > Rhodobacterales > Roseobacteraceae > Ruegeria > Ruegeria sp. HKCCA0235A. The sequence goes on along the minus strand of NZ_WQDQ01000003.1, from coordinate 145,691 downwards.
CATGCGCTGCCGAATTGCGTGGGCACAAGGGCATCTATGACGCGATGGTCGAGGCGGTCGAGCAGAAAGGCCGCCCGTTTCTGGGCATTTGTGTGGGCATGCAGTTGATGGCAACCAAAGGCCATGAATACAGCGAAACGGATGGTCTGGGCTGGATTGCCGGCGATGTCGTCAGGATCGAGCCGTCAGACACATCGCTGAAAGTGCCGCACATGGGCTGGAACGATCTTGTTCTGGACAGCGATCACCCGGTGTTCAACGGGGTGAAATCCGGCGATCACACCTATTTCGTCCACTCGTACCACTTCCGGGTGTCCGACCCGGCACAGCGATTGGCTTATGTGGACTACGGGCAGGAGGTCACGGCCGTCATTGGCCGTGACACGATGGTTGGAATGCAGTTTCACCCCGAGAAAAGCCAGGACGTCGGCCTGCGCATGCTGGGAAACTTCCTAACCTGGAAACCCTGAGGCTTACTGAACACGCGTCCAGGTTTGACCGCGACAGATAAGACCGCCCGCCACGCATCCCTTGACGGTCAGTTTGTTCTGGCCGTCCAGTGACATTTTCGAATTGTAGGTTTTGTCCCGGTCCGGTGCCCAGATCTTGCCGCTGTCATAGCTTCCGCCGCCATCGGGCACCATGTCCCAAATGATCTGTTTGCCCAGGTTTTCATATTCCAGCTGCTCGTTGCCATCCGCATCAAAGGCGCTGTCGATGGTTCCGCAGATCGCACTGCCGCATCCGGAAATCGTCACGTGCAGATAGCCGCCGGTATCACCGGGTGCAGTCTTCCACAGACCGTCGACGGGATCCGCAGCCATCGCGCTGGTCGCAAGAAACATCAAACCCGCTGCAAACGTAAATTTCTTCATGATTGTCTCCCTGTTTTGATGGCAGTCTGACCCGGCAGCCAGCTGCGGGCAAGAATGACCCAGCGTCGCGTTGCATCCCCTGCCCCGCCTGTGCGATATCCCGCGCGTGCAACACAGATATAGGGCCGCCCGACATGATCCTCTACCCCGCCATCGACCTCAAAGACGGCAATGCCGTGCGCCTGCTGCGTGGTGAAATGGACAAGGCCACCGTGTTCAACGAAGACCCCGCCGCGCAGGCCCGCGCCTTTGTCGAGGCCGGGTGCGAGTGGCTGCATCTGGTCGATCTGAACGGCGCTTTTGCAGGTGAGCCGGTCAACGCCGCCCCGGTCGAGGCGATTCTGAAAGCCTGCGACGTGCCCGCGCAATTGGGTGGCGGCATCCGCGACATGGCCACCATCGAGACCTGGATCGACAAAGGTCTGGCCCGCGTGATTCTGGGCACGGTCGCAGTCGAGAACCCCGATCTGGTGCGCGAAGCGGCCAAAGCCTTTCCTGGCAAGGTCGCCGTGGGCATCGACGCGCGCAACGGTCTGGTTGCCACCAAGGGTTGGGCCGAAGAAACCGACGTTCAGGTAACGGATCTGGCCCGCAGCTTCGAAGACGCGGGCGTAGCCGCGATCATATACACCGACATCAACCGGGACGGCGCGATGCAGGGCCCCAATGTCGAGGCCACCGCAGAGCTTGCCAAATCGGTCGATATTCCGGTCATCGCATCTGGCGGCGTGTCCTCGATCGCCGATCTGATCGCCCTGCGCGATTGTGGCGCAGCTTTGAACGGTGCCATTTCCGGCCGCGCGCTTTATGATGGAGCGATTGATCTGAAAGAGGCTCTGACCACGCTCAGAGGATAGCTTTATGTTTCATTCGCCGGTAAAGCGTTCCGAACTGTCCGCGCACAGCCTGCTGAACGAACGGTTCAAAACCGGCGACTTTCTGGACTGCTTCAGTGTTGAATCCAATCTTCCGCCGCGCCGGGCCGCGGAAATCATCACCGCGTTCCCCGGATGGGCGATGGCACTGGTTCGGCTGCGCGGCCTGCTGGTGACACTCTTTGGCCTCAGCACGACAGGCCCGGATGCCGGCGACAAGCTGGGGATCTTCCCGGTCGAACATGATGGCAGGACCGAGGTGATCGCAGGATTCAACGATCGCCACCTGGATTTCCGGGTTTCCGTCCTGTCGGAAAACGGCCGCATCTCGCTGGCCACGTGGGTCCGACGCCATAACCTTGGCGGGCGCCTGTACCTGGCTGCGATCCTGCCATTTCACATCCTGATCGCGCGAAACGCGCTTGCGCGTGTGAAAAGCGCAAGCACATGACCCAAAAGGTCTTAACCCGCGGCCGCAGCGGTCAACTTGGCGAGCGCACCGCGCATCTTCTCGATGACTGGTGACTTTTCGACGTCATCCAGCTCGTCCATCGTTTCCTTGGGGTCTTCATAGGCCAACCAGACCTGACCGTTCCCATCCTCATACGCCTGCACCTTGAGCGGCAGGAACAACCCTGCACGCGGATCGATCTGCATGGCCGGCGTGCCCAGCGCAGGATTGCCGAAAATCAGCACTTGATTGGCCGGGATGGGCGTACCGACCTTTTCCGCCCCGGCCGCGTGGTCAATGCGGGCGAAGACAGTGGCCCCTGCGTTGCCAACCGCCGCTTCCAGCGCATCCAGCGCTTCGGCTACGGATTTGTTCGTTTGAACTTTGATGATGTCGTCAGCCATGGCGGCCAAAGCCCCTCCGAGCGAAAAAATTGAAGCAAGTATCAAGCTACGCATGTCGGTATTCCTTCTGTAATATTCACTCCAATTCTCACAGGTTTTGGAAATCTGACAATCACAAGTCTGGCATCAGCAAAGCTTTGCCAGAATTGAAGGCGCCCATTTTACCCTTGCTTTCGAGAACAATCCGACCAGAAGCCAAACATTTTACTGTGTTGAGCCATAATTCGGGCGGAATCCCCGCTTACCCCTTCGTCAAACACAACAACCCGGGTGGCAAACGTGAGTATTTCCAACCTAGACGTTCCCAAGACGTCCAGATTCGGATCAGCAACCATTGCGATCTTCTGCGCGGCGATTTTCACAAGCGCCAGTCTGCTGTTCTTTGTCCAGCCGCTTTTTGCCAAACTGGTTCTTCCAAAAATCGGCGGCGCCCCGGCGGTCTGGACGACCGCAATGCTGTTTTTTCAAGTGGTGCTGATACTCGGGTATGTGTACGCGCACCTGTTGACCAAGTTTCTGCCCTTGCGCTGGCAGATCATCACCCATTTCGCCTTTTGGGTGGCGGCGCTGACTTTCCTGCCGCTGTCCACCAGCGAAAGCTGGAGCTATGACGCCTCGACCTCGACCGCGCTGCAAACGCTTGGCCTGTTCGCCGTGGGTGTGGGTGTACCTTTTGCGGTATTGTCGGCAAATGCGCCCCTGTTGCAGGCCTGGTACGCCAGGTCGGGCGGGCCTTCGGCGGATGATCCGTATTTCCTTTACAGTGCCAGCAATGTCGGATCCTTGCTGGCGTTGTTGGCCTTCCCCCTGGTTGCGGATCCATTTTTTGGCGCGGCTGAGATCAGCCGTGCCTGGCTGGTCGGCTTCGTGCTGTTCGGCGCGCTTTTGCTTGGCAGTGGCATGATCGCCTTGCGGGGATCACGGCACACGAAGCCGTCGGCCCAAACGGCGCTCAAGGCCAGTTTCCCGACCCTGCGGCAGATCGCTGTCTGGGTGTTCGTCGCCTTCATCCCCTCTTCCTTGATGCTGTCCTTCACAACGCGGGTCAGCACGGATCTGGGTGCTCTCCCGTTGATCTGGGTTGTTCCGCTGGCGGTCTATATCCTGTCCTTCATCATCGCGTTTGCCAAATGGAAACACCTGACGCTTGACGCCTTGAACCTGCCCATGCTGGCGGCGCTGGCGGCGGGTGTCGTACTGGTGTCCAAGGTGGTCAGCGAGCATGACGCGCCGGTGGTTATTCTGCTCTATGTCCCGGTGCTGTTCATCATCGCCCTTTTTGCGCACCGCCTGCTGTACGACATGCGCCCATCCGCCGAGCAATTGACCGTGTTCTACATCGCCCTTTCCGTGGGCGGAGCGATTGGCGGGCTGTTCAACTCGATCGTTGCGCCGATTGCCTTCACACGTGAGTTGGAGGCGCCAATCACCATGATCCTGGCCGGAGGATTGTTTCTTGTCCGCGCGCCAGGATTTGCCCTTCGCCATGTCATCATGGGCATCGCGGCAAGTGTTTTCATCCTCGTCATCGCAGGTGCGACACGCGGCGTCGCGGCGCTGAGCGCGGACATCCCGCGTGCAGGTGCCCTGTTCGCGCTGATATTCGCGGTGCTGTACCTGTTCCGGGCACAGGCCATGCGCATCCCTGTGGTTCTAACCGTCGTTCTGCTGCCCGCATTTGCGGTAAAGAACAATCCGGTGTTCGAAGATCGCAGCTTTTTCGGCGTGCATTCGGTGTATTCAAGCGAGGGCTACCGTGTCTACAAGAACGGCACCACGGTGCATGGCTGGCAACGCGAATCCGAATATGGCACTCGACCCACACCGCTGTCCTATTATCACCCAGAAGGACCGATGGCGCAGGTCATCACGTCGGACTTCGGCAAGCAATCCAACAGCATCGGAATTGTCGGTCTTGGAACAGGTGCACTGGCCTGCTATCGGCAGCCTGCGCAAAACTGGGACTTCTTCGAGATCGACGCGACCGTTGACCAGATCGCACGCGACCCTTCGCTGTTCACCTATTTGTCGGAATGCACGCCCGATTCCGAGACCCATCTGGGTGACGCCCGAATCGTTCTGAAGCAAAAGCCTTTTGCCTTCGATATCCTGGTTTTGGATGCGTACAGCTCGGACGCGATTCCGCTTCACTTGATCACACGCGAGGCGGTAGAGATGTATACCAGCCGCCTGGCCGATGATGGGGTTTTGGTGTTCCACATCACAAACCGGTTCTACGATTTGGTCCAGCCTTTGGCCCGAATTGCCGACAGCCTGAACCTGACCGCTGCGCATCAGCGGCTGGCCGTGGGTGAAGAGCAGGTTGAAACCGGAGCCGCCACCAGCAGCGTTGTGATCCTGAGCCCGGACAAATCCCGAATTGAGAGTTTTGCGCAGGATGGAAACTGGCAAACCGTCGAAACCGACGGAGCGCTGCCATGGACCGATGACAAGGCAAACCTGCTTTCGGCACTGAAACTGCTGAAGAACCGGGATCACTAAGCCCCCCGCTCCGCCCATGGCCCGTGCTACCAGGGCCATGGGCGGCAAAACGTCTGTGGCATCGGCGGCGCTTTGTCGGTAAAGGTCCGGCAACGAAGGACAATCAGATGCTGAAGACCCGGATCATTCCCTGCCTTGATGTTGCCGATGGCCGCGTGGTCAAAGGCGTGAATTTCGTCGGTCTGCGCGATGCGGGCGATCCCGTGGAATCGGCCAAGGCGTATGACGCCGCAGGCGCGGACGAAATCTGTTTTCTGGATATCCACGCAACCCACGAAAACCGCGGCACCATGTTCGACGTGGTACAGCGCACGGCCGAGCAGTGCTTTGTACCTCTGACCGTCGGCGGCGGGGTTCGCACCAAGGATGATGTCCGCGCCCTGTTGCTGGCGGGGGCAGACAAGGTCAGTTTCAACTCGGCAGCCGTTGCCAATCCCGACGTGATCGCGGAATCGGCAGATCAATTCGGCAGCCAGTGCATCGTCTGTGCCATCGACGCCAAGACGGTCAGCCCCGGAAAGTGGGAGATTTTCACGCATGGCGGCCGCAAGCCAACAGGCATTGATGCGGTCGCGTTCGCAAAAACCGTTGTCGCCAAAGGCGCCGGAGAAATCCTGCTGACCTCGATGGACCGCGACGGCACCAAGGCTGGTTTCAACCTGCCACTGACCCGTGCGATTTCCGATGCAGTGGACGTGCCCGTAATCGCAAGCGGCGGTGTCGGCAATCTGGATCATCTGGTCGAAGGCGTCACCCAAGGTGGCGCAAGTGCGGTGCTTGCAGCCTCGATCTTCCATTTCGGAGAATACACGATCCGCGAAGCCAAGGAACACATGGCCGCCGCAGGCATTCCGATGAGGCTGACATGAGCATTCTGCACGACCTTGCTGCCACGATTGAGGCGCGTAAAGGGGCTGACCCCGATTCAAGCTGGACAGCCAAGCTGCTTGCAAAGGGTCCCGAGAAATGCGCCGAGAAATTTGGTGAAGAAGCCATCGAAGCCATCATCGAAGCCACGAAGGGCGATCAGGCCAAGCTGACCGCCGAAGCAGCAGACGTGCTGTATCACCTGCTGGTCATGCTGGCCGCCCGAGACGTGGCGCTGGAGGATGTTCTGGCCGAACTTGCGCACCGTCAGGGCATCAGCGGCATTGCTGAAAAGGCAGCCCGCCCCAAAGGGTAACGGCCGGGTTCCGCGCCGCCGCAACGGCCGCTATACTCGGGCGTCAGAATGGCAGGCCGAGGGCGCGACATGATCCGAATTTTGATGCTTGTGGCAACGCTTGCCATCGTTGCGGCATGTGCGGCGCCTCCCCCCTCGACCGGGGATGAGGTACAACGCCTGACAGCCGAGATTCAGCGGCTTGGCCCGGATATCGATCCGGAAGAAGCCCGCCGGGCAGCGCAAGTCGCCTATTCCTATACCGCGCAACTGGTGGACGAATACCAGATCACCGACCCGCCGCTGATCCACAATGCGAAGGTCAACAAGGGATTGCGCCCGCGTGGTCTGTGCTGGCATTGGGCCGAGGATATCGAGCGTCGTCTGAAACAGGAAAACTTCCAGACGCTGGAATTGCACCGCGCCATCGCCAACGCCGACAATCCGCTGAGGATCGACCACAGCACGGCGATTATCAGTCGCAAGGGTGAATCGCTGTATGAGGGCGTCGTGCTGGACCCGTGGCGCTATGGCGGGGTGTTGTTCTGGTCACCTCTGGTCGAGGATACCCGATATGACTGGGTCCCTCGGGACGTGGTGCTGGAAAAACGACGACAGGAACAGGTTGCCCGCCTGAAACCCTATCAGCCAGCAACGCCCTAAAGCTTGGACGAGATGATCCCGGTGGAAAACCCACCCATGCGCAGCTCGCCAAACAGGCGCTGATACTCGATCTTCGGACAGCGGTTCATCACGACGTCCACCCCGCGGGCCTTGGCCTTGGCTGCCGCTTCAGGGTGTTCAACCCCGATTTGCATCCAGATCGTTCCGAGGGACGGGAACACCTCCAACGCTTCGTCCACAATGGGCGGCACGGATTCGGACCGTCGGAAGATGTCTACCATGTCCACGGGTTCGGATATCTCCGAAAGGCTGCCGCGTACCCTTTGGCCAAACAGGTCTTTCCCGGCATGGCCCGGATTGACCGGGATCACGTTGAACCCTTTCAGCGACAGGTAGCGGGCGACGTAATAGCTGGGCCGCACCGGGTTCATGGACACTCCGACAACGGCAACGGTCTTGGTGCGTTGCAGAATAGCTCTCAGCTGCTGATCGGAATAGTCTGGCATACCCTATCCTTAGCAAGGTTCCAAAAAGAAAAAAGCGCCCAAGAAGCCTTGGGCGCCAGTTGTTGGAACGAGGGACAGTGAAATGACCCGCGGCAGTTCCATTCCGCGGTCATTGTGACATTTAGGCATATATTTGGTAAAAAAAAGAGGGGCAGCGCATTTTTGTGATGACTCTTCACAATTAGCTGATTCTCGCTTACTCTCGATAAAGGATTGCCGGCCAGTTTTCTTCAGCCAACTCAATGTATTCTGTCTGATCCTGCTGCCAGATTTCCTCGATCTCGATCGAGTGCGTCAGGTACAGACGACCATCCACGACCTTCCAGGCCTTGGGGTCCGAGCTCTTCAGAACTCCCATCGCCATCGCATATGAACAATACCCGCCGAACTGCGGTGCGAAAGCACGGGGATTGCTTTCGAACAGCTCGCGGTTTTCCTGCGAGGTGAAATGCCACCTCGCCCCTTTCCATACCACGGAATTCTCGGGCATGCCCATGATCGGCGTAGAACCGTCGAAAAAGGACACGGCATCATACCCGGCCAACGCCACCCCTTCGGTGGTGTAGTAAACGGGCCTTTCCTGCGCATACGTGGCAGGCGCCAGAAAAAAGGCGCACAGCGCGCCAAGTGTGGAACGTCGGGTCAGCATTGCCATGTCAGAATCTGAAATCACTGGGGTATCAAGATGCAATTTTTTGCTGCATGCGGAACCCCTGTTGACGTGGATGTGAACGATCTTCACCCAAAAACGGTCAATCGAAAATGTCTTCGATCACATCCCAGGCTTCATCGAACACGCGCGAGAACATGCTCTTTTTCTTCTTTTTTCGCTTGGTCTTCCGCGGAGGGGCATGAGAAACCGCAGATCGCACCGTTTTGGCAGGCGCAGCCTTACGCTTGGGCAGCATCTTCAGATCGTGCAAAGGTGCGCCACAACTGGAACAGCTCAGCTCGTGGCGCTCTTTGCCCCTCAGGACCAGCGCAGCCCGGGTCCCGCAATAGCAGCAGGTCGCAATTTTGGATGGACCGGAAATAACGCTCTCCTTTTTTTGTCAGGGCCGGGATGCATATAAGGCGATTGCCGCCGCATTTGAGACATTCAGCGATCCGAATCCCCCGGCTGCGTCAATTTTCACCAATTGATCCACGGTTTCCTTCGTCTTTTGGCGCAATCCCGGGCCTTCCGCCCCCAGAACAAGTGCGACGGGGCGGTCCCGACCGTCGCTCAGCGCGCCTTCGATCGTTACCTCTGCTTCACCGTCCAACCCAAGGACCAGAAATCCCATATTCTGTAGTTCAACAATTGTGTCGGCCAGGTTGCGCATCCGCAGATAGGGTTGACGCTCCAGCGCGCCGCTGGCGGTTTTTGCCAGGGCCCCAGTCTCGGGCGCGGAATGGTGGCGGGTGCCTATGACGGCACTGGCACCCAGAACTTCGGCCGAGCGTAGAATCGCCCCGACATTGTGCGGGTCCGTAACGCGGTCCAGAAGGATAACGCGTGGATTTTCCCGACCGATGCAATTTTCGGCCAGACCGCCCCAATCCAGCGGCTTTACCTCCAGCGCGGCACCCTGGTGCACCGAGCCTGCATCGATGGGTGCCGTAAACTTGCGCGGATCAGCCATCTCGGGCTCGATACCAGAGAATTCAATCGCTTCCGCCAGTTTGTCCCGCGCGTTGCGCGTTACGATCAAGCGCAGTTTCTGCCGATTGGGGTTCATCAAAGCGTCGCGAACTGCATGCAGACCGAACAGCCAAACGGTTTCAGCAGTCGCGGCCTTGCGTGCCTGTTCCTTTTCAACGACCCATTTGGGTTTCTTCATTTTTCAGGCCTCCGGGCCGGGAATTCGGTTTCCTGCGCCAAAGCGAAATTTTCCTGTTGACGCTCCTTTGGTGCGCTAGTAATCACGCCTCCACGTCAGGTGCAACGCCTGACAGTGGGCGACAGGCCGCAAGGTGTGGCAGGGGACTGTAACTCCCTCGCGGAGACGCACGCCTGGTTCGATTCCAGGGTCGCCCACCATCTTTCCCGTAGAATTCAAAGATGGCCAGAACGCCTTGCCCGTGCGTGCTCACGTGCATGCTTTTGCGCAATAACGGCCGCAAAGACTCGTAAAAGTTGCGAAACCGCGCATCGCCCGCTAGTCTGTTAACGTATTTGCGAGGGACATGTTATGAGACTGCTTTTGGCGGCACTTGCCGTTTGTGTCGCAGGCGCAGCGAATGCGCTGACTATTACATTTGACAATAACTTTCCGAATGATCCTCAAAGCGGGCTGACAACGTTTCAAGGAACCAGCCAAGGTTTCACTTTTGACTATGCACCCGTCTACAACTTTGGAAATCAGATCAACTTGCACGACGACAACGGTGTGCTGTCAACGGTGGTGCAGGCCGTAAACGGGACGAAGTTTACGGCACAATCCGTGGATCTGTCAGGATTGTCGCGCGTGTTCAAGACCGGATCCGGCCCTGCACCCGCACTTGGAACGCAGGCCTACAACCAGTGGCTCAAGGCGGGTACTGCGACAGTTCCAACCCTGACATTTTCGGGGCTTCTGAACGGTGCCACGGTTGCGACGCAGACGTTCGGACCTTCGGCTTTGAACACTTTTGGTTTCTCCAGTGGGTTCACGGCCATTGATCAACTGTTGATCACGCTGAACGTCCCCAACGCGGTCAAACTCCCCTTTGGCCTTGGGTCGAACACCGTTTGGTGCGACCAATGGTGTGGCGAATTCAACGTGGATAATTTGCAGGTTGCACCGGTCCCCCTGCCCGCAAGCGGGCTGCTTTTGTTCGGTGCCGTTCTGGGCCTGTTCGGGTACCGCAGGCTTAAGACAACCTAAGTGCACCCAACATTAAAAAAAGTGGCGCTGATTTGTTTTTCAGCGCCGCTTTTTGTCTCTTAACCAAGAGTTTGGAAGTTTCTATTCCGCCGCCGGGCGCAGTTCCGAGACCTTGTTGAACCACGCCTCGATTGCATTCAGATCCGCCGGAAGGGCTTCCGCTGCACCATCCGCGAAGGTCTGGAATTTCTCTTCGTTCAAACCGTTCACGCCGACCAGAACCGGGATATCCATCGCCAGCGCTTCGCCGATCACGGGGCGGAATCCACGCCCATCGGATTCATGCTTGCCGAATTTGTTGATGATCAGCAATTGGGGCGCGCCCTCCAGCGAGGCAGTCACATATCCCACCGCCTGTTCCAGCGCTGCCGGGTCCAGACGGCAGCCACGCGACTGGGTGCCCAGCGACTGTGAAATGCGGATGGTTTCACCGTCGGGCAGCACGCGCAAGTCCATATCGCATTTGCTGCTGTCGGCACATTCCGTGTTTGTTTGCACGACACCGGCCAGTTTTGCTCCGGACGCCAGCAGGCGGTCCGCAACGGCGCTCAGCAGGCGGTCCGTCGCGCCGCGATCGGTGGTGGTGACATAGGCCAGATGCATCTTGGACCTCTTGTAATTCGTTTGTGACGTTTCAAATAGCACGCAAGGCACCGCCCGGCCACTCCCTCGTTCACGGAAGCGGGGACAGGCCAATCACAGGGGCGTGCAGGTGAAGCAGAACCGCATAGGCGGCCAGCGCGGCCAGCCACACCCCGGGACGCGGCCAGGGACGCGGTGCGCGCAGTGAGAACCGCGCCGTGTTGCGGGACAAGCGGACCCATTCAAAGCCCATTTCCCGCGACTTACGCCGGTCGACAAGGGCCATGCCCATGACCGCGAAACCGGCAAACAGGCCGAACAGAATCACATGTGACAGGCTGCCATTGGCAAGAAGATGTGCCACCGCCCACAGCATCAGCGCGGCAAGGATCGGGTGTCGGGTGGTGCGCAGGATACCGGGCTGTTCTGGGTCAAATGGCCGATTGCCCAGCCCCCCGAACGAAAACGGGTTCTGAATGATCAGCCCCGCAACAGCCAGCCAGCAGACCACCGGCATGATCAGAACCGGCGCCCAGCGCAAAACCGTATATGGCGGGATGACCTCGACATAAGGAGCATTGGCAGCGGCAATGATCAACCACGCCAGGACGGCCAGCGACAGAACCGAATAGACCGTGAAATACCCCCGGCGTCCGAGTGTATCGATCAGCCGTCCGCGTATGGCGGGTCGCACCGGAATCGCGTGGCTGAGAAGGAATGTGACGAGCGCTGCAAGGAATAGGACCCAACCGGTCATGGTGATCTCCGCGTTATTGGGATCGGTCTAGATCAGGACGGCACTGGTATCCTTGTCCAAAATCAAGTTCGGCGCAGGGGCGGTGCATCGCCCCTGCCCTGTTTACAACCCAAGCGCCGCGCGGCGTTCTTCGGCAAACCCCTGCACGATGCGGTCGGCAATCAGCGCCAGAATCGCCATCGCGGCCCCGGCCGAAATGCCAAGCCCCACATCCGCCTGACCCAGCGCCAGATAGATCGACTGCCCCAGACCCGTGGTGCCGATCAATGCGGCGATCACCAGCATCGCAAAGGCATAGAGGATGGTCTGGTTCAACCCCAGCAGGATCGTGGGCGCGGCATAGGGCGCACGCACGTCGCGCATGATCTGCCAGTCGGTCGCACCGCTTGAGATCGCGGCCTCCATCATCTCGTCCGGCGTGTTGACCAGCCCGTGCCGCGTGTAGCGGATCATGGGCACGATCGCATAGGCACAGATTGCCAGAAAGGCCGAGAACTCGCCGATCTGGAACACCATGAGGACCGGGATCAGGAACACGAACAGAGGGATTGTCTGCAACATGTCGCAGATCGGATGGACCACTTTCCACACCGGCTCCCAAATCGCGCTGGCAAGGCCGATCAGGCCGCCGACCACGGCACAGGAAAACACCGCCGCACCGCTCAGGTAAAGCGACAAGAGCGCTCTCTCCCACAGGCCCGAAACGAGGATGGTGCAAAGCAGCCCCACGCACAGCGCCGCCAGACGCCAGCCCCCCGCGACCCAGCCCAGAGCAGCGGCGCCGGTCAGGACAAAGGGCCACGGCAGGTTGGCAATGCCGGTTTCCAGCATTCCAATCAGGATCAGTACGATCAGACCACCCGTCAGCCGCCCACGCCATGCCATCAACAGCGCGATCCCGGCACCTGCGGCAAACAGGCCAAAGCTCATGCCCGCCGTCCACTGGAAGCCCCAGGTGAAGGGCAGGACCGCCTGATCCAGACCGATCCGCAAAGGCAGCAGCACATAGAACAGTGAGTTGTTCTTGAGCGCATCCAACCATGGGCCATTGGCCTGAGTGAACGCGGTCAGGCCGCTGTCCACGGCCTCGGCCATCGGATCCAGCAAGGTCAGTTCGGATGGGTTCGGCAACCACGCCCAGAAGGCGGCGGTGAAGACCACGGCGAAACCCAACATCGCCCAGACAACCCGGCTGTCATAACGTTTGCGCTCGGTCGCCAAGGTGCCGCTCATGCGATCTATGACGACGGCAAAGACCACGATGACCAGACCCGCCATCAGAGACTCCCCGAACTGCGCCTTGCGCATGGTCAGCAGAACCTCCCAGCCGATATCGTTGAACCCGCCGATGACGGCGGCAATGATGACCATGGACAAGGCCGCCATCAGACACTGATTCACACCGACCATGATCTGCGTGGTGGCGGCGGGAATTTCGACCTGAAACAGTTGCTGAAACCGCGTGCCTCCGGACATGATGGCGGCCTCTTTGATCTCGGGCTCGACCCGTTCCAGCCCCAGCATCACGTTGCGCGCCATGGGCGGCGCGGCATAGATGGCCGAGGCGATCAGACCGACGACGGGGCCAAAGCCAAAAAGCAGCAACAGCGGTGTCAGATACGCAAAAGTCGGCACCGTCTGCATGACATCCAGAACCGCCTGGACGAAGGATTTCACCCGCGGCACCTCGTTGGCGAGGATGCCTATGCCACCACCCAAAATCAACGCCACCGGAACGGATACTGCGACCAAGGCCAGAGTGTTCATGCTCTCAGCCCAGTAACCCGACGCCAGGACAAAGCTAAGGCCCAGAAAGCCCAGCGCCGCCATGGGCAAACCGCCCAAGTACCAGCCCAGCGCGGTCACGATCCCGATCAGAATGGGCCATGGCGTATTGCCAAGAACGAAATTCGCCCAGTTCATCGGATAGGTCATCATATCCGAGAACAACCGCATCGCCGGTTTGATCAGGTTCAGAAACCAATCCAGAAACGCGCCCACCCATTGGGTTGCAGGCAGTTCCCACGCGGCGGGCCATTTGACCAGCCATGGGGCGATGCCCTCGAGTGCAAGGCAAACCGCACCGACGACAACCGTAATCAGGGCGGCCTTGGCGCCCGCCGTCAGCCGCGCGCCGTGCTGCGTCGGAACCTCAGTTAAGGCGGTCATGTTTCGTCCACCTGAAGCGCGGCAGCCAGATCGGACGGGTGCACCGTGCCAACGACATAGCCATCGGCATCCCGCACCGGCACGGGTTCATATAGTTCCATGCAATGGGCCAGGGCCGCGTCCAGTGTCATCGACGTAGTCAGGCCGGGATCATCCGGGCCACACTCTGCCTCGTTTCGCATGACCGAGGCGACTTTGGCATGCTGCCCCTTGGCGACATCCTTCGAGAATTCGCGCACATAGTCATCGACGGGTCGCAGGACGATATCCGTGGGCGTGCCGATCTGCACGATCTTGCCATCCCGCATGATGGCGATGCGGTCTGCCAGCTTCAGCGCTTCCTGAATATCGTGCGTGATGAAGACGATGGATTTCTTCAACGTCGCTTGAATGCGCAGGAATTCATCCTGCAACTGGCGACGGATCAGTGGATCAAGCGCCGAGAACGGTTCGTCCAGAAACCAGATGTCAGGGTTTACGGCAAGACTGCGGGCGATACCCACCCGCTGCCGCTGCCCGCCGGAAAGCTGTCGCGGGAAGCTGTCTTCGCGCCCTTCCAGACCAACCAGCGAAATCACTTCCTGCGCGCGGTCCAGCCGTTCCTTTTTGCCAACGCCCTGAACGCGCAGAGGATATGCGACGTTTTCAGCTACGGTCATGTGGGGGAACAGGCCGAAATGCTGGAACACCATGCCCAGTTTTTTCCGGCGCAGCTCGGTCAGGGCCTTTTTCGAGGCGCCTATGACATTCTCGCCATCCACCCGAATTTCACCACCCGTGCCGGGCAGCAGTTGCGAGATACAGCGGATCAGCGTGGATTTGCCCGAGCCCGACAGGCCCATGATGACGAACAATTCGCCTTCCCTGACCTCGAAATTGGCATCTTGAACCGCCGGAATGAACCCGTTTTCCCGCAGGTCTGCGGCGGCCTTGTCAGCGTCATTCCCTGACCGAGACAGCGCGTCGGTCAGGGCTTTGTCAGCGCCCGGGCCAAAGACCTGCCAGAGATTCCGGCAGGCAATGGCTGGCATAGTCGTGTCAGTCACCTAAGTGGCTCACTTGGTCGCCGCGTCGACAACAGGACGCCATTTGTCTTCGTTCTCGGCCATCCATGCGGCGACAACTTCTTCGACCTGGCCGCCGTCGACATCAATCGCGCCCATCATCGGCTGCTGGTCTTCGACCGCCAGTTGATAGTTGGACAGGATTTCATAGGCGGCGGGCCACTTTTCTTCCATGCCGCTCCAGCCGGCTTTGAAGATGCGAGATGGTGAAAAGTCGCAATCGTTTACCGCTTTCGGGTTCGGACCCCACGCCGGATCGTTAAAGCATGCCTCTTCGCCTGCGGGCAGTTCAACGAACTGCACGTCATAGGCAGACATCGCCCAGTGCGGCTGCCAGAATGTGATCAGCAGCGGCGATTTACGCTCGGTCGATGCGCGAAGTTCAGCGATCAATGCGCCTTCGGAACCGGCGGGGACAGCCTTGAACGGCAGCTCAAGGCCGGCCATGCGATCCGCACCAGGTGTGCCCCAGTCGGCCGGATAGTCGACCAGACGGCCACCGGGCAGAGTTTCCGCCGTGGCAAAAACCTGCGCGCAGTCTTTCAGCGCTTCCCACGCAGGCAAGCCGGGGCATAGATCAGCGACATGCGCCGGGTATGCGATACCTTCCTTGGCATCCAGGCCAAGATCGCCGATTTCGACAACCGTGCCTTCCTCGATCTTCTTGGCATATTCATCCGAAACATTGGACGACCAGATTTCAAGCGTCGCGTCGATGTCTCCATCGGCCAGCGCCTGGAACTGGTTCATCATGCCGGCGGTCACATATTCTACGTTATAACCAGCGGCCTTGAGCATTTCACCCGCCACATGCGTGGTTACGTGCTGACCGGTCCATTCGTTGATCGCCAGTTTGATCGGCTCGTCCACGGCCCCCATATCCGCCGCTTGCGCCGCACCGGCAACGGTTAGGGCCATAAGGCTTACACTCAGTTTTTTCATGGATTTTCTCCCTGTCTTATTTGTTTTGCCCACCCCGGCAGGGGTTTCCCGCCGGTATCTTTGTCTGATGACAATACCATGCCGCAACATGCACAAATTTGGTCGGAAAAGGAAAGTGATCAGTTTGTAACAGCGCAGCTTTCTTGCCGCTGATGCGTAGATTTTCCCCCGCAGGCGCCGCAAGGGCCCCTGCCCGACCCGCCAATATCCTCCGCCCCGGGGCACGGAATGTTGACTGACGAGTCAATCACAAACCGTTTTGAACCCGTTTGTCGAGGATTTCTTTGACAGTTCAGTGTTTTTTCTTGTTCGGGCCGAGTTTCATTTCCGGTCGGGTGGCTTTCGAACACCGAAAATTCCCATTGCAAAAGGAAGGCAAAACAAAACACTCTTCCTAAGATAGCTTTGAGGTTGGGTTTATGCGTTCATTTGACGAGATCTTTGATATTGCCGCCTCTCGCCACGGTGGGGTCGAAGCCTTTGAAGCACAGCTGACCAAGCCCAAAAGCCACGAAGAACTGGCGGCAATGCCCGACGACCGGTGGCTATCGATCATCACGAAATGCGTCTTTCAGGCCGGTTTCAACTGGAAGGTCATCGAAAACAAATGGGATGGATTCGAGGCCGCCTTTGACGGTTTCGATGTGGGCCGGTGTGCGTTCATGGATGATGAAAAGTTCGATTCCCTGCTGCAAGACACACGCATTGTCCGCAATGGAACCAAGATCGCAGCAGTGCGGGACAACGCGGCGTTCCTTTTGGAACTGCGCGACGAAGGCGGCGCGGGCCAGGTTCTGGGGGGCTGGCCCTCTGATGACTATGTCAGCCTTCTTGCCATGCTGGCCAAACGCGGGTCTCGTCTTGGCGGGGCTTCGGCGCAATATGCGATGCGTTTTGCGGGCCGCGACAGTTTCATTCTGTCGCGGGACGTCACCGCCCGTCTGATCGCCGAAGGTGTGATCGACAAACCCGCCACGTCGAAAAAAGCCATGGCGGCGGTGCAACGGGCCTTCAATTCCTGGATGGATCAATCCGGGCGGTCTTTGACGGAAATCAGCCGGGTTCTGGCCATGAGCCTGTGAAAACGGTTTGAGGATCGCAAGCAGAGGACTAGGATTCACCTCATGGTTCTGCGCGTATTCCTGTGTGCTCTTTTATTGCTGTCCTCTTGCGGCCGTCCATTGACAAAGCAAGAGCGCAACTTTGCGGATGCCATTCAGGGCGAAACCCTGAATCTTGACAGCGTGCGATTGGTCCAAGGTGCGCCGGTTGCCAATGTGACGTATTTCCGCGAAGAGCGGCCACGTCTGGCCTGTCGCGAGCGCATCCTTCCTCCGGTAGAGCCCGGGCCCGTGACCGGCAGGCCCGCGGCCGTGGCCCTGTTCAACAAAGTCTACTTTGCGCGCGATTGGTATCTTGAAGACTACATGTCCGATTTTCCGGATCAGATGAATCTGGTGGCCGCGATGCTGCTGGCCCATGAACTGACGCATGTCTGGCAGTGGCAGAATCGCCGGACCACCGGTTATCACCCGTTGCGAGCAGCGGCGGAACATGGTGGGCGCAGCGACCCGTATCTTTTTGACCTCGAAACCTCGCCGGACTTCTTGTCCTACGGGTTTGAACAGCAGGGCGCCATCGTCGAGGAATACGTTTGCTGCCGTGCGCTGGACCCTCAGGCCACCCGAACCAAACGGCTGCACAGGATGCTGAGCGCGCATTTTGATCTGTCCCCGCTTCCGCAAAAAGGGCGAGAGCGCGCAATCCTGCTTCCCTGGAGCGAGGCCGAGATCGACGGGATTTGCAGCGGAACCTAATTCTGCTGCAAGGTCTCCAAGTAGGCTACCAGATCCACGATGGGCTGGCTCGTCAGAATTGGCTGACCCTGCGGCGTTTTCATGGATGTGTCCTGCCCGTCAAAATAAGGACCATAAACCGGCATTGGGCTACCATGGCTGACCAGCGGATCCCGACCATCAATGCGGGAGACAACGCGGGCAGTCGGGAACACGCCCTCTTCGTTGGACAAAGCGGTCAGATCGCTCGGTTGAACCACCAGCACGGCTGCCATCGGACCTTGGCCCATTGCATCGATTCCGTGGCAGGTCGCGCAATGGTGCATATAGAGTTCCTCTCCGGTCTTCGCGTCCTGAGCCCAGGCGGCCTGCGAGGCAGCAGCCGAAACCCCAAGAACCATTACACTGATTGTTGCCTTGAACATCGTATCCTCCTGCCTGGATTGGCATTTGCAGGGTTGCCCGATGACCGTCTTGGCGCAATGATCCAGATCAACGAAAAAGGTACAGAGGTTTCGGGCAATGACACAATACGCCGCCATCATGCTGGCAGCCGGATTTGGAATTCCGATCCTGGCCGCGCTCAACGCGGCGCTGGGAAAAGTCATCGGGTCGCCAACTGCGGCAGCCGTTGTGCTGTTTGCGATCGCCTTCATCGCCTCGGCCTTGGTCATGGCGCTGTTTCCCGGATTTGCGGCCTTGTCCAAGATTGCCAATGCGCCGAAACACCTGTTGCTTGCAGGTGTCCTGATTGCGTTCTATGTCCTGTCGATCACCCATGTCGCACCACATTTTGGGGTGGGCAATGCCGTGTTCTTTGTGCTGCTCGGGCAATTGATCAGCGCTGCGGCCATCGACCATTTCGGCCTGTTCGGCGCACAGGTCGAACCGCTTACGCTTATGCGGATGGGCGGGATCGCCGTCATGGCCATTGGCGTTGCGATCACTCAACTGGCCTGAGCACCCCGCCCTCAAGCCGGACCATCCGGTCCATGCGCGCCGCAAGGTCAAGATTGTGCGTTGCTATCAACGCCGACAACCCTTCGTCCCGCACCAGCTTCATCAGTGTATCAAAGACCTGATCCGAGGTTTCGGGGTCCAGATTACCCGTCGGTTCATCCGCCAACAAAACACGGGGCGCATTCGCCAAGGCCCGGCAAAAGGCCACCCGCTGCTGTTCCCCACCTGAGAGTGCGGCGGGGCGATGGCTGGCGCGTGCGGCCACACCGACACGGTCCAACAGATCCAGCGCTCGGGCCTGTGCGGCCTTGTCCGGCACACCATTGGCCAGTTGCGGCAGGGTGATGTTTTCCAATGCCGTGAATTCCGGCAGCAAGTGGTGGAATTGATACACGAACCCGACATCCTGCCGACGCAGTGCGGTTCTGGTCCGGTCGCCCTCGCCCGATACGTTCTGCCCGCCAATTTCGACGGTTCCTTCGTCGGGCATGTCCAGCAGACCGGCGATATGCAGAAGCGTTGATTTACCTGCCCCAGAGGGCGCGACCATCGCTACGGCCTCACCCGCGCGCAGATCCAGATCAACTCCGCGCAAGACCTGCACCTCGCCCGGTTTGCCTTTCAGATAGGTCTTGGTCAGACCTTTCAGACGCAATGTGACATCATTCATAGCGCAACGCCTCGACCGGGTTCAGCCGCGCCGCTCGACGGGCAGGGAAATAGGTGACGACAAAGGACAGGCCAAGCGACAGGCCGATCGCCTTGAGCACATCGCTCAGGTGCAGCTCGGCGGGCAAGGCATAGATGCCCCGGATCGACGGATCCCAGACGCCACCGCCCATCACGTAATTCACGAAGGAAAAGATCGGATCGATATAGATCGCAAAAAGGCATCCCAGGATGACCCCCATTGCCGTACCGATCAGTCCGGTAAAAGCGCCGCAGATGAAAAACACACGCAGAACCGACCCTTCGCTCAGGCCGATGGTGCGCAGGATGCCGATGTCGCGGCCCTTGTTCTTGACCAGCATGATCAGGCCCGAAACAATATTCATCGCGGCGATCAGAACGAGGATCGAAAGGATGATGAACATCACGTTGTCTTCAACTTCCAATGCCCGCAGGAACCCACCGGATGCATCCTGCCAGGTCCATATCTGGCTGCGCTCGCCCGAGGCCTCGAGAATCGAAATCAGGATCGGGCCCAGGTCTTCGGGGTTGTCCACCATCACTTCGATTTCATCGGCCACACCTTCGCGATTGAAGAAACCCTGCGCCTGCGAAAACGGCATGTAGACGCGCGTGCGGTCGATGTCATAGCGCCCGGCCGAGAACACATAGACAACGCGATAGGCATTCACGCGGGGCGACGTACCGAAGGCGGTTTTGACGCCGTTGGGCGACGTCAACTTGACGACATCCCCGACCGTTGCCCCGATGCTGCGCGCCACGCCTGAACCAATTGCGATGACATCCTCACCCGCCTGGAATTCAGACAAGTCCCCCACAGCCTGCTCTGCCTGGGCAATTCCGGGCAGATCACGCAGATCGTCGGGTCGGATTCCAAACACTTCAACCCCGCTGCTGCGGTCGCGGTTGGTGATCAGCACCTGCCCCTTCACCAAAGGAGCCGCGCGTTGAACTCCGGGCACTTGTGCGATCCGGGCCGCGCGCTCTTCGTAGTCGGCGATTGTGCGATCCACCCGCCCCTGCGCGTCAATCTCGCCTGACGAATAGACCGTTACATGCGCGTTGGCGCCCAGGATGGTGCCGACGAATTCGGAACGGAAGCCGGACCGGACCGCCAGTGTCGCGATCAGGGCAAACACTGCCAATGTGATCCCGATCAGAGAAATCCAGGTCATCACACTGACGCCGCCCTCGGCCCTGCGGGCCCGCAGATAACGCCATGCGATTTTCCATTCAAAAGGGGCAAAGGGCGGGGGTGTGTTGGCCATGCCTGCTCCGGGGTGTTCATGTTCGCGGGGACAGTTTCGGCATTTCACCCGATGGTCAAGCCGGTTGTCGCTTTGAACCCGTTCCTCAGCCTGAACGAGCCGAATCAATCCGGTTGCCCAGCACGGCGACTGGGCCAAACGGATGACTTGGAAATCTGCTGCTACACCATGAGTTGTGAAGCGCATCACAGACAAACCGGTATTGTTTCATGTATGAAGTTAATCATCGCGCTTTGTGAGCTCCTGAATCGAAAAAGCAACAATGGGCGCGAAATTTTATTACACTTTTTGATTATTTTCAGAAACTTTGTCACCCTGTATGTGGGGGAACACATTTAAGGAGCGGGGGTCGCTCAATGAATTTTCAAATTTCAACCAACGGTGCGGGGGTTATTCCGTCTCGCCAAGCATCAAAAGAACTGGATTGTGAAACAGCGGCGCTGCTGCGTGCGGCCATTCGGCCGATCTTTGCCAGCGCGGCAAGCTGGGGCAACTTGACGGATATCCTGAAAGACAAAGGGTACCGTCTGGTTTTCCGGCAAGGGCGTCTGTGTATCACGGATCGCACTACGGACGCGCGGGTTTGCGGGTTGCGGTTTCTAGGTCTTGAGTTTCGCGACCTGGTCAACCGGCTGGGCCGTCCGATCGTGGTCGCACGCGGCGATGGCGCCAACGGAGATATCCTTGCAACGCGCCCGACGGCAGACCAAGACTGACGTCTCAACCGATCGAATTGGTCAGTTCACATTTGGTGGCCAAGCCAATCGCATGGCCACCTTCGCGAAATGGATCTGTGTTGCGTGACAGCAAGACCAGTCACCGGTGACGGTGCTCAGGCAATCTGCTGGTAGATTTCAGCAACTTTGGTAACGGCCGCCTCGGGGCTCAGTTCCTCGCTTTCGCCGGTCCGGCGGCAAGTCAGTTCAACGACACCATTCTTCAGGCCACGCGGCCCGACCGTGATCCGCCAGGGCAGACCAATCAGATCCATGGTCGCAAACTTGCCCCCTGCCCGTTCATTACGGTCATCATAAAGCGGCTCCAGCCCCAAGGCTGTCAGAGCATTGTAGATTTTGTCACAGGCCGCATCCGCTTCTTCATCGCCCTGTTTCAGGTTCACGATGCCGCAATGGAACGGGGTCACGCCCTCGGGCCAGATTATGCCTTTGTCGTCATGGCTTGCCTCGATGATTGCGCCGACCAGACGGCTGACGCCGATCCCGTGGCTGCCCATATGCACCGGAACCGGTTTTCCATCCGGGCCCTGCACGGTGGCGCCCAGCGGCTCGGAATACTTCGTGCCGAAGTAGAAGATCTGTCCAACTTCGATACCACGCGCCACGCGGCGGCGTTCTTCGGGGATCTGATTGAACAGCGCCTCGTCATGCGTTTCATCCGTGCGCGCGTATTTCGAGGTGAACTCCTCCAAGATCGCCTGACACTGTTCGCGGCTGTCATAGTCAATCTCACGATCACCAAAGGTCAGATCGGTGACGGCGCTGTCATAGAAGACCTCGGATTCACCAGTGTCAGCCAGCACGAGGAACTCATGGGTGTCATCGCCGCCGATGGGCCCCGAATCCGCGCGCATCGGGATCGCCTGAAGGCCCATACGCTCGTAGGTACGCAGATAGCTGACAAGATGGCGATTATAGGCGTGCAGCGCATCTTCCTTGGTGAGGTCGAAGTTGTAGCCGTCCTTCATATAGAACTCGCGGCCCCGCATCACGCCGAAACGCGGGCGGATTTCGTCGCGGAATTTCCACTGGATCTGATAGAGGGTCAGCGGAAGGTCTTTGTAGCTGTTCACGTGGCCGCGGAAAATATCGGTCACCAGTTCTTCGGCCGTGGGCGTGAACAGCATGTCCCGGTCATGCCGGTCCTTCATGCGCAGCATTTCCTGCCCGTAATCGTCATAGCGGCCGGATTCGCGCCACAAATCCGCCGATTGGATGATGGGCATCTGGATCGCGATGTGACCGGCCCGGGCCTGTTCTTCATGGACAATGTTTTCCAGCTTGCGCAGCACTTTGAAACCCAGCGGCAGCCAGGAATATATCCCGGCAGAAGCCTGCTTGATCATCCCGGCACGCAGCATCAGCCGGTGGCTAACGATCTGGGCCTCGGACGGGTTTTCCTTGAGAACGGGCAGAAAGTAACGGCTGAGGCGCATGAACGATCCTATTTGTCTAGCGAAAGCCCGAATGCTCTACGCGATCCACAAAGGCTAGGCAAGGCGGCGCATCATTCAGGCTTGCGCAGCAAATAGGTGTAATAGTTGCACGAACCAAAGAACGTGCCTTCCCGCGCGGCTGCTTTCTGACCTTCGGCCCATTTCAAGGCGGTCTCGACGTCGATTGCACCTGCCTGAATGCAGGGGCCGACATAGGCGTCGATCATATTTCCGAAAAACGAGGTCTGGCCAGCCTCGGCCAGCAATTCCGGGATGAAACCGGCAACTTCCAGCCCCGCCTGCCGGGCCAGGAACGGAAGATGCCGCAGAACGAACGGATTGCCGACAACCGTCTGCAAGATTGCGTCCACCGCCATCGCGTTGGCGTCAGGGTCGCCAGCACCGATCGTCAACGACGCATAGTCGCCATCGAAAATGGCGATCGTGCCGCCGGGCCGCGTCAGCCGCGCGGCTTCCTCTAGCATCGCCGTCGGGTCCGCCACATGGCTGATCACCGTATGTGCGATGACGATATCAAAGCTGCCTTGGCCGTCACCGGTGTTTCGGGAATCCGCGACCTCGTAGCGGATGCGGTCCGCCAACCCTGCGGCATCCGTCTTTTCCATTGCGACCTTGATCAGCTCCGCCGCCAGATCCGACCCGACAATCTCGCATTCCGGGCCGACCCGGTCGGCCAGCGCCCGTGTCACGACGCCCGTGCCACAGCCCAGATCGACGATGCGGCGGCACGAGGCCCAGTCGAGCCGGTCGAAATAGCGTTCGCGCATTTTCACGAAATCCGGCATTTCGCCGCGAAACTCCAGACGGTCCGCGACGACGCGAACCGTGTCTTCCCCCTGTTGATCCAGGCTCTGATAGATGTCGGGCATTGCTCCGTCCCCCTAGGCAGGGCGTCAGTATAGCACGTTTCGGCCCGGCACGTCGGCTCTCTGCGCTGGCGGACTGGGAACGCGACGCCCGGCAATGGCGCATTTGCGACCCAAGGTCAGTCGGGTTTTTGATTGACCCGCCAATTGGGAATTTCAATTGTGGCGGGAACACAAACACCAGGAGGCGCTGTTGCAGACAATTCAGGAACCCGCCCGGCAGATACCTGTCATCCACCAGACCGATATTCTGGTCGTGGGCTCTGGCCCGGCCGGGTTGGCAGCAGCGCTGGCAGCGGCCCGCGCAGGCGCAGACGTGTCGCTAGTTGACCGGTTCGGCTGTATGGGCGGCAACATCACTGCCGTCGGCGTCGAAGGATTCGCATGGTACCGGCACGAGCAAACCGTCGAGGCCGGCGGCATCGGGATGGAGTTCGAAACCCGCGCCAAAGAGATGGGCGCGGCGGTGCCCGAAAGCCAGTCGCTCAGCTATGAACTGGACAGCGAAGGGTTCAAGCTGGTGGCGGACAAGCTGGTCGAAGAGGCGGGTGTTCATCCGATGCTGCACCGGCAATTCGTCGCCCCGATAATGGACGGCGACCGGATCACTGGCATCATCACCGAATCCAAGGCCGGGCGCGAGGCGATACTGGCCAAGGTGGTAATCGATGCCACCGGCGACGCCGATGTGGCCCATCGCGCGGGGGCCCCGACGCATAAAACACCTAGGGAGGACATGATGGCGGCCTCTGTCATGTTCCATCTGGCCGGGGTGGACAAGCGCGCCTTTATGGAAGGCGTCAAAGCCGATCCGCAGACCTACAAGGACTGGGGCGGCGGCGGTGAGTGGAACATCGAAACCAGCGGCAAAGAGGACGACATGTTTTCGCCCTTCGTGCACAAGCCCTTCCAGCAGGCCATCGATCAGGGGCTGATACCGCCCCATCTGAATACCATTGCCGGCACCTGGGGCGCAATGCATGACACGGGCGAGCTGACCTACATGAACCTCATCCATCTGGCCGAGATTGATGGGACCGACCCCGACAGCCTGACACGTGGCGAGATCGAAGGCCGCCGTCAGACCATGCTGGCCATCGAGGCGCTGCGCCGGTTCATGCCGGGATGCGAGAACGCGCGGCTTCGGAATTTCGGGATGACCATCGGTATCCGCGACACCCGCAAGATCGATGCGGTCTACAACATGACCGAAAACGACGCCCGCCATCAGGGCCGGTTCGAGGACACGATCGGCATCTACCCCGAATTCATCGACGGCTATGGCATTCTGATCCTGCCGACCACGGGGCGGTACATGCAGGTCCCCTACCGCTCGATGCTGCCCAGGGGCGTCAAGGGCCTGCTGGTCGCTGGGCGGTCGCATGGTGCGGACCGGGTGGCCCATGCCGCCACGCGCAACATGGCCTGCTGCGCCGTCATGGGCCAGGGTGCGGGCATTGCGGCGGCCATGGCACTGAAAAGCAATCAGAGCCTGGACCAATTGAACCTGGCACCTGTTCACACGGAACTAGAGCGTCAGGGGGTCAGGATTCACTGATGGACAGGATTCCGACAATAGACATCTCGCCGCTGTCCGATCCCGGCAGCGCAGCCTTTGCCGCAACGGTACAAGGCATAATTGAGGCCTGCACAGGAATCGGGTTTCTGTCCATCACCGGGACAGGTGTGTCCCAGCAGACGGTGGATCAGGTCCGTCAGACCACACGAGAGATCTTTGCCATCAATGAAGCCCGCAAATGGGATCAGGCCATCACGCGCGAGAATTATCGCGGTTATATCCCGATGGGTTTTTTCACACCGAATGACGGATCCGGCAAAGCCGACAAATACGAGGGTTACAAGCTGCACCACGAGGTTGCCGCCACCGACCCCGTGCGCAGTGAATGTGCCCTGTACGGCCCAAATCTGTGGCCCGCCGAAGTTCCCCGCGCCAAAGAGGTCATCCTGGATTATTGGCGTCAATTGGATCAGGTCACTGATGTGTTGTTGGGCGCATTGGAATCCGGCCTGAACTTGACCTCTGGCATTTTGCGCGACGCGTTCCGCAACCCGATGACCAATATGACATTGCTGCACTATCCCCCGCAGGCCGCGGAAGAAGCGGGCTATGGCATCCATCCGCACAAGGATACGGACGCACTGACCATCATCGCGCCCGATCCGGTGGGCGGGCTCGAGGTGCAGACCCGCAGCGGCAAGTGGATTTCACCGGACTGCCCACTCGGTGGTTTCGTGGTGAATATCGGCGACATGCTGGAACTTTGGTCAGGCGGGCGATTGAAATCCACGCCACATCGGGTGGTCAACCGGTCGGGCAAGGAACGGTATTCTTTCCCTTATTTCGCCGTACCCCGCCATGACGTCATTGTTGAACCGTTGTTGCCCGCCCTGCCCGGTTTCGACCGCCCGGCGGTTCATTGTGGGCACTGGTCGGCAGAAATCTGGCGCACCAACTGGCCCGATGAAGCCGCAGAAGAAGACACCCCTGAACTGGGGACGTTGCACGATTGAAACGGGCAAAGCCCGTGCCCATGAAGCGCTTGCATCATGGGCTTTGATGCGCCAAGAACGCCTGCAAAGGCCTGAACAAGGGGATCACGATGGCTTTGCCGGTAAAGGATCAGCTGAGATACTGGGGCGTCGCCGCTGCGGTTTTTGTTTTGATCCTCTGGGCTTTGGGGGATGTCCTGCTGCCCTTCGTCATAGGCGGAGCAATTGCGTATTTCCTTGATCCCGTTGCGGATCGGCTGGAGCGGTTGGGCCTGTCGCGCATCGCAGCCACAGCCATCATCACCGTCATCGGGATTTTGGGGTTTATATTGGCGATCCTGATGGTCGTGCCCGCCCTGATTACTCAATTGCTGGATCTGATCGACGTTCTGCCTGACCTTTTCAAGCAATTGCGCGGGTTCATTGAAAAACAATTCCCGTCGCTGCTGGACCGGGAATCAAACACTCATCAGATGCTGGTGTCCTTCGGCGACATGCTGAAGTCCAAGACCGGGGATGTTCTGCAAACGGTTCTTGCCTCACTCGGGTCCGCGATAAACATTGTTGTCCTTCTGGTGATCGTGCCCGTCGTGGCTGTTTACCTGCTGCTGGACTGGGATCGCATGGTCGCTCGCATCGGAGAGCTCCTGCCGCGTGACCACGCCCCCACCATCAGGCGGCTGGCCGGTGAGATTGACGCCGTGCTGGCCTCTTTCGTGCGCGGGATGGGAACGGTCTGCCTGATCCTAGGTACTTACTATGCCGTCGCGCTGATGCTTGCCGGTCTGCAATTCGGCCTGATCGTAGGGTTCATCGCGGGGCTGGTCACGTTCATCCCCTATCTGGGCGCCCTGATCGGAGGCTCATTGGCCATCGGGCTGGCGCTATTTCAGTTTTGGGGTGATTGGGCACATGTCGGACTGATCGCGGGGATCTTTGCCATCGGGCAGGTCACCGAGGGGAATTTCCTGACACCCAAACTGGTAGGCAGCTCTGTCGGGCTGCACCCGGTCTGGCTGCTGCTGGCACTGTCGGTCTTTGGGGCCTTGTTCGGCTTTGTCGGCATGCTGATCGCCGTGCCCGTGGCCGCAGCATTGGGCGTGCTGGCCCGATTTGCCACATCGCTGTACTTGGACAGCCGACTTTATACCGGTCTTGAACGTCAGGATCAGGAAACCGAGTAAATGGCCCGACAACTCAGCTTTGATCTGCCCGCCAAAACTGCGCTCGGGCGAGAGGACTTTTTTGTGTCGCCTGCCAATGCCTTGGCCGTGGCGATGATCTCGGCCACATCCTGGCCGGGAAACAAGCTTGTTCTGACCGGCCCGGCTGGCGCGGGCAAAACCCATCTGGCGCATGTCTGGGCCGCGGAAACCGGCGGGCGCATCATTCAGGCTGCGGATTTGCGGTATGACGACGTGCCGGATCTGGCACGCAGGCCGATTGCCGTCGAAGACGTGCCCATGATCGCCGACGATCCCGACCAGCAGAAAACGCTGTTTCACCTGCATAATCTGGTTCTGGCCGAAGGGAACGCCCTGCTTATGACTGGTCGGCTGGCCCCGAAACTCTGGGAATTGCCACTGGCCGACCTGCAAAGCCGGGTCGAAGGCGCCCATCACGTGGCGCTGGATCCGCCAGACGATGCGTTGCTGGGTGCGGTTCTGGCCAAACTGTTCGTAGATCGGCAGCTGAACCCCGGCCCCGAGGTAATCGCCTATCTGGTCAAACACATGGATCGTCGGTTTGAAACTGCGGCCGACGTAGTGGCGCAACTGGATCAATTGGCACTTATGGAAAAGCGCGACATCACCCGTTCCCTGGCCGTGCGGGTTCTGAACATGAGCCCGGACGAGATCGAGACGGGTGATTGACCCGCACCCGCCAATTTCGCATCCTCACACAGCATTATCTGGAAGACACATGGATCAGACCGCTGCAACCGACATCCCTGACTGGGGACCTTTCGGAAAGCCACTGTTCGACGAGCCTGGAACCCGGGCATTGTCGCGTGTCGGAGTTGTCGATGTCGGATCCAACTCGGTCCGGATGGTCATCTTTGACGGTGCGGCCCGATCGCCGGCCTATTTCTACAATGAAAAGGTCATGTGCGAATTGGGCGCGGGCCTGTCCGAGACCGGGCGACTGAACCCGCGTGGGCGCGAACGGGCACTGGCGGCGCTGCGGCGGTTTCAGAATCTGGCGGTTGATCTGGAATTGCCGGGTTTGCATGTCGTGGCCACGGCAGCTGTGCGCGAGGCCAAGGACGGGCCGGATTTCTGCGATCAGGTCAAAGCAGAGACCGGGCTGCACGTGGAAGTCATCGACGGGGAAGAAGAAGCCCGTTTATCAGCTCAGGGAGTGCTGCTGGGATGGCCTGGAGCCTATGGCCTGATCTGCGACATCGGCGGGTCGTCGATGGAACTGGCCGAGATCGGAGACGGTCAGGTCGGCCGCCGCCTGACTTCGGCCCTCGGGCCGCTGAAACTGCGCGATATCAAGGGCGGACGGCGCGCACGCAAGGCCCATATCAAAAGCACGATGGAACAGCTGCGCGATCAAATGGGTCCGCAGCGGGATCGTCTGTTTCTGGTTGGCGGCAGCTGGCGGGCCTTTGCGCGGCTGGACATGCTGCGGCGGGGCTATCCGCTGAACGTGCTGCATGAATACCGGATGACGACAAAACAGGTTCGTGAAACGATCAAGTTCATTGAAAAGAACGATCATGAAAAGCTGCGCAGCCAGGCCGGTGTATCCAGCTCGCGGATGTCGCTCATCCCCTACGCGATGGATGTTCTGGCCCGGTTGATCCGAACGTTCAAACCGAAGGACATCGCCATATCCAGCTATGGGATCCGGGAGGGATTGCTGTATGAACAGATGTCGCAGGAGTTGCGCGACCGGGACCCGCTGATCGAAGCCAGCCTTTTTTCCGAATCCAAGGATGCCCGCCTGCCCGGATTTGGCCGAAACCTCTATGATTTCGTGATGCCGCTGTTCAAATCAGCCCCCCCCAGCAGCGTTCGACTGATCAAGGCTGCATGCCTGCTGCACGATGTCAGCTGGCGTGCTCATCCCGATTACCGGGCCGAAGTCTGTTTCGACAACGTCACCCGCGCCAATCTGGGTGGCTTGAAGCATTCAGAACGTGTCTTTATCGGGCTGGCCTTGCAGCACCGGTATCGCAACAAACGCGAGGGCAACCGCTTTGCACCCCTGTATGATCTGCTGGACGAAAAAGGCCAGAGAGACGCCGAGATTCTGGGCAAGGCCATGCGCTTTGGCGCGATGCTGTGGATGCACAATGACGCCAATATGGGGCGCCTGAAATTCTATCCCAAAAAGCGGGAGTTGGAGCTGTACCTGCCCGAAGCAGCAGCCCCCCTGTTCAGCGAAGTTGCCGAAGCGCGCCTGAATTCACTGGCGAACGCCCTGAAATCCGATACGCGCGTGATCATCAAGGGCTGACCCTCGATCCGATCAGATATCAGTTGCCCCTTCGGGCAATTCTTCAGTTTCTTTTTCAGGCTCCGGCGGATCCTCGGCCTGTTTCCTGCGGATGATGATATCGCCATTGGGCAAGATCTCGGGCGCTTCATAAGCGCTCCAATCCTTGATCTCGGCCCCCAGCTCGGCCAGTGCGGGGCCCATTTCCCGCAAGAACGACTGCATTGCCGGGCCAAACTCATCCGCAAGGCCCAGCAGATCATCCAGCGCCGGTTCCATTTCCTTGCGCAGACCTTCGAAAAACAGCTCGGCCCCCTGCTCCATCAGGGATTTGCTGTTGTCTTCCTGCGAAAGGGCGGGCGCGGCGATGCCGGCAGTGATCATGCTGATCAGCAAAACGTGTTTCATACCTAGAATATAGCGCCCCAGCCGCAGGCGTGAAAGGTCACAGGTCGATGTCCAGTGTGACCGGGAAATGATCCGACGCCGTCAGCAGCGCCTGTCGCAGGTCCGGTGCGGACCAACAGGCCGCGTCGCGAAACGGATGCCAAATGCGCCAGGCCGGGCGGTATGCACGCAGATCCTGGGTAATCATTATGTAATCCAGAAGAGCCTCGAGAAACCTGCCTTCTTCCGGGCGGGCAAAACGCGCCGTGGAAGGTATCGATCCCGGCCGAAAACCATGAGCCGTCACCGCGTGCGGGTCGAACAAACCTGCCTCCAGCAAAATCTCAACCGAAGAGCGGCCGAACAGATGCTCGAACTCATCCAGCCCGGGGCCGTCGTTCAGGTCTCCCAGCAGAATGACGGGTTCCTGGCTGGCAACGTGCATCTCGACCCGCCTGGCCAGCCAGACCGCCTGCGCCAGTTGCTTGCGGCGGTTGGCAATCGAGATCCGGATCGCCTCATCCCGCGACCCGGCCCCATGCGGAGCCTTGGATTTCAAATGAGCTCCGATCAGCCGGACGTCGTGGCCCGACTGCGTCGTCACCGCCAATTCCATCGGTGGTTTGGAAAACCGCACGACATCCTCGGTCGCATCAATATCCAGATCGATTCTGAACGCACCATCGAACCGGGGGACCAAGGGGTCGTCGATGTCACCCTTGGGATCATGGCGCACGGTGAGAATGGTCCTGTCGTAGAGCAGCGCCAGCTCTTGATGGGTGTCGTTGGCAAACCCCATCACCGCGTCAGAGATGCGCAGATCGAACGCCTCGGCAAAGGTTTGCAGGGCCCGCACCGTGTTCTGGCGTTTGCCGGTGTTCGGAGCCTCGACAATCAATACCGCATCCGCGTCAATCGCGGTCAGCACTTTTGCAATCGCCTCGACCTGCTGCGCCTTGGTGACATCATGCCGACCGGACCAGGTGTCATCGACGATCAGATTGTCGTTTTGATCAAAAAGATTGGCAAACCATTCGATATTGTAGGTCGCCAGCCGCATCCTGTCAGGCCCGCGCGCCGTTGATCTCATCCCAGGCGCGGTTGATGTCGATCATCTTTTTCTCGGCCAGTCTGATCGCCTCTTCCGGGACACCGCGCGCCATCATGGCGTCCGGATGCGTTTCGCGGACCAGCCTTCGCCAGACTTTGCGGATATCGGGCAAGGGCATGTCCTGCGGTACGCCCAGAACCGTGTAAGGATCTTTTGGCGCATCCGGCACAAATCGCGCCCGCAATGCTTTGAATTGAGCGTCGGACTGCCCGAAGATCTTGCTCACTTCCTCCAAGAACGCGTTCTCATTGGGATGGTAGAACCCATCGGCCATGGCGATGTGAAACAGCCCCTCCATCAGGTCGCAAAGCGTGGTGCTGTCTTCGGCGAACATCCGGGCGATCTTGCGGGCATAATCCTGATACCCCGCCACATCCGTGCGCGCCATGTTGAAGACCCGCGCGGCATCTTCTTCGTCTTCGCGCGCGATCTGGAACACATCGCGGAAGGCAGTGACTTCATCTCGTGTCACCTGACCGTCTGCCTTGGCCATTTTTGCGCCCAGGGCAATCACCGCAATCGTGAACGCCACCGATCGTTCCGGCGGTGTTCGCAGCTTTTCAAAAACTGCGGCCAGGCTTTCGCCTTGGGCCAGCGCGCTGAGCGCATCGGATATGCGGGTCCAGATCGACATGGGCGTACACTAGCGTCACAATTCGGGACTGTCAGGTGCGACAGATCATTCAGGTGAAAGAATTTTCTGCATCAGAACAAGATCCAGCCATTGACCCCATTTGAACCCTACTTCGGGCATGCGACCAACCTGTGAAAAGCCCAGCGCCGCGTGAAACGCCGCGGCGCCCGGATTGGCCGAGGAAATGCCTGCAACCAAAACATGCACACCGTCGGTTCGTGCGGCCGCCTCAAGCGCTTGCATCAAAGCACGCCCAACGCCTTTTCCGCGCGCATCCGGTGACAGCTGGATCGAGTGTTCGCGCGTCTGCGCGTATCCGGGGCCCGCACGAAACGGGGCATAGGTGGCAAAACCAACAACTTGCCCATCATGTTCGGCGACCAGGAAGCCGGTGCCCCGCGCCGTAATATCCTCGGTGATTTGCGTCGTGCTGCGCTCATCGGTCGTGAAGGTGATCAAGGACTCGCGGATGATCGCATTGGTGATCCTGGCGATTGCGGGCGCATCCGCCGCCATGGCCGGGCGAATGATCATTCCAGCACCCGGACCCCATGAGGTGTCTCGAACTCCGCCCTGAGCGCAGCCGGGCCGGTGTCGAACACCACCAGATCCAATGCACCAAGATGTCTGGCCAGCGTCAACGCATCCGGGTGGTACACAACCAAACGCTGCAGCCGACAGCCGCTGTTTTGCAGCATGTCGGCCGGGTGAAGGTCGCCCTGCCATTCGATGAGTGCGGGAAACAAGTTGTCGAACGGCAAGCGCCCGGTTGGTGGAACCGCCATGCGCCACCGCAGCGCGCCCCGGGTCAGGTCGATCGGTTGCCCGACACCATCGGGAAACACCGCAAGCGAAGCTTCGATATCCTCGACCCGGCAAATCCAGTTGGTCAGACGCGGGCTGCCCTCGAAACGGTCCAGATCGAACCACCGCGTTCTGCCAGGTCTTTGCGCCTGCGGGTCGATCGCAATCGCCTCCAGATAGAGCCCGCCCCTGAGGCCCAGCAACTTGTTGTAGGTCCCGAACGTCTCGTGCTTGCCGCCGGGTTGCAGCGCAACGCCAAGCGCTTGTTCGATATGGGCAGATGCGTCTTCCAACGTTTCACCCGCGACGGCCAGATGATCCAGTAACATGTGCCACCTCCTGCAAGTTTACGGCCAGACCCTTGCGGATCTGGCCGTATGTTTCCGCCAAAGAGGCGCGATCACAAGATGTTTCGACGAATAACCCGACCTTCGTCAGCCGCGCGCTTCGCTGATCAGGCGCAGGATGTCCTGAGCGGCCTCGGGAATGTTGGTGCCCGGGCCAAAGATGGCCTTGACCCCATGATCATAAAGGAACTGGTAATCCTGCTGCGGGATCACCCCGCCGCAGATCACAATGATGTCCTCGGCCCCGGCTTTTTTCAGCTCTTCCACCAGTTGCGGAGCCAATGTCTTGTGCCCTGCCGCCTGCGAGGAAATACCGACCACATGCACGTCATTGTCCACCGCGTCCTGCGCGGCCTCGGCCGGGGTCTGGAACAAGGGGCCAACGTCTACGTCAAACCCGATATCGGCGAACGCGGTGGCAATCACCTTGGCCCCACGGTCATGACCGTCCTGCCCCATCTTGACCACCAGCAGACGGGGGCGACGGCCTTCGGCCTCGGCGAATTCCTCGATGGATTTCTGGATCGCGGCAAAGCCTTCGTCACCCTCATAGGCCGCGCCATAAACGCCGGCGAGGGTTTTCACTTCGGCGCGGTGGCGGCCGAATTCCTTTTCCATTGCCATGCTGATCTCTCCTACGGATGCGCGGGCGCGGGCGGCCTCGACCGCAGCAGCCAGCAGGTTTCCGCCCTCTTGGGCAGCCTTGGTCAAAGCGTCCAGCGCCTGTTGGCAATCAGCCTCGTCACGGGTTGCACGGATACGCTCCAATCGCGCGACCTGAGCTTCGCGCACGGCCACATTGTCGACGTCCAGAATATCGATCAGATCTTCCTGTTCTTTGCGGTACTTGTTGACCCCGACGATCACCTCTTCGCCGCGGTCGATCATCGCCTGGCGGCGCGCGGCGCTTTCCTCAATGCGCAGCTTGGGCATGCCGCTGGCTACAGCCTTGGTCATGCCGCCCATTTCCTCGACCTCTTCCATCAGGGCCCAGGCTTTTTCGATCAGCTCGTTGGTCAGGCTTTCGACGTAATAGGACCCCGCCAGCGGGTCGACCACATCGGTCACGCCGGTCTCTTCCTGCAACACCAGCTGCGTGTTTCGGGCGATACGCGCCGAAAAGTCGGTGGGCAGCGCGATCGCTTCGTCCAGCGCATTTGTGTGCAACGATTGGGTCCCGCCCAGAACCGCGCTCATCGCCTCATAGGCGGTGCGGATCACGTTGTTGTAAGGGTCCTGTTCCTGCAACGAAACACCTGACGTCTGGCAGTGGGTGCGCAGCATTTTTGACCGTTCGGATTTCGCGCCGAACTCGGTCATGACCCGGTGCCACAGCGTGCGCGCGGCGCGCAGTTTGGCGATCTCCATGAAAAAGTTCATGCCGATGGCAAAGAAGAACGACAGCCGGCCTGCGAACTTGTCCACGTCCATCCCGGCCTGTGTCGCTGCACGGACATATTCGCGCCCGTCGGCCAGGGTATAGGCCAGCTCCTGCACCAGGTTCGCGCCGGCCTCTTGCATGTGATAGCCCGAGATCGAGATCGAGTTGAACTTGGGCATCTCGTTCGAGGTATACTCGATGATGTCCGAGATGATCCGCATCGAGGGCTCGGGCGGGTAGATATAGGTGTTTCGCACCATGAATTCCTTCAGAATGTCGTTCTGAATGGTGCCGGACAGAACCGATTTGTCGTGCCCCTGTTCCTCTCCTGCCACGATGAAGTTCGCCAGAATCGGGATCACCGCGCCGTTCATGGTCATCGAGACCGAGACCTGATCCAACGGAATGCCGTCGAACAGGATTTTCATGTCCTCGACACTGTCGATGGCCACACCGGCCTTGCCCACGTCACCGACGACACGCGGGTGGTCGCTGTCATAGCCGCGGTGGGTGGCCAGATCGAAAGCGACCGAAACGCCCTGCTGGCCCGCCGCTAGGTTGCGGCGATAGAAGGCGTTGGATTCTTCGGCGGTCGAAAAGCCCGCATATTGACGGATCGTCCACGGACGGCCCGCATACATCGTGGCCTTCACACCGCGTGTAAACGGACCAAAGCCCGGCAGCGAACCCATATGCGGCAAACCGGCGGTGTCTTCCTGCGTATAGAGCGGTTTGACCGCAATGCCTTCCAGCGTCTCTTTGGTCAGGTCGTCCAGCGGACGTCCGCGCAGCTCTTTCTCGGCCAGCGCTTTCCAATCCTTGGTGTCGGTCATTTCGGTTTCCTCTTGTCAATTCGGATGGCGGCAGTCGAAAGCTTCCGCATTGAGGTCTTGCGCTTGGCCGTTTCATTCAGCCGCAAGCGCGACATTTTGAGTGTTTGGTACAAATCGTCGGTCGCAATCGGTGTCACAGAGGCTATATTCGAAGGAACAGGAGGCCACATGACACGCACGCTTGCCTTTGTTTTCTTGGCACTAATCCCGATGCCTGTCTGGGCGGCGGATGGCACGGCGACGACGGATGACAGTTTTGTCCGCCCGGTAGGTGACAGCGAACTCAGCGAGTTTCTTTGGGTCAACCGACCCATCGTGGTCTTTGCCGACACGCCAGCGGACCCGCGGTTCCAGCAACAGATCGACATGCTGCTCGAAGGCGAAGCCGCAATGCGTGAGCGTGACGTGGTGGTTCTGACCGATACCGACCCATCGGCGCGGTCTCCGATCCGGTCACAGCTGCGCCCGCGCGGGTTCCAGATGGTATTCGTCGACAAGGACGGCGTGGTCAAACTGCGCAAACCTTCTCCGTGGAGCGTGCGCGAGATTGGCCGGTCCATCGACAAGACCCCCCTGCGCGAACGCGAAATCCGCGATCGGCGCGAAGGCGGCTGACCGCTTTCGCCACCCCGAAAGACCCCGGCACAGAATGCCGGAGGCTTTGACGGGTATGGCAAAAGCGCGGTCATGATCACTCGAACTCGATGATCACTTCGTCCACGGCGAGACTGTCGCCGGGACCTGCATTGATCTTGGCAACGATGCCCTTCT
Organism: Ruegeria sp. HKCCA0235A; assembly: GCF_013033235.1. Taxonomy (NCBI): domain Bacteria; kingdom Pseudomonadati; phylum Pseudomonadota; class Alphaproteobacteria; order Rhodobacterales; family Roseobacteraceae; genus Ruegeria; species Ruegeria sp. HKCCA0235A. Next base: position 109,929 of record NZ_WQDQ01000003.1, on the reverse strand, counting down.
TCTCGGCGCGCAGGATGTTTTCCATCTTCATCGCCTCGATGGTGCACAGCGCTTGACCTTCCTGCACCTCTTGCCCCACTTCCACGTCGATCTTCACGACCAGGCCGGGCATCGGGCACAGCAGCATTTTCGAGGTGTCGGGCGGCAGTTTTTCAGGCATCAGCCGCGCCAGTTCGGCCTGACGCGGGGTACGTATCTGCACCTTGAGATCCGCGCCGCGGTTACGGATGCGGAACCCGCCCGAGATCTTGCCCACCTTCATGACCAGCGGCGCGTCATCGACCGTCATGACGGCAAGCTGATCACCCGGTGTCCAATCACCCGTCACCCGCATTTCCTGACCGTCGTCAAACCTGATCGTGGCCCCATCCTGATCCGCGTTGACCTTGACAGGCCACTGGATTTCGCGCCCGAAGGAGACAACCCAATCGGTGCCGACCTTGCGTTCGTGATTGTCCATCCGACCCGACACGCGGGTCCGGCGAATTTCTGCGACGCGATGCATGGCCGCGCAGGACGCCGCAATCCGGCGCAGGTCTGCCTCGGCCAGTTCGACGCCCTCGAACCCGTCGGGGTATTCCTCGGCGATGAAGGCCGTGGTCATATCGCCGCTGATGAATTTCGGATGATCCATCACGGCGGACAGGAACGGCAGGTTGTGGCCAATGCCTTCAACCTCGAAACTGTCCAGCGCCACGCGCATCGCCTCGATCGCCTGATCACGGGTCGGAGCCCAAGTACACAGTTTGGCAATCATCGGGTCGTAATACATGCTGATCTCACCACCCTCGTAGACGCCGGTGTCATTTCGAACAGCAACATCGCCTTCGGGCGCATCCCCCTGCCATTTGCCGTTGGCCAGCATCGGCCCGGCTGCCGTCTCCTGAGGCGGGCGATACCGGGTCAGACGACCAATCGAGGGCAGGAAGCCGCGATACGGATCCTCGGCGTACAGGCGGTTTTCGATCGCCCATCCGGTCAGTGTCACGTCGTCCTGCGTGATCGACAGCTTTTCTCCCGCTGCGACGCGGATCATCTGTTCGACCAGATCAACACCGGTGATCAGTTCGGTGACAGGGTGTTCCACCTGCAAACGCGTGTTCATTTCCAGGAAATAGAAGTTCTTTTCACCGTCGACGATGAACTCTACCGTTCCCGCGCTGGAATAGCCCACGGCCTTGGCCAGGGCCACGGCCTGTTCCCCCATGGCTTTGCGTGTTGCTTCGTCCAGAAACGGCGACGGCGCCTCTTCCACGACTTTCTGGTTCCGGCGCTGGATCGAGCATTCGCGCTCGCCCAGGTAGATGCCGTTTCCGTGACTGTCGCAAAGAACCTGAATTTCGATGTGACGCGGTTGGGTCACGAATTTCTCGATGAAGATCCGATCATCCCCGAACGAACTTGCGGCTTCGTTCTTTGACGATTGGAAGCCTTCGCGCGCCTCGTCGTCATTCCACGCGATCCGCATGCCCTTGCCGCCGCCGCCGGCGCTGGCCTTGATCATGACAGGATAGCCGATCTCGTTCGAGATTTTGACCGCCTCATCGGCGTCTTCGATCAGACCCATGTATCCGGGAACTGTCGATACGTTTGCCTCCTGCGCGATTTTCTTCGAGGTAATCTTGTCGCCCATCGCCTCGATCGCACCTTTCGGAGGACCGACAAACGCCACGCCTTCGGCTTCCAGCGCCTCGGCAAACTTGGCGTTTTCGGACAGGAAACCGTAACCGGGATGGACCGCCTGCGCGCCGCTCTGGCGGATGGCGTCCATCACCTTGTCGATCACGATATAAGACTGGTTTGCAGGTGGCGGGCCGATATGGATGGCTTCGTCCGCCATCGACACATGCAGCGCGTTCTTGTCCGCGTCCGAGAAAATGGCGACGGTGCCGATACCCATCTTGCGGGCGGTCTTGATAACCCGGCAGGCGATCTCGCCCCGGTTGGCGATCAGGATCTTATTGAACATGGAACGTCCTTTGGCTTGGTGTTCTGGAAACGCAAAACGCCGCCGCAGGGAACAATCCCCACGACGGCGTTATGCGCGATGACGGGCGGGACGACACGCGCCCCGCAAAATATGCGTTAGTTACAGGTGTTCTGCGTTTTGCAGTACAGCACGTTGCCCGCCGCGCCGACGGCTGCGCCAAACAACGGGTCCGCGTTGAGGACCGCCGCCCCCACTGCCCCGGCACCTCCGCCGAGGATTGCCTGTTCGCCCGTGGTGTCTCCACAGGCGGCCAGGCCCGCGCAGGTCGCCGCAGCAAGGATGAAGCGTGAGAATCGCATTGTATCTGCCCTTTTTGGTTTCTTGGTCCTTTTCGGGTCAGATGCGCGAAACACGCCCTGTTATTCAATATCAACGGGTGCGCAGGCGATTTTTGTGCGGGATTTTGCCTTTTTTTGTCCGATACAGGCAAAAAGAAAAACGCGGACAGGACTATGTGGGGAACACAAGCCTGCCCGCGCAAGGAAGGGGTACGGAATAGTAGGTGCATGTGCGGCGCAGGCAAAGTAGAGCCGCACGGCCTATCCAGTTTGCACAGCACAATATTGCCGGCAAACACAGTATTGTTTCCAATCGGGATTTCGGCTGGAATCTGCCCACACCCGGAAATGCCGCGCAACTTCGCGCCGATACCGGTTCGATACTGCTCGGGCGTTTGAGGCCTCTTTGCCGTCACAGTTTCGTGACAGATCAAGCCGCTTTCCGCGCGTTTCGCGGTTGCAGCATCACGACTCTCGGTCAGCGTTGGACATACAGAACCGCCTTGCGCCAATGCGTTATCCAAGCGGCTCAAGACGTCGTGTTTCAGCGCAGTGAAAAACACACATTTGCTTGAAAAATCAACATCTTCACTTCCCATTCTCGTGATTTCCCAAGGTTTGAACCTCGTGAAACGGTCTGTGTGCACACTCGCACTCAAAGGAACACCCACATGACGAAGACTAGAAAAAAGGCACTCCTGCTTGCTGCCTCTGCGCTCAGTGTGACCAGCACGCTTGTCTTTGCCCAGGATGCCAAAACTCAAGCCGAACTTGACGCCTTGCGCGCCCGGGTCGAGGCGCTGGAGTCCGCCAGTGCCAGCCCTGCCAAAGGTGACTTCCGCATCGGCAACACCGTTCTGGACGTTTACGGATATGTAAAGGCCGACTTCTTCTACGATTTCGAGTTCGATCAGGGCGACACGGCGTTCGTGAATGTCATCGGGGAACCGTCGGCCGCGACCGATGGCACATTTGGTGCCACCGTCCGCCAATCGCGGATCGGTCTGCGCACCACCACCCCAAGCGGTATCGGCGATATCGGCGGACAACTGGAACTGGATCTGTTCGGTTCCGGCGGAACAGCCGAATTGCGTGTACGCCACGCCAATATCACCATCGGTGACAACTGGCTGATCGGACAGACCTGGACCAACTTCATGCCGCTGGACACCTACCCGACCTCGGTGGAATTCAACGGCCCCGTTGGTATCCCTTTCGCGCGGGTTCCGCAGGTTCGCTATACCAACTCTTTCGGAACGAACACGTCCTTCGCCGTTTCGATCGAAGAGAATGTCGGCGGTTCGAATTCGGACGATCCGGTTTTGACCGCATCCGCCGAATACAATGACGGGACTTATGTCGCACGTTTGTCCGGCCTTTATGGCAAGGCGGAATCCGGCAATGTCGAAGTTGATCAGACCGGGTTCACGATATCCGGCTCGGTTCGCCCATGGCAGGGCGGCCTGTTCCAGGTCAACTACGTGAACGGCGAGGCACTCGGCCCGTACCTGATCGGCCTTGGTGATCCCATCGTGAACGGCCAGGCCAATGACGTGGATGGATACACCATCGAATTCCGGCAGGATCTGAGCCCGAAATGGAATGTTGGCATTGCATACGGCAAAGAAGACTATGACCTGCCGACCTCGACCGGAACCCTGTCGTTCACCGGACTGGAAACGATCCACGTCAACGCATTTTACAAGGCAACCGAGGATCTGACACTTAGCGCCGAGTACATCTATGGCGAACGGAACGACGCGCCGACCGGCAGAACCTTTGACGGAAACCGCGTTCAGCTGGCCGCTCAGTTGAACTTCTGATGCCGCACACGGATCCTGCCCGGTTTCGGGCAGGGTCATCCCGGAACCGGTCTTGATGGGCTGATATGCGGCGGCTTGGATCACGATTAGCCTGTCCCGTCGATTACGTCGGGAAAGGACGCACGGGCGGCGTCCACATCGATTACTAGCATTGCGTCATAGCTGGCCGGATCAAAAGGATCTTCCGCCGGGATGACTTCGCGCCCGAAAAGCCAGCTGAGACGTCCGGCATCCAGATTGCCCCGCTCGAACGGCTGATCGCCGAAATGCGCCCAAAGGGCCTCCATGAAGGCGGCATCGGCGCGTTTGTCCGCTGGTTTGCGATCCCGGAACCGTTCCCGCCGTGTCAGCGGCGTCACACCCTTGGGATTGGCGCGGCGAATAGTGAACTGAAAATCGGTGCCTGAAAGACGCCCCGGGAACCCGCGATGTTTCAGCATGGCGACACTCCACAGCTTTGTTTTGCAGACAATAATAGTTCGAACCCGAACCTGGATGGGATCATGTTGCGCACCTCCAAAGCCGCACCGTTGGTCTGAGATGCTTTGACGTCATGAATGCGTAAGTTCATGGTCAAAGCCCCTCCCAGATACACCGGGACTGCTCCAGCCGGTAGGCTTCAAAATACTGTGTCGCGTCCGGCGCGGTGTCGCCGAATTCCACCGGGCGATCAGACAGGGAAATGACAACTCTGGATGGCTGCAATTCGTGCTGAGCCACGTAGGGAACGGCAAGAATCTGGCACAGATGCTCCATATCCTTGGACGCCACGTCATAGCCGATCCGTCCCACTGATGCTCCGATCTTCGGGGCGACAAATCGAAAGCGCACCCAAAGCTCACCGGGGTTGTTGTCCAGCAGGACATCGCTCAGATGCACCGGCTGACCGGACGGCACCGGCAGTGAACTATCTGTCTGGGCGAACACAGGAGCGCCGAGCGCGCACAACACCAGACATATGGCACGATCCCGGACCCACCGAAGGCAGGCTCCTCCTTCCGGGATCGCGCGCGCAGTGCTTTTGGCCTGCGCGGTTCTATGTCTGACGGGTCGGATCATTCAACCATTTGTCGCTTTTTGTCAATTCCGCCGCAATTTTGAGCATTTTTCGCTCAGAATCGGACTGCCAGTGCCAACAACCGGGGCGAACAAAGCCGCCCCGAATGGGTCAAAGCGGAATATTGTCGTGCTTTTTCCATGGGTTCTTAAGCTTCTTGCTGCGCAAACTGGCAAAGGCCCTGGACACGCGCCGGCGGGTCGAATGCGGCATGATCACCTCGTCGACGAACCCGCGTTCGGCGGCGACAAAGGGGTTTGCAAACCGATCTTCGTAATCGGCGACATGCTGTGCGGTCTTTTCCGCATCATGCAGATCTGCCCGGTGAATGATCTCGGTTGCGCCCTTGGCACCCATCACCGCGATTTCAGCGGTCGGCCAGGCATAGTTGAAATCGCCGCGCAGGTGTTTGGACGCCATAACCACATAGGCACCGCCATACGCCTTGCGCGTGATCACCGTGACCTTGGGCACGGTCGCCTCACCATATGCATAAAGCAGCTTTGCGCCGTGCTTGATCACACCGCTGTATTCCTGCTGTGTGCCCGGCAGAAAGCCCGGAACATCGACAAGCGTCAGGATCGGAATTTCGAAACAGTCGCAGAACCGCACGAACCGCGCCGCCTTACGCGAACTGTCGATGTCCAGACATCCCGCCAAAACCATCGGCTGGTTTGCCACCACACCTACGGTCTGACCTTCCAGCCGGATAAAGCCGGTGATGATGTTCTTGGCGAAATCTTCCTGAATTTCGTAGAAATCACCCTCATCGGCTATTTTGGTGATGAGTTCCTTCATGTCGTAGGGCGTATTCGGATTGTCCGGAACCAGAGTGTCCAGCGAATCCTCGATCCGGTGCGGGTCATCAAAGAACGGACGCACCGGAGGTTTCTCGCGGTTGTTGAGCGGCAGGAAATCCACCAGACGGCGCACTTCTGCCAATGCTTCCACATCGTTTTCGAACGCGGCATCGGCGACCGAGGATTTCCTGGTGTGGGTCGAGGCACCACCCAGTTCTTCGGCCGTTACAACCTCGTTGGTGACCGTTTTGACAACGTCGGGGCCCGTCACGAACATGTATGACGTGTCTTTGACCATAAAAATGAAGTCAGTCATCGCGGGGCTGTAAACCGCACCGCCGGCGCATGGGCCCATGATTACGCTGATCTGCGGAACCACACCCGAGGCCGTGATGTTGCGCTGAAACACTTCGGCATAACCCGCCAGAGATGCCACACCTTCCTGGATTCGCGCACCGCCCGAGTCGTTGATTCCGACAATCGGTGCACCGTTTTGCACCGCCATATCCATGATCTTGCAGATTTTCTGGGCATGCGTCTCGGACAGCGATCCACCAAAGACCGTAAAGTCCTGGCTGAACACATAGACCATGCGTCCGTTGATGGTGCCCCAACCCGTGACAACGCCATCACCCGCAGGTTTTTGTTTTTCCATTCCGAATTCGGTGCAACGATGACTGACGAACATGTCGAATTCTTCAAAGCTGCCCTCATCCAGCAGCAACTCGATCCGCTCTCGCGCCGTCAGCTTTCCGCGCGCATGCTGGGCATCGATCCGCCTCTGCCCGCCGCCCAGTCGTGCGTCGTTGCGGCGGTTTTCCAACTCGGAAAGGATGTCTTTCATGACGATTATCCCCTGTAAAATTTGCCGGGACCCTACCCCTTTGCGCCTCTCATCCAAAGCTCTTTTCGGCAAATTTGCAAATATTCAGCAACAACAATCTGGATAACTGTAAACTTGCAAAGTCTCTCGTTGAGATAACTGGATGGCTGGCAATCCAGAATTCCATGACTATACATGTGAACCATGCAGTTCAGCTCTCGCGCGGTTCGCCGCACACCACCCACATTGGCGACACTTGTATTGCTCGCGGGCTTGTCTGCGCTGAGCATGAACCTGTTTCTGCCGAGCCTGCCGAACATGGCAGCGTATTTCGGCGCCGATTACAAGGTCATGCAGTTGTCAATCGCGTTGTATCTTTTGGTCAATGCCGTTCTGCAAATCCTGATCGGGCCGCTCGCAGACAAGGCAGGTCGCAGGCCTGTTCTGCTGTGGGGGATCGGCTTGTTCCTGCTGGCCACGCTTGGATGCATCTATGCGCCCAACGTTGAAATCTTTCTGGCGTTCAGAATGTGCCAGGCGGTCGTGGTTGTCGGCATGGTCCTCAGCCGGGCTGCGGTAAGGGATATGTACGATCAGGACCAGGCGGCATCGATGATCGGATACGTGACAATGGGTATGGCCGTGGTCCCAATGATCGGCCCGGCGATCGGCGGGCTGCTGGAGGAAAGCTTTGGCTGGAAAGCGAACTTCTGGCTGCCTTTCGCTCTGGGCGCCTTGACGCTTGCCTTGACCTTCGCGGATTTTGGCGAAACGTCAGCCAAAAGCGGCAAGACCCTTGTTCAGCAATTCAAGGAATACCCTGAACTTCTGACCTCGCCACGGTTCTGGGGCTATTCGCTGTCCTGCGCGTTGTCTTCGGGCACATTCTTTGCCTATCTCGGTGGTGCGCCCTTTATTGGAACCGAACTGTTCGGTCTAAGCGCGGCACAGGTCGGCATATATTTCGGCGCCCCCGCAGTCGGCTATTTTGTTGGCAACTTTCTGAGCGGTCGGTTTTCCATGCAGATTGGAATCAACCGGATGGTGCTGTGGGGCAGCCTGCTGAACGCCTTGGGCGTTGCGCTTTCGGCATCCTTGTTCCTCACAGGTCTGGGCACCGCCCTCAGCTTTTTCAGCTTGATGACCTTTGTGGGCGTCGGAAACGGCATGGCCATTCCCAATGCCACCTCCGGCGCTCTGTCTGTTCGTCCGCATCTGGCGGCAACCGCCTCGGGGTTGAGCGGAGCGATCATGCTGGGGGGCGGCGCCGGGCTAAGTGCATTGGCAGGCACCCTGCTGACCCGGGAAACCGGCGCCATGCCCTTGCTCTGGCTGATGCTCACATCCGCAGTTCTGGCGATTTTCGCAATTGGATCCGTCATTCGGCGAGAGCGGCAATTGGGGCTGTAACGACTTGCCCCGAAAACTTTGCAAAGTTAATCTTCCAAAAAAGAAAACTTGCAAAGGCACCTCATGGCCACCCAAAAGCTCTATGCCGGCGCGAAACTGCGTGAAATGCGCACGCGACTGACCCTGACACAACGCGAATTCGCTGCGAAACTGGGTGTTTCGCTCCCATACCTGAACCAGATGGAGAACAACAACAGGCCGATTTCGACCACGGTTGTGTTGGCTCTGGCGCAAGAATTCGGCATGGATGTCACCGAGCTCAGCACCGGCGACAGTGAGCGACTGGTGTCGGATATGCGCGAGGCTCTGGCCGACCCGGTTTTTGCGGATATTCTGCCGCCACTTGCCGATTTACGCCTGACGGCATCAAACGCCCCGGCATTGGCCCGCGCATTTATCGAGTTGCACAAAACCTACCGCCAAACACATGAGCGTCTCGCCTCTCTGGACGAAGCTTTGGGACGGGAAGACGCCCGAATGCAGGCCAGCCCCTGGGAAGAGGTGCGAGACTTCTTCCATTATTGCGACAATTACATCGATGCCGTGGACCGGGCGGCAGAGCTGTTCGCCAATCGCGCGGAAAGCCCGGGCAGTATCCGGCAGGCCGCTTTGAACAGCCTGACTGAGCGTGGCATTCAGGTGATGTTCTCTGACATCGCCCCTTTGCGCACCTATGACGCCGAAAGCAAAATCCTGCGCCTTTCCTCCCGCTCGACTCCGCAAACGCAAGTGTTTCAACTGCTGTTGCAAGTGGCATTGATCAGTCAGGACAAATTGCTGGAAGCGACACTGGATTTTGCCAAGTTCCAAAGCGACGAGGCGCGGTCCATCGCCAAGATCGGCCTTGCCAATTACTTCGCCGGCGCGTCCTTGATGCCCTATTCCGCATTTCTGACCGCCGCTCAGGAAGAGCGCCACGACCTGGAGCTGCTCAGCAACCGGTTCGGCGCATCGATCGAGCAGGTTGCGCATAGACTGTCGACGCTGCAACGCCCGGGTGCAAAAGGTATCCCGTTCTTTTTCGTCCGCGTGGATCAGGCCGGAACGATCACGAAACGGCACTCGGCCACGCGCCTGCAATTTGCGCGGTTCGGGGGCGCCTGCCCCCTTTGGAACGTGCATCGGGCCTTTGAAACGCCGGGCCATTTCCTGAGGCAACTGGCAGAAACGCCGGATGGTGTGCGTTACATCTCGCTGGCTCGGGATGTGTCGAAATCAGGTGGTTCATTCGGCGCACCGGTCAGGCGGTACGCAATTGCGCTGGGGTGCGAGGTGCGCCACGCCCCGGCGCTTGTCTATGCCGATAACCTCGACATAAACAACGCCAGCGCTTACGAGCCCATCGGCATTTCCTGCCGCATCTGCGAGCGGCAAAACTGCCATCAGCGTTCAGTCCCGCCGCTGGAACGCCGTCTCAGCATCGACACCCATACGCGCGGCACCCTGCCCTACGAAGTCACCTGATTTCGTATGGCCAGAAATTAACCGGGGGGGGCCCGACCCGGGCCGGGACAGCGAGTGCCCGGGCACTGGTGTTCAGGCCTTGGACAAAATCGCCCAGATTTCGTCTTTCAGCGCTGCCCGTTTCTTGCGCAAATCAACTTCGGCCAGGTCTTCCATGGGTTCGACGTTGGTTTCGGCCCGATGCACAACGCGATTGACCTCGTGATACTCATCAGCCAGACGGGCAAAATGCGCGTCCGTTTGCTTGAGCTGGCTCATCAGTTCAACCTTGTCCGGAAACTCTTCGGCCAGTTCATGCGGGGTGTGGGACATGTCTGTTCGCTCCTTCATATGTCGTTGCATATCAGTGGTAGAAGCGTGACGCGCCGCCCACTTTGACGCGGATCAATTTCATACAGGAAAAATTCAGAATTCAGCGTCGCGCAGCACGCCAACCCGCTGCACGTGCTTCGGCAGCAGAGCAGAACCATCGCTCGCCCTTGGCTGCACTGATCCGGGTTTTGGCATAGTACCTCTGGCCCGGTTCGTGAAAGATCCTTTCGCCCTTTGACGAAACATTTCCTTTGATTAGGCATGTTTCAGAGGATTTCGGTTTCTTGCGTGCCCTGTGGACCCAAGGCACCTGTATCTGTGTCTTGTGCAATCCCCTGTTTTCAATCCTCGCGACCTGTTCGGCACCTGCATACGTGTCCGAATATTTGCGGTACGCAAAGGCCAAGCCCTGCTCTACAATCCAGGCGGCGACGTCTTCGCGCTCCACGCTGCACCGAGCAACGATGCGACCGTAGCGATCCCGATCCAACGGGACACAAGTGGTCATCCGTCCCTGAAACTGCTTCTGAACCTTATGAGTGGCCCACGCCCCGCATGGCCAGCTTGATCCGTCGGAATCCTGACAGGTCTGATCCAGTTCGGGCGCATCGATACCGTGCAGCCGCACCCGTACACCACCGACATTCCAGGTGTCCGCATCGATTACGTGGACCCGACCTGCAAGTTGCTCTGCGGCATGGGTCAGACCTGGAAGCAGAAGAACAAAGGCTAAACAAATCCTTAACATGCCCCCGATATGCGCGGTATTTCACGCGCATTCAACCGGGGGCCGTTTAGAAAGGTTAACGTTGAGCGGTCGCCCAGTTGGGGTGAATCCACGGACGATCATTGGCCTTCGGCAACGGATCTTTGCCCAAAAGCGAATCCGACACTTTTTCACCCACCATGATAGACGGCGCGTTCAGGTTGCCGTTGGTGATCTGCGGAAAGACTGAACTGTCCGCAACGCGCAACCCGTCCACGCCGATGACACGGCCTTGGGGGTCGACTACCGCACTCTTGTCATCCGCGCGCCCCATCCGGCACGTACCGCAGGGGTGATAGGCGCTTTCCGCATGCTCCGCGATAAAGGCGTTCAGATCTTCATCCGTTTGGACAGCGGAACCGGGCTGAATTTCCTTGCCCGCAAAGGGCTTGAAGGCGGCTTGCCCAAAAATCTCGCGGGTCAGCCGGATACAGGTGCGGAAATCCTCCCAATCCTTTTCATGGCTCATGTAGTTGAACTTGATCACCGGCGCGTCTGCGGCTTGGGCAGAGCGCAATGTGACCGCCCCGCGTGACGGCGACCGCATCGGGCCGACATGCGCCTGGAACCCGTGCCCCTCGGCAGCGGCCTGCCCATCATAGCGCACCGCTATCGGCAGGAAGTGGTATTGAATGTCGGGATATTCCACGCCCGGTTTCGACCGGATGAACGCCGCGCTTTCGAACTGGTTCGATGCGCCCAATCCCGTTTTGGTAAACAGCCATTGCGCCCCGATCAGGCCCTTGCTGAACAGGTTCCAGTGCTTGTAGAGCGTGATCGGTTGCAGCGACGCCTGTTGGATATACAGCTCCAGATGGTCCTGTAGGTTGGCACCGACCCCCGGGCGATCCGCCACGACGTCGATCCCATGCTCGGCCAGATGCGCCGCTGGGCCGATACCGGACAACATCAGCAGTTTGGGTGAATTGATCGACGATGCAGCAAGAACGACTTCGCGCCGGGCCTTGATGACCTCTTTCCTGCCGCCACGGATCAGTTCGACCCCTGTGGCGCGGCCGTTTTCCATGACAACCCGAGCCGCAAGACCGCGCACGATATCGCAATTGTCGCGCTTGAGCGCGGGTTTCAGATAAGCATTCGCCGCAGACCAGCGCCGCCCCTTCCAGACGGTCTGCTCCATCGGGCCAAAGCCTTCCTGCTTTTCACCGTTGTAGTCGCCCGTGACTTCGTAACCGGCCTGCTGACCGGCGTCCACAAAGGTCTGAAACAACGGGTTCTCGCGCGGGCCGCGCGACACGTGCAACGGACCGTCAGTGCCGCGCCATGCCGGATCGCCCCCATGGCCGCCGTCGTGCCAGGTTTCCATCCGTTTGTAATAAGGCAAAACATCCGCGTAAGACCAACCGTCAGCCCCCATCTCGGCCCAGGTATCGAAATCGCGCGCGTGGCCGCGAACATAGACCATGCCATTGATCGAGGACGACCCGCCGATCACCTTGCCGCGCGGACAGGCCAGGCGACGGTTGTTCAGGTGCGGCTCGGGCTCGGACTGATAGCCCCAGTCATAGCGCGACATGTTCATCGGATAGCTCAGCGCCGCCGGCATCTGAATGAACGGCCCCATGTCGGTGCCGCCGTGTTCGATCACCAGAACCGAGGCCCCGGCCTCGCTCAGACGATATGCCATTGCGCAGCCTGCGGACCCTGCGCCGACGATGACAAAATCTGCTTCCATTTCCACAACTCCTGCCCCGCCGAGAAGGTTGGATGCCTCCGGCGGGAGTATTTTCGAAAAGATGAAGAGGTTATTCGCCGCGCGGGAACCGGGCGCTTTCCTCGACGATGTTCAGATCCATGTGATTGCGCATGTAGCGTTCCGACGCTTTTTGCAGCGGCTGATAATCCCACGGGTAGTATCCGCCCTGCCGCAGCGCTTCGTACACAACCCAACGCCGCGCCTGGCTGGCACGGACTTCGGCATCGAAGCGATCCAGATCCCAACGGGCCTCGGATTTGGCACGCAGTGTTTGCAACGTGCCTGCGTGTTCGGGGCTGTCTGCCAGATTGTTCAGTTCGTGCGGGTCGGCCTCAAGATCAAACAACTGATCAGGGTCCAGCGCACAGCGGTTGTATTTCCACTTGCCATATCGCAGCGAGACCAGCGGCGCGTAGGATGCCTCGGCCGCGTATTCCATGGCCACCGGTGTGGTTCGTTCTTCGCCCAGTGCCAACGGCACGAGGTTTTCGCCATCGGTCCACGGGGCGATCTCGGCCATGTCTACGCCGGCCAGCGCCCCCAGGGTCGGCGTTACGTCTATTGTCGATACCGGAGCATCTATCCGGCCGGCGGGCAGATCAGGCGAGGCGATCATCAGCGGCACACGCGCCGAGCCTTCGTAGAAGTTCATCTTGAACCACAACCCGCGTTCGCCCAGCATGTCGCCGTGATCCGAAACGAACAGGATGATCGCCTCTTGCCGGGTGGTTTCCAGCACTTCGAGGATTTCGCCGATCTTGTCGTCCAGATAGGAAATATTGGCGAAATAGGCGCGACGCGACTTGCGGATATCTTCTTGGGTAATGTCGAAACTGCGCCAGTCATTGGCATCGAAGATGCGCTTGGCGTGGGGGTCCTGATTGTCATAACCCAGATCGGCGACTTCGGGCAGCAGATGTGCGCAATCTTCGTAAAGGTCCCAGTATTTGCGGCGGGCAACATATGGGTCATGGGGGTGCGTGAAGCTGACGGTCACGCACCACGGGCGGTCATCCTTGCCGCGTGCCAGATCATAAAGCTTGGCCTTGGCGTTATAGGCGACCTCGTCGTCATATTCCATCTGGTTGGAAATCTCGGCAACGCCCGCGCCAGTGACGGACCCCATGTTGTGATACCACCAGTCGATGCGTTCACCCGGCTTGCGGTAATCCGGGGTCCAGCCGAAATCGGCCGGGTAGATGTCGGTGGTCAGGCGGTCTTCGAACCCGTGCAGCTGATCGGGGCCGACGAAATGCATCTTGCCCGACAAACAGGTGTAGTAGCCCGCACGGCGCAGGTGATGCGCGTATGTGGGGATATCGCTGCGAAATTCGGCCGCGTTGTCATAGACGCCGGTGCGCGACGGCAATTGACCGGACATGAAGCTGGCCCGCCCGGGCGCGCACAAGGGCGACGCCGTGTAAGCGTTGGCAAATCGGGTTGACCGTTTCGCCAGTTTCTTCAGGTTCGGAGCGTGAAGCCAATCAGCGGGACCGTCTGGAAAGAGAGTCCCGTTGAGCTGATCCACCATCAGGATCAGAATGTTCGGTTTTGTCATTTTTCAGCCTCGAGCAGAGTGTTGAGCACACGCATCGCGTGGCTCACGGCCAGTTGCGGTTCTTCGGGGGCGCTGAGTGCGGCGCGGATGTACAGACCGTCAATCAGGGCAACCATGTTCTCGGCCGCCTCCTGCGGGTCGGCCAACTTGTGCCGCAGGGCGTGGGTCAGATTGGATTTGATGCGGGCCTGATAGATCTGCCACAGGCGCAGGGCATCATCATTGGTCTGAGCCAGCACGTAGAAGGTCATCCAGGCCGCGATCACATCGGGTGTGAAACAAGAAGGCGCAAAACACGCCCTGACGATCGCCTGCGCCCTTTCGTCCGGCGCAGCCGCTTTCAGCTCGCCCCTTGCTTCTTCGCCGAAGTCCGACAGGATCCGGCGCATGGCGGCCAGAAAGATCTGATCCTTGCCGCCGAAATAGTGGTGCGCCAGCGCGCTGGACATTCCCGCACGTTTGGCAATCTGACTGACGGTCACATCAAGGGATTTCTTCAAGCCCAGCTCAGCGATTGTTGCGCGAACAATCGCATCCCGGCGGATTGGCTCCATTCCGACTTTTGGCATCGTTCTCCCCTTGAGCAGGCGTCACGGGACCACGCTAGGGGGTTTTTATTGACTCGTCAATTAATGAAAAATCAGGAAGCGGTGTCGTTACAGCTTCGGCGCAATACTCGGTGGCGTCAAGTCCCGGCGGTTCAACACGAATTCGCGCCATGAGATAAAGCTCACGGCGGCAAGGATCAGCGTGCCGCCCGCGACAACCCAAACGTCAACGCTTTCATGGAAAACCGCGGCGCCCAGGATCGTGGCCCATATCAGCTGAAGAAACGTCACCGGCTGCGTGACGGCCACTGGCGCCGCCTGAAGTGCCAAGGTCATGAAGTAGTGCCCGGCTGTCGCAAAGCTGGCCACCAGAAAAAGAACCCCGAGATCCCGCAGGCTTGGCTGCGTCCAGACGGCGACCGCAAATGGTATCAGGGCTATGGTCACCCAGATCGACAAATGCGCCACGACGACGGATGGCGGTACATCACGCACCAGAATCTTGGCCAATAAATACGACCCCCCAAGGGTCAGGGCCGTTCCCAGCATGGCCAGATGGCCTGATGACACATCGCGAAAACCGGGCCGCAGGATGATCAGGACGCCAACCAGAGCGACCAGAATGGCTGCAATCCGGCGAAAGGCCAGTTTTTCACCCAGAAACAGGGCCGCCCCCAGGGTGACGTAAACCGGCGTCATGTAATTCATGGCGGTGACCTCGGCTAATGGTATCTGTGTCATGGCAAAGAACCAGAGCATGACCGCAACCGCATGCACGATGCCTCGCAGACCGAAAAGCGTCAGCAGGCGGGGGGTCAGATGCGTCGCCATGATCGACCGCATGGCCGGCAACAGAAACACCAACCCCAGCACATATCGCAGAAAGGCGGCCTGGATGGAATTCATCGATGTGCCCAGCGACTTCACCAGCGCGGTCATCACAACAAAGGACAAGCCGGCGGCGAACATCCAAAACATGCCGGCAAGCGGGCGGGACGATACGGTGGATGAAGTCATGTTCAAGGTTGAACACCGAAACCCGGCCGGGAACAACCCTTCACATGGTAACAAGTTTCAGCGCGATACCCAACATGACCACGCCAATCCCTGCGTCCAGCACCTGCCACGCCCTGGGGCGCGCAAAAACAGGCGACAGGATGCTTGCCCCATAGCCAAGCGAAAAGAAGAATACAAAGCTGGATGTCATCGCGCCGAGGGCGAAACCAAGCCGGTCGTCATATTGGGCCGAGATCGAGCCGATCAGCACGACCGTATCCAGATATACATGCGGATTCAGCCAGGTGAACGCAAATACCGTCAGCAGCGCAGCCTTGAGGCTGGTTCGCTTGCCATTGCCGATTTCCATCACCGAACCACCCAGCCAGGACGACCTAAGACTGCGCAGGCCATACCAGGTCAGGAATGCCGCCCCACCGTATCGCATCACGGTTTCGAACCAAGGTGCGGCCTGTGCCAGAGTGCCAAAACCTGCCACTCCTGCTCCGATCAGGATGGCATCAGACACCGCGCAGGTCAGGCACAGAACAAACACATGCTCGCGCCGCAAGCCCTGCCTCAGAATAAAGGCGTTCTGCGCCCCGATGGCGAGGATCAGGCTGAAACCCAGCGCGAAACCGGCGATCACGGATGTAGGCATGGTACCTCCTGCGTTGCCATTGCGTTGACTAATGGCCGCGATACGATCTATCAAATTAAAGATGTTGCCCTCAGTTAAGTTTTGCTAATGCTGCTGGATCCTCACCAATTGGCCGCTTTGTCAGCCATTCTGCGCCATGGCAGCTTTGATGCGGCGGCGGCGGAACTGGCTGTAACCCCTTCGGCGATATCCCAGCGGATAAAAGCGCTGGAGGATCGCGTGGGCGCCTCGCTCATCCATCGGGGAACCCCTTGCACCGGAACGCCAGCCGGGCAGCGCATCGCGCGTTACGCCGAAGATGTCGGTCTGCTGGAGGCGCAGCTGGCTCGGGAATTGGCTCTGGTACAAGAACCCGGGTCCGCACGGGTTCGCGTTGCGGTACCCGCCGACATTCTGGCCACCTGGTTCATTGACGCGATGGCGCAGGTGCCCGACATGCTGTTCGACCTTGTGATCGACGATCAGGATCATTCTGCAGACTGGCTGAGGCGCGGCGAGGTCAGCGCCGCCGTCACCGTCGGCGGACAAACCGTGAGCGGTTGCGACGCGATTGAGTTGGGCGTGTTGAGATATCTGCCCACCGCCAGCCCGAAATTTGTCAACACCTGGTTCAAGAACGGCGTGACCGAGGAAACCCTCAGCAAAGCGCCTTGCCTTGTCTTCAACAGGAAGGACGGTCTGCAAAAAGCGTGGATCGCACATCACACCGGCAAACATCTGTCACCGCCCTTCCACTTTCTGCCATCTTCGCAAGGGTTCGTTGATGCCGCAGTCGCCGGAATTGGCTGGGGCATGAACCCCGCAGCCCTTGTGCAAGACGCCATGGCACGTGGGCTGCTGAGCCCGATCGTGCCCGATGCGCCACTGGACATCGCGCTAAGCTGGCAGGTCGGGCGGGTTCTTGCCCCGGCGCTCAAACCCCTTACACAAGCGGTCCAGCATGCCGCGCAACGGGTTTTGCTACCGTCACAAGGCAAATAGTCAGACTCATTCGATTGGAGGAACCAATGTTCTCGCGCGACACCCTCAGTTATGACCCCATTCCCCTGCCCGACCGATGCGAGATCAGTGATGCGGACATGCAGGACGCAGCTGTGGCTTTCTTTGAAAAGATGCGGCGGCGTCATACCGTTCGGGACTTCTCCAAGCGCCCGGTGGCTCGTGATGTGATCGAAACCTGCCTGCGCACCGCGGGAACGGCCCCGTCAGGTGCAAACCACCAGCCCTGGCATTTTGCTGCCGTCTCGGACCCCAAGCTGAAACTGCGCATCCGCGAGGAAGCCGAAGAAGAAGAGCGTCGCTTTTACGCGGGAGGGGCTGGCGATGAATGGATCAAGGCTCTGGAACCCATCGGGACAAACGCGGTCAAGGAACATCTGACCGTCGCCCCGTGGCTGATCGTGGTCTTTGCCCAACGCTGGGGGCAATTCGAAGACGGGACGCGGTACAAGAATTACTACGTGCCGGAAAGTGTGAACATTGCCACCGGCTTTCTGCTGGCCGCGCTACATCACGCCGGTCTCAGCATCCTGACCCATACCCCGAACCCGATGCGGTTTCTGAACGACGCGCTGGACCGACCCGCATCCGAGAAACCGACAATGATCATCGCAGTTGGTCATCCCTCGGACACCGCGACCGTACCTTCTGTGGCAAAGCTGAAGAAGCCTTTGGAAGAGATTTCCTCGTTCTTCTGAGCGGACCTGCATTAGTTCTGAGGCCGGGGGGAATCTTCCCGGTCGGGCGACATCGTCAGGTAGCACGTCACGCAAGCCATCAGACTGGCCGCGACTATGAACGCGACCGCCAAGGCAACCTCATGCATATGGGCGACTGCGGCCAGCGCGGCCGAAAGCAGCACCGCCAACAATCGAGTAAACGATTTGATAGCTGCGGATCCCTGAACGCGTTGCTCCTTGGGCGCGACGTCCAGGAAATAGAGCTTGCGTGCGCTGCTGATCCCGGTCACCGCGACGGTGACGACGAACAGCGCTATCG
Source organism: Ruegeria sp. HKCCA0235A (assembly GCF_013033235.1). Classification (NCBI taxonomy): domain Bacteria; kingdom Pseudomonadati; phylum Pseudomonadota; class Alphaproteobacteria; order Rhodobacterales; family Roseobacteraceae; genus Ruegeria; species Ruegeria sp. HKCCA0235A. The sequence continues at coordinate 91,728 of NZ_WQDQ01000003.1, read as the reverse complement.
CATGCAGGTGCACATCGTGATCGATACCCATGTAGTGGAATGCCAGCAGAACACCTCCGGTAGCGGCCACCATGAGTGTCCCGACCACCATGACGGCACGATGAGATTTCATGTTCACGACCTGCCACAAAGGCCCGGACACAAGATAGCCCGAAGCAGATGAAACAATCATCGCGGTCAGTCCCCTGGCCGAGCTGTGATGCGCCTCGGCCGCGATCAGCGCGAAGAACGGGACAGAGAGCGAAACAGCCACCAACAACATTCGCATGACCATGTAACGCCGAAACCACGAGTATTCGAACATGCCCAGAATACCCCGGGCATTGGCCTTGAACGACAGCTTTGCTTTGGGTCCGGTCTTGTTTGCCGGCTCCGCCGAGCGGGCATTCTCTGTCATGGCCAGCATCAAAAGCCCTGACAGCATGAAAAACGCAACCGATACACCGATCATGGTTGAGTGGCGCGAAAAAGGTGGGTTTTCCTTGGTGATCTGATGCACCAACATGGCAAGACCGATGGCACACAGGCCTCCGCCCCCAAGTTGCAGGTAATGCAGGACCATGCGCGAACGCGAGTGGACATGATCGCCCAGCAGATCGGTGAACATCAGGTTCTGCACCTCGTCCACAAGACCGATCACGAAAAAGACCGCCACGAAAACCACTGCGATCAACGGAACGACCCCGGTCGCGGCGGCCACCATTGCCAGGACCAGACAGGATCCGATGATCGCTTCGGTCAGAGCGATGGCGCGTTTCTTTTGCGATTTCGCCGCGACGGATTGCGCCAGAAAGAAATCGGAAATCATGCTGCCAATCATTCGCACCGAAACCAGCGCGCCCGCCACGAACATCGGCAGTTCGAATGACACGGCCAGAAACGGCAAAACCACCGACGGGCTGCCCAGAGTCCACGCGACCTGAGACACGATACTCTGCCCAGCAAGAACCGGCACGTTTCGCTTGGCCTTTTCAGCAGTCGCATCCATCGTGGATCTTTCGGTGGCGTTGTCTCGGAAATTCCGGGTTTTTCCAGCCTATGCGTTTCGAAGGGTTCAGCCAACAACTCTTCGAAACTGTCCGAAAACGAAAAAACCCGACGGTTGAGCCGGGTTTCGCCGTCAAGATCCGCAACAGCTCAGAGCTGTGCCATCACCTCATCCGAGGCCTCGAAATTGGTCGTGACACGCTGTACGTCGTCATCGTCTTCCAGCGCATCCACCAGCTTCATCAGCTTTCGCATGTCTTCCAGACCCAGCTCGGTCGTGGTGGTCGGCTTCCAGACCAATTTGGTGGATTCCGATTCACCCAGCGCAGCTTCCAACGCGTTCGAAACGTCGTTCAGATCCGTATCCGCACACCAGATGATGTGGCCATCCTCTGAACTTTCGACATCTTCCGCGCCGGCCTCAATGGCGGCTTCGAATATGGTGTCTGCGTCACCCGCCGTTGCCGGGTAAATCACTTCGCCCTTGCGCTCGAACATGAACCCGACCGAGCCCGTCTCGCCCAGATTGCCGCCGTTCTTGGAAAAGGTCGAACGCACGGTCGACGCGGTGCGGTTGCGGTTGTCCGTCATGGTTTCAACAATCACGGCCACGCCGTTGGGGCCATAGCCCTCATAGCGGATTTCTTCGTAATCGTCGCCTTCACCGGCGGTGGACTTTTTGATCGCGCGGTCAATCACATCCTTGGGAACCGAGTTCGACTTGGCCTCTTTCACGGCCAGACGCAAGCGCGGGTTCTTGTCGGGATCGGGGTCACCCATCTTGGCGGCAACGGTGATCTCTTTCGACAGTTTGGAAAACAGTTTGGACCGCGCGGCGTCCTGACGCCCCTTGCGGTGCTGGATATTGGCCCATTTTGAGTGGCCTGCCATAATGCGTCCTCGTCATCGTGATTGCGTGTTCGGCGCTCATATAGACGTTTGCAGGGGGCAGGATCAAGAGAGCGGCTTGCGACGGCTTCACCGGCTAGTATGGTGACGACATGACGACAGACCAGATCATTCTTTTTGCGCTTTTCATCACCGTCTTCGGAATGCTGTTGTGGGGCCGGTTTCGATACGACCTTGTGGCCTTTGCCGCGCTGATGATTGGCGTTGTGCTGGGCGTCGTGCCCGTGGATGGTGCCTTTGCCGGGTTCGGCCATCCCGCGACCATCATCGTGGCGCTGGTTTTGGTGGTTTCTGCCGGTTTAGTCCGATCAGGCGCAGTGTTCCTGATCACCCGCACGCTGGTTGATGCCTCGCGGGGCTTGGGTGCGCATATCGCCCTGATGGGCGGGATCGGCGCGGTTCTGTCGGCCTTCATGAACAACGTGGCGGCGCTGGCGTTGCTGATGCCCGTGGACATCCAGACCGCACGCAAGGCCGGACGTTCGGTGGGCCTGTCGCTGATGCCGCTGAGCTTTGCCACCATTCTGGGGGGGATGGCCACACTGATCGGCACGCCTCCGAACATCATCATCGCGTCGATCCGGGCCGAAACACTGGGCGAGCCGTTTCACATGTTCGATTTTGCCCCGGTCGGTGGGCTGGCCGCAATCACCGGTCTTGCCTTTGTCGCACTGGTGGGCTGGCGCCTGATCCCCAATCGCGGACCGCAGGCCGAGACATCGGAAACCTTGGCCGAATACATCGCCGAGCTGACCGTCCCCCCGGAATCCGCCCATATCGGCAAACGGGTCAGCGAGCTTTATGAGGTGGCCGAGAAATCGGACGTGGCCATCATCGGTTTGATCCGGGATGGCAAACGGCGCTATGGCCGGTCGGCGCACGCCGTTTTGCAGGAAGGTGACGCGCTGGTTCTGGAAGCCCGACCCGAGGCGCTGGACGAGTTTCGCGCAGCGCTCAATCTCGACTTCTCGGACACGCGCCGGCAGGAATTGCTGACGGCCGAGGGTGACGGGCTGGAAGTGATCGAAGTCGTCGTGCCGGAAAGCGCGCGCATCACAGGTCGCACGGCACAAGGGCTTGGGCTGGCCTGGCGGCAAAGCACCGTTTTGATGGGCATCTCACGCCAGGGGCGCAGGATCACCGAACAGGTCCGCAGGACCGAGGTGGAACCGGGCGATATCCTGCTGCTGCTCTGCCCTCGCGACCGCGCTGCGGATGTTACGGAATGGCTGGGTTGCCTGCCCCTTGCCGGACGCGGGCTGAACGTTACTGCAAACGACAAGGCATGGCTGGCCATCGGTCTGTTTGCCGCCGCTGTTTTGGCCGCAAGTGTCGGGTTGATCTACCTTCCCATTGCTTTGGGGCTGGTCGTGATTGCTTATGTGCTGACCAAGATCATGCCGATCACCGACATTTACAATCACATCGAATGGCCGGTGGTCGTACTGCTGGGGTCTATGATCCCCCTGGGCAGTGCCTTGGAGACCTCGGGCGGCACCGAACTGATCGCAAACGCCCTGATTCAACTGACCGATGGTCTGCCCGCCTGGGCCATTCTGACCGTATTGATGGTTGTCACGATGACTTTGTCGGACGTGTTGAACAACACTGCCACTGCTATTGTCGCCGCGCCTGTCGGGATACAAATGGCACGCACGCTCGAGGTGTCACCCGACCCGTTCCTGATGACCGTGGCCGTTGCGGCTTCGGCTGCGTTCCTTACCCCCATCGGGCACAAGAACAACACGCTGGTTCTAGGGCCCGGCGGCTATCGGTTCGGAGATTACTGGCGCATGGGATTGCCGCTGGAAGTGCTGATCATAGCCGTTTCTGTTCCCGCCATTCTTGTATTCTGGCCGCTGTGACGGGTAAAGGCTGCGTATGAAACCGTTTTTGATCCTGCAACTGCGCCCCGAAACAGATGCGTCCGATGCCGAATATGCCTCGATCCTGAACCGGAGCGGGTTGTCTCCTGAACAGACGCATCGCATCCGTTTGGATTGCGACGACCTGCCAGAAGGGTTGGATGTCACGGACTATGCCGGTGTCATCGTAGGCGGCGGACCGGGATGCGTCAGTGACGACCCGGCGACCAAATCCCCGCTGGATGCCCGGATCGAGGCTGCGATCATGGGGTTGATGCCGCAGATCATCGCGCAAGATCACCCGTTCATGGGCTGCTGCTATGGCCTTGGCATTCTGGCGGCGCATCTGGGTGGCGACGTCAGCAAGGCCCGATATGGCGAACCCGTCGGACCATCCACGTGCCACCTGACCCCGGAAGGCCAGCAGGACCCGTTGACCGCAGGGTTGGAACCCACCTTCGACGCATTCGTTGGTCACAAGGAAGCGGTTCAGGCGCTGCCCGAGGGTTGCGTTCACCTTGTCACGTCAGACCCCTGCCCGTTCCAGATGATCCGCTGGGGGCAGAACGTATATGCCACGCAGTTCCACCCCGAGGCCGATGCCAGGGATTTTGAACAGCGCATCAATATCTACAGGAACCACGGCTATTTCCCGCCTGAAGACGCGCAAAAACTGATCGACCGCTGCCATTCGGCCGATGTCACACAACCCGGCGAGATCCTGCGCCGGTTCGTCCGGCGATACGAGTGACCCAACGGCGCGGTTGCCTGCGCCTTGCCCCCTCGCTTAGGCTGATCTGACGCAACTTTGGGAGGAGTTGTCCTTGGATCTGCTCATTAACGTCGGTCTGCCGGTTTCACTGGCCGTTATCATGCTGTCTCTGGGCATCGGGCTGGAGGTGGCAGACTTCCGCCGTGTCCTGAGCCGACGACGCGCCTTTGCCATCGGGGCGGCAAGTCAGGTTGTTCTATTGCCGGTGGCGGCCTTTGTGACGGTCAAATTTTTTGCTTTGCCGCCTGAGATCGCCGTTGGTTTCATGCTGCTCAGTTTTTGCCCGGGCGGCGTAACCAGCAATATCCTGTCAAAGCTCGCCAAGGCCGATGTCGCGCTTTCAGTCAGCCTGACCGCCGTGATCAGCCTTCTGTCGATGGTAACCGTACCAATATTGGCCGCGTGGTCGATCGCGCATTTCATGGGCGACGAAGCCCCCGAGGTTTCGATCACCGGGCTGGCTGTTGCATTGTTTCTGATAACAACGCTGCCCGTGGCAATCGGGGTCGGAGTTCGCAACTTTGCAACAGGGTTTGCAAACCGTGTCGAGCCGGGGTTGTCGGCGCTCGCGACCGTTTTGTTCGTGCTGATCATTGCCGCGGCTCTGGCCGGAAACTGGCAATTGTTCGTCGACAATCTCGGCATCATGGGCGCAGGCTTGATTTCTTTGAATATCGCCCTGCTGTTCATCGGATTGGGGCTGGCGCGGATAACAAACCTGTCCTGGAATGAGTGCAAGACGATCTCGATCGAAACCGGAATTCAAAATTCCACGCTGGGCATTACACTGGCGGCGCTGATCACGAATACCGAAAGCGGGTTCAGCCCGCTGGCCCTGCCCTCGGCGGTATATGGTATTACGATGTACGCCGTGGTTCTGCCGTTTCTTGTCTGGTTCCGCAGGCGCTGAAAGGACCGTTATGACAAACAACACTGCTGATGCGATCGTTGTCGGGGCTGGTCTGGCCGGATTGGCCGCCGCTGCCGAACTGGGCGACCGAGGCAAGAAGGTAATCATACTCGATCAGGAACCAGAAGGTTTTCTGGGCGGTCAGGCCTTCTGGAGCCTGGGTGGCCTGTTCATGGTCGACACGCCGGAACAACGCCGCATGGGGATCCGCGACAGCCACGATCTGGCGCTGCGCGACTGGATGGGCAGCGCGCAGTTCGACCGCGAAGAAGATACCTGGCCCCGCAAATGGGCCGAAGCCTATATCGAGTTCGCCGCCGGTGAAATGCGCCCCTGGCTGCATGGCATGGGGCTGCGCTGGTTTCCGGTCGTGGGCTGGGCCGAGCGCGGCGGGTCCTACGCAAACGGGCACGGCAATTCCGTCCCGCGCTTTCACATCACATGGGGCACCGGACCCGGCGTGCTGGAACACTTCATCCGCCGGGTCCGCGACCATGTCAGTGCCGGCCTGATCCAGCTGAAATACCGCCATCAGGTCAGCCACATCATCATGCAGAACGGCGAGGCCAAGGGCGTCTCGGGCGAGGTGCTGGCCGATGACGCGGCCCCGCGCGGCGGCAAGACCAACCGCGACGAGGTGGGCGAGTTCGAGGTCTATACCCCGTCGGTCATCGTGACCTCGGGCGGGATCGGTGGCAATTTCGAGATGGTGCGCCAGAACTGGCCCCGCGACCGTCTGGGCGAACCGCCCAAGGACATGGTGGCGGGTGTGCCCTTCCATGTGGACGGTCGGATGATCGCCATCAGCGAAAAGGCCGGCGGCCATGTCATCAACGGCGACCGTATGTGGCATTACACCGAAGGCGTGCGCAACTGGGATCCGATCTGGCCCGCCCATGGCATTCGCATTCTGCCCGGCCCCAGCTCGATGTGGTTCGACGCGCGCGGAAACCGGTTGCAGCCCCCCTGCCTGCCCGGGTTCGATACGCTGGGGACACTGCGCGAAATCCTGAACACCGGGTATGAATACAGTTGGTTCGTTCTGACTCAGAAGGTGATCAAGAAGGAATTCGCCCTGTCCGGGTCTGAACAGAACCCCGATTTCACGTCAGGCAGCTGGAAAGAGGTTATTCGTCAACGCATACTGTCCGGGTCCAAAGCGACCGCCCCGGTCGAGGCATTCAAGGAGAAGGGCGAGGATTTTGTTGTTGCCAACACGCTGACCGAGCTGGTCAACGGAATGAACCATTTGGGTGGGGGGCTGATAGACGAGGCCCATTTGCGTGCCCAGATCGAGGCGCGGGATTCTCAGGTCGACAATCCGTTCTCAAAAGACGCGCAGATGATGGCGATCCTGGCGGCGCGCAACTATCGCGGCGACAAGCTGATCCGCACCGCCAAACCGCACAAGTTCCTGGACCCAAAGAACGGCCCGCTGATCGCAGTCAAGCTGCACGTGCTGACCCGCAAGACACTGGGCGGTTTGCAGACCAATCTGGACAGTCAGATGATCGGCGCCGACGGTCAGGTTGTGCCGGGCCTGTTCGCAGCCGGCGAAGTCGCCGGATTCGGTGGCGGTGGTTATCACGGTTACAACGCGCTTGAGGGAACCTTCCTGGGCGGCTGCATCTTTTCGGGTCGCAACGCCGGGCGATCGAGGGCCATCGCGTGACAGCCCTGCCCTATTACTTGCGCATCATTTTGATCACCGGCTCACCCTGAGCATCCAGCAAGGCCAGCGCGTTGCCTTGCATCGCGAAGGTCGTGACACTTTGCATCGCCTTGAGAAACTGCCGCTCGACCTCATCCAGCGGGGGTGGGCAAGCCATGAGCGTTGCAGCCATATTGTCCGGGAACGCAATCCGATTGTCAGAAATCTCGGCCTGGCCACTGAACCGGTTGCAACCGCCGCTGCCTGAAAATGCCCCGCCCTGCCCAAAAGCAAGTTCAGGACGTTTCTCTGTCTCGACAGCCGCACCATTGAGGCCCGAAGCGACCCATTCGGTGTTTTCCAGCATCGCGGCACCTTGGTGTTGCACCTGTATCATCAGCAGGTCAGCAGAATTCTCGGCCCCATGTGTCAGTACCGGATAAACGGTATCCGTGGTGAACAACAGCTTTTGCCCCTGCATGACCGAAGCACGCACGGCGTATCTGCGCCCGTCCTGAATCAATGCGTCATCATAGGTCAGTTCGAACTGCGCCGGCACACCGGTCAAGGCATATCTCTGCGCGGCAAGCGTTTCGGCCGGCGCATCCGCCAATGAGATATCCTGAAGCTCGACGAACAAGGTCGTGTCAGGCGGAAGCGCAATACGCTCTCGGTAGGTTGCAGTTCCTTCGACGGTTCCGGCAAGCGATGCGCCGCTCAAAACGGTGGCGAAAGCAACCGCAGGAAACATGGTGCGGCCGAATGTCAGCATGGCAGTATCCCTTGAAGTAATATTTCTACAAAAGATTGCTGTTCATCCGACATTTACAAGTACGCCGCGGATAAAGCGGCAAATCTGTGCCGATGTCATAACGGCCAGATCAACGGGATCAGCAGAGACGCCAACAATCCGACCGTCAGGTTCAGCGGCACACCGACCTTCATGAAGTCGGTGAACCTGTAGCCCCCGGGGCCATAGACCATCATGTTCGTCTGGTATCCGATCGGAGTAGCAAAAGATGCCGAAGCCGCCACCATGACCGCGACGACCAGTGGGCGCGGATCTATTCCGACCGCCTGAGCCAGACCGATGGCGATCGGGGTGACCACAACCGCCACGGCGTTGTTGGAAACCAGTTCGGTCAGCACCGAGGTCAGCAGGTAAATCGCCCAGATAATGAGGAATGGCGGCAAGACACTGAGCCCCGGCGCAACGGCCTCGACGATCAGAGAAACCGCGCCCGAGCTGTCAAGCGCGGCCCCTATGCCCAGCATCGCGAAGATCAATGCCAACAGGCGACCTTCCACAAAAGAAAATGCCTCATCCGCATCGATACAGCGGGTCAGCAGAACCACGGCGCAGGCCACAATCGACAACAACAGGATGGGCGCAATGCCCAGCGCGGCAAGGGCAACAATCCCTACAAGAGCCCCAATCGCAATCGGTGCATGGCTTCGACGGAAGGCACGAGCCGACGGCTGGGTGACGTCCACCATGTCCATTTCCGCCGCCAGCCGCTGGATATCCGCCGGGGCACCTTCCAAAAGCAGCGTATCCCCAACCCTAACCACCAAGTCATCCAGTTGACGGCCGATATTCTGGTTGCGACGGTGCACCGCCAGCACGTAAACGCCATAACGACGCCGAAGCCGCATCATCCCAAGGGTCCGCCCCACCAGACGGCATCCGGGCGTGATCAGCACCTCAACCGTCTTGGTTTCAACGGCAGACACCTGGTCCACGCGCTTGAGTTCCTTGTTGCTTTGCAAGCTCAACAACTCGGTCATCTCGGTTCGCAACACGACACGGTCGCCGACCCGCAGTTCGACGCCCTTGAGGTTTCGCCGCAGGGATTCATCCCCTCGGAGAACATCGATCAAGCGTACACCCGGCCGCTTGAACAGTTGAACTCCTGTCACTTCGCGCCCGATCAGGTTGCTGTCCGGCGGAATGACGGCCTCGGTAAAGAACTTCATCTTGGACCGATCACTGAGCAGCGACGCCATGCTGTCCCGCTCGGGCAACAGTTTGGGCGCGATGAACCGCAAATAGATCATGCCGTAGATCACCAGCGCGATCCCCAGCGGCGTGACTTCGAAAATCGTAAAGGGTTTCATCCCCTGCGCGCGGGCCACACCATCGACCAGCAGGTTGGTGGACGTGCCGATCAATGTAAGCGTGCCGCCCAGAATGGCTGCATAACTCAGCGGAATCAGCAATTTGGACGCGGGAACATTCAGGGTGCGGGCGATTTGCACAAAGACCGGTATCATCACCACGACCACTGGCGTATTCGAAACCACCGCCGAGGCCAGCACGACAAACCCCATGAGCAATGCGATGGCGATACGCGGGTTCACCTGAGCCTGCTTTTGCGCGGTCGAGGTGAACGAGTCCAAGGCTCCGGTCCGCACCAAAGCACCCATGATGATGAACATCGCGGCAATCGTCCAGGGTGCCGGGTTGGACAGAACTGCAAGCGCATTTTGATAGGGCAGAATGCCGGTTACAAGCATCAGTGAAACACCACCAATGGCCACGACCTCGGTCGGATAAACCTCGCGCAGGAACATGATGAACATGCCCGCAACGATGACCAGCGCCAGAACCGCGCTTCCTGTGTCTGTCAGTGAAAGGAAATTCATTCGTGGTATTCTGTCCGAACCCGGGCCCAAGCGCCTGATGACATGCAGTTTCACGCATTGCGCCCGACAGAGCAAGCCTGACGATGATTACTCGGGCCCGGCTTGTTCCAGGCGCCCTCCGACGCGCACCATGCGCACGGATTTGGCCTGTCCGTCACGATCATCGGTTTCCACGAACACGCCGCTCAGTGTGGCCTCGCCATTTGCGGGGGTAAAGCGCGCCTTGGGCATACCGGTGATGAACCGTCGCATCGGCTCTTGCTTGTCCATGCCGATGACCGAATCGTAGTCTCCGCACATGCCTGCATCTGTCAAATACGCGGTGCCGCCCGGCAAAATCTGGGAATCCGCCGTTGGCACATGGGTGTGCGTCCCCACCACAAGGCTTGCGCGCTTGTCACAATAATGGCCCATCGCCATCTTTTCGGACGTGGCCTCACAATGCATATCCACGATGATGGCTTGCGCCTGCCCGCCTCTCGGGTGGGACTTCAGAATCGGCTCAATGGCTGAGAACGGGTCGTCAAACGGCCGTTTCATAAAGACCTGACCCAGCACCTGCACCACCAGAACCTTGCGTCCGCCCGGCGCCGTGAACAGCCGATGACCCCGTCCCGGCGCGCCTTTGGCAAAGTTCACGGGCCGTACGATTCGCTGTTCTTTCTCGATAAATTGCAGCATGTCTTTCTGATCGAACGCATGATCGCCTAGCGTCAGGCAATCCGCTCCGGCGTCGAGCAACAGCCTGGCGTGATCTCCGGTCAGCCCCATGCCGTTCGACGCGTTTTCGCCATTGACCACGACAAAATCCAGCCGCCATTCGTCGCGCAGGCGCGGCAAATGCTGCTGAACGGCCGCGCGGCCCGCGCGCCCCATGACATCACCAAGAAACAGAATCCTCATGATCCGGGTCGTAGGGGCTGTACTGGGCAATAACAAGGCGGAAGCGTGAAATTAACGGCAGACTTGGGGGTTGAAATCAAATTCTGCCGTGGCAATGTTTCGATACGTCTCTTGAATACAGAAGGAATTCTTCGTGAAGCCGTCAATTGTTCTGACCGGCTGCCTTTTGGCGGCAACTGCTGCCGCTGCCGAAGGCACCAAAACATCCATGCCCAACCCCGCCGCGACCTTTTGCATTGAAAACGACGGGACCTACCAGCTTCGTAAAAACGAAGACGGCAGTGTCTATGGCATCTGCATCCTGAAGGACGGCACCGAGGTGGATGCCTGGGATTACTTGCGCAGCCATTTCGAACAGTAGCAGCTAGAAGGTCAGCACGCGGCTTTCCGTGACAACCATGTCCAGCGGTTGGTCGGTTGGCTCGAGCGGCAGGTCCGCAGCCTCTTGCGCATCAAAAGCAAAACCGATGGCAAGCGTCGGGCGTTTGGCGCGCAAGCCTTCCAGCGTTCGGTCATAAAACCCGCCGCCATACCCCAGGCGGCCACCATTTGCGTCGAAGGCGACGAGCGGAACGATCAGAATTTCGGGGTCGAAATAGTCATCCACCTGGGGCACTTTTGCACCGAACGGGCCATCCTTGAGCACACCGTCCGGCGTCCAGCGAGAGAATTTCAGCGGCTGACCGGCTGCCTGGATGACAGGCACACCCACCGGGCCATAAGCCGATGCTTCGGCCATCGCGGGCACCGGGTCGATCTCGGTCCGGATCGGCATGTAACCTGACAGGGGCACGCCGCGATGGCCTGCCAGAACCTCGGACAAGCGCCCGGCTGCACCCGGCAGGCGCGCATCAAACGCGGCCTTGCGGCGGGCAAAGGCCGCTTTGCGCGCCGCGGCTTTGATGTCGGTCAGATCGGTCACAGTAGCACCACGCTGGCAAGCCCAAGAAATATGAAGAAACCCATGACATCCGTCGTGGTTGTCACAAAGGTTCCCGATGCCAGCGCAGGGTCGATGCCCAAGCGGTCCAGCAAGACAGGTACTACCGTACCTGCGAACCCGGCGATGATCATATTCACGACCAAGGCCGCCCCGATCACGACACCCAGCAGCGGGGAATCGAACCACAGCATCCCGACGGTGCCCAACACGATGGCAAAGCACAGCCCGTTGAGCATGCCAACCAGCAATTCCCGTCGGATCACTCGCATAACGTTTGCATTGGTCAGGTCGCGCGTCGCCAGCGCACGCACCGCCACGGTGAGCGATTGTGTTCCCGCATTGCCGCCCATTGACGCAACGATCGGCATCAGAATGGCCAGCGCGACCAGTTGATCAATCGCCGCCTCGAATTGCGAAATCACCAAAGAAGCACATATCGCCGTGCACAGGTTCACAGCCAACCAGGGCAACCTTCTCCGGCTGGTTGCCGCCACACTGTCGGACAACGAGCTTTCGTCGCCTACGCCGGCAAGACGCAGGATGTCCTCTTCGTGCTCTTCATCCAGAACGACCATCGCGTCGTCAATAGTGATGACACCGACCAAACGGCCATCCGCATCCACCACCGGGGCCGAGATCAGGTGATATTGGTTGAAGGCATAAGCCACGTCTTCCTCATCCTGATCGACGGGGATGATGTGAAACTCCTCTTCTGCCAGATCAATCAGCGGCACTTCACGCCGCGCCGCCATAAGCTTGCCCAACGTTACCTGAGCAACCGGTTTCATGCGCGGATCGACCAGAACGACGTGATAGAACTGTTCGGGCAAATCATCATTGGCGCGCATGAAGTCGATGGCTTGCCCAACGCTCCAATGTTCGGGCGCCATGACGACTTCCCGCTGCATGAGACGACCGGCCGAGTTCTCGGGGTAGGACAGTGCCTGCTCGGCTGCGATCCTTTCGGAATCCTCCAATGCGTCCAGAATGGTTTCCTGCTGCGGTTCCTCAAGGTCTTCCAGCAGGTCAACGACATCGTCGCTTTCCATCTCGCGCACGGCTTCGGCCAGAACATCCGGGTTTAGAAGCGAGATCACCTCTTCACGAACCGATTCATCCAGTTCAGACAGGATGTCGCCGTCGAACTCTTTGTCGTACAGGCGGATCAGGCGCGCCCGGTCAAACGGATTGATCTGTTCAAGAAGGTCTGCAATGTCGGCCGAGTGCAGCGGCTCCATCAACTCAACCAGCTTGTCGCGGTCGTCTATATCCACCGCGTACAGGATCGCCGCAACTGCCTTGGGGTCCAACGCATAGGCGTCTTCATCCCGGGGCTGATCGTGTCCGGCTTCGTCTCTGCCTGTCGTCATGCTCTGCCCCTTTTTGCGATTGGCCCCTAAATAGAAGAAGCAGCTACCGGAAAACAATGACAATGCGCCGATTTACCCACTTCTTTCGTCCGCCTATGCTGGTGTGCGGTTCCAAACAGGTGGAGAACAGGGAAAATGGCGCAAAAGACGCTTTTGAAAGGGCGTGTTCTGAGTTTCACAGGATCACCCTTCGACGGAGAGCCGACCGAGGCGACCCGGCTGGACGAAGCGGTCGTGATCGAACACGGGCGAATTGCAGAGGTCGGCACCGCCGATGCGCTGAAAAAAGCCCATCCTGACGCAGTCACGAAGGATCACGGAACGCGCCTGATCATGGCTGGGTTCGTCGATCCGCATGTGCATTATCCACAGACGGCGATGATCGCCAGCTGGGGCAAACGGCTGATCGACTGGCTGAACACCTACACCTTCCCGGAAGAGATGAAGTTCGGCGATTTCGACTATGCGACCGAGATCGCCAACCGGTATCTGGACCTGACGACCGCCCACGGCACCACGACCATGTGCAGTTTTTGCACGATTCACCCTGAAAGCGTGGATGCCTTTTTCACCGCGGCGCAACAGCGTGGGCAGCGTGTCGTCGCCGGCAAGACCTGCATGGACCGGAACGCGCCCGAAGGGCTGCGCGACACTGCGCAGACGGCTTACGACCAATCCGCCGCCCTGCTGGAAAAATGGCATCGCGTCGACCGCTTGTCCTATGCGATCACACCACGCTTTTCGCCAACCTCGACCCCGGAACAGCTTGAGGCCATGGGCGCGCTTTGGGCCGAACATCCCCATTGTCTCATGCAAACCCATCTGAGCGAGCAAACGGATGAAATCGAATGGGTCCGGTCCCTGTTCCCTGATGCAAGGGATTATCTGGACACCTACGAGAAATTTGGCCTGCTGGGCCAGAACGGCCTGTATGGCCATGTCATCCACCTGGAAGACCGGGAACGGGATCGGCTGCGCGAGGTCGATGCCTCTTTGATTCATTGCCCCACGTCGAACACGTTCATCGGATCGGGACTGTTTGACATGAACGGGCTGATCCATGATGGCCACCGGATCGGTCTGGCCACGGATACCGGCGGCGGGTCCAGCTTTTCGATGCTGCGCACCATGGCCGCCGCCTATGAGATCGGCCAATTGCGCGGTCGTCCTCTGCATCCGGCGCAATTGCTGTGGTTGGGCACGGTCGGATCGGCCCGGAGCCTGCGTATGGACGACTGCATCGGAAACATCACTCCGGGGATGGAGGCGGATCTGGTCGTGATCGACCTCGCCTCGACCCCCGCCATCGCCCAGCGCGAGGCCCATGCAGAAGACGTTTGGGAAGCGATCTTCCCGACGATCATGATGGGCGATGATCGGGCCGTGGCAGAGGTCTGGATCGGCGGGCGGCAGGCGGCTTAAGCCTGCAACGCCCGGGCCAGCGTGTTCTGACGCTCGATCACGCGGGGCAGATCAATGGTCGTTATGTGCCCGTCACGTACGATCTGGCGGCCTTCGACGAACAGGTGTTTCACCGACATCGGCCCCGCCAGAAGCAGCGCCGCCGGATCCCAACTGCCCGCGCTTTCGATGCCGCAGATATCCCACACCGCAATATCGGCACGTTTTCCGGGCATCAGCCGTCCACAATCGGGACGTCCCAACACATCCGCCCCGCCGCGCGTCGCGATCTCAAGCGCTTCGCGGGCCGACATGGCATCCGCACCATTGGCGACCCGCTGCAACAACATGGCCTGGCGCGCCTCAAGCATGAGGTTGCCATTGTCATTGCTGGCCGATCCATCCGCGCCGAGGCCGACCTTGACACCCGCATCGCGCATCGCCCGCACCGGCGCGATACCCGATCCGAGGCGGCAATTTGAACAGGGGCAATGGGCCACGCCTGTTTCCGAGCGTGAGAACAGATCAATCTCGGCCCCGTCCAGCTTGACGCAATGGGCGTGCCAGACATCCGGGCCGGTCCAGCCCAATTCCTCGGCATATTGCCCTGGGCGGCAGCCGAATTGCGCCTGCGAATAGGCAATATCCTCGTCGTTCTCGGCCAGATGGGTATGCAGCATCACGCCCTTGTCCCGCGCCAGCAACGCCGCATCGCGCATCAGGTCCCGGCTGACGGAAAACGGTGAACACGGGGCAAGGCCAACGCGGCACATCGAACCCTCCGACGGGTCGTGAAACGCATCCACGACACGTACCATGTCGTCCAGAATGGCGGCTTCCTTCTCCACCAGATGGTCCGGCGGCAGGCCCCCATCGCTCTCGCCGATGCTCATCGCGCCGCGTGTCGGATGAAACCGCATCCCCAACTCGGATGCGGCAGCGATCGTATCCTCAAGCCGCGCACCGTTGGGATAGAGGTAAAGGTGATCGGAACTGAGCGTGCACCCCGACAGCGCCAGTTCCGCCAAACCGATCTGGGCCGAGGTGAACATTTCCTCCGGCCCGAAACGCGACCAGATCGGATAGAGCGTTTGCAGCCACCCAAACAGCAACGCATCCTGCCCGCCCGGCACCGCCCGTGTCAGGGTTTGGTAAAGATGGTGGTGGGTATTCACCAGGCCGGGCGTCACCAGACAGCCCGAAACATCATGCTCCTCACCCTCTGATTCCAGTCCCTGCCCGATCTGGGCAATCTGCCCGTCGCGGACCAAAATATCGGCCTTGGACAATTCCTGCCGGGACTCGTCCATCGTCAGGATCAGATCAGCATTCTTGAGTAGGATTTCCGTCATTTCGCGCTCCTGCATCTGCCCGTCTCATGCAAGAAGTGCGTCGGCCGGTGGAAAACGGGCGCAAGAACCGGCCATCCCCGGTGTAGTTGCCTTTGATGCGCCGGGCAACAGAATTCAGAATTGGCGGAGTATCTCAAGCGCCGCGGCGTGAAGGTCAGCGTTTGCCGCAGCCAGGGCCCGGCCGCCTTGATGTGCGGGGCCGCCCTGCCAATCGGTCACGATACCGCCGGCCGCCTGAATAACGGCAATCGGCGCTTGGATATCATAGGAGTTCAAGCCCGCCTCGATCACCAAATCCGCCTGCCCGGCGGCCAGAAGCGCATAGGCATAGCAATCCATTCCATAGCGCGTCAGCTGAACCTGCTCGGACACCGCCTGAAACCCTGCGCGGTCCTTCGGGGTTCCAACTTCGGGGAACGTGGTAAACAAGGTCGCCTGATCCAGCGCCCTGGTATCGCGCGTTTGCATTCTTCTGGTGCCCTGCGGACCGGTCATGTGAGCACCGGAAGACGATCCGACAAAGCGCTCTCCGATATACGGCTGATCGATTACACCCATAAAAGGCCCGTCCTGATCACTCAGCGCAATCAGAACACCCCAGGTTGGCGTGCCGCTGATAAACCCACGGGTCCCATCGATGGGATCCAGTACCCAGGTGCGGCCACTGGTGCCCGTATGCGCGCCGAACTCTTCGCCCAGCACACCGTCATCCGGGCGCCGCCGCGCCAGAACGTCCCGCATCGCCTGTTCAGCGGCCCGATCCGCCACTGTGACCGGGTCGAACCCATCGGCCAGCTTGTTCGTGGTTTCCAGATTTGTTTGACGAAAAAAGGGGAGTATGGCCTCACGCGCAGCTTCGGCCATTTCTTCGGCAATTTCGATATCGCTCTGTGTCGTCGGTTGCATGACCCTGAGGTGCGAGCAATCCGCGACAAAGTCAAGTCAGTCAGGCAACGTCGCTGAGAACCCGCGCCAGCTCGAACAGGCGGCGACGCTGGTTTTCCGGAATCGCATAGTAAGAGCGCACCAGATCCAAAGCCTCTTTGTCACCCATCAGGTCGGCAGGGACGGATTTCTTGTCCGCATCGCCTTTCTGGGCTTCTTCCAGACCTTCGAAGAAAAAGCTGACCGGAACATCCAGCGCCTCGGCGATGTCCCACAAGCGGGATGCGCTGACTCGGTTGGCACCGGTCTCATATTTCTGGATTTGCTGAAACTTGATACCAACTTGCTGCGCCAACTGCTGCTGGGTCATCCCAATCAGCCAGCGGCGATGCCGAACGCGCTTGCCCACATGGACATCGACGTGATGAGTCATTGGTATTCTCCTATACTACACAAACATCTGCACGGGATTTTGCGACGTCCGATATCGCAGTTTTAGAGAGCTCCCCTTAACCGCTCCCTAATACGGACTGTACCGCCCCCCGTTTACAGCACTGATTGTTTATAATGCCGGTTTTGAGATTTTTTTCAAGCTGGTTGAGTCGAATGCCCCTGACAGGGATTTGTGGTTGTATTACCCAAAGCCTTTACAGAACCATACTCCTGCAACTGAATCCTCCTTCAAAATCGGGGGCCTTTTGCGCCCGCGCAGCAAACGGATTGACTTTTCTGGCGGCACACGCGCCTATGTCGGAAACTCTTGAGGAACAATATGCGGGCCTATTGCATTCCATCCGACGGGGCGTCTGCCCAGCTTTGTGACGTGAAAATACCCGAGCCGGGCGAAGGCCAGGTGCGGGTCGCGATAAAAGCTTGCGGCCTGAATTTCGCCGATCTGCTGATGCAGACGGGGGCGTATCAGGACACGCCACCTGCCCCATTCACCCTGGGCATGGAGATCGCCGGTATTGTGGAGACAGTCGGGCCCGGCGTTTCAACGCTCAGCCCAGGCGACCGGATCGCAGTCTATTCCGGTCAGGGTGGGTTGGCCGAGTACGGTGTATTTGACGCGGATCGTGCGATCGTGCTGCCGGACGACACCGGATTCGAAGACGCCGCCGCCATCCAGATCGCTTATGCCACCAGTCACATGGCCCTTGATCACAGGGCACGCCTGCAACCGGGTGAAACCCTTCTGGTCACCGGCGCAGCGGGAGGTGTCGGCCTGACTGCCGTCGAAATCGGCAAACTCATGGGCGCCACGGTCATCGCGCAGGCGCGCGGCGAGAACAAGCTTGCCGTTGCCCGTGCCGCTGGTGCCGATCATCTGATCGATGCTTCGGAAGACCTGCGCGAGCGGGTCAAATCGCTGGGTGGCGCGGATGTCGTCTATGACGTCATCGGCGGGGATGTGTTCAAGGCCGCGTTCAGGGCCACCAATCCCGAAGGGCGTCTGCTGCCCATCGGATTCGCCGGGGGCGACATCCCGCAGATTCCGGCCAATCATCTGCTGGTCAAAAACCTAACCGTGATCGGGGTGTATATCGGCGGCTATCTGAAGTTCCGCCCCGAAGCTGTGCGCAACAGTTTTGACACCCTATTCAAGTGGCATTCAGAGGGCAGGATAAAACCGCACATCAGTCACGTCCTGCCCCTTGAAGATGTCGCGCATGCAATGCAGTTGCTGAAAGAGCGAAAATCCACGGGCAAGATCGTGATCACGCCTTGATCGCGATCATCCAACCACGGCCCGCAACTGGGTACCGCCCAGCAATCTGAAGTTCTGACGCACCAACTGTGCCAGAGCTTCGACAACCGCATCCCGGCCCTGCTCGCCACCGTAGAGGTTGATCATATGCGCAGGTAAATCCGGCAGAGCCCCAGCCGAGTCGATCTGTTCAAGATGTGCGGCCTCGGTTCCGTCCAGCATTGCGTGAACCGCAAGATCGGCACTGACCGTGGCTTCTATGGTACGGTCGTTTTCGGTTTCCACGGACAGCTCCCACGGTATTCCGGCCGCATCCAGCGCCGATATAACCTGCGGTCTGAACAAGCAGCGCCGCCCCAGCGCCAGAGGCAACGGACGCTTGCGCCATGCGGACCCGCCCGGCGCGCCGATCCAGCGCAACGGCAGCTCTGCGATGGTCTCTGCACCAGTGGCCGAAGACGGTTCGGTCGTCAGGATCACATCACATTCGCCCCGCTTGTACATGTCTTTCAATTGCAGTGAATAGGACGACACCAACTGCACCCTGACGCGGGGAAAATCGGCGTTGAACCGTTGCAGGACCCGGGGAATCGCGGGGTAGACGATGTCATGGGGAACGCCCAGAACCACTTCGCCCTCAAAGGCCTGATCGGTGAGTTTTGAGATTACCTCGTCATTCAGGGCAATCATGCGGCGCGCGTAGGCCAGCAGCTGCTCACCGGATGCGGTCAGGGCAATTGTCCTGCCGCTTCGGTCCAGCAACTCCAGGCCCAGCAGCTCCTCCAGCCGCTTCAGCTGCATGGACACCGCAGACTGCGTCAGGTGCAGAAATCCGGCGGCGCGGGTTACACCGCCCTGATCCGCCACCGCCACAAAGGATCGCAGGGTTGTAATGTCCAGATTTCGCATCTTCACGATTCCTTATGCGTTCCATCAAAAATATTCGTTTTTAAAATGTGTCACACTCACCCATATCAATCAAGGAAATTGATAACAGCCAGCAAAACCATCGAGAATACAGAAAGGACAAGCTATGACGCAACTCGCAATCCATAATCCCTGCAAACCGGCCAAACGTTCCCTGGTGTCCCTGATCTCTCAAGCGTTCGAACTGTCCAGACAGCGGCGAAATCTGGCACAACTGGATGCTGCCGTGCTGGACGACATCGGAGTCACCCGCGAGGAAGCATCCGCAGAAGCAAAACGCTTTTTCTGGGACGCACCTCAATTCTGGAAAAGGTGAATGTGACTCTCATATTTTTATGGCGATGGGCGACCTTGAGTCGCCTGTTGGCATTTTTGTTGCGTGTTTTAGTCGGTTTTCGCTCGGAATCTCTTGAAACACAGCCCCTTGTTGCCGATATTTAGATGGAAAACCGCCCCGCTCTGCCGGGGCGCTCTAACTTGACGACTAGGGAGACCCTTTGATGGCACAATTCGACACGATCCGGACGGCATCCGGCGCGCGCGCCGCCGAGATTGATCAGGGCCTGCGCGCCCACATGAACAAAGTCTACGGCACCATGTCCGTTGGCATGCTGATCACGGCACTGGCGGCATGGGCTATTGCCGGTCTGGCAGTAACCAGCGATCCAAGCAACGCGGTTGCTCAGATCGGCGCTGACCGCTATCTGACGAGCTTGGGCGGCGCGCTGTTCCTGTCGCCGCTGAAATGGGTGGTAATGTTCGCTCCGCTGGCCTTCATCTTGTTTGGATGGGGTGCCCTGATGCGCCGTGGCTCAGCCGCGACAGTTCAGCTTGGCTTCTTCGTCTTTGCCGCCGTGATGGGCATCTCGATGAGCTCGATCTTTCTGGTCTTCACGCCCTACTCGATTACCCAGACCTTCCTGGTGACGTCGATCGCCTTTGCTGGCCTCAGCCTGTATGGCTACACCACAAAGCGGAACCTCAGCGGAATGGGCACTTTCCTGATGATGGGTGTGATCGGTCTGCTGGTTGCGATGATCATCAACCTGTTCCTGCAATCCGGCGTGATGATGCTGGCCATCTCGGCCATCGGCATCCTGATCTTTGCCGGTCTGACCGCGTTCTATACGCAGGACATCAAGAACACTTACGTCGCCCACGCTGCACATGGCGATCAGGAATGGCTGGACAAAGCCGCCTTCGACGGCGCGCTGAGCCTGTATATCTCGTTCCTGAACATGTTCCAGTTCCTGCTGATGTTCATGGGTCAGCAAGAATAGGCCTTGCCGACAACCGAATTGGTTCAGGGCCGGTCCACGACCGGCCCTTTTCTTTTGCGCGACGGATTTCTTTTGCCCGGAAATGAAAAACCCCGCCGTCGAGGCGGGGCTTTGAGATACTGGAACGTAATCGGGATCAGCTACAGTTCAGCGGTATGGCAAAGCCGGAACTCTTCTCGGATGTTCCTTTACGGAATACACCGCCAGCTGGCAGACAGCCGGTAAAACGCTCTGTTTCTTCCGCAAAGCCTACACCGATCGAATTGTCGACCTTCACACTGTTCGAGCTCGTGCGCAGCACACCAAACAAGGTGCCGTTGACACTGACAGTGCTGAGGAACAGGTTTGTGTCGCTTCCTTGCAGTTGAACAGCCGTGTTTGGCGTCTGCCCGCCATTGTCTATTGCAACCGAAGCCACCTTGGACGGCTCAACCTCATCACTCAAAAGCGTGACTGTCCGCAGTTCCGCCAACTCTGCCGGAACGTTGGTCGCGTCCGGCAGAAAGGCGACGGCACCGGGTACGTCCGAAATCGTGCGCGGTTCGCCATCGATTCCAGTAAACCCGACACCTTCGCGGTTAAACGGGTCTTCACAGGCCGCTAGGGTCAGAACGGCAATTGTGGATAACAAGATTTTTTTCATGGCGGTCAACATTTTGTGGCGGTTTGCTGAAGCGTACTTGCAGGTTCCCACAAAAAGCAAGCCGCAGGGGATGCGATTGTCCCAAACGCTGATGCGCCACTGCAACGGACTGCCGCAGCTTGCCATCCGCTGAAATCAGGAAACCGGAACTGAAAAAGGGCTCTGTGCAACAGAGCCCTTTTCCGGAATTTCCATATGGAATGGCAGATTACTTGATCTTGCCTTCCTTGTACTCGACATGCTTGCGAACGACCGGGTCGTATTTACGAATGGTCATTTTCTCAGTCATGGTGCGCGCGTTCTTCTTGGTCACATAGAAGTGGCCCGTGCCCGCGGTCGAGTTCAGACGGATCTTGATTGTCGTCGGCTTCGCCATGGTTATCTCCTGCGTCCGAAAAGGCAGGGGCCTTTCGGTTGAATTCCTATGAGCGTGCGCTTTTACGCGCTGCACCGCCTATGTCAAGGCTAATCGGATGATACAGGCACAGGAATCTGGTGCAGGTTCAACTAGGCAAGGTTGGCGCGCCCATATACGTGTGAATCTGGTCTCTTTCCGCGTCGGAAAGACCCAGAGCGGTGGACAATTGCCGCAGGTATGATGCCTCGCGCGCGTTGTCCAGACGGATCGCAGCCAGGGAAGTTGCATAGATCTGCGTCTTGAGCGGCGCACCAGAATCAGCCGCCAATCCCATGACGTCAATCGGTGCGTTCAGCTGCTCTTGCACGAATGCGCGCTCTTCCTCGCTGACATCATCGCCCAATTCACCCAGGATGATTTCCTTTTCCTGTTCGTCCAGTTCACCATCTGCCTTGGCAGCCTGAATCATTGCGCGCAGCATGAGTTTTGCCTGCTCTTCCATCGCTGCACCCACGGGCGTGCCGCCGAACACGGTTTCCATCATGTCACCAGTGTGTTGATTGGCAGTTTTGGCGGCCCCTTGCATGGCGTTCAACAACCCACCCAAACCAGCGGCTCCGGCTGTGCTGCCGCCAACCCCCATCTTGCTCATCATGTCCTGCAAGCCTGACGCGCCACCGGGCAGGCCAAATTGTTCTGCCATTTTGCCCAGCTGATCCGCGCCAAAACCACCGCCGGCGCCTTGCATCATGTCTTGCAGCCCAGCCATGCCGCCCATCTTCTGATATTTTTCCATACCCTTGGCCGCAGCAAAACCAATGGCCACGGACGCCAGTGTTTTCATAAAGCTCATAATCAACCTCCCATATCTTCAAATTGGTTCCGAAAGTCTAACAGCCGAATGCAATCCCGAATACCGTGCTCAACCTGAACGCGACCGGCCCATAGCCCGGCACATGATAAAGCCCAAAGATGGCATGTAATTTGCGGTCTTGTTTGTACATATCACGGATTCGTGATAGGTTCGCCCATCCAAGAAGCCAAATTCAGGCTCGAAGGCCGAGGCAGCGTGAATGGGTTCAACCCGCAACGAGCAGAGTTGTTTTATGCGACTTTTCTTGGGGGGCTATCATGACAGAATGGGCTATTCAGGCCGAAGAACTGGCCAATTGCAATTGCAACTTTGGTTGCCCGTGTCAGTTCAGCGTACTTCCGTCACACGGCAATTGCGAGGCGGTTGTCGTCTTTGACATTCAAAGCGGTCACTACGGTGACACTGATCTGGGCGGTCTTCGGGCGGCAGGTGTCTATCATTGGCCGGGACCAATTCATGAAGGTAACGGTCAGATGCAGCTGATCATTGATGAAAGCGCAACAGCTGAACAGCGTGCCGCGTTGCAAGCGATCATGACCGGTCAGGATACGGATGAAATGGCCACGTTCTGGTATGTCTTCAGCGCCATGGCGCCTTTGAAACATGAAACGCTGTTTGTTCCGATTGAACTGGACTGGAACCGTGACGAGCGCAGCGGATACGCCAAGGTTGCCGGAGTTTTCGATGTTGAGGTCAATCCGATCCCTCATATCGTATCGGGCGCACCTCACCGCGCGTCGATACAGTTGCCGAACGGCTTTGAATACCGCCATGCCGAAGCGGCATCAGGCAGTGCGACAACGACGGGTGGTCAGATCCGGCTGACCTTTGACGCAACCCATGCTCATCTGGCGCATCTGAACATCTCGGGCCATGGCGTCTTGGGCGCATAAGCAGAGAACACCCATGACCAAACAGAACGCATCGCCCCGGGGCGGGACGGTTGAGTGGTTGCTGAGACAGGACAGCGCGATTGTTCTGGGAAGCGTTCTTCTGATCATCCTCGGTGCAACCTGGTACACGATAGCTGGCGTCGGGATGAACATGTCCGCGGTCGAGATGACCCGGATGGCCGGCCCTGTCGGAGATCCCATGCAAATGGGCCCGGCAGCAGCGTGGAGCGCAAGCTATGCCTTGCTGATTTTTCTGATGTGGTGGGTCATGATGATCGCCATGATGACCCCAAGCGCTGCGCCTGCCGTTCTTCTGTTCATCGCGGTCAAGCGGACAGGGCCTGAAAAGCACCGGACGGTTGCGTTCAGCCTGTGGTTTTTATCCGGCTATCTGGTGGCCTGGGGGGCGTTCAGCCTGATTGCAACCGCATTGCAATGGGGGTTGGAACAAATCGGGTTGTCCGACGGGCCGATGATGACGATCAGTTCGGGTGTCTTCGCAGGCAGCGTTCTGCTGGCGGCTGGCGCCTATCAGTTTTCAGCTTTGAAAAACGCATGCCTGCGCCACTGTCAGAGCCCCGCACGTTTCCTGGCCGATCACAACCGACCCGGAACATTCGGTGCTTTCCGCACCGGTATCCTGCACGGCACGTATTGTCTGGGATGCTGCTGGGCACTGATGCTGCTGCTTTTCGTCGGAGGGATCATGAACCTCTACTGGATTGTCGGAATTGCCGCCTATGTCGCGCTGGAAAAACTTTTGCCCGGGGCCCGGTGGCTTGTGCCGGTAACAGGTTTTGCGCTGATCGGCGCTGGCCTCTGGTTCATCACGGCACCGTTGTTTTCCGGCACCTGATTTTGAACGGCCCCGGGGTCGGCTGACTTGAAGACCCAAAAACGATTTGACGCAACAGGAGGTATCAATGCCCATTTTCATTACTTACGCATCTTACTCGCAAGCCGGTGTCAAAGGCATGTTGCAAAAGCCCGAGAACCGCACCGGTCCGGTGAAGGCTCTGCTGGAAAAAGTAGGCGGCAGGCTGCTGTCCTTCTACATGACAACCGGCAGCAACGACGTGGTTGTGATCAGCGAAGCCCCAGATGGGACAGACGCCGTGGCCGTTGGCATGGCTGTCGCCGCGTCGGGTGCAGTGACGAACATCGAAACCGTTCGCGCCTGGACCGCAGACGAGTTCACGTCGATAACAGAGAAAGCGGCGGCGCTGACCGGTTCCTACACGCCGCCCGGAGGATAGGCGAATACGCGCGGAGGGCCTGTAAGCCGGATCTTGTTCCGGGGTTGCCCCCTTCGATGACCATTCCTCTAGGCCGTGCATTGCTGCGCGGCTCAAGCTGCCAACCCGGTCCCTCTCGGCCAAGACGTGCCTAGCGGCGGTATCGGCTTGCGCCGACCGGCCCGCGCCGGGACCCTATTTGGCATTGCTCCCGGTGGGGCTTGCCGTGCCGCCCCTGTTGCCAGGGGCGCGGTGGGCTCTTACCCCACCGTTTCACCCTTACCCTGAACCAAAGTTCCGGGCGGTCTGATTTCTGTGGCGCTTTCCGTCGGGTTACCCCGCCCGGGCGTTACCCGGCACCGTTGTCTTGTGGAGTCCGGACTTTCCTCTCGGGCCTTGCGACCCCAGCGGCCATCCGGCCCTCCGCGCGTGGGTTGGGTAGGCTCTGCGGTCGGCGGCGTCAAGGGTGGATGGTTCAGAGAAGGGGCCAGCCCCTTCTTGGCCTGCGGCCAATTCAACCCCGGGATATTTTCAGCCAGATGAAGGGCGGATCAGGAGTGCGGGATCAACGGTGCAAGGTCGGCTTGCTGCAAAGGCCCCCTGCCCCATGGGCGGTATCGAAGGCGGACGGCATGCAACAGCGTATCATCGTCTACATCAGCGCTGAAACCGGCAGCCTGAGCCAGATTTCGGAACTGGCCCTTTGATGCAGTTTGCGGACCAGCGGCATATCCGCGGGGCGTGGCCAGCAAGTTGCGCTCGAGCCGCAACCAGTCAAATCGCGGACCGGGGTCAAATTTGCGCCCAGGCGCCATGTCCGAATGGCCGATAACACCGTTTGGCAAGATGGCCCAACGGTGCATTATCTGGCGCAACAGCTGTTCCAGCCGATGCATCTGGGGTTCGGGGAACGGATGCTTGCCGGCGTTGTCCAGCTCGATGCCTATGGAACGAGAGTTGATGTCGGTCTGACCGTGCCATTCTCCGGCACCCGCGTGCCAAGCCCGGTCTTCTTCGCGCACCATCTGCCACAGCGTGCCATCATTGCCGATCAGGTAATGGGCCGAGACCTCGGCCTTTGGGTCGCACAGACGATCCAAAGCCGCCTGAGCGCTGTCCATCGCCGTGTAATGGATCACGATCAAGGATGGTGTCAGACCATCTCGGCGCTCACCAAAATTGGGTGACGGATGCCAGATCGGGTTCAGGGGGTCAGTTGCTGACGGCACTGCGGAACGGGCTCGGGTCCCAGCCACACGCATAGCCATCCCCATCCGGGTCCAGACCTTTGCGGTCGCGCTGGGGGCCGCCATTGGACAGAAACTCGATCTGAGCCTGATCAGGGGATGGGAATTGCGCGCAGTTCCTCTGAGCCTTGGCCTGAAGGTTGAAACCGGACCGGCTGTAAAGTTGCACACCTACCGGATTGGACGTGCTCAGCGCGTATTGCACAATGTTTGTCTGGCCGCTCGCCGTGCGCTCGGGCACTGCCGTCGGGGCCACGAGTTCATACGTCTGGCGGTTCTGCTCGATCCGGGCGGCGTCGGATTCGATGCTACGGCGTTCGGACACGGCGGCAAAATCCTGTTCATCCGAAATCGCGCCAGTGTTCGCCACGGGAACCGCCGTAACCGCGGCTGAGTTTTGGCCAGATGTGCTGGCCAATGCCGCCGCGGCCTGGTTGGCGATATCCGCGTTTTCACCCGTGGCAACAGGCGCCGTACCCGGGGCGCCCAGCGGTTGTTGTGAAACTTCGACCGGGGCCAGCAGAGGGTTGCCGGCCACGCCCTGACCTGCCAATTGAGCCTCGCGCTGCGCCTGGTATTCAGGCGTGTTGAAACCCGTACTGGTCAGCGGCGCGACATCCGTGCACGCAGCTGCCAGTGCAAGAGCGGGGACCAAAAGCAAAACGCGCATTGTTTGGCTCCGTGTCTAGTGCTTCAGTTGCCCGAGGCTTACCACCATTTCCCGGGCTTGGCCACAAAACCGGCCGCGTTTTCCAGCGCATAGGCGGTATTGAGCAGGTCGCCTTCTTCCCAGGGACGCCCGATCAGCTGCAATCCCAGCGGAAGACCTTGTGTGTCCAGCCCTGCGGGGACCGAGATACCGGGCAGTCCGGCCAGGTTCACGGTCACGGTGAAGACATCGTTCAAATACATCTGAACAGGATCTGCTTCGGTCATTTCGCCCAGACCGAAGGCCGCCGATGGGGTTGCCGGGGTCAGGATGGCGTCGACACCGGCCGCGAACACGCCTTCGAAGTCTTTCTTGATCAGCGTGCGCACCTTGCGGGCACGATTGTAATAGGCGTCGTAGAAACCAGCCGACAGAACATAGGTGCCGACCATGACCCGGCGCTGCACTTCGTGGCCAAAGCCCTCGGCGCGGGTCTTTTCGTACATCTCGGTGATGCCATCCCCCTGCGCCAACTGTGCACGATGCCCATAGCGGACACCGTCATAGCGGGCGAGGTTCGAGGACGCCTCGGCCGGGGCGATCACATAGTAGGCAGGCAGCGCATACTTGGCGTGCGGCAGCGAGATATCGACGATCTCGGCCCCCGCATCCTTCAGCATCGCGGCACCATCGGCCCAGAGCTTTTCGATCTCGGCGGGCATGCCGTCCATGCGGTATTCCTTGGGGATACCGATCTTCTTGCCCTTGATGTCGCCAGTCAGCATCGCTTCGAAATTCGGAACGGCCAGATCCGCACTGGTCGAATCCTTGGCGTCATGGCCGCACATGGTTTCCAGCATGATCGCGGCGTCGCGGACATTCTTGGTCATCGGACCGGCCTGATCCAGCGAGGACGCAAACGCCACAATGCCCCAGCGCGAGCAACGACCATAGGTCGGCTTGATGCCGGTGATCCCGACAAAAGCCGCGGGCTGCCGGATGGAACCGCCGGTATCGGTACCCGTTGCTGCAAGGCACAGATCGGCAGCAACGGCGGCCGCAGATCCGCCCGACGAACCGCCTGGCGTCAGCTGCGCATCATCGTTGCCACGACGCCACGGGCTGACCGCGTTGCCATAGACCGATGTTTCGTTGGACGAGCCCATGGCGAATTCGTCCATGTTCAGCTTGCCCAGCATCACCGCGCCTGCGTCGGCCAGTTGCTGTGACACGGTGGATTCGTATTCCGGCTTGAAGCCTTCAAGAATGCCCGACGCGGCTTGCGACGGCACGCCCTTGGTGCAGAACAGGTCCTTGATGCCGATCGGCAGGCCACACATTGACGGAGCGTCCCCACCCTTGATCCGTTCATCCGCGGCCTTGGCGCGCTCCATCGCGATCTCGGGCGTCTTGTGGACGAATGCGTTCAGCGCATCTGCTTCATCAATGGCTTTCAAGCAGGCTTCTGTCAGCTCAACAGAGGTGACGTCGCCGGCTCGCAACGCGTCGCGGGCATCGGCCAGGCCCAATTTGTTCAGATCGCTCATGTCTTACTCCACCACTTTGGGGACTGCGAAGAACCCTTCGCGGGCGTCGGGGGCGTTGGCCAGAATCTTGTTCTGCTGATTGCCATCGGTGACTTCGTCCTGACGACGCTTGAGGCGCATGGGTGTGACCGAAACCATCGGCTCGACACCTTCCACATCCACTTCGTTCAGCTGTTCGATGAACCCAAGGATGGTGTTGAACTCGGATGCCAGCGCCGGCAGCGCGTCATCCTCGACCTTGATCCGGGCCAGTTTGGCCACTTTGGCGGCGGTGCTTTGGTCAATTGACATCGGCTTCCCTCATCTACGTTAGGGGGCGTTTACCCGTCTGTAGCGGCAGTCGCAAGACCGGGCTGCCTTGGGCAGGTCCCAGTTTGGAATTCCCCCCTCTTCTGAGGCTATTCAAAACTGAATGACAGGTATGCAAAAAAGTAAACCGAATAGTTCATTATCGATCTTGAAAACTAAACTGTACTGTTCATTTTATTTATGCGACATAACGCAAACCGGAGAAAAAACATGAAACCCCTGATAACAGCCGCAGTCTTGTCCGCCACGATTTTGGCCGCACCGGCCATGGCTTTGGGTATCGACACAAGCAACCTGACACGCACGTTGACCTTCCCGTCCCCTATCACGGAACCGGTCACGCAGGATCAGGTTAAACCTGCCAAATAACGCGCAGGTCCTGGCCGGGTCAGATATCCCCTCTCTGACCCGGCTGTTTTTCATTTTCGAGGATGCACATCCCAGAGCAAGCCGCTAGCATGACGTCGAATACAGAACAGAACTGCGCCGAGGTTTCGTAGTTCAGGCAAGCCAGTGGAGCAGATGATGAGCGCGCAAAAACAAGCGGTTCTGGACGCAATCGACGCAGCCAATGCAAATGACCCCAACCAAGATGAGGGCCGCGCCGCGGCGCTGCTGTATGGTGAACGCATGAGTGCCGAGTTGGACCGCCTGTTTCCGGACGCTTCCGACGCCCTTCAAATCGCCGCGCGCGGGCAGCATGTGGAACGTTGGAAACTTGCCCGCAGTGAATATCCCGAAGGCCGGGTTGGATACCTGTCATGGCGCAAGGCGCAGGGCGAACACCATGCCGACGTGGTCATGGGGTTGATGACCCGCGAAGGTTACGATTCACAACAGGTCGAGGCCGCAGGGCGCATGTTGCGCAAACAGGGCATCAAGCGGGACGCGGAAGTGCAGGCGTTGGAAGACGTGATCTGCTTTGTGTTTCTGAAATGGTATTTCCAGCCCTTTGCCGCGAAACACTCGGCCGAGAAAATCCAGAGCATCGTTGAAAAAACGGCTCGCAAGATGTCGCCCGAAGGCCGCGCTCGGGTGTTGAGCGAATTTGATCTGCCCGACCATCTGGCGGCAGCCTTTCAGAACTAGGATCGGACCAGGGCGGTTTCGTTGACCTCCTTGTTACGAAGCTCGGAGGACACACGCGATCCTTCCGCGTCTCAAGACGCCGGGCCTTTGCCAAAACGGCCCCTGACAAGAGCCGCGCGATACACTTCGATCATCCAACCCAGCATGATGGCATTCAGGATATGCCACATGAAATGCGTCCCCATCGGCCATTGCCTGCAAATTGGCAGATCGAGCGCACGGAACGTGATCGATAGAATCAGGAGCAGGGCCCCGAGCGTCATCCCTCTGGCCAAGTTCGGATCATTGCCCCGCAGCAGGAACGCGTAGATCAGGATCAACAAAGGGACCGGCGCGTAAACCGCCGACCCGCCAAGCCCCGGCACAAGCTGGAACAAGGGCGCAACGGCCGCCGCATAGGGAAGAAACAGAAGCGTACCGCAGATCGCCAATCCAGACGACATGCGACAGATGTCGCGGTTCACCGCATATATATAGACCAATATGAACAGCAGGATCGGCGCCACATCCGCCAAAGCCGCCCAAACCCGGGCATGGGTGTGAAACAGATAGCTTCCGATCCCGATCATGGCCAAAATCACGACCAGACCCTTGGCCAGCGGCATGTCCTGATCGCGCACGCGCCGCCACATGATCCATGCGGCAATCAGAAAAGCAGCGTTCGTGATCGCATTGATCGGCTCGGCCCAATAGTCCGCCGACACGCGTTCGCAATAGCCATCAATTTCTCGAATCCAGTCCATGGAATTTTACATAGCCGATGCTAGGCTGCTGCCAAGAGACCTTATGGGAGGAAAACCGGAATGAACATTATCTGGCTGGGCCATGGCAGTTTTCGCATTGAAACTCAGGGGCAGGTTCTGTTGATCGACCCGTGGCTGACCGGCAACCCGGTCTTGCCCGAAGATCGGCATGATGCCGTGCTGGAAGGGGCGACCCACATTCTTTTGACCCACACGCATTTTGACCACGTGGCCGATGTACTTCCCCTGGCAAAGCACCTGAAAATCCCCGTTGTCGGACAATATGACCTGATGGGATACTGGAGCGAAGCGGAAGGCATTGAGACCATCGGTTTCAACAAAGGCGGCACCGTCGATCTGAACGGCGTCATGGTGACGATGGTACCGGCCTCTCACAGCTCGACTTTTTCAACACAGGACGGTCTGCGCACCGGCGGCAGTGAAGTCGGATTCATGATCGCGGCCGAGGGGCGTATGCTCTACGTCTCGGGCGATACCGACATCATGGCCGACATGGAATGGATGGGGGATTACTACAAGCCCGATATCGGCATCCTTTCGGCCGGCGGGCATTTCACCATGGATATGAAAGCCGCCGCCTATGCCGCGAAACGGTACTTCGACTTCAAGACGGTCATCCCATGTCACTACAAGACGTTCCCCATTCTGGAACAATCCGCACAGGCATTGATCGACGGGTTGCCCGGGGTCGACGTGATCGAACCTGAGGTTATGAAAGCCATCACCGTCTGACGACAGAGCAGCGCGTCAGCACGGCTTGTCCTGGCGGCGCGCTTCGAAGAAGGCCTTCAAAAGCGCGGCAGCCTCTTCGCCTGCAATCCCGTCATAGACTTCGGGCACGTGATGCGCCTGTGCATGCGAAAACACGCGCGCGCCATGCGCCACGCCCCCGGATTTGGAGTCTGCCGCACCGTAATAGATCCGCCGGATGCGCGCGGCCGCCAAGGCCGCGGCGCACATCGCGCAAGGCTCCAACGTGACGTAGAGATCATGATCCGGCAGCCGTTCAGAGCCCGCCTGCGCACAGGCTGCACGCAAGGCCATGATTTCCGCATGGGCCGTGGGGTCATTCAACTCGCGCGTCCGGTTTCCGGCCACGGCCACGACCGCTCCGTCCGGTCCGACGACAACGGCCCCCACGGGCACCTCGCCGCGGTCAGCGGCTGCGCGCGCCTCGGCCAGGGCCTGTTGCATATGCGATTTGAATACCATGCCCCCTGACTGCCGCAGAAACCCGCCTTTCGCAAGCGCCCGGGATGCGGTATGGCCCTGACATGAACAAGACCCCACCCCCCGGCGATCGGATCGCCAAAGTCCTGGCCCGCGCTGGCGTAGCGTCCCGGCGCGAGGCTGAACGCATGATAGAAGCGGGCCGAGTGGCAGTGAATGGCAAGACCATCGACAGCCCCGCCCTGAACGTGACCGCGAAAGACAAGATCGCAGTCGACGGCAGGCCGGTCTCGGAACCGGAACCGTCGCGTCTGTGGCTGTATCACAAGCCCGCCGGGTTGGTGACGACGACCCGCGACGAAAAAGGACGAGAGACAATATTCGACAAGCTGCCCGACGACATGCCACGGGTAATGAGCGTCGGTCGGTTGGATCTGAATTCCGAAGGATTGCTGCTGTTGACCAACGATGGCGGCATCAAGCGCAAGCTGGAACTGCCCTCGACCGGCTGGTTGCGGAAGTACCGCGTGCGGGTGAACGGTCGCCCGAAGGACGAAGATTTCGAACCGCTGCGCAAGGGGCTGGTGATCGAGGGAGAACGGTTCCAGCCAATGACCGTCTCATTGGATCGCCAGCAGGGCGCAAATGCCTGGCTGACGATCGGTTTGCGCGAAGGCAAGAACCGCGAAATCCGCCGCGCGATGGAAGATATCGGTTTTACCGTGAATCGTCTGTTGCGGGTGTCCTACGGCCCCTTCCAGCTTGGGACGTTGAAACAGGGCGAGGTCGAAGAAGTCCGTCGCAGGGTGATGCGGGACCAGCTGGGTCTGGACGCCGAAGACAAGCCCGGCAACCCGCCCAAACGCCCGTCACGACCCAAAAGAAAACGACCTCAGATCGGCAAGAATCCCCGTAAGTGATGTGGGTTCGGCAACCTTCCCCCTAGCGCTAAGCCCGCGCATACCCTAAATTTTCAGTGAAAGCTGCTATTTGGGGGGCGTGATGTCCGGAAGCGGAGTGCAAAAACTGGCCTACGCTGTGCTGTTGGTGCTGTTGTTTGGCGTCTGCACTGGTTTGCTCGGAGGTCTGTAAGCCATGGCAAAGCGGTTTGGCGGCAAATACAGCCCACAGGGAGATGAACCGGAAAACACCCCACTGCCCAAGGGTCAGTTTGACGGCGCACGGGTCGAGCCCGCTGGCGCACGTGCGAATATTCTGTTTCTACCCGCCATTCCTTTGGTGTTTCTGTCCCTGAACGACGGCGCGATTGGCATGACGCTGGGGCTGGTCGCCGCTGGTTTTCTGACGGCGGCCGCATTCTTGCTGCGAGAAGGTCTGAGAGCTGAGGCCGCGTACAATGCCCGCAAAACCGCCCGACGCCCTGCTTTTCCGCGCAAGATATTTGCCAGTGTTCTCACAGGCCTTGGCGCAGGCCTTGCGTCTTACAGATCCGAGTTTCTGGACGCTGAAGCAGCAGCGCAGGTCAGCCTGTTGGCCCCCGCGCTGTTTGGCGTGGCAGCGACCGCTCTGCATTCTGTCTCATTCGGGCTTGATCCGATGAAGAACAAGGGCATGGAGGGGGTCGACACCTTTCAGCAAGACCGAGTGGCGCGCGTGGTCGATGATGCCGAGAAACACTTGTCGGAAATGACGGATGCCATAAAACGCGCGGGCGATCGACGTGTCGAAGCCCGGGTCGAGCGATTTCAGGACACCGCACGTGACCTGTTCCGCACGGTCGAGGAAGACCCCCGCGATCTGGCCGGCGCAAGAAAATATCTGACTGTGTATCTACAGGGCGCGCGTGATGCGACTGTCAAATTTGCTGATGTCTATGCGCGCACCCGCGACGCGCAGGCACTGGCCGACTATTCCGCCCTTCTGGACGATCTGGAACAGAATTTTGCCGCGCGTACGCGGAAAATGCTATTGGATGACCGCAGTGATCTGACGGTCGAAATCGACGTGTTGCGTGAAAGATTGCAGCGCGAAGGCGTCCGGCTGGACTGACCGGCCATATTTGAGCGAGGAACATACCCATGTCCGATGAGATCAAGAACAAGGCAGTTCAGGCCGAGACTCTGGTACAGGAAGTCACCGCAGTTGCCCTACCCGAACCGCAAGCCGAAGTCGTGTCGTTGGAGGAAGCCGACGAACCCGTCAGCGCCGAAATTCGCAAGCGGATGAATGAAATCGACATGGACAACACCAATTCGATTGTCGCGTTTGGCTCGTCCGCTCAGGCCGAGCTGCAGGAAATCAGCCAGGCCATGCTTGCGGATGTGCGCAACAAGGATGTCGGCCCGGCCGGAGACAGCCTGCGCAATATCGTGACCACAATCCGCGGTTTCTCGGTCAGTGAACTTGACGTGCGGCGCGAGCGCAGCTGGTGGGAGAAACTGTTGGGCAGGGCTGCACCGTTTGCAAAATTCACAGCGCAATACGAAGAGGTTCAGGGCCAGATCGATCGCATTACCGACGATCTTCTGGGGCATGAGCATACGCTGCTCAAGGATATCAAATCTCTGGATCTGCTTTATGAGAAGACCTTGGACTTTTATGACGAACTGGCGCTGTACATCGCTGCGGGCGAAGAGAAGCTGACCGAGCTGGACAGCCACGACATCCCTGAAAAGGAAGCCGAAGTTCAGGCCGCTCCGGAAGATCAGCAAGTGATGAAGGCACAGGAGCTGCGTGACATGCGCGCGGCGCGTGACGACCTTGAACGCCGGGTTCATGACCTGAAATTGACACGACAGGTCACGATGCAGTCCCTGCCGTCGATCCGCTTGGTTCAGGAAAACGACAAATCGCTGGTCACCAAGATCAACTCGACACTGGTGAACACGGTCCCGCTATGGGAAACGCAGCTGGCCCAAGCGGTTACGATACAACGCAGCGCCGAAGCCGCCGCCGCGGTGCGGGATGCCAACGACCTGACGAACGAGCTTTTGACTTCGAATGCGGCCAACCTGCGCGAATCGAACAAGATGATCCGCCAAGAGATGGAGCGCGGCGTGTTCGACATCGAAGCGGTCAAGCAGGCCAATGCCGACCTGATTGGCACCATCAACGAAAGCCTTGCCATTGCGGACGAAGGCAAGGCCAAACGCGCCGCAGCCGAAGCTGAGTTGCAGAAGATGGAAAAGGAACTGCGCGACACTTTGGCGGCCGCCAAGGCGCGCCGCGACGGAACCGGCGACACTGCCGGTACGGCGGTTCCCGGCTAAGGGCGGGATCGGCGTGCGGGCCTTCGGTTACTTGAAAGGGACCTTGGGGATGGTATCGCTTTTGGCTCTGGCCAATTGCGACGAGACCCTGACGTCATCTGTTGTTCCGCAACCTCGCCCGACACCCGCCCCCGTGGCAGCCAATGCCTATGTGCCGCCGTCGGCCGCAAGTCAGGATCTGGCGCGTTTTTATCAGCGGGTTGAACGGGATTTGCTGGTGCGGGGGCTTTTGCGCACCGATGGGGGCGGTCCGGACACCCCCTATGATGCCGACGATCTGGCGCGGAATTTTGAAGCGATTGCGTTCTACAGCGAGTATCCGACGCAGAGCGTCGCGGTTGGCTCGCGTCAGACGGACGGGCAACTCAGCCGATGGTCCGGCTCTGTCCGCATACAGACCGAGTTCGGGCCCTCCGTGCTTCCCTCTGCACGGCAGAAAGATGCAGATCAGGTGCGGTCCTTTGCAACCCGACTGGCCAGATTGACCGATCATCCGGTTTCCGTTGTCTCCCGCAACGCCAATTTCCATGTCTTTTTTGCAGGCAAGGATGACAGCGCCTATGTCGTATCCCGCCTCAAACAGCTGATCCCGAATATCAGTCAGGACTCGCTGAATCTGGTGGCCAATCCACGTGCAAATTTCGACTGTCTGGTGTTTGCATCGGCAACGACCTCATCACCGCACAGATACGTACGTGCCGTGTCCCTCATTCGGGCGGAATTGACGGATTTGGGTCGCCAAAGCTGCATTCACGAAGAAATTGCTCAGGGTCTTGGTTTGTCCAATGACAGCCCGGCAGCGCGACCTTCGATTTTCAACGATGATGACGAATTTGCCTTGCTGACCAGTCACGACGAAAAGCTGCTGACGATGTTGTATGACCCACGGTTGCAGCCCGGCGTAGGCGTTGATGAAGCGCGGCCCATCGTACGAATTATCGCACATGAATTGATGGGGCAGTCGCTCTGACCCCAAGGACAGGAGAACCCAAATGGGAATATTCGATTTTCTGACCGGAGAATTCATTGATGTCATTCATTGGGTGGACGACACCCGTGACACGATGGTCTGGCGGTTCGAACGTGAGGGCCACGAGATCAAGTATGGCGCCAAGCTGACCGTGCGCGAGGGCCAGGCGGCCGTATTCGTGCACGAAGGCCAGCTGGCCGACGTTTTCACGCCGGGCCTCTATATGCTTGAAACCAACAACATGCCGATCATGACGACGCTGCAGCATTGGGATCACGGGTTCCAGTCGCCGTTCAAGTCCGAGATCTATTTCGTCAACACGACCCGGTTCAACGACCTGAAATGGGGCACAAAAAATCCGATCATGCTGCGCGATCCCGAATTCGGCCCGACCCGGATCCGCGCCTATGGCACCTACACGATCCGGGTGAAGGACCCGGCCAAATTTCTGGTCGAGATCGTGGGCACCGACGGTGAATTCACCATGGACGAGATCAGCTTTCAGATCCGCAACATCATCGTGCAGGAATTCAGCCGGGTGATCGCGGGCTCGGGCATCCCGGTTCTGGACATGGCTGCAAACACCGCCGATCTGGGCAAGCTGATCGCGGCCGAGGTCTCGCCCGTGCTCGACGGTTATGGGCTGGAAATGCCGGAATTCTACATCGAAAACATCTCACTGCCGCCGGCAGTTGAGGCGGCGCTGGACAAGCGCACCTCGATGGGGCTGGCGGGGGATCTGGGCAAGTTCACCCAGTATTCCGCGGCCGAGGCGATGACGGCGGCCGCCAGTTCCCCGAGCGGAGGCGGCGGCATGGGCGCTGGCCTTGGTATGGGAATGGGCATGGCGATGGCGAACCAGATGTCGAACATGGCAGCGGGTCAGTCGTCAGGCCCGTGGGGCGCGCCCGCGCCCGCTGCCTCGCAACCATCCGCGCATGTGGCCCCGCCGCCTCCGCCGCCGGTCGAGCATGTCTGGCATATCGCGGTGGACGGTCAGACCAGCGGCCCGTTCTCGAAGGCCAAGATGGGCCGCATGGCCAGCGAGGGAGAAATTACGCGGGACACTTTCGTGTGGACGCCCGGCCAGGACGGATGGAAGAAAGCGGGCGAGGTGCAGGAACTGGCGCAGCTGTTCACGATCCTGCCGCCTCCGCCGCCCGGGGCGTGAGGCATCGGCATGACCGCATCGCGGAAACGCTCGAAGACAGGCGGGCGCAAAGCGCCGCAGCCGCAATTCATCTGCCCTTGCTGCGACTATGTCACCCTAGCCGAGCGCGGGGCCTATCTTCACTATCCCCTCGACAAGTGACCACCTATGACCCAGCCTCCTGCCCCGCCATCCGGTTCTGCGGAACATCGTTTTCAATGTGACAATTGCGGCGCGGATTATCGATTCGACCCGCAATCCGGCACTCTGACCTGTGACCATTGCGGCCATTCCGAACCGATCGGTGCAGGCCCCTGGGGCAGCGCCAGCCTGCGCGAGCTGGATTTCGACGCTGCCATCGCCGACCGCCTGCCCGACAGCGAAATCGAGGAGACGCGGGTTCTGTCCTGCCCGAACTGTGCAGCGCAGGTTGAATTCGATCCCGACACCCATGCTGCGGAATGCCCGTTCTGCGCCACCCCGGTCGTGACGGACACCGGGGTGAACCGGCATATCAAACCGAAAGGCGTTCTGCCCTTTGCGCTGGACGAGCGCGCCGCCCACAAAGCCATGAGCGACTGGCTGGGGCGGCTGTGGTTCGCGCCGAACGGGTTGAAGGATTATGCCCGCAAGGGCCGCAGGATGCAGGGCATCTATGTGCCCTACTGGACCTTCGACGCCGATACGAAGTCGGCCTATCGCGCAGAGCGCGGCATAGTCTACTATGAAACCCGCACCGTCATGCGGGATGGCAAACGGGTACAACAACAGGTGCCCAAGGTCCGCTGGACGCCCAAGTCCGGCCGGGTGGCGCGGTTTTTTGACGACGTGTTGGTGTTGGCCTCAAAGTCCCTGCCCAAGGCTTACACGGATGCTCTGGAGCCTTGGGATCTCCCAGCTCTGGAACCCTACCAGCCAGAGTACCTCGCCGGTTTTCGGGCCGAGGCCTATACGGTCGAGCTGAAAGACGGATATGCCGAAGCGCGCGCATATATGGCCCGCGTGATCGAGCGGGACGTGCGGTTTGATATTGGGGGCGACAGGCAACGCATCCATGCAGTGGACACCGATGTGCGCGATGTCACGTTCAAGCATATCCTGCTGCCGGTCTGGTTGGCGGCGTACAAGTATCGCGGTCAGACGTATCGTTTCGTGGTGA
The DNA here is from genome assembly GCF_013033235.1 of Ruegeria sp. HKCCA0235A. Lineage (NCBI taxonomy): Bacteria > Pseudomonadati > Pseudomonadota > Alphaproteobacteria > Rhodobacterales > Roseobacteraceae > Ruegeria > Ruegeria sp. HKCCA0235A. The sequence continues at coordinate 53,932 of NZ_WQDQ01000003.1, read as the reverse complement.
ACGGCCGGACCGGCCGGGTTCAGGGAGAACGCCCCTGGTCGGCAATCAAGATCACGATCGCCGTTGTGCTTGGCCTGCTGGTTGCCGCGGGCATCGGATACCTGATGGCGACCGGACAGCAATGACCTTCGGGGGTTACTCCGCCGAAAACTCTGCGGCGGAACCCCTTGAACATCCCCGGCTTCTCACCCATCCTGCCGCCGGCTGCCCCGGAGGAGAAGACGACGTGACCCTGGCCGACCTGAACACGCTTCTGACCGCGCGCCATTCCTGCCGCGCCTTTCGGCCCGACCCGGTGCCACGTGGTGACATCGAACAGATCGTGGCCAGCGCGTCGCGGGTGCCAAGCTGGTGCAATGCGCAACCTTGGCAATTGGTCGTCACCAGCAAAGACGAAACCGACAGTTTCCGCGACGCGATGTCAAACGAAGCCAGGAACGGCACGCCGGCCCCCGATCTTCCTTTTCCCGTTTCCTACTCCGGCGTGTATCAAGACCGGCGCCGGACGTGTGGCTGGGCGCTTTACAGCGCGGTTGGCATAGAACGGGGGGACCGTGAAGGATCGGCGCAGCAAATGATGCAGAACTTTGCCCTCTTTGGCGCACCACATTGTGCCATCATCTCAAGCCCGGCAGAGCTGGGACCTTATGGTGCAATGGATTGCGGCGGCTTTGTCACGGCTTTTGCGCTCGCCGCTCAGGCCTTGGGCGTGGCAACCATCCCGCAAGCGGCATTGGCGGCGTACAGCCCTTTTTTGCATCAGTATTTTCAGATCCCCGATGACCGGTTGATCCTGTGCGCAATTTCCTTTGGCTATTCGGATATGGATCATCCTGCAAACAGCTTCCGTACGGAACGCGCGGCATTGGGTGACTTTGTGGACTGGCGCGGCTAAACCATCGCTCAGGCAGGCTCAACGTTTCGGGGGAGGAACCAAGTGCGCGCATTGCTGCAAAGGGTGACACAGGCCAAAGTGTCGGTCGAAGGCACCGTCATCGGCAAAACTGGTCCCGGGCTCATGATTCTTGTCTGCGCCATGCAGGGCGACAGCAAGGCACAGGCAGAAAAACTGGCCGAAAAAACCGCGAAACTGCGGATTTTCAAGGATGACGCCGGCAAGATGAACCGCTCGCTTCTGGATGTTCAAGGCTCTGCTCTGGTGGTCAGCCAGTTTACGTTGGCGGCGGACACTTCCAGCGGCAATCGCCCCGGATTTTCAAACGCAGCCCCGCCCGAGCTGGGAGAGCAGTTGTACAAGGTCTTCGCCGAGCACCTTGCCGCGCAGGGTGTCGCGGTGGAAACCGGCCAGTTCGGCGCGGACATGGCGGTAGAACTTGTAAATGACGGGCCGGTCACGATCTGGGTGGAGAATTGATGGATATTGAGAAGCAAGCCGTCACGTTGTGGCAGGCCGGTGTTGAGGCCGTCGGCGGGTACGAGGCCACCCTGGCCGCCTTGCCTGATGTCCCGAAACCCGACCGTATTCTGGCCGTGGGCAAACCCGCCGCAGCCATGGCGCGGGCTGCGCTGGAACATTTCGGCGCCATCCCAACGCTTGTGGTCACCAAAGACGACCATGGCCGCGACCTGCCGGGTGGGGTCGAGGTGATCGAGGCGTCGCACCCCGTTCCGGACGACCGCAGTCTTGCGGGCGGGCGGGCGCTGCGCCTGGCCATGGAACAGATGGGGCCCGGATCACATGTGCTGCTGCTGGTCTCGGGCGGCGCGTCATCTCTGGCCGAGGACCTGCTTCCCGGAACATCGCTTGATGACCTCGGGGCGTTGAACCGCGAACTGCTGTCGAAAGGGCTGGATATCCGCGCGATGAATGCCGAGCGTCGCAAGCTGTCGCGTATCAAGGGCGGCGGTCTGCTGTCCCATTTCGCCGGAGACCGCGCCACTGTTCTGGCGATCTCGGACGTGCCCGGAGACGATCTGAACGTCATCGGCTCGGGAATCGGAGCATTGCCCGACAACCATTCCTTTGCGGCCACCACCCGGATCGTTGCTTCGAACGCGCATGCACGCAATGCCGCTGCCAAAGCAGCGGAAACAATGGGGCTGAGGGTTTTGACCAATGATGAGGCCTTGCACGACGACTATTTGCAGGTCGCGGCTCGTCTTGGGCCCATGCTGCGTGGAATGGAAAAAGGCGTGATGATCTTTGGCGGAGAACCGACCGTGGTCTTGCCTGATTACCCGGGACGTGGTGGTAGAAATCAGGCCCTTGCGCTTGCTTTGGCAAAAGAGATCGCGGGGCAAACGGATCTTGCGGTGATCGTGGGTGGCACCGACGGCACGGATGGCCCGACAAATGCGGCGGGTGGAATCATAACGGGAGCAACCTGGGGTGAGGGCGCCGAACGCGCCCTTCAAAACGCCGATAGCGGGTCTTTCCTGGAAAAAGTCCAAGGCCTGCTGACAACCGGGCCAACCGGCACCAATGTCATGGATCTGGTTGTCGCGATACGTGGATGAATTGACGCTTATCATGCCGCTTTGGCCCGCAATCGACCAGAAACTACCCGAAAATGCAGAATGTATCTGAACACCCACTAAGCGATTGCCGCACACCGGACAACAAAGCGAAGGCTTCGGCCTTCGGCATTTAGGAGAAATAACCTTGCCCGGTTCGCGGAAATAAGCCAACGTTGACTCATGCGTCAACAAAAAGCCCCCCAAGGGGCTAGAACCACTCAATAGGGAGACACTCAATGAATGAACAAATAACGCATATGGCCGGTCAGGTCACAGCCGGGAAGATGACTCGCCGCGAATTCATGGGGAAAGCCGCGGCCCTGGGTGTTTCGGCGGCGGTGGCCAGCACGATGTTCGCAGACGCAGCACGCGCGGCTGGCCCGAAAAAAGGCGGTGACCTGAAATTTGGCCTTCAGGGTGGCGAATCCACCAACTCGCTGGATCCCGCGACCTATGCCAGTTCGGTTCCGTTCCAGAACGGCAAACAGTTTGGCGACCAGCTTGTGGAAGTTGCACCCGATGGGTCCATCGAACCGCGTCTGGCAGAAAGCGTCGAAGGCAGCGCGGATGCCAAGGTTTGGACGTTCAAACTGCGTCAGGGTGTCGAATTCCACAACGGCAAAACCATGACCAGCGAGGACGTGCTGAAGACAATGCAGCGCCACTCGAACGAAGACTCCAAGTCTGGTGCCCTTGGTATCATGAAGGGCATCGAGTCGATGAAAGCCGATGGCGACAATTTCCAGGTCACTCTGTCCGAGCCAAACGCTGACCTTCCGTATCTGATGGCCGACTACCACCTGATCATTCAGCCCGATGGCGGCATGGACAATCCCGGAGCAGGTATCGGAACCGGACCATACAAGGTGGAAGTAGACGAACCCGGTGTGCGCCACTTGTTCACAAAATACGAGAACCACTGGAACTCTGATTTTGGTAACTTCGACAGTGTTGAAGTCGTGGTTATCAATGACGCAACTGCGCGTACCGCTGCATTGCAATCGGGTCAGGTCCACGCCATCAACCGTGTTGAACCAAAGGTCGCGGACCTGCTGGGGCGCGCACCCAATCTGACCGTGCACTCGACCGCTGGCCGCGGCCACTATGTCTTTATCATGCACTGCGATACCGCACCGTTCGACAACAACGAACTGCGCACGGCCCTGAAGTATGCCATCAACCGTGCGGATCTGGTGGACAAAGTACTGCGCGGCTATGGCTCTATCGGTAACGACATGCCGATTAACGCAGCCTATCCACTGTTTGATGAGACCATCGAACAGCGCGAGTTCAGCGTGGAAAAAGCCGCCGAGCACTACAAGAAGTCCGGTCATGATGGCTCGCCGATTGTCCTTCGTGTTGCAGACGGCGCCTTCCCGGGCGCAGTGGATGCTGCAGCCCTGTTCCAACAGACAGCGGCCCAAGCTGGAATTCCCCTGGAAATCAAGCGCGAGCCAAATGACGGCTACTGGTCCGAGGTTTGGAACGTACAGCCCTTCTGTGCCTCTTACTGGGGCGGTCGTCCGGTGCAGGACCAGATGTATTCGACCGCGTATCTGTCGACGGCTGACTGGAACGATACACGTTTCAAAGTTCAGGCATTTGACGACCTGCTGTTCGCGGCTCGTGCAGAACTGGATGTCGAGAAACGCAAGGGCATCTATAGCCAGATGGGCCGCATGGTCCGTGATGAAGGCGGTCTGATTTGCCCGATGTTCAACGATTTTGTCGAAGGTGTCAGCAACCAACTGGATGGTTGGGAAAGCGACCCGACACAGGAAATGATGAACGGCAACATGTCCCGCAAAATGTGGTTCGTCTGATACAGGCATCGGATAATGCATCCTATCATAAAACTGGTTTCCCAGCGCCTCGCGCTGGGAATCCTATTGCTGTTCGGCGCTTCGGCCTTGATTTTTGGCCTGACCGAAGCTCTTCCCGGAGACGCCGCGCAAGCCGTCCTGGGGCAGTCCGCAACCCCCGAGGCCTTGGCCAACCTTCGCGAAGAAATGGGCCTGAACCGCCCGGCCCTGACCCGTTATTTTGAATGGCTGGGCGGCATCGTTCAGGGTGACCTTGGCCAATCGCTGACCAACAAGCTTGATATTGCCGAGAGCATCGGAAAACGCCTCGGGAACACGTTGTTCCTGGCTTGTGTCGCGGCAATCGTATCCGTCCCGCTTGCGATTTTCCTGGGGCTACTGGCCGTCCGGTACCGCAATCGCTGGCCCGACAAACTGATTTCCGCCGTCACGCTGACAACGGTTTCTATCCCCGAGTTCCTGATCGGCTACGTCGTGATCTACTACATCTCGGTCAAACTGGGATGGTTTTCCTCGCTTGCGATGATCAACGACTCGATGTCGTTCTGGCAAAAGCTGAACGCGATTGCGCTGCCTGCCTTCGTTCTGACACTGGTGGTCCTGGCGCAGATGATGCGGATGACCCGCGCTGCAATTCTGAACCTCATGCAATCAGCTTACATCGAAACCGCCGAACTCAAGGGCCTGAGCACATTTCAGGTCATCGCGCGCCATGCCTTTCCCAACGCAATCTCACCCATCGTGAACGTTGTCATGCTGAACCTCGCCTACCTCGTTGTTGGCGTCGTCGTGGTCGAAGTCGTGTTCGTCTATCCCGGCATGGGGCAGTACCTTGTGGACGCAGTGACCAAGCGTGACGTGCCGGTTGTTCTGGCCTGCGGCGTGGTGTTCGCGGCTGTTTACATCGGCCTGAACATGGTCGCGGATATCGTCTCGATCCTCGCCAACCCAAGACTGAGGCATCCGAAATGAAAAACATCCCTATTTCGGCTCTGATTGGCCTCATATTCACCGGCGCCTATTTCTTCGTGGCCATTGCTGCCCCGTTGATCGCGCCTTACGGGATGGCGGAAGTGGTCGGCGATGTATGGGAACAGGCCAGCGCCGAGCACCTGCTGGGCACCGACAATATCGGCCGCGACCTGCTGACCCGCATGATCTATGGCGGCCGCACGACGATCTTCATTGCCGCCGCAGCGACATTGCTCAGCTTCTTGACCGGTACATCGCTTGGTCTTCTGGCCGCCGTTCTGGGCGGTTGGGCGGATCAGGCGCTTAGCCGGACAGTCGATCTGATCATGTCGATCCCTACCCTGATACTTGCGCTGGTCATTCTGGCCATCGTTCCGGTTACTGTTCCGATCCTGATCCTTGTCATGGGGCTTTTGGATGCGACACGCCCCTATCGCCTGTCGCGCTCCGTCGCCGTGGATATCAACGTGATGGATTATGTCGAAGCCGCCAAACTGCGTGGTGAGGGGCGGACATGGATCATCTTCCGGGAAATCCTGCCGAACGCATTGTCACCGCTGGTGGCCGAGTTCGGCCTGCGGTTCATTTTCATGGTGCTTTTCATCTCTACCCTGTCCTTCCTGGGTCTCGGCGTTCAACCGCCGCTGGCCGACTGGGGTGGCATCGTGAAGGAAAACAAGGACGGCATCGTGTATGGCATTGGCGCGGCCCTGTACCCCGCGGTGGCCATCGCGACGCTCGCAATCTCGGTCAACCTTGTGGCTGACTGGATCCTCAACCGTACTACATCGTTGAAAGGAGGTCGGGGATGAGTGATACCCTTCTCAAGGTCCGTGACCTCAAGATCGGTGCGACCGTTTACCCACCGGGTGAGAAACCCCATGACATCGAAATCGTGCACGGGGTCAGCTTTGACCTCGAGCGCGGCAAGGTATTGGGTCTGATCGGTGAATCCGGCGCTGGGAAATCCACCATCGGTCTTGCCTCGATGGCCTATGGCCGGGGTGGCGTTGAAATCACCGGCGGCGAAGTCTGGGTCAACGGGCGCGACATCCTGAAATCATCGCATGGCGATATTCGGAATCTGCGCGGGGGTGAGGTTGCCTATGTCTCGCAATCTGCCGCCGCGTCGTTCAACCCGGCCAAGAAGATCATGGATCAGGTTGTCGAAGCGGCTGTCGAGCACAAGAAGTTTTCGCGCAAAGAGGCCGAGGCCCGCGCGCGTGAGCTTTTCGCAAAGCTGGGCTTGCCTGACCCTGACAACATCGGCAACCGTTATCCGCACCAGGTTTCGGGCGGTCAGTTGCAGCGTTGCATGACCGCATTGGCACTGTGTCCTGAACCCGATCTGGTGGTGTTCGACGAACCGACCACGGCGCTGGATGTTACCACCCAGATCGATGTTCTTATGGCGATCAAGGATGCCATACGCGATACCGGCGTTGCCGCTTTGTACATCACGCATGACCTGGCGGTTGTTGCGCAGGTCAGCGACGATATCATGGTTTTGCGGATGGGTGACACAGTCGAATACGGCAGCACCGATCAGATCATCAACAACCCGCAGGAAGAATATACTCAGGCTTTGGTCTCGGTGCGTTCGATCGAGCACGAAGAAAAGCAGCCCACACCTGAACCGCTGCTTACCGTTGACGGGATCACCGCGCGCTACAAGGGGCTGAACTTCGACGTGCTGCATAACGTCAATGTCGAGCTTCATCCGGGGCAGACGCTGGCGGTCGTGGGCGAATCCGGTTCGGGCAAATCCACGCTGGCCCGGGTGATCACCGGCCTGTTGCCGCCGCGCGATGGCGAGATCCGTTTTGCCGGTCGCACGCTGTCGCCGGACCTTGCGGGGCGTTCTCGCGAGGATCTGCGCGAGTTGCAGATGATCTATCAGATGGCGGACGTGGCAATGAACCCACGCCAGACCGTCGGCACCATCATCGGCCGCCCGTTGGAGTTCTATTTCAACATGCGTGGCGCTGAAAAGCGCAAGCGGATCATCGAGCTGTTGGATGAGATCGAGTTGGGCGAAAAGTTCATCGACCGCTATCCTGCGGAACTGTCCGGAGGTCAGAAACAGCGTGTCTGTATCGCCCGGTCACTGGCAGCCAAGCCCAAGATGATCATCTGTGACGAGGTCACTTCGGCGCTGGATCCGCTGGTGGCAGACGGGATCCTCAAGCTGCTGCTGGACCTGCAAAAGATCGAAGATGTGGCCTATCTGTTCATCACCCATGATCTGGCGACGGTCCGCGCGATCAGCGACAGCATCGCGGTGATGTATCAGGGTCGCGTGGCCCGTTATGGCTCGAAGAGCCAGGTGCTGAGCCCGCCCTTCGACGATTATACCGACCTGCTGCTCAGTTCGGTGCCTGAAATGCATCTGGGCTGGCTGGAAGAGGTTGTCGCCCATCGCAAGATGGAAAGCGCCGGCAACTGATCCGGTTCGTGACATTTCGATGAAGGTTTGAAATCCCGGCACCTTGTGTGAAGACAGGTGTCGGGATTTTGCTATTGGGGGCGCAAAGTGGCAGCCCGAAGACGTCGAATCTCTTAGGGTCGCCGGAACGCAATGTCTCTCAAAGGGCTTCGACATGGACCGCAAGCTACTTCTCATCATTCTGGACGGTGTCCCCTATCGCAACTTTCGCCGCCTGTTCGGCAATCTCGAAGGCTGGGTCGACAGCGGAGAAGCACGGCTTTGGAAACTCCGCGCGGTGCTGCCCTCGACATCGGCCAGTTGCTATGCGTCGATCCACACCGGCGTGACGCCGCAAGAGCATGGCTGTACCGGAAATGGAAACGTCTTCCGGCTAAGCCACAAGGACGTGTTCAGCCAGGTGCGTGAAGCCGGTGGTGTGACCGGGGCGGTGACACACAGCTATTGGTCGCAGTTCTTCAACCGTCATCCCTTCGATTACGTCCGCGACATCGAATATGACGAACCCGAAAGCGCGACGATCAACCATGGCCGTTTTCACAGCATGACGGGCTATGGCAAAGCCAATCAGATGACGCCATCCGATGTCGACCTGTATGCCACTCTGACCAATCTGTGCCTTCGTTTCGGGCTGGACTATGGCATTCTGCACACCTGCACGCTGGACAGTATGGGCCACCGTTTCTTCCACGATTGTGAAGAAATGGATCACGCTTGCTTTGTCGCCGACGAGATGCTGGCCCCTTTCATCCCCCGCTGGCGCCAGTTGGGATATGAAGTGATCGTCACCGCGGATCACGGCCAGGACGAGCGTGGGCACCACGGCGGGCGCGGCTCGCTGCAACAGGAAACGGCGCTGTACTATTTCGGCGACGCCGAAGGGCCGGACTCCGATACCGTTATAAGCCAGTTGCAATTGGCCCCGACGATCCTGAGCCGAATGGGCGCCCCCATTGCTGAGACAATGAAGGCCGAACCGTTTCTGCGGTAACACGCAAGCAGCTTCGGGGCCGCTTATGCGGCCTTCGCAGCTACCACTGTCGCAAACACCTGATATCCATAAAGAGACCCGTTTCGAGCACGTCTTTCGTGCTCGGCCACAAGCCCTTCTGCCAGTTCTTTTCCGATATCACCCCGCTCGTACATTTGCTTGGTGGTCAGGGCGACCCAAGGCAACATCTGCTCGGCTGTCGAGACAACTCTGCTCTGCACGTCAAAATGTTGCACGGAAAGTCCGGCATCGGAAATCATTGACCTGAGTTTTGCGACGATAAAAGGATCGGTCACAAACTCGCGCACAAACTCCTTTGCGCATATATCCAGTGGATCATTCGGAAAAGCATTGAAGGTCGCTTTTGAGAAATCAGCGTCACAGACGATCAAGATCCCATCGGGTTTCAGCACTCTGAAGGCCTCGGCAACCAACGATTTGGGGTCTTCTACATGCGTGAGCACCGTGTGCATGATAACCGCATCGACGGCATCATCCTCCAGCGGAAGCGCGGCACCGTCGGCAACCTTGAAAGTCAGGTTCGAATACTCCTTGGCCCGCGTGTTGGCTTCCGAGACAAATCCTTTCGAAGGTTCGAAACCTATGACCTTCGCCGGGTGGCAGTGTGATGCGATGCGACGTGTGACGGCGCCTGCACCGGCGCCGACCTCGACAACCGTCGATGCATCCGTGACGTTCAGATGACCCAGATACGCGGCCACGATCCGCTCCATCGTCGGGTCTGCTTGCCGCTGGTCCATCGAATCCGCAAACAGCTTGATGAATTCAGGCCCTGCGGCATCGACGTTCTGAAAGGGGTCGGCCATTAGGTAAGATCTCCTCGGAAAATTTGAGTGAGCTTACCCCAGCCAGCCGGTTTTCGGCATACAGGCCCCAAAAAGGACCAGAGCCTTCAATTCACTGCATCAGTCGTAGGACCAGATCCCCTGCCCCAGCGCTTCTATCGCAACCGAGATACGCTCAAAACTGTCGGCCGCACGTTTCACCGCGGTTCGTGCGCGCAGATACCCGTGCACAAGACCGAATTCATTGATCCAGTGGGCCTGCCCGCCCGCCGCATTGATCCGACTGCAATAAACTTGCCCGTCGTCACGCAGCGGATCGCAATCAGCCGTTACAACCACGGTCGGTGGCAGGTTTGAAAAGTCACTGTCCTGCAATGGCGCATAGGTCGGATCGCCCTGGGGCGGATCGCCCGCGCATCGGACGGTTTCATAGAACCTGATTTCATCCAACGTCAGCAAGGGGGCCTGGGCATGTTCCTGGTAGGACCCCTGACTGCGGTCCCCTCCGAGGCCCGGATAGATCAGCACCTGCCCCAGGATCCCGTCCAAACGCCCGCGCGCGTAATGGGATACGGCAGCAGCCAGATTTCCACCGGCGCTGTCACCGGCCAAAATCAAAGGGTCTCCGAATTCATTTGCCGCCCAGTTCGCAGCGCTCCAACAGTCATCAAACTGTGCCGGGTGCACATGTTCAGGACACAGCCGGTAATCGACGGCGACGACCCGGTACCCGGTTTGGGCGCATAATTCAGCGCAAACATCGTCGTGACTTTCCAGACCACCAACAACGAAACCGCCACCATGAAAATAGATGACGGTTCGGGTTGGTTGCCCGGCAGAGTAAATTCGAACCGGAACACCATCGGCCGCCCGGTCCTGAGTTTCCACGCCAGCCGGGCGTGGTTGGCGAAAGTCCTGACACATGGTGTCATAGACACGGCGCTGATCCTCGATCGACAGCTCGACCGCGTCATCGGGATAGCTTTCGGCCGTGCGACGTATGAACGCCCAGGTTTCTTCGTCGATCAGGCGTTCATAGTCCATTGTCCCTCCGGCTTATTCAGACCACTCCCATGGCCGGGTGTATACGCCCAGCACTTTTGCGACATCGTCTTCCGAAGATCCGTTCGCGTCAAGCTGCGCAACGAGGCCGCGTTTCTTGTCATCAATGACGGAAACCACCCGCGCCGCCAAACCGGCATCCTCGAGGGCGCCGTTGTAGATACGAGTGATGGCCTGTTTCCGAAGTTCAGGTTTGAACACCTTGCCAACGGCCGTTTTGGGCAGTTCATCCAGAATGGTCATGTGCTTGGGTTGCGCCGCGCGTTCATGCACGTGAACCTTGCAGTAATCCATCAGCTCTTTTTCGGTGACAGACGCACCCTCGACCAGTTCGACAAAGGCGCAGGGAACTTCACCGGAATGCGCATCCGGCTGGCCGATGGCACCGGCAAAAGCGACGGCCTCGTGACCCAGCAAAGCCTCTTCGATCTCGGCAGGGTCGATGTTGTGACCGCCACGAATGATCAGGTCCTTGGCGCGACCGGTGATCCATAGATACCCATCTTCGTCGAAGCGCCCCAGATCGCCCGTGCGCAGGTACTTGTCGAAGTGATACAGGTTAACGTTTTTGTCGGCCTCGGTATAGGTATTGCCCGCATAGACACCCGGGTTCGAGATGCAGATCTCACCGATTTGATCAGTTTCGCACTCGGTCGGTCCGTCTGGCCCATCCTGCAATATCTTGACGTCTGTATAGGGGAACGGAATACCGATCGATCCGATCTTTTTCTCACCATCCACCGGGTTGCACGAAACCAGACACGTGGCCTCTGTCAGACCGTACCCTTCGACAATGGTGACGCCAGTCGCTTCTTCAAAGCGGCGGAACAGTTCCACCGGCAGCGGGGCCGAGCCCGAGAAGGCCGTTTTTACGCTTGAGATATCGGCATCGACTGGGCGCTGCATCTTGGCTGAAATCGCGGTTGGCACGGTGATGATGAAGCTCACCTTCCAACGCTCGATCAGCTTCCAGAAATTGTCGAACACCCCGTCGCCGCGATATCCCTGTGGCGTCGGGAAAACCACATGGGCACCGGATGATACGGCCGCCATCACAATCACATGCACCGCAAAAACGTGGAACATGGGCAGCGGGCACATGATGACGTCGTTTTCGTCAAACAGAAGCGTGTTCCCCAACCAGCCGTTGTAGATCAGGCCGGAATACTTGTGCTGCGCCACCTTCGGCATACCCGTGGTACCGCCGGTATGGAAATAACAGGCGACACGATCTTCCTTGCTGTCTTCAAACGTCAGCGTCGTCGGTTGCTTGGCCAGTTCCGTGTGGAAGTTCTTGTAATCCGCATGGGCAAGCTTTTCCTTGTCGCCCATCTTGGGGCGCAGAAACGGCACCAGCCATGATTTGGGCGGGGTCAGATACCGGTTCAGATCGATTTCCAGAATGGTATTGACCTTGGGTGCGTGGCGCACCGCCTCTTCGACCTTCTGCGCGACATCTGTTTTCGGGAAAGATTTCAGCGTCACCACGACCTTGGCGCCGGTCTCGCGCAGGATCGCGGCAATCTGTTCCGGTTCAAGCAAGGGGTTGATCGGGTTCACGATCCCCGCAACCGCGCCGCCCATCATCGTGACCAGTGTTTCGTTGCAGTTGGGCAGCACATAGGCGACCACGTCTTTTTCACCCACACCCAGCGAGCGGAACAGGTTTGCTGCCTGGTTGACCTGACCCAGAAGTTGCGACCAGGTCAGGGTCTCGGCCTTGTCCTTCGGGCCCGAGAACAGTTGGAAGCTCATGGCATTGTGGTTGGGGAACTTCCCTGCGGTGCGCGACAAAAGCTGATGGAAGGTGACGGGCAAATCCCGATCCTCCCACGGCATTTCCTGTTCCATGCGCTTCTTGTCTTCCAAACCCACAAAGGCCATGTGGTTCCTCCCGTATTATTCTCCCGCGTTTTGCGCGGGCTTGTTGTTCGCAACCAAGATGGAAGCAAAACGAACCTCGCGCAAGCGAGGCCTTAGCCTTCAGGGGGAGTAAAATGTAGAATGACGCTACGGCGAATTCGCAAGTGCCGGAGCGTCACTCTTATTCTGCGGCGACACCATCGGTGAACTGCAACCGGGCAAGGCGTGCATACAGCCCGTCCTGAGACACCAGATCCTCGTGACTGCCTTGTGCAACGATGCGGCCTTCCTCTAGCACGATGATGCGGTCCGCTTTCTTAACGGTCGCCAATCTGTGCGCGACGATCAGGGTCGTGCGCCCGGCACGCATCTTGTCCACCGCGCCCTGCACTGCGCGTTCGCTTTCCGCATCCAGCGCCGAAGTCGCCTCGTCCAGCAGCAGAACCGGCGCGTCGCGCAGGATTGCGCGGGCAATGGCAATACGCTGCTTCTGCCCGCCAGAAAGCATGACACCGCGTTCGCCGACAAAGCTGTCATATCCTTGGGGCAAGGCCGTAATAAAATCATGCGCGGCAGCGGCCCGGGCGGCGGCCTCGACTTCTGCATCCGAGGCGTCCAGACGACCAAAGCGGATGTTTTCCCGCGCGGATGCAGCAAAGATCACGGGATCCTGAGGCACCAGAGCCATGTGGCGGCGGAAGTCCGACCGGTTGATGTCGCGCAGATCAAGACCGTCCAGCGTCACGCGGCCCGAGTTCGGATCATAGAATCGCTGGATCAGTTGGATCACGGTTGTTTTTCCCGCCCCGGATGGCCCGACGAATGCGACCGTCTCGCCGGGTTTCACCAGAAGTGACAGATGATCCAGTGCAACCGTATCGGGCCGCGCGGGATAGCGGAAGCTGACATCTTCAAACCGGATTTCGCCCTGAATGTTCTTGGGCAGCGCTTTGGGATTGGCAGGGTCGGTCACGGTATCTTCTGCATGCAGCAGCTCGACCAGACGTTCGGTGGCCCCTGCGGCACGCTGAAGTTCGCTCCAGATTTCGGACAGGGCCGCGACCGAGCCCGCCATGATGATCGAATAGATGACGAACTGGATCAGAACGCCTTCGGTCATCACGCCATTTCGTACGTCATTGGCACCCATCCACAGAACGCCCACGATGCCCGAGAAAACCAGGAAGATCACGATCACCGTCAGCACCGCGCGGGTCTGTATGCGGCGCAGCGAGACGCTGTAGGATGTCTCGGTCATCTCACTGAACTGCTGGCGGCTGGCCTGTTCATGAGAAAATGCCTGAACGGTCTGTACCGCGCCCAATGCCTCACCCGCGTTGCCGGACGAGGCCGCGATCCAGTCCTGATTCTCGCGGCTGATCACGCGCAGACGGCGACCAAGTACAAGGATCGGCACGATGACCACCGGGATCAACAACAATACCAGCCCGGTCAGCTTGGCGGATGTCAGCAACATCAGAACCAGCCCACCGACGAACATCAGTATGTTTCGCAGGGCAATAGATATGGACGAGCCGAGAACAGATTGGATCAGCGTCGTGTCAGTGGTGATCCGGCTCAGCACCTCACCGGTCATGATTCGCTCATAGAATTCCGGGCTCATACCGATGACCCGATCAAACACCGCCTTGCGGATATCGGCCACTACCCGTTCGCCCAGACGGGTCACAAGCGCATACCGAATACCGGTGCCCACGGCCAGAACGGCAGCAATGACCAGCGCGGCCAGAAAATACCAATCCAGAAGCTCTCCATCCTGAATTCGGAAATTGTCGACCACGCGCCGTACCGCCAATGGCAGCGTCAGGGTCATGCTGGCCGTCAGAATCAACGCCAACGTCGCGCCGATCATCAGGAATTTGTAGGGTTTCATGAACGGCCAAAGCGAGGCCAGAACCCCAATCCTCTTTGAACGGGCGCGTTCCTCGGAGGCTCCGGGCGCGGCGGTATGCGTTGGCTTGCTGGCGGCTTGTCTTGCCATGTCTGGCCCTTGTATCCTGAACCGTACTGAGTGACCGCTTTCTTGGAGGTAGCGGCAGGTATGGTCAAGCATCACAACCGCAATCGGCAGGTCGAAAGGGCCATTTGACGCAGAATTTCAAGGAAGGCATGGAGCGGGTAGACGGAATCGAACCGACATAGCCTGCTTGGAAGGCAGGGGCTTTACCATTAAGCTATACCCGCAAATGGTTTGCGCTGGTTAAGTCATGCTTTCGGGATCGTCAAGCCGGAAGTGGCAAATTTAGTGGCGCAATTTTTCCGACACTGCTCGGCCCGTCAGTCCTGATTGCGAAATATCCGGGTCGAGGAAAAGAACCGCTCCAGTTCTTCGATCCGCTCCTTGCTTTCTTCCCAACGCGCCTCCTGCACTTCGGCAATCAGCGTTTCCGAGATCAACTGCAAGGCAATGGTCGAATCCCAACTGGAGGGCGCCTCGACCAATGCGTGGAAGGAATAATTGGCGGTCTTTCCGATTGGCGAACCCCATTGGTCCGTAAACAGAACAACGGTGACGCCGCGGCCCGAGGCAACCTGTGCCAGCTTCTCCAGATGCGCCTCGTAACGGCGGATGTCGAAGATCACCAGAACGGATGATTCATCCATATCCAGAAGGTATTGCGGCCAGACATTCGCCGAATTGCCCAGCATCGTCACGTTGGGCCGGATGATCTGCATGTGATTGAACAGGTAATCCGCATTTGACCGCGTGATGCGACCACCTACGACGTAAAGATGACGCTCTGTCTCGGCCAAAAGACGCGCGACGGCATCGAACATCTCTTTGTCCAGACGTTCCAGCGTGTGGCGCATGTTGGTCCATACGGCCTGGGCAAAACGCGTCGTCGGATGTTCTGCCTCATCATCCACAACCCAGGCGTCCCGTTTTGAGATCGGCTTTTTGATCTGCGCCGCAACCTCTTCGCGCAGCGCATCCTGCAAGTCGGGGAACCCGTCAAACCCAAGCTTGCGCGCCATGCGAATAACGGTCGGGGTCGAAACCTGCGCCGCAGCGGCCAGCTTGGTGATCGATTGCAAACCAGCCATCGGATAATCCTGCAACAGGACCGAGGCCAATTGACGTTCAGACCGTGTCAGATCGTCCAGCTCATCCTGAATCCGCTGTTTGACAAGTTTGGCAACGGTGGCCATCGGCGCCCTCGTTTCTTGAATTTGTTACAGAATATGTTCGTTTGAAATTTTGTCTACAGAAATTTTCTTGACAGGTGAGAAGTTGCTGTAACAAATGCTACCTATGTGTCACGAGACCGAGTCATCATTGCTTTTGCCGACCGAAGCACCGGCAGCCCGCGTGCTCAATGCGCACGGTCGCGCGCCTGCCGTGCTGATATGCGAACATGCAAGCCGGTTTATTCCGGCCGCGCTGGATGGACTGGGGCTGGATGAGGCGGCGGCCAGCTCTCACGCGGCCTGGGACATCGGCGCGCTGGACCTGTCGGTGGAGCTGATGGGCGCTTTGGATGCGCCGCTGGTCCACTCGCGCGTCAGTCGGCTGGTTTATGACTGCAACCGCCCGCCCGAACGCGAAGATGCCATGCCGCAGGTCAGCGAAGTGTTTTCCATTCCCGGCAACATGAACCTGACAGATGCTCAGCGCGCCCAGCGGGTTCGCGACGTGTATGAGCCTTTCAAAACGCTGGTTTCATCCACTTTGGACGAACGGCCTGAACCTCCGGTTGTCATCACGATCCACAGTTTCACGCCCGTCTACAAGGGGACCCCCCGAACGGTAGAGCTGGGGATTCTTCATGACGAAGACGACCGCGCCGCGCAACTGATGCTGAGCCACGCGGAAAGCTCGGGATTGCGCGTGGCTTTGAACGAACCTTACTCGGCGACGGATGGCGTCACGCACACGTTGCGCGAACACGCGGTCCGGCGCGGGCTTCCAAATGTCATGATCGAAGTCCGAAACGATCTGATCGACACAGCAGACGGCGTGAACCGCATTGCGGGATTGCTGACGCCAATTCTGCAATCGGTCATCCAAAACTTATCGCACGCAGAGGCGAAACCATGAGAGCAGAGGTATCGGGATGAATTTCATGCGGGGATATGTGGCGGTCATTGACCGCACGAACCGCTGGATCGGACGCTTCGTCATGTACGGCATCTTCGTCATGATGGGCATCCTGCTCTGGTCCTCGATTTCAAAAACCTTTTTCCTGCCATCGCTGTGGACCCTGGAAATGGCCCAGTTCGCAATGGTCGCCTATTACATTCTGGGCGGACCCTATTCGATCCAGATGGGATCCAACGTCCGCATGGACCTTCTGTACGGCGAATGGTCCGACCGTCGTCGCGCGTGGACGGATGCGATCACCGTCCTTTTCCTGATCATCTACCTGGGCGTGATGATCTACGGCGGATACGACTCGCTGAGCTATTCGCTGCAATATGGCGAACGCAGCCCGACCGCGTGGCGTCCATACCTGTGGCCAATCAAGGTCATCATGGTCGTGGGCCTGTTCCTGATGTTGCTTCAGGCGATCTCGGAACTGTTCAAAGATATTCTGCGCCTCAGGGGCGATGACATCCCGCGCGAGGTGATCTGATGTCGTACGAATTGATCGCCATCCTGATGTTTTCGACCATGATGCTGATGCTGCTGACCGGGCAGCGCGTTTTTGGCGCGATTGGTTTTGTCGCCGTGATGGCCGCCCTGTTTCTGTGGGGGGATCGCGGCGGCTATGACATTGGCTTTTCGGCCGCCATGAAGCTGATGAAATGGTATCCGCTGCTGACCCTGCCGATGTTCATCTTCATGGGCTATGTTCTGGCCGAATCCAAAATTGCAGACGATCTGTACAAGATGTTCCACGTCTGGATGGGGGGCCTGAACGGCGGGCTCGCAATAGGCACGATCGGCCTTATGGTGCTAATTTCGGCCATGAACGGGCTGAGTGTCGCAGGCATGGCCATCGGCGCGACCATTGCGCTGCCGGAACTTCTGAAACGCGGCTATGACAAGAAAATGGTGACCGGGGTGATACAAGCCGGATCGTCATTAGGTATTCTTGTGCCACCCTCCGTCGTGCTGGTTCTTTACGCGATGATCGCGCGCCAGCCAGTCGGGCAGCTCTGGCTTGCCGGGCTGCTTCCCGGGCTAATGATGGCCGCAATGTTCATCCTTTACATCGTGATCCGCTGCCGCATCAACCCGGCGTTAGGGCCCGCCTTGTCAGCCGAGGAGCGCGACGTGCCCATGGCAGAGAAACTGCGCCTGTTGCGCGCAGGCCTTCTGCCCTTGGGTATTTTTGCCGCGATGATGGTGCCCTTCGTCAACGGCTGGACCTCGCTGGTCGAAAGCTCGGCCATCGGTGCGTTGACGGCGTTCGCCGCGGCCATCCTCAAGGGCCGCATGACACGTGAGGTTTTCGAGACATCCGTGCGGTCGACGCTGGGCATCACCTGTATGTTCATGTGGATCATCCTGGCTGCGCTTGCCTTTGGCGCTGTTTTCGACGGCTTGGGCGCCGTTCGGGCAATCGAGAATCTGTTTACCGAACGGCTGGGCCTCAACCCGTGGGTGATCCTGATCTTGATGCAGCTCAGCTTTATTCTGATGGGCACGTTTCTGGACGATACGGCCATGCTGGTGATCGTCGCGCCTTTGTACGTGCCGCTCGTGGGTGCATTGGGGTTCGACCTGATCTGGTATGGGGTTCTGTACACGATCACCACCCAGATCGCCTATATGACGCCGCCCTTCGGCTACAACCTGTTCCTGATGCGCGCGATGGCGCCACCAGAGATATCGCTGCGCGACATTTACGGTTCGATCCTGCCCTTCGTGATGGTGATGACGCTGGCGCTGGCGATCATCATGACGTTCCCGCAGATCGCACTGTGGCTGCCTGAATACATCTACAACAAATGATCCCGGATCAAACCGGGGCTTCGCGGGCAATCCCCGCACAATCGAAACTGACCAACGGAGAGAGAGAATGACGAACAGACGTACATTTCTGAAAGGTGCTGCGGCCGCTCCCGCCGCTGCTCTGGCGACGCCTGCACTGGCGCAATCGACCATCAGATGGCGGATGCAGACCTATGCCGGCCCGGCGCTGGCCGAACACGTGATCGACCCGGCCATCAAGATGTTCAACACGATCGCCGGAGACCGGATGCAGATCGAGCTGTTCTATGCCGACCAGCTGGTTCCGACGGGCGAGCTGTTCCGCGCCATGCAGCGCGGCACGATTGATGCCGTGCAGTCGGATGATGACTCGATGGCATCGCCCACCGAGGTCACCGTGTTCGGCGGCTATTTCCCCTTTGCCTCGCGCTACTCGCTGGACGTGCCGGTTCTGTTCAACCAGTACGGGCTGAACGAGATCTGGGACGAGGAATACTCGAAAGTCGGCGTCAAGCACATTTCGGCCGGCGCCTGGGACCCATGCCATTTTGCAACGAAAGACCCGATCAACAGCCTGGCGGACCTTCAGGGCAAACGCGTGTTTACCTTCCCGACCGCGGGCCGCTTCCTGTCTCAGTTCGGCGTTGTGCCGGTCACCCTGCCCTGGGAAGACATCGAAGTTGCGGTTCAAACCGGCGAGCTGGACGGCATCGCGTGGTCCGGTATCACCGAAGACTACACAGTCGGCTGGGCGGATGTGACCAACTACTTCCTGACCAACAACATCTCGGGTGCCTGGGCCGGTTCGTTCTTTGCCAACATGGACCGCTGGAACGAGCTGCCCGAAGATTTGCAGACCCTGTTCCGCGTCTGCACCGATCAGTCCCACTATTATCGGCAATGGTGGTACTGGGGCGGCGAGGCAAGCCTGCGCGTCAACGGAGACAAGATGCAGCTGACGTCGATTCCGGACGAAGAGTGGGCAACCGTCGAAGCTGCGGCCGTTGCCTTCTGGGACGAGATCGCAGCCGAATCCGAAACCAAGGCGAAGGTTGTTGAAATCTTCAAACAGTACAACGCCGACATGCTCAAGGCTGGACGGCCCTACCGCTACGGCTAAGACTTGGCCAAGCGACCCGCCCCTTGCATGGGGGCGGGTCTGACTGAACGAATGGCCGATGAAGGATTTCGGCAAAGACAAAGGTGGCACATGCTCACGTTCGAACATCTGAAAACGCAGGTATCCGAAGGTTCGGTTGATACGGTTCTGGTCTGCATGGTGGACATGCAGGGCCGGTTGATGGGCAAGCGTTTTCACGCGGGCCATTTCGTGGCAGGCGCATGGGAAGAGACCCATTGCTGCAACTACCTGTTGGCCACCGATCTGGAGATGGCGACACCTGATGGCTATGCCTCGACCAGTTGGGAACGGGGCTATGGCGATTATGTCATGAAACCGGACCTCAGCACCCTGCGCCCGGTGCCGTGGCTTGAAGGCACGGTGATGGTGATGTGTGACGTGCTGGATCATCACACGCACGAGGAAGTGCCGCACGCGCCGCGTTCAATCCTGAAAAAGCAGGTCAGCCGTTTGAAAGCCATGGGCTATGACGCCATGACGGCGACCGAGCTTGAGTTTTTCCTGTTCGAGAAAAGCTTTGACCAGATCCGCAAGGAAGGATTCCGGGATCTGGAGCCGATCTCGGGCTATAACGAAGACTATCATATCCTTCAGACCACCAAGGAAGAGCATGTGATGCGTCCGATCCGCAACCATCTGTGGGATGCGGGCATTCCGGTTGAGAACTCCAAAGGTGAGGCCGAGACCGGGCAGGAAGAGCTGAACATCAAATACGCACCCGCGATGGAAACAGCCGAGTATCATTCGATCGCCAAGAACGCTGTGAAAGAGATCGCGTGGCAACATGGTCACGCAGCGACGTTCCTGCCGAAATGGCACCACGAGAAAGTCGGCAGCTCGTCCCATGTGCACCAGTCACTGTGGGCAGATGGACAGCCTGCCTTTTATGACGCCGGGGACGATCTGGGCATGTCGGCGCTGATGAAAAGCTATATGGCTGGGCTGCTGAAATATGCCCCCGATTACACCTATTTCATGGCACCTTACATCAACAGTTACAAACGCTTCATGAAAGGCACCTTCGCGCCAACGCGGATCATCTGGTCCGTGGACAACCGCACCGCCGGGTTCCGCCTGTGCGGTGACGGTACCAAGGCCGTACGCGTCGAGTGCCGAATTCCGGGCTCAGATATGAACCCCTATCTGGCGATGGCTGGCATGCTGGCGGCAGGGATCGCGGGCATCGAGGAAGGGCTGGATCTGCAACCGCCGACCAAAGGCGACGTTTACCAGGGTGAGACTGCCATGATCCCGGGCAACCTTCGCGCTGCGCGAGATGCGTTGCACGGATCGGTCATGTTGCGCGCGGCCATGGGCGATGACGTCGTCGACCACTATACCCGTGCCGCGGAGGTAGAGATCGAGGAGTTCGAACGCGTGGTCACGGATTGGGAAATCGCCCGCGGATTCGAGCGGGCGTAAGGTCGGGACACGCTGGGGGCTCTGCCCCCAGACCCCCGGGATATTTTGGGCCAGATGAAGCAGGGATCCTGTTTCTTTCGGAAA
The DNA here is from genome assembly GCF_013033235.1 of Ruegeria sp. HKCCA0235A. NCBI lineage: Bacteria > Pseudomonadati > Pseudomonadota > Alphaproteobacteria > Rhodobacterales > Roseobacteraceae > Ruegeria > Ruegeria sp. HKCCA0235A. Next base: position 32,945 of record NZ_WQDQ01000003.1, on the reverse strand, counting down.
TGGAGTGAAAATGGGGCAGATGTTGAAATGTGTCTCGCCGATCGATGGATCGGTTTATGCCGAACGTGAAGTGTTGTCGCGAGAAGCCGCGTTCGGGGCCGCGGCGCGTGCTCGGGCTGCTCAGGCGGAATGGGCAGCTCGTCCGTTGCAGGGGCGGATCGATCTTGTGATGGCGGGTGTGGCCGCCGTTGGCGCCATGAACGATGAGATCGTGCCGGAACTGGCCCATATGATGGGTCGCCCAGTGCGTTATGGCGGCGAGTTCGGTGGATTCAACGAACGTGCCAGCCATATGGCGGAGATTGCCGAGACGTCCCTGGCAGATATCGCCGTCGGCGAAGACGAAACGTTCAAACGCTACATCAAGCGCATTCCTCATGGGGTGGTCTTTGTGGTGGCGCCCTGGAACTATCCCTATATGACGGCGATCAACACGGTCGCACCGGCGCTGATCGCGGGCAACACGGTCGTCCTGAAACACGCGACACAGACGCTGCTGGTGGGCGAGCGCATGGCAAAGGCGTTCCAGTCGGCAGGTGTGCCCGAGGACGTATTCCAGAATGTGTTCCTGAGCCATGACGTGACCAACGACCTGATCGCGGGTAATGCATTTGATTTCGTGAACTTCACCGGATCAGTCGGCGGCGGTCAGGCGATGGAACGTGCCGCGGCGGGCACGTTTACCGGCGTCGGCACCGAGCTGGGCGGCAAGGATCCCGGCTATGTCATGGACGACGCCGACCTGAATGCCGCGGTCGACACGCTGATTGACGGTGCGATGTTCAATTCGGGCCAGTGTTGTTGCGGAATCGAGCGGATCTATGTTCACGAGAGCCTTTATGATGACTTTGTCGCCAAGGCGGTGGACATCGTGAAGGGTTACAAGCTGGGCAACCCGCTGGATGCCGAGACGACGATTGGCCCGATGGCCAATGTGCGGTTTGCCGATGAGGTGCGAGCCCAGATCGCCGAGGCGGTTGCAGCCGGTGCGGTTGCGCATATCGACACCTTCGCTGAAGACGACGGTGGCGCGTACCTGACACCGCAAATCCTGACCAATGTCACTCATGACATGCGCGTGATGCGGGACGAAAGCTTTGGGCCCGTGGTGGGCATCATGAAAGTGTCCTCGGACGAGGAGGCCATCGCATTGATGAATGACAGTGAGTTTGGCCTGACTGCCAGCCTGTGGACCCGCGATGTGGATCGTGCGGCGCGGTTGGGTGACCGGATCGAAACGGGGACCGTGTTCATGAACCGCGCCGATTATCTGGACCCCGGCCTGTGCTGGACGGGCTGCAAGAATACCGGGCGCGGCGGCGGTCTGTCCGTCATCGGATATCACAACCTGACACGTCCCAAATCCTACCACCTCAAAAAGGTAACGGGCTAAGGACGACGGCCTGCTTCGGACCCACCCCCTCGCCGAAGCAGGCCTTATTTTGCAAAGGAAACCTGAAATGACACTTGTTGGAAACTGGTCCTATCCGACCGCCATCAAATTCGGAGCCGGGCGCATCAGGGAATTGCCCGAAGCCTGCGCCGCCGCCGGAATGAAGAAACCACTGCTGGTCACGGACAAGGGGCTGGCCGATCTGCCCATCACCGGCTCGACACTGGACATCATGGAAGCCGCCGGACTGGGACGCGGCCTGTTCAGCGATGTGGACCCCAACCCCAATGAGAAGAACCTTGAAGCCGGAGTTGCGGCCTATAACGCGGGTGGCCATGACGGGGTGATCGCCTTTGGCGGCGGCTCTGGGCTGGATCTGGGCAAGATGGTCGCTTTCATGGCCGGTCAGACGCGCCCCGTTTGGGATTTCGAGGATATCGGCGACTGGTGGACACGAGCCGATGCCGACGCGATCGCGCCAATCATTGCCGTTCCGACCACCGCAGGGACAGGATCGGAAGTGGGCCGCGCGAGCGTCATCACCAATTCCGAGACCCATGCCAAGAAGATCATCTTTCATCCCAAGGTTCTGCCGACCGTGGTGATTTGCGACCCGGAGCTGACCGTCGGAATGCCCAGGTTCATCACGGCAGGAACAGGCCTGGACGCCTTTGCGCATTGCGTCGAAGCCTTCTCGAGCCCGCATTATCACCCGATGAGCCAGGGCATCGCGCTGGAAGGGATGCGGCTGGTGAAGGAGTACTTGCCGCGCGCTTATGCTGACGGCACCGATATCGAGGCCCGCGCCCAGATGATGAGCGCCGCTGCCATGGGTGCAACGGCTTTCCAGAAGGGTCTTGGCGCGATCCACGCGATGAGCCATCCAATTGGCGCGGTATTCAACACCCATCACGGCACCACAAACGCGGTCTGCATGCCCGCCGTGCTGAACTTCAACGCCCCCGCCATTGCAGACCGGTTCCAGCAAGCTGCGGCATATCTGGGCATCGACGGCGGCTTCGATGGTTTTTGCGCCTTCGTGCAGGATTTCAACGACAGCCTTGGCATCCCCCGCACTCTGTCCGACCTAGGTGTGACCGAAGCTTCAATACCAGAGCTTGTCGAAGGCGCGATCATCGATCCTTCATGCGGTGGAAATCCGATTGAGTTGACGAAAGACAACCTGACTCAGCTGTTCAAAGCAGCGCTGTAAGAAACCAAAGGGCCCGGCGAAACTTGCCGGGCCCTTCGCGTTCGGATTGCCAAGATCAGATCAATGCCCGGTCAAAACCAGAGTGTTCACCGGCATCAGGATCAAACGCAGGCGCAGACCCGCTGCATGCACCACGCCGATCGTGTCGACCACGTGCAGGAAGGCCGCCTCCCAAAAGCCCAGATCTTCGTGCTCCAACCGCTCGTGATTGTCTGTGTAGACATTGGCCAGACAATTGCTGCCCGGTGGAATGTCATCGGCCATACCTTTGTACAGCGGCTCCATATAAACCAGAATCGAGCCCGGATTATTGTTGGTCTGCACATCCCGCAATTCATCCGATGGACGGATCTGGCCGGAAGGAATGACATCCTGCACCTCGACCACCACGGTGGGGATCACGGTGAATGGCTTGGTCATGCAGCCCAATTCGCCAATCATGCCCGGCTTGATCACCTGGGCAGACAGCTGGCTGAAAGCGGCCTGAAAGCGGTCATGTCCGGTGTGCGATGGCACTAGAACACCAGCAGGGCGCAACAGCGGGCTTACGTAATCACCGACCTGAAGGCCGAACTGTTCGACCCGCCCCGTGACGCCCGCTATGATTACGGTTTTGTCCAATTCGGTCTGCGCAGCATCCAGTTGCGCAATGGCACTTGCCAGCTGCGCGGGGATCAGTTCTTCAATCTGCTGCTCAACCGCAGCACGTTTGGATTCCGCTGCAAGAACCTGGGCCTCTCGCTGGGCAACAAGGTTTTCCAGCCTCTCAATCTCGGCCAGCCTTACCGCGCTTGAACCCTCATCTCGCAAGGTTGTGTTGCGCTCAAGATCCTCCAGAGACTGCGCAAGCGCTGCCTTGGCACCTGCAATTCCAGCTTCGGCCTCGGCCAAATCGGTTTCCGCAACCTTAAGTGAGGCCTGCACCTGTGCAATCTGCGCATTCGCCGCCTGAACCTGTGCAGTCTGGCTAAAATCCTCGATCCGGAAAATCGGTTGCCCAGCGGTTACCAGTTCGTTGTTCTTGACGAAAACCTCGGAAACACGGCCACCCAATTGCGGCAGAATGGTCACTGTCCGGAAATAGGATGCCGCGGTTTTACTGGCCGGATGAAAATAGAACAGCGTGGTGATCACGGTCAGCGCCAGAATGGCACAGGTGGTCAAACCCCAACGCAATTCGTACCACATGGTAAACAAGGTAATCTCGTGACCGATCCGCTTACCCTGAACGAACCGGCGGAACAGATAGTCGGGCAGCACAGTTACCAGGGCGCAGAGCATGGTCTCGATCATGTGGTGTGCTCCTGCGTATCGCTGGCTTCGGACTCCGGCGATGCCGGTACCGTTGTTTCAGGCACTGTCTGCGGAACAGGAGACGGACCCAAAGAACGAATGGCATCGGCAATACTTCTAAGCGGGGTGGCAAAATCCGGAAACTGGAACCCCGCGACCAGAATGGCGGCAATCCAGAAAAGCCCATTATGTGTGAACAGTGCCAGCAGCGCCAGAATACCCACCAATTGGAATTGCGGGTGATTGTTTTCGTGGGCCATTTTTTCAGGAACCGAATGAAGTGTCAGGTATCCGACACCGATCAACACCACCAGAACGACGAAAAAAACGACCATGGCGGAGAAAAGGTAATCGCTTCCGTCAGCTGCGACAACGTATCCGGGAATATGCCCTGTGGCCATTGGATGAAGGTCTGCTGCGGTCACCTTACCCTCCTGTTTATTTTGATACTTCTTTGACCGGGTTGAAGCGCAATTTCAAGGCTGCTTATAGTCTGAAAACCCAAACGCGTGGCGAATAAGGAGCTTTAGGGTCAGCATGGAGTTCAAGAAACCCATTGCATATCCGTTTCGAACGGATCGCAAGTCATGATTGATTTCCTAGTCATCGGCGGCGGAATCGCCGGGCTGAGCGCCGGTGCGCGCCTGTCGCAACACGGCACTGTGGTGGTTCTCGAAGCCGAAGACGCCCTGGGCTATCACGCATCGGGCCGGTCGGCGGCGTTGTTCGAAGAAAGCTATGGGCCTCCCTCGGTCGTCGCCCTGAACAAAGCGGGGGCCGCCTTTCTTCATACGCAGAATGGCGGTTACCTGACACCGCGCGGATTGATGCTGGTCGGAGCAATTGACCAGCCCGACATTTTTGAGGCCGATCGCGCCGATCTGAACATGGTGAAGATACCGATGGATCAGGCGATATCGCGCGTTCCGATCCTGAACCCGGACAAGGTCGGGTTTGCAGCCATCAGCGAAGCGGCCTTTGACATCGATACAGATCGCCTGTTGCAGGATTTCGCCCGGACCATCCGGCAAAACGGAGGAACGGTTTCGACGAAAAGCAAAGTCACCGGCATTCGAAAAGAAAAGCACTGGGTGGTCGAGGCCGATGAGATCTTTGAAGCCCGCATTCTGGTCAACGCAGCCGGTGCCTGGGTGGATGAGGTTGCGCAGCTTGCAGGGCTGCCCGGTATCGGCATCATACCCCGTCGTCGGTCAATGGCGCGTCTGCCCGCCCCCGGAGGGCATGACGTTTCTGTCTGGCCGATGATGCTGGGCGCTGGCGAGACATGGTACGCCAAACCGGATGCGGGCAAGCTTCTGGTCTCACCATCCGAAGCCGATCCGGTTCCGCCACAGGATGCTTATGCCGATGATATGGTGCTGGCAGAGGGTCTGGCACGGTATGAGGAGTTGATGACCGAACCTGTCACAAGGGTTGAAACAAATTGGGCGGGCTTGCGCAGTTTTGCCCCGGACGGGACCTTGGTGATTGGGCGCGACCCGCTGGATCCTTCGTTTGTCTGGTGTGGCGGTCAGGGCGGGTATGGTTTTCAAACCTCACCGGCGGCCTCGCAACTGTTGTGCGACCTTGTTGTCGGAAACACACCCGAACTGGAACCTGACATAGTAGGCATGTTGACCCCTGACAGGCTGGAACGATGATCAAACGCAGCCTCCCCACTTCTGCAAGCGTCGCCAATGCGTCTGTAGATGGCAAGCTGGTGGCCCCGGCAGCATCCCGGAACACCGACGCCCTGTGTGCAGTGTTGCAAGAATGGGGGCCGTCCCAGGGCCAGGCATTGGAAATCGCAAGCGGGACTGGTCAGCATGTCAGGGCCTTTGCCGAAGTGCTTCCCGGGCTGACCTGGCAGCCTTCGGAAGTTGACCCTGAGCGGCGCGTGAGTATCGATGCCTATACCCGCGACCTGCCCAATGTCGCGCCGGTCGCAGAACTGGATGCAGCGACATCAGGCTGGCACAGGCGGTTTTACGGCCAGGATCTGATCGTTCTGATAAACTTGATTCACTTGATCAGTTGGCAGGAAACCAAAACCATCATTTCGGAAATCGCACAATCCCTGTCACCAAAGGGGCGGTTCATCTTGTACGGCCCGTTCAAACGTTCGGGCCAACTCATCAGTGACGGGGATGTCCGCTTTCATAAGGCTTTGATCCAGCAAGACCCGGAAATCGGCTATAAAAACGATGTGGACATTCTGAATTTGTTCGAAAACGTCGGCCTGCTCGCGCTGGCACCGGTCGAAATGCCTGCCAACAACCTTGCGTTCATTGCCGAACGCCCTGAAGTCTGATCGAGATCAAAGTCAAACAGCCGCAACCCATTTCATATTCCAGTTGCTAGATATGAAGAAGGGTACTCAGCAATGGCATGGCAAGAAAAACTCTCGGCAACACGAAAGAGTTTGCGAAACCTGAACGGATCCATTCCCGATACGACACGCGCATTTGGAGCGCTTGGCAAAGCCGTCAAAGAGGGCGGGACGCTCGACTACAAGACCAAGGAATTCATTGCGTTGGGCATGTCAGTCACCCTGCGATGCGAACCCTGTATCACCCTGCACACCGAAGCTTTGATCAAGGCCGGTGCGACACGGGAAGAAGTGTCCGACGTGTTGGCCATGGCGATCCAGATGGGCGGCGGCCCAGCCATGATGTACGCGGCCAAGGCGCTGGAATGCTTCGACGAACTGTCTGGATGAAAAGAAGAAAAGGCCCCGAAGGTTTCCGGGGCCTTTCTTCGATCAACCGTCCTTGCGGATGGTTTCGTTTTTCGGGTCGTAGGGGCTGTCGCAGGTCACGACCGCATCCCACAGCTTGTCCTGCATCTTGACCTTCAGCTTTGTGCCTTCGACAGCCAGCTCGGGCTTCACATAGCCCATGCCGATGGATTTCTCGAACACTACGGAATACCCGCCCGAGGTCAATCGACCCACGCGTTCACCTTCCGGTGTGTACAGTGCCTCGCGGCCCCATGGGTCGGCATCCTCCGGCCCGTCGATCAGCAGGGTACAGCATTTCACGCGCACGCCGGTCTCTTCCAGCTTGGCCTTGCCGTAAAAGTCTTTCGACAAATCGACAAAGCGCGGCAGGTCGGCCTCCAGCGGGGTCGCGTCACGGCCCAGTTCGGTGCCAAAGGCGCGATAGGATTTCTCCTGACGCAGCCAGTTCTGGGCGCGGGCACCGACCAGCTTCATGCCATGCTTCTCGCCGGCTTCTTCAAGCAGGTCGAACAGGTAGTTCTGCATCTCGATCGGGTGGTGCAGTTCCCAGCCCAGCTCACCGGTATAGGCCACGCGGATCGCGTTGACAGGGCACATGCCCAGTTCGATCTGACGCGCCGACAGCCACGGGAAGCGCTTGTTCGACAGGGCGGTTTCCGGATCGGCGTCCTTGATGACCTCTTTCAGAACGTCACGCGACTTGGGTCCGGCGATGGCGAAGACGCCCCATTGCGTGGTCACGTCCTGGATTTCGATATATCCGAACTCCTCCATCTTGTCCTCGGCCGCCTTGCGCAGATAGTCGGCGTCGTACTCGGTCCAGGCTCCGGCAGAGACGAGGTAATAGTTGTTCTCGCCATTGCGGACGATGGTGTATTCGGTGCGGGTGGTGCCGTGCGAGGTCAGCGCATAGGTCAGGTTGATACGACCAACCTTGGGCAGCTTGTTGCAGGTGAACCAATCCAGGAACTGGGTCGCACCGGGGCCTTTTACGACATGCTTGGTGAAGGCCGACGCATCGATCAGGCCAACGCCTTCTCGGATCGCTTTGGCTTCTTCGACGGCATACTGCCACCAACCACCGCGGCGGAAGCTGCGGCTTTCTTTGTCGAAGTTGTCAGGCGCATCCAGCGGGCCGAAATAGTTTGGACGCTCCCAACCGTTGACCCAACCAAACTGTGCACCACGCGCCTTCTGACGGTCGTATGCCGGAACAGTACGCAACGGACGGCAAGCTTCACGCTCTTCATCCGGGTGGTGCAGGATATAGACGTGTTCATAGCACTCTTCGTTTTTGCGGGCCGCGAACTCGGTGGTCATCCAGTTGCTGGAATAGCGTTTGGGGTCCAGCGAGGCCATATCGATCTCGGCTTCGCCATCGACCATCATCTGCGCCAGATAGTAGCCGGTGCCGCCTGCCGCGGTGATGCCAAAGCTGAAACCTTCGGCCAGCCACATGTTGCGCAGGCCCGGCGCAGGGCCGACCAGCGGATTGCCGTCAGGCGTATAACAGATCGGGCCGTTGAAATCGTCTTTCAGGCCGGACTCGGCACAGGACGGCACGCGCTCGGCCATAGCCATGTACTGATCCGCGATCCGATCCAGATCCAGCGGGAACAGATCCGCGCGGAAGCTGTCCGGCACACCGTGTTCAAACCGCGCGGGGGCGCCATGTTCATAGATACCCAGGATCCAGCCGCCGCGTTCTTCACGGGCATAGGATTCGTTGTCGGCGTCGCGCACGACGGGGTGTTCCGGGTTGCCTGCTTCGCGCCATTTGACCAGTTCAGGGTCCTTGTCCATGACGATAAACGTGTGTTCGACCGGGATCGCAGGCATCTTGATGCCCAGCATCTTGGCGGTGCGCTGTGCGTGGTTGCCCGATGCAGTGACGACATGCTCGGCAGTGATCACAACCTTTTCGTCGCTTTCGACAAGGTTGCCGCCTTTTTCCACCATCTTGGTGCAGGTGACTTCCCAATGGGTGCCGTTCCAGTGGAAGGCATCCGCCTGCATCTTGCGCACGATCTCGACGCCACGCTGACGGGCCCCCTTGGCCATGGCCTGCGTCACATCTGCCGGGTTAATATACCCGTCTTCGGTATGGTAGATCGCGCCCTTCAGATCCGATGTCTCGATCAGCGGCCAACGCTCCTTGATCTGCTCGGGCGTCAGCCACTCATAGGCAACATCGCAGGTTTCGGCGGTGGACGCGTAGAGCATGTACTCGTCCATGCGCTCCTGCGTCTGTGCCATGCGCAGGTTGCCGACGACGGCAAAACCCGCATTCAGTCCGGTTTCTTCTTCCAGCGTCTTGTAGAAGTCGACCGAGTACTTGTGGATGTGCGTTGTCGCATAGGACATGTTGAACAATGGCAGCAGACCAGCCGCGTGCCAGGTGGACCCGGACGTCAGCTCGTCCCGTTCGATCAACATCACATCGTCCCAGCCCGCTTTGGCCAGATGATAGGCAATCGAGGTCCCAACGGCGCCGCCGCCAACAACCAGTGCTTTGACTTGGGTTTTCATAACCGGGCGTCTCCCCTTGAAATCAGTTGACACCATATGGCGCACTTGAGGGGGATCGCGCGACATTCATCCGACCAGTGATATGAAAAAAACGACCCGATCATCAAATGCGGGTCGCAGATCGGACATGAAACCCGTGATCTCAACCGCTGGAGCGACAGCGCTTGCTTGTCCCGATCGTGGTGCAGACAAGTTTCCGAACTTCCTCTGACGGTGTCTTCGCCGCGGGGTCCTCGGACTGTGAAGGTTGCGCATCTGCTTCAAGCCGACTTTCCGAAATCCCGACACGCGCGGATACCGAGGCAACATAACCTTTGAAGCCCAGCCCGTTCTCGGATGCCTTGGCCTGCTGATAATAGTCCAGCCCAACAATGGCGACCCCGCAGATCGCTGCAAACCCTGCCAGATATTTTGCGCTCATCTCGACCACCTGTTCCTAACCGAGTCGGTGAGACCAGAACATGTGGACGATTTGAAGGCGCAATGCGGGCCAGAACGCGAAAACCGCTAGGATTGGCCGGATAATACCTTGCCGGGATTCATGATGTTCTCGGGGTCCAAAGCAGCCTTGATTGCGGCCATATACTGCGTGGCGGCGCCCAGTTCTTTGATGAGGTATGGCCGTTTGCCCTGACCGATTCCGTGTTCACCTGTGCAGGTGCCTTCCATTGAAATTGCCAGGTCGTTCAACCATCCGACAAACTCTTCGGCTTTGGCAACTTCTTCGGTGTTCTGCATATCGATCAAAATAAGCGTGTGAAAGTTCCCATCCCCCACATGCCCCACAATTGGCGCGAGCAAGCCAAGATCAGCTGCCTTCTGCTGAGTGCTTGTCACACATTCCGCCAGGCGCGAGATCGGCACGCAGACATCCGTTGAAATACCACGCGCGCCGGGGCGCAGTTGCAGACACGCCCAATACATATCATGGCGCGCCTGCCAAAGCTTGTTCCGTTCTTCGGTGGTCGAGGTCGCAGCAAAATCCGTACCGCCGAACTCCTCGGCGATCTGACCAAAGGTTTCAGCCTGTTCCGCCGCACCGCTTTCAGAGCCATGGAATTCAAGCAGCAGCAATGGCGTTTCCGGAAGACTCAGCCCGGAATAGGCGTTTGCCGCCTGAACCGACATTTCATCTAGCAACTCTATTCGGGCAACCGGAATGCCATACTGAATGGTCATCATCACCGCGCGGCACGCGGCATCGACCGAAGGAAAGGAACACCTGGCCGAGCTGATCGCTTCGGGGATGCCCTGCAAGCGCAGAGTCAGCTCGGTGATGATACCCAACGTGCCTTCCGCCCCAATCAGAAGGCGTGCCAGATCATACCCGGCCGATGACTTCTTGGCCCGGTGACCGGTACGGATGATCTGGCCGTCCGGCATGACCGCCTCGAGGCTGAGAACGTTGTCGCGCATCGTTCCGTATCGCACCGCATTGGTGCCCGACGCGCGGGTCGCGGCCATACCGCCCAGCGACGCATTCGCCCCCGGGTCAATCGGAAAGAACAAACCCTGATCCCGCAAATGAGTATTCAGCGCCTCGCGCGTGACGCCGGGCTGCACGACACAATCCAGATCTTCGGCGTGGACAGCCAGCACCTTGTCCATCTGCATCAGATCGACCGAGATCCCCCCCGCTGGCGCATTCACATGCCCTTCCAGCGACGTTCCCGTGCCAAAGGGAATCACCGGCACCCGGTGCGCGGCACAGGTTTTGACGATTTCCGACACGTCCTGCGTAGTATGCGGGAAAACCACGGCATCCGGGCTCTGGTTTTCGATCCAGGTCGTGGTGTGCCCGTGCTGTTCACGAATCGCGGCACCCGTTTGCAACCTGTCGCCAAAACGTTGTTTCAGAACGCCTATGACGGTTTCAATACCTGTTTCATTCCGAGGCAAAGCGGTCGCCTGCACCATCGTCATCCTCCCCTGTCCCAGCACGTTGCGGGCCGTTCAGTCCATGACTAAAGGGCCCGTCAAGTGCCGGCAATCCCCACAAATACCGAGGCCCTATTCGCCCAGCGCAATACCTTCGCGACGGGGGTCGGCACCACCGCTCAGCCCGTCGCCGATTTCGATGGCGTGAAGGCCAGATGTCAGGTCACGCGGGTTTACCTCGAACCCAAACTGGGTCAGCCCGTCGGAAAAGCCTTCGGCAGAGGTCCCGACCTCGACATCATATGTTCCGAAACGATTGACAAGATGCGGCAGCGACACGGCTTGTTGCACATCCATGCCCCAGTCGGCCCATGCGATGATCGATTTGGCCACATAGCCGATGATCCGACTGCCACCCGGCGAGCCAATCGCCAGAACCGGCGCGCCATCCTGCATCACGATGGTCGGGCTCATGGACGAACGCGGGCGTTTTCCGGGTTCCAGCCGGTTAGCGATCGGCACACCATTGCTGTGGGTCTTGAACGAAAAATCCGTCAGTTCGTTGTTCAGAAGGAACCCGTTCGTCATCAGACGTGAGCCAAAGCCGTTTTCGATGGTCGTGGTCATCGACAACACGTTGCCATAGCTGTCTACAATCGAGATATGCGAGGTCGAAGGCAGCTCCAGCGACACATCATCCGCCCAGTTCAGCGCGTGGTCGAACTCCGGCTGACCGGGCCCGACATCTGCCAGCGCGCCTTCAGTGTTCAGCGATTCCGCTCGTAGCGACAGGTAGGCCGGATCAACCAGCCCCTTGGTCGGCATGGGCACGAAATCGCTGTCAGCCATGTACCGGCCGCGGTCCGCAAAGGCGAGGCGCGAAGCGTCTCCGATCAACCGCCAGGCCTCGGCGCTTTCCGGCCCCATGGCCGCCAGATCATAGCCGTTCAGCATCCCCAGAATTTGCCCCACGGTCAGCGCACCCGAAGACGGCGGGCCCATGCCGCAGACTTCATAGGCGCGGTATTCCGCGCAAACCGGTTCGCGCTCGATCACCTGATACAGCGCAAGATCCGCACCGGACAGAACACCGGGATTGCCCGGAGCATTGCGAACCGTGCGCACGATGTCTGCCGCAATCTCACCGCCGTAGAATCCAGCCGCCCCGTCACTGGCCAACACACGCAGAGTTTCGGCATAAGCTGGGTTCATCAGGCGCTGCCCCTGTTGCAGCGGCGCGCCCCCCGGCAGGAAATATTCAGCGGTTTCCGGGAAGCGCGACAGGCGCTCGGCATCGTTTTCAACAAGGCTGGCCAGACGCGGGGACACCAGGAACCCTTCATCCGCCAACCGGATTCCATCGGCAAACAATCCGGGCCACGAGGAACGCCCCCAGCGGCGATGCGCCTCTTCCAGCAAGGCAGGTGTGCCCGGCGTCCCCACGGACAGCCCACCGACAACCGCATCGAAGAATTTCAGCGGCTCACCGTTTTCGTCCTGAAACAGGGTCGGTGTGGCCGCCAGCGGCGCCGTTTCTCGCCCGTCCAGAGTTGTCATCTGACCGGTCGCTGCATCGTACCAGACCAGAAACGCACCGCCGCCCAAGCCCGAGGATTGCGGTTCGACCAGGCCCAGCACGACCTGCACCGCCACCATGGCGTCTGCGGCAGACCCTCCTGCGCGCAATACTCTGGCGCCGGCCTCCACCGCCAGCGGGTTGGCCGCGGCAACCATCCAGTTCTGGGACGTGACCGGAACGCCATCCAGTTTGGCCTCGAGCGCCGCGATGACCTCGTCGGTCATGGCCTGTACCTGCCCTTCCGTCGCCGTTTCGGGTGCAACGGCATCGGCCGCTTCCTGAGCGAACCCCGGAGCTGCAAAACAAAATGCAGAAAACAGTAGAACTGAAACACGTCTCATCTGATCAAATCCTCCAATACATCCCTGACTATCAAAATTGCGCGCCGAACACGCTCTGAACAAGTCCAAGCTGCACGCCATCAACACATGGCCGACGTCCGCAGCACGCGTTAAGGCTTTGCGTCGCCTACCAATCGATCCTGATCATAGTGGGTCATACCGCGGAACTCGGGCAACCACGCTTCACGCCGGGTGACCCAGCTTTCATATGTTGGCGTTAACTGATCTGGCACATCAAGGCATCCAAGATGCACCTCCACTTCGGTTCCGCTGCGCGCAAAGACCGGAGAGCCGCAGACGGGGCAAAAGAACCTGTCAGCATAACCACGCGCTTCGCCGGAAACCTCTATTCTGTCGTCCGGGAAAACGGCCGCCGCATAGAACACCGCGCCATGATGCTTGCGGCAGTCCAGACAGTGACAGATTCCGACCCGCAGTGGACGACCCGAAGCCCTGATGCGCAGATTTCCACAACGGCACCCTCCTTCATAGACGTCCATTCCTGCTCCTTTCCAGAGCGCTAGAGCATTGCCGGTACAACCTGATCCGGCGGGCGGTGGCCGTCTTCGAAGGTCTTGATGTTGATGATGACCTTCTCGCCCATCTCCACCCGGCCCTCGAGCGTGGCCGATCCCATATGAGGCAACAGAACCACATTGGGCAGCTGCCTCAGGCGCGGGTTCACGTCAGTGCCCTGTTCGTAGACATCCAACCCCGCCCCCGCAATTTCACCTGCGCGGATCATCCGGGTCAGGGCGTTTTCGTCCACGACTTCACCACGTGACGTGTTGACGATCACTGCCGAGGGTTTCATCAGTTTCAGACGACGTGCGTTCATCAGATGGAAGGTCGACGGCGTTGAGGGGCAATTGACCGAGATCACATCCATCCGCGCGACCATCTGATCCAGGCTTTCCCAATAGGTTGCCTCCAACTCCTGCTCGGTCTCGGGGCGCAGCCTTCGGCGGTTGTGATAATGGACTTGCATTCCAAACGCGTTCGCACGGCGCGCCACAGCCTGCCCGATCCGGCCCATGCCCAGAATGCCCAGACGACGACCTCCGATACGGCCTCCCAGAAACGCGGTGGGCGCCCAGCCGGACCAATCTCCCTGCTGCATCACGCTCAGACCTTCGGGAATACGTCGGGTAACCGCCAGAATCAGGGCCATGGTCATATCGGCGGTGTCATCGGTCAGAACCCCAGGCGTGTTCGACACCAGAATCCCACGCTGGCGCGCGGTGGACACGTCAATATTGTCGACACCGGCACCGTAATTGGCGATGAGCTTAAGCCTTTCGCCCGCCTGCCCCAGCAGACCGCCATCAATCGCATCGGTTACCGTAGGCACCAGGACATCAGCTTCCTGCACTGCGGCCACCAGTTCTTCACGCGTCATCGGAGTGTCATAGTCGCGCAAGCGCACATCAAACAACTCGCTCAAACGTGTTTCGACCGCTTCGGGCAACCGTCGCGTAACGACAACACTCAAACGTTCTCTTGGCACCTCGGCCCTCCCACTGCTTTGCAAACGGACGCGCGCCATGGCATCGTGGCGCAGGATAAGGCGGGGCACAAGAACCCCTTTGGCATTGAGTCGACCTTTTTTCGGAACCGGATCAACAGGCACAAGAGCAGGCAGTCAGTGAGTGGTATTCGACCGGTAAATCGCCGCTGTCTGGCGGCACTATCCGTATTTCTGATCATGTTCGGCGCATGGGCTGCTCATGCCGACGTGAAACGAGGATCCGTCACCAACCTCCCCCTGCCCCGTTATGTCTCGATGAAAGCAGCAGAAGGTAACGTGCGACGCGGACCTTCTTTGACACATCGAATCGACTGGGTGTTCAAACGGCGCGGAATGCCGCTTCAAGTCACTGCCGAATACGGCAACTGGCGACGGGTTCAGGACCGCGACGGCGCTGGAGGCTGGGTTCACTACGCCCTGTTGTCGGGTGTTCGGACAGTACTGATTGAATCCGAAATGCTGCCTGTCTATGCCCGACCCGATCCGACCTCACCCGTGAATGCGCATTTCGAATCCGGGGTCGTGGCCCGACTGGGAACCTGTTCGCTGGACTGGTGCCGGATCACCGCCGGCGGGTATCGGGGTTGGACCTTGAAGTCGAACCTATGGGGGGTCGACCCGTCCGAGATTCGCGAATAACCACAGGGCCGACCTGCCCCCGCGTTGCGGACACGCGACAAGGTGTTTGAGTTTCCCGCCGTTATGCTGTGAAACTCGACCAAAACGGAGGCGATCATGCGTGCAGTTACATATTCCACCTTCGGAGACCCGGCCGATGTCCTGCGGATACAGGACCTCCCTCCGGTCCCGCCGGGTCCGGGCGAGGTCACGGTAGAGCTGTCCTTTTCCGGAGTGAACCCTTCCGACGTCAAAGCCCGCGCCGGGACCAGACCGGGCGTGACAGAGCCTCCGTTCCCCCTGATCATCCCGCACAGTGACGGCTCCGGTGTGATCTCGGCCGTTGGCGACGGAGTTTCCGCATCTCGGATCGGGCAGCGCGTGTGGATCTGGAACGGCCAATGGCAACGCCCTTTCGGCACCGCCGCCAGCCACATTACCCTTCCCGATGCCCAGGCCGTGGCTCTGCCGGATGCGGTGTCGTTGCAGACCGGCGCGATTCTGGGCATTCCCGGTCTTACCGCCTGCCACGCGGTGTTTTCAGGCGGCCGTCCCGATGGGCAAACGATCTTGATACACGGTGGCGCGGGCACCGTCGGCTTTCTGGCCGTTCAGCTTGCCAAATGGGCAGGCGCGCGCGTGATCGCGACGGCCAGCCCTCGCAACTTTGACCGGGTCCGGGAAGCCGGCGCAGATATCGTGATTGATTACGCCAGCGAGGATCTGTCCAACGAAATTCTCGATGCAAATGAAGGAAAGACAATCGGCCGAATCATCGACGTCGAATTCGGCCGGAATATTCAAACAAACGCCACGGTCATTGCCGAGAACGGTCGCATCAACGCCTATGGATCTGCCCAAGACATGACCCCCGTGTTTCCGTTCGGACCGATGATGTTCAAAGCCATGACGCTTGAGACCATTTTGATTTATCTTCTTCCTCCGGATCTTCGTACCAATGCCGTGAAGACCCTTCACAAGGCCTTGACGGATGGCGCTTTGACCTGCCCTGTTCAAAAGGTCTTTGCACTTGAGGAATGCGCGTCTGCGCATGCAATGGTGCAGGATGGAAACCGGACCGGAGCCGTGTTGATCGACACCAAATGACCGCCCTGAAAAAAATCTGTTCAACCTGAGTTTTTTTGACAAAACGCTCTTGATCCCTGCCAACAACAATCGTAGACAGCCGCTCACCGTTGGGGTGTAGCCAAGTGGTAAGGCAGCGGTTTTTGGTACCGTGTATCGTAGGTTCGAATCCTACCACCCCAGCCAGCTCATCAGAACATCGTTACTCCGATACCTGTTGACACCGTTTGCTGCGGAAAATGCCCCCCTTTATGCCCCGGCCACCCGAGCCACCCGCTAACAACCACAGCGGGTTTTGCGGGGGTACCCCTCCCACTTTACGGGAGGAGCGGGTTAGCGTGTTTTGACCCGAGAGTTTTGCATAGCCACAGGGCTAAAGCAGACCCCAATCGACACCGTTCGCCTGCCGATCACGCTCATCCTGAAGGTTATCTCGGCGGTCACCGATGGTCAGATGGCGGGGATTGATACAGCGACGGTTATGGCAACGGTGGCGGATTACCTGATCGCGGGTGGCGGCAAGCCGGTGGGTTATGCAGTAGACGAACCTATAAGCGCGATCCTGATGCTCGCGAAACCGAAGTTTTCTTGGTTGCTCCGTCTCGGTGACCATACATCCGTTTCCATCTACTTCCGTGTTAGCCAGCAAGTCTTCCACGCGCCCTAGCGCCTCGTTATAGTGGTTTGCTAAGACGTCTTCGTACCAAGCCTGTAGGCGGCTCCGCTCTCGAAAAACAGGAGGTCTCATATGATTTCCACATCCTCCTCAATGTGATCAACGGGCTCGTCGTAACCCTCTGGACCGAGAACGCGGCCATTTGAGACACGGTAGTCCGGGTGAACCCAAATCACCCTCGCATAGTCAGTTCCGCCCCACTTAGCTTTCGCGGGAATCCACCCAAGTTCGTTCATCATGTGAGCCAGTCGGTTCGGGTTTACCTTAAGGTTTTCGAAGAATAGCTTTCGGAGACTGGCCTGCGGGATCGCGAACTTTCCCGTTCCAGCGATGAACTCCGCTAACTCCTGTTGCAGGACTTCACCAGAAGCAGCGTGAAGTCGTTGCATAATAGGGGTGTCGACTGCAGCCATATTCAGCGACCGAGGGTTAAACCCATTCGACTGCTGTCTAGCCATCAGAGCATTGTAAAGGCGCGCGATATTCTCCGGATTATCCATGTACTTGTAGAAGCTGGACATGAAGGACTGGAAATCCTCATTGTCCGGTCCGGAAGCGTGGCCCGGGTGATTTGCATCAATCACATAGAACCGGCGGTCATCTGGCTCAATCCAATGTGGATAGTGGTTCGTCGTCATCAGGTACACGCTGACGCTGCGAACCTCGGTTACCTCCTTTCCTTTGCCCTCGACGGCGACTCTGGGCTCGGTGATGAAAGATTTTACAGCGTTTCCAGCGTCAGTTCCCGGCTTTAGCTTGACCTCCTCGCAGGTAATGAACTTTTTCGACATCAGTGTCTGATTGAACCGAGATGTGAGCTTGGAGATGCCGTTGATCCCAATCGAGTTACTTGGACCGAACAGAGCATTGAGGACCTGTCCAATGGTACTTTTTCCAGTTCCTTTCGTCTGCGAATACAGCAGTATCGAAAAACTTGGCTTGCTGCCCTCGTTCTGAAGACTCCAGGACAACCAGTCCAAGAAGAAGGTTCGATCACAGTCATGACGGAACATGCGCTCCAGCAGTTCCTGAAACATACCGTAATCGGCCTCGGTTAGCCCCAGGTTTCTGTACTCCGGCTTCGTCCACGTGTTTATGCTTGCTGACCCGTCGGACCAGATCAACCCGTCTGAAACCTCAGGGCAGCACTCGGAACGACCGTCCCAGACAGGAATGGTCTGAGTTTTGTCAGTGTGAATTTCCTCGACCGAGTACTGGTAGACTTCACGCCAAAGTTCGTCTGTCAGTTCGATTTCGCGGTATTTCTCCGAAAACCGAATTAAGGCAGCGCGCTTAAGATCCGACGCCGAAATGGCCGTGGTCGGATCGTTTCGCCGGAAAAACCTACCTTCCTTGCGGACGTAGTTTCTGGCCAAATCGCGACATAAGATTTCTTTAGGGTTGTCCGAAGTATGGTTGGTCTGATTGGCGTCTGTGGTCTGAACTTCCGCATTGTCTCCGCCATCTGAAAAGATCTCCAACTGAACGTCATCTAAATTGCTTTGCCCATGTGCTATCGGGCGGCGATTCCTCCATGATTTTTTGCGTTCTCTTGGTTTGAGCTCGTTGCTCGGTAATTGCTTGTTCACTCTGTTTCTCCTGCATCTTGTGCCAATTCGTTGCGTGCAAAACAAACCTGTCCAATGCGCTTTTCGGCACGGTGAGACAGGGTCAGGGTAAAAATAAGAATCAGGCCATGCGGCTCATCATCAAAATCCGCGCAATGGGACTGAGCCGATTACGGATTTTGCAATCAAAGCAGGCTGTGACGTACAAGCCCACTTATTAAGGTCGCCCAACCCAGTGATGTTAGACGACTACCAGTTATGAATTATCAGTGATCTCAATCGAGATTATGAGCTTTGACCTGAAGGTATTTAATGAGTTATCGAGTCACTTCAATACCCCCAACCACCCGCGATCAGGTAATCCGCCACCGTTGCCATAACCGTCGCTGTATCAATCCCCGCCATCTGACCATCGGTGACCGCCGAGATAACCTTCAGGATGAGCGTGATCGGCAGGCGAACGGTGTCGATTGGGGTCTGCTTTAGCCCTGTGGCTATGCAAAACTCTCGGGTCAAAACACGCTAACCCGCTCCTCCCGTAAAGTGGGAGGGGTACCCCCGCAAAACCCGCTGTGGTTGTTAGCGGGTGGCTCGGGTGGCCGGGGCATAAAGGGGGGCATTTTCCGCAGCAAACGGTGTCAACAGGTATCGGAGTAACGATGTTCTGATGAGCTGGCTGGGGTGGTAGGAAACCTTGCCCACCGATGAAACCTATCAACTTTTCCCACTAGCCTGAGAAACTGGGGCGGTTTCGGGGGCATTCTGCTTAGCGAAGCGACGGGCGGAATGGAGCGTTAGAGGGTCAGCATGGGGCATTTCTAACAGTGAGCACTGGGCGTTTTGATCGCTGGATCGATCGTTCACTGCCGCTGGCGGGACACAGCTTACTAGACCGCTAGAGAACCCATAACTGGCGCTGAGACGACCGCTGGCGAGTCGTTCCGGGGGCTGAAGACTGGTCGCTGGTGCTGGTGGGTGGCGGAAACTTGTAATGGCGCTCTGTGTCCCAGTTCACAGGACCTCTCGTTCATCCAGGTTAACGTGACGTCATCAATGGGAGGTCGCAATGCTTCGTAAGGCTTCAAATACCTGGCACACTCGCACCGAACACGCAGTAACCATGATCCACCCAGTAGTGCGTATCTTGCGTCATTGCATCCAGATGCAACGCCAAGTGAACCGCTACCATTGAATTCGAGCGCGGGTAGGCCGACCGGCTGACGACCGATTGTTGACATTGATGAAGTGGCTGACCAGTGGCGTAGAAGCAGACGTTCGATCGGACAACAGCGAATGACCGTATCGAGCCCATTCCTGCCGTTTAGCGAGCTTCGGTCTTTCGCATGTGCGGCACGTCGAAAACCGCAAATTCCGACGTTCAAATTCCAGTGTCAGATGGCAGGAGAGCGGACGTTCCCGCCATTGGCTGCAGTTCCGCCAATGACAGCTCTACGCAAAACGATCATGTTTCTGCCCAAATCAGATGCGTGAAAGCAGCGAACCCAGTTTGCGCCGATTGAGACATTTTTCTGAAGTCAAATTTTGATTGATGAGTTCTGCGCGCTTGAAAATAGGACGAATACCAATTCGGAGATCATATCATACGGAAAAATCCGCGTAGTTCTTCGAATTCCGCAACGCTGACTTTGCCACTCTGATATGCTATTAGGGAGGCAATTAGCACATTCTTTTTGAGAACCTGATGAAAAACAAGTCGCTGGAAGATTCCTTCCGATACATTGAATCAGCGCTGGAGAAACATTCTCTCGAGCAAAAGATTTTTCGCTTTTCTCGTTTCCTCCAGAGCCCTAATTTGGAAGGGCTAGTATCTCGCGAAGCGTCGCTCATCGAGCCCGAACTTCACATTCTCAGAACAGGATTGGAATCTGTAGATTTCGACAAACAGTGCCAAAACCATCCTCAAAAAGTGACTGCTTGGACCAACCAAAAGCTCAAAATTTTACGGAACGCGCTAGAGGAAAAGAAGATTGCCAGGCGCGAGGTTCAACCCATCTCGCCTAGCATCAGACGCATAGTTATTGTTTTGTGACGGCACTTGGAACACACCGGAGTAAATCAAGCATCTGAAAAACACGGCCTTATGAACCCGCTTCTTTTCACTATCGTAGTGCAGCTCATGCGAATGTCGGCGTCGACTACGAGAATACTAGCCTCGCAATTCACGCCCTAGATTGGGTGGCCTACGTGACATAACCGAACTCGAGTTTTTGATTCTCGAGCTTGACCGTTAGACCGCGAATATGAAAAAAGATCCCGAGCCTGAAAATGATCTTCGCTCCAGAGCTCTGGAGTTGGCCTACCGTTTCCTAATCGGCAATCCTCTAAAGAGGTTTTTTACTGCGATCTTCCTTGGAGGAATTACTCTAATTGGCGGCGAAGGCCTTCTGTATCTGCTGACCGAGTATGTGCTCAATGAGTATGGTTCGATGGTCAGAAATTCAGCAAAGAATCTTGACGAGGATGCCAATTGGCTCACCGTGCGCAACTCAGGTCTGGTGCTATGCGCGATTGGCATCGGTCTTCACTTGATGCTATTTGGCTATGAGCAGTGGCAGGCTTCGAAGAAAGCCCAAAAGGACCAAAAAAAATTGAAGGCCCAGTTGGTTGGCAAGCTGCGTGACATTGCAATCGGTTTCGCTGACGAGGGGATTTCAAGGAGCGCAGGATATATGATTGACGATCTTCGTGAGGCAAAAAGACTCGCGCTGGAACTCAAGCCTGAGCTTCCTGAAGCGATCCTTTCAGACCCGATCTTCGCGGTTGTTGCTGATCCCAAAGTCGATGCCTCTGCAACCAAACCATACCTAGGCGTAACTGCGACAGAGTTACAAAGCTTCGCAGACCGTTTGGCCAACCAATAGGAACAGAAGTTATGAAATTGAATGAGTTTGAAGAATCCATAGTGCATGAATTCATCATGGGTTTCACAGACTTGATACCCGATGAATACGACGACATACTTGCCAAAGCAGAACTCGGCATCCAAATCAAACGACCCGTGGAATTTGAGATAGAAGATGTGCGGCTTGGAATTGTCAGAGGTGCATCGCCAGTATTCAGCTTGCGCCCCAAGGGCACCGCTCTCTTAATCTTTACTCAAGACGCGCATTTGGCGAGGAGTGTTCTCGTTGCCTTTCGGAAGAACGTTATCCAAACGTTGACTGTCCGCGTTGAGAGGTCCTGGCGTTGCTACATACAGTGTGGCGACCGGATCATTGAAAAGACCTGTGAAGAAGATAAAGACTCGACGGAAGCCTGTTGCAACAGTCTGAGAGACCAATGCTAAGTCAGCGTCCTCTGCAACCGGAAGCTGTGCAGAATGATTTCGCTCCCTTGGGTTAGTATTGGGCCGTCCTTGGCTACCGCAATGGTTGCTATGCGCAGTTAGGTGTTCTTGGTGCGCCACGCAGCATGCAGCAAAATGGGCTCACTGTCGCCGTTCTCTGCGGTGGGGATCGACGGGAGGTAAGAGCCCTTACCGGACTTTCGTCAACACCCAGAGTCTCGCTTGTGCAACAAGTCTCAAACGTCGCATTCCAGACATTCGCATCCCGGCGTCTGATGGCTTCTTCGCGGACTGAGCCGTTTTAGCTACATTGCAGCAAGTTTGGTCGGAGTGAACGACTGGTTGGCGGAATCAGTTTCGGTCTTGGTCAGCGGATCGAGGGTTTCAATTGGGACTCAAATCAGACATTGCAACTTCCAACTAGTGCGAAGCTTTAGATATTTGAATCCGATAGTAAGTGTTAGCTCGGCCTATCCAGAAGATTGGTGCAAGCTTGGCCGTACATTGCGGAATCGGTGTGATTAATCAAATTTGAGCCTGAAAATGCTGGGGCTTTCTATTCAGAGTAATCCGTAAACTGGACACAGTTGATTTCAAAGTGCTGCCTTGACGGACGCAATTACTGTGGCGATGATTAAAATATGTGCATTTTGAGAACATTCTTTCTTTCTATTGTGTGCATCCTGGTGACTTCTGGATTGCTCTACGCAGAAAGTGGGATCGTAAAATCTTTTGCAGGTTGTGCAGGTCGCTTCTCGGCTGAAATGGAACACGCGTGGCTTTTGAACGATCCAAAAGCTCAGGATTATGAACTGCGGCGCGGTAGGTTTATCTCGTTGCTGGAAGCGACTACGACAGCAAATAATGCCGAATTTGTCCTAGGCCACAGGGTGAATTCCAAACACGCCCACGCACGTTTGCTGCAAACCGCAACCTTTACTTCTGATGAAGTGAAAGCAAGTGCGGCGCGCCGAGCTGCCAAGCAGTACTTGGATCAATGCAACCTGTTGATCTTGGGCGGCGCTTAAAGACCGCTTCGCTGCGCCGCCGCATTTTTAAGCGCGACGTGCTGCATTGCCGCGAAATTGGGCAATACCCTCAATCAATCCAAGAACTCGGGCTATGAGACTCTAAGAGCTGCAAAGAACTGTCCTAGCACTATGGAGTGCCGCAAGACGGCTTGGAACATGTGCGAAGGTGCCCGGCCTAGGAACCTGAAGACGCCCTCGCACACCGCAATTATGCGTGGGGGGTATATGGGACGTTTCGGCGCCCCGAACAACCCTGCTGCGCGTCGCATAAAAGGAAATGCTGATGCACACCAAAATTCTCACCACAACCGCCGCAGTCCTGTTGGCCAGTTCATTGCCTGCACTGGCTGATTGCCCGATCAAGGTTGGCGTCCTTCATTCGTTGTCCGGTACCATGGCCATTTCGGAAACCACGCTGAAAGACACGATGGAAATGCTAGTCGAACAGCAAAACGAAGCGGGTGGTCTTCTGGGGTGTGAGCTTGAAGCCGTCGTTGTAGACCCGGCCTCGGACTGGCCACTGTTTGCCGAAAAGGCGCGTGAGTTGCTCACAGTCCACGAGGTTGACGTGATCTTTGGCAACTGGACATCGGTTTCCCGCAAATCCGTCCTGCCGGTGATCGAAGAACTGAACGGCCTGCTGTTCTATCCGGTTCAGTATGAGGGTGAAGAGAGCTCGAAAAACGTGTTCTATACAGGTGCTGCGCCGAACCAGCAGGCGATCCCAGCCACGGATTACTTCCTGGATGAGCTGGAAGTTGAGAAATTCGCGCTGCTGGGAACCGACTACGTCTATCCGCGGACCACGAACAATATCCTTGAAAGTTACCTGAAGCAGAAGGGCATCGCGGAAGAGGATATTTTCGTCAACTACACGCCGTTCGGTCATTCGGACTGGTCCAAGATCGTGGCCGACGTGGTTGCACTTGGCGCGGATGGCAAGAAAGTCGGCGTGATTTCGACAATCAATGGCGACGCGAACGTCGGGTTCTACAAGGAACTTGCTGCTGCGGGCATCTCGGCTGATGACATTCCGGTTGTCGCATTCTCGGTCGGTGAGGAAGAGTTGGCCGGTCTGGATACCACCAACCTCGTCGGTCACCTGGCGGCCTGGAACTATTTCCAGTCGGCCGAAAGCGATGCGAACGAAGCATGGGTTGAAGCTTGGAAAGCCCGAATGGGTGAGGACCGTGTGACCAATGACCCGATGGAGGCCCACTATGTCGGCTTCAACATGTGGGTGAACGCGGCGACGGCTGCCGACACCACCGATGTCGATGCCGTTCGGACCGCCATGTACGGTCAGGAATTCCCGAACCTGACAGGCGGCACCGCTGTGATGCTGCCCAACCACCATCTGGCCAAGCCGGTCCTGATCGGTGAAATCCAGGAAGACGGTCAGTTCGACATCATCAGCCAGACCGAAGAAGTTCCGGGCGACGCCTGGACCGACTATCTGCCTGAGTCCGCTGTTCTCGTGTCGGATTGGAAAGAGCTGGGTTGCGGGATGTACAACACCGAAACCGAGAGCTGCGTACAGATCAAGTCCAACTACTAAGGTCTTAACCTGAATTCCTCGGGGCGCGCGAGTTGTGCCCCGAGGCTCAATACAAAGGTCTTCCTAAATGACGCTTCCGTTCAGGCGGGCAGTGCTTGCCCTGCTGGTCCTTGTGGCCCCTACCCTTTTGCAAGCGCAATCCGCAGACGCCCCGGTGCAGCAGATATTGCAGTCTCACGCGGAGGTGATCCAGAAATCCTCTCGCAAGACGATTGGCCCTGCGATCGACGCGCTGGCGCAAAGTGGGCTGCCGGAAGCGCAGACCGTTCTGGAGCGTTGGCAGGCCAAGGACATGTGGTTCAACAAAGAAACCGGTCTTTTTGTCTTTGCCTCAAAGGCTGACGGTGGGTTGCAAGTCTTCGATGTATCTGACGGGGCCGAGATCGGGGTTGTCGAGAAAAAGAAATACAAACAACTCAAGCCCAATTCTGGCATTCGCGGGTTGATCGCGTCTGCTCTGGTGCAGTTTCAGTTGAACGACCCCAATCCAAGGACACGCGTCGCTGCTTTGACAGCGATTGAGCGAGACGCCGAAGCGTCGCACCTGTCTGCCCTGCGGGGTTCCAACGAGGCTGAACAAGACGCCAACCTCAAGGCGCGCAAAGACCGGTTGGAACGCTTGCTCACCATTCGCTTTGATGAGGATGAGGCCGCGAGGCTTGCTGCAATCGACAGCTTTGCCGGCGATCTGGGTGTTGATGTCAGGGCAACGCTCAATCCTTTGGTTTCATCCGAAATCAAGGTCGCAGATGAAATCCCGGACGGTGCGGTTGGCATTGAGGTCGGATCGGACGATCTGACGCAGGACCAGGCCTATGACCTGCTTGTCGCAAACGGGTTGGCCCCGGAGCCGGTGGATGCAGCAGCGGTAAAGCAAGCCCTGATCGCCAACATAAACGGCGATACTGTTGCGGGTGTACAAGTGGCGAGCCTTGACGAGGACGTCGCCCGAGAGGCCGCGTATCAGGTGTTGGCCCAGCAAGGTCTTGCGACCCCGCTGGTGACACAGGAAGATATTGCCGAAGCTGTTCAAAAACATAAGTTTTTCAAGGTTTACGTCTCAGCCCCCTTGCCCATCGCTCTTGCTGCACAGGCGGCTTTGGACAACATTGAAACGCAAGTTGCTTTGAACCAGACAGCGGATCTGGTGCTGGACGCGCTGTCTTTGGCCTCGATCTATTTCCTTGCGGCGATCGGTCTTGCGATCACCTTCGGAGTCATGGGCGTGATCAATATGGCGCATGGTGAGTTCATCATGATGGGCGCCTACACCGGCTATGTGGTGCAGTTGTTCATTCCTGACCTGACGCTTTCGATCCTTGTGGCCATTCCCTGCGCGTTTCTGGTGACCTTCGGGGCCGGTGTTCTACTGGAGCGGCTGGTCATTCGGTGGCTGTATCACCGGCCGCTAGAGACGCTGCTGGCAACCTTCGGCGTTTCCATTGCCTTGCAGCAACTGGCCAAGAACATCTTTGGCACGCAGGCGCGTCCTCTGACTGCTCCGGCATGGTTGGACGGGTCGATGGTGCTGAACGACATCGTCTCGATCAGCTATATCCGCATCGCGATCTTCGTTCTGGCGTTGCTGTTTCTGGCCCTGTTCCTTATCGTCATGAACCGAACCCGGGTGGGGCTTGAGGTGAGAGCGGTCACTCAAAACCCCCGCATGGCGTCCTCCATGGGTATTAACCCGGACCGGATCAACATGCTGACATTCGGCCTGGGCTCAGGCATCGCGGGCATCGCCGGCGTGGCCATCGGGCTTTATGCCAAAGTCACTTCCGAGATGGGCTCTGACTACATTGTGCAAAGCTTTATGACAGTTGTCGTTGGCGGTGTTGGCAACATCTGGGGCACGCTGCTGGGTGCGACGATGGTCGGAACGCTGCAAAAGGGGATCGAGTGGCTCAACCCGTCCAATACGCTGGCGGCGCAGACGTACATGATCCTTTTCATCATCCTGTTCATTCAATTCCGACCGCGCGGTATCATCGCGCTCAAAGGTCGGGCGGCGGAAGCGTGATATGGTTGACATGACTTCTACAGCCAAGCCTGTACGCAAGCCGCTGGTGCTGCGCTATCCCTCTGTCGCGATCTTTCTGATCATCCTGTCCCTGTTTACGGTTATCATTACTGTTTTGGGCGAAGGGTTTGGCATCGGGCTGATTTCCACCAGCTTTATCAAAACTTTGGGCAAAACGCTGTGCCTGTGTCTTGCTGCACTGGCGATGGATCTGGTGTGGGGATACACAGGTATCCTGTCGCTGGGGCACATGGCATTTTTTGGCATTGGCGGCTACGCCATCGGCATGTGGCTGATGTACGCCCGGACCGAGATTATCGTGGTCGACAGCCTCGCGGCGTCTGCATTGCCGCCGACGGTCCAGGAAATATCGGATGGCATTGCCGCTCAGATTTTCGGCGTTGTCGGTGCGTCCGAGTTTCCCCCGATCTGGGCTTTTGCACATTCCTTACCGCTACAACTGGCTGCGGCGGTGTTGGTACCCGGTCTGCTGGCGCTTGTTTTTGGGTGGTTGGCGTTTCGCAGTCGGGTGACCGGGGTTTACCTGTCGATCCTGACGCAGGCGATGACGCTGGCGCTGTCCCTTTACCTGTTCCAGAACGACAGTGGGCTGCGCGGGAATAACGGCTTGTCGGGGCTGCAGAACCTGCCGGGTCTGGACTCGGTGCCGCAATCAACGGTTTCGATCCTGTTCTTTTGGGCGTCCGCCCTAGCGCTTGGCCTTGGCTACCTTGTCTGCGCATGGGTGGTGTCCGGCAAATTCGGATCGGTCATTCGCGCCATCCGAGACGATGAAAGCCGCGTTCGGTTCCTTGGATACTCAGTCGAGGCCTACAAGCTTTTCATCTTCACCTTCACCGCCGTGATCTGCGGTATCGCGGGCGCTTTGTACTATCCGCAAGCGGGCATCATTAACCCGGCCGAAATTGCGCCCATCGCGTCAATCTACCTGGCCGTTTGGGTGGCAATCGGCGGACGCGGACGGCTGTACGGAGCGGTGATCGGTGCGGCCTTTGTCTCGTTGCTGTCGACATGGTTTACAGGCGGGCAAACCCCCGACATCTCGCTAGAGTTCTATACGATCCAATGGGTCGATTGGTGGACCATCCTGCTTGGTTTCTCGTTTGTTGCGGTCACGCTGTTCGCGCCCCGCGGCATAGGGGGACTGATCGACAAGCTTACAGAACGCCGCGCACCGGATCGACATGGGGCCGACCTGGGACCAGACCTTGGGTCGTTGCGCGAAAAGGAGGCGAATGAATGAGCACGCTGCTCGAAGTCTCTGGCGTTTCCGTATCCTTCGACGGGTTCAAGGCCATCAACAACCTGACGTTCCAAATCGGTCCGGCCGAAATGCGCGCTGTCATCGGCCCGAACGGGGCGGGAAAGACGACGTTCATGGACATCATCACGGGCAAGACCAAGCCGGAAGATGGTCATGTTCTGTGGGGTGAGAAATCTGTCTCACTACTGTCGATGAGCGAAAGCCAGATCGCGCAGGCCGGAGTGGGAAGAAAGTTCCAGCGACCAACTGTGTTCGAAGACCAAAGCATCCGCGAAAACCTGATGCTTGCCCTGAAAAACAAACGCGGGCCGTTGGCTGTGCTGCGGTTCCGGGCGCGTCAGGAAGATCATGAGAAAGTCGCAACGCTGGCCGAGGAAATCGGACTGCAGAGCGCCTTGGGCCGCAAGGCGGGTGAACTTAGCCACGGGCAAAAGCAATGGCTCGAGATCGGGATGCTGCTGGCTCAGGACCCACAATTGCTGCTGGTCGATGAGCCTGCGGCCGGGATGACCCCGGCAGAGCGCAAGCATACGACCGACATTCTTGTCGAAGCGGCCAAAACCCGGGCCGTCGTTGTTGTCGAACACGATTTGGAGTTTGTCCGTCGCCTGAACTGCAAAGTCACCGTGCTGCACGAGGGTTCGGTCCTGGCCGAAGGATCGTTGGACCATGTCACCCGGAACGAGAAAGTAATCGAGGTTTATCTTGGCCGCTGACCTTCTGAACATCTCTGATTTGACTCTGCACTATGGCGGCAGCCAGATCTTGAACGGCGTCGACATCACCGCGCGTCAGGGTCAGGTGACCTGCGTGATGGGTACAAACGGCGTCGGAAAAACAAGCCTTTTGAAAGCGATATCCGGCACGCATCCCCGCAGCGGTGGCGACTATGTGCTAACCGGCGAAGAGATCGGCAACACCACATCCTTCGAGCTGGCCAGAAAAGGCGTGGCTTACGTTCCGCAAGGGCGCGAGATTTTCCCGTTTTTGACGGTGCGCGAAAACCTCGAAACCGGCTTTGCCTGCCTGCCCCGCAGCGATCACACCATCCCCGACTATATCTTTGACCTTTTCCCGATCCTCAAAGAGTTCCTGTCGCGGCGTGGAGGCGACCTGTCTGGTGGTCAACAGCAGCAACTTGCCATTGCACGTGCGTTGATCACAAAGCCAAAACTCTTGCTGTTGGACGAGCCGACCGAGGGCATTCAACCCAACATCATCAAGCAGATTGGCGAAGTCATTCGTCTGCTGCGTGATCAGGGTGAAATGGCCATAATCTTGGTCGAGCAGTTCTTTGAGTTTGCTTATTCGTTAGGCGATGAATTCTTGGTTCTCGAGCGAGGCACCCCTCTTCTACGCGGCTCCAAATGCCAAATTGGCAAAGAACAACTAAGGTCCGCAGTATCTGTTTAACGGCATTGTAGTGGTTCACTTCTGCTCTGCCATGCCCGACGCACCGGATTTAACAATTCGGACTTATGCTCATACCGTCTCGTAGCTCACTTAGCTGCATAGAATGCCGATTACTTGCAGTTTTTTGTTTTCCGATGTTCGTGGATCAGGGGCATTTGGGGCTCGCTGCCAACTTTCTCTGCGGTGAGCATGAACAAGTCATATGAGCCCTGAGCTGCCAATTGTTGCGCTTTTAGCCTATGCAGGTGCGGCAGGTCGTGAAGGGCTGCGAGCGGCCACCGATGCGAAAAGCGGCGAATGGCCGTACCGAGCCCAAAGTGACTGATGCTGCGCGGCGAACGAAAGTCCGGTCTACCAGAGTGCTTAGTTGCCCTAAGGCTTTGTCGCAATCTGGCTTACGTAAGACATGAAACCGAAGAAGGTCTTCTCAGCCACCCGGCGTCTTGCCTCCGCCTTCAACGCCTCCGCTGTTTCGGGAAACAGTACGCGCTCTTCGATCATGCGGTCAGCACCTCGGTCTATGACAGTCAGGAAGTATGTCGCTTCTGCTTCGGCGACGTATCCATGCCCTCTTCTTGCCCCAAGTTGAAAGCCGGTCTTGGCGAGCATTCCGGAGACCTGACGCATTATCCAAAGGTTGGTGACATTTTGATTGATCATGAACCGAATGAGTTGATCCAGCGGATCGAAATCTGCAATCTGCGCCGTCGCTGTGTCGTAGTCGCCATCACAAATCGCCAATACACCACCCGGCTTCAGGATGCGGAATGCTTCCTGAACAACAACTTCGGGGTCAGGCACGTGACACAACAGGGTATGCATTAGGACAACGTCGAATGATGTGTCCTCAAACCCCGTGTCCTTTGCATCGCCGATATCGAAGCTGAGCCGCGCATCATCTCCAAAGCTCTTTTTCGCCCGTTCAACCATCACCGGTGAAGGTTCGAGCCCATGCGCTGTTTTCGCGCCTGCAACGTCCAGTAGGTCCTTAGTTACGTGGCCTGTACCGGACCCGAGTTCCAACGCACGTGCATTGCTCGGGAGCTTTAACTCACTCAAGTAGGCCTTGCGAATTGCGACCTGTGCAGGCTCAAGGCAACGGGCTTCCATCGCTGCTGCAATACGTTCCTGAAGCGCGGTGTCTTGTGCGCCAAGATCAGAATATGGATCAGACATGGCTTAGCTCTCAAAATACATCCTGCAGAAATGCTAAACACACTTAGCCACGAAATCAAAAGAAGCGGACCTGTGGGCAACCCGATCAAACGGCAGCAAAGTCCCGCAACTCGGTCATTCAGCCGGCCCTCAACCAAAGTCCGCTTTGGAAAAAAGAATGCAAAGTGAACACCCCCGGCAAACCGCTACGCTAGGCCTTCTCGGCTCCACCGAGCCTTTATCTGGCAGGGGTTGTGCTTGTTCTGAGCGTCTTGGTGTGCCCGCGCATGACAGCTTGGGCATAGTGCAATCGTGATGAACGTTTTCTTGCCCGTTGAGATGTCGGAGCAAAGTTCCTCACCGCAAATCTCAAGCAACTCCCCGTGTGACTTTAGTTCATTAGTGGTTATGCCACAGTGTTGGCACTGCGCCTCTTCAAGGGCGCACCTGACTTCTTCAACCGAAACTACCCGTTGATAGTTGCATTCAGTATCAGTCATTTTTTGCCCCGCGAACTCAACCCTGTGCAATGGACCTGCTCTGGCCTCACCCAGTAATCGCCTTGGGAGTTTCAGGCTAACGCAGGTGTCTCGCGCAGACAAGCCAGCGGGTATCACTCGCTCCTTCGTCCCGAAAATCGAGCAACTTCCTGCATCTAAATAAGGAAGCAACTGCAGGAGTTTGATCCATGAAGTACCTGTCTGCCCTCGGCGTTCTCGTCGGGGGTTTTCTTTTGCACCCACCGCCCAAGGCCGTCCTGACGACGATGCTCTGGGTGGTGTCGCGGTCCCACCCCGCTGTCTCGGCGTTGGTTCTGCTGGCGGTCCTCTGGACGTGGAGGACCGACGATGAGTGAGCTGGAGCTGAACCCCGGTGACGTCGTGGTCGTCCAGGCCTTCGATGACGTCCCTGAACATCTGTTCCGCATAGACGAGGTGTTCGAAGACTGCGTGACCGGCTTTGCTGTCACCGGCCCTCTGGCTGGTACCTACGGCGAACCGGATCGGGAGATGATCCTAAGGGTTATCTCAACCAACTGAACCCATCCCACATTCCAAATCTGAAAGGAGGAGACTGATGTCTGCTCACATTCGCTATGCCTATCTGAAGGGCCATACATGGTTGTTCAGACGGAACTATCCCGTTGACGTCGCTCTCGCGCTGGGCGCTCAGGCCCTGAAGCAGAGCCTCAAAACCAGTGATCCCAGAACAGCCCGTGTTCGTGCCGCTGAAGTCAATGCCCGGTTCGAGACGTTGGTTGAACAGGTGCGGGCTCAGGCAGAGGAGACTCTGTCTGCCCCAGAGAACACTGCTGAGGTTCCTGATTGGGTTGACCAGCCAGAGACTTCTCTCGTCCGTCTCCGGGCCACTCTGGAGGACTCTGGATGCAATCTGGAGCGGTCCAAGTTCATCAGACCATCAGCACCGGTAAAGGTGCCAGTTCGTGACCTGAGCCGAGCCTACCTTTCCCGGCGTAGTAATGAACTTCGACCCAGCGGGTTTAAATCGGTCCGATACTCCGTCGGGTTGTTCACAAGCCGATATGGTGACCAGCCGGTTTGCCGCCTGACCAGAACAGACGGACGAGAGTTCCTGTCCGCAATAGCCCAACTGTCTCCGATGATCGGTAAGTCAGAGAGGACCCGAGGGCTGACCCTGGACCAGTTAGTCGCGTACTCGTCTCGTGGGGCGGTGACTATTACAGCCAGAACTCAGCGGCGTATCTGGTCGCAGGTCAATCACTTCCTCGACTGGGTGGTCTATGAAGGGCATCTGGAGGTCAACCCGTTCCGGACAGTGCCCTTCGATCGCAAGGTGCGTCCTCAACCCTATGCGGTTCCGACTGACGATGAAGTCGTGCGGTTGCTGGGAGCCAATGACCGTGAATTGCATCCGGTTCTGCTAACCTGCCTGCTATCAGGAATGCGAGCGGGAGAAGCGGTGGGGCTGCTCCGGGAAGACCTCGCGGCCAAGGGCAATCTCGGTTGCTTCGTGCATGTTCGACCCAATGAACTGCGACTGCGGAAGACCGACGCGGCGGAACGACTGGTTCCGGTCCACCCGGCGCTGGATGAGACGTTTCGGCAGCTACCATCATCTGGTCCTCTGTTCCCCGACCTCACCGTGGCACATGTCACTAAGGGCTTCGCGAGACTGCGCCGACGGCTGGAGCTTGATCGACCGGGGCTGGTGTTTCACTCGACCCGCAAGTGGTTCATCACCCAGTGTGAGAGAACCGGTGTTCCTGAGCACTTCACCGCATCTCTGGTTGGCCACCAATCGGCACGGTCGGAGAACGGGATTACCTACGGCATCTACTCGGCAGGGATCAGTGACGAGCAACGTCGGTCTATCGTCGATCAGATAAGACTCCCGGCATGACGTTCCCGGACATTGATGCGTTCGAGGAGCGGGCTGCTATCGCCGAATACGATGGTGGTTGCACCCGTAAGACAGCGGAAGATCTGGCTGCTCGGGCTCAAGGGTTCCGGGATGCCGAAGCCTACTGGCAGTGGTTGGCTGACTATGTCGTTAACCGAAGACCACCCTGACACCCAACCCTCGGCGGCCCCTAGCGGGTTGCCGGGGGCGCTCACTTTGTTTTTTTTGCGGGAGCGGACATAGCGGAATAATGACCGAACGACCGAGTTGCGGGACAAAGCGGACGTCCGCTGGGTCCGTTTGTAAAGGCCCAACAACGATGGTCGGCGTGTGTGATTCCTAAATTTGA